>CAIJQQ010000066.1 GCA_903822825.1 uncultured Burkholderiales bacterium | reverse complement strand
GTCGGCATGGCGTGCAGGCTTTTTGAAATAGCGGTTGATCAGGTCAAATTCACCCATGGCGCAAGCTTAACCGCTCAAAGTTGCGCGCGTGTGCTCTGACTCAATGCAAGAGCTGTCCGCCCGGTGAGCCTGGCGTGGCGGATGCGTCGAGCATGAAAGGTGCAATGGGGCATTCAAAGCGGTGGCCATCCACCGCAACAAAGAAAAATTCACCCCGCATGGAGCCTGTCTCAGTTTTCAGGCGGCAACCGCTGGCGTATTCAAAGGATTCACCCGGTTGGAGCAGGGGCTGGTGACCTACAACCCCCAAGCCACGAATTTCGTCGACATCGCCAACACTGTTGCGGATCACCCAATGGCGAGCGATCAACTGTGCGGCGACCGAGCCGGTGTTCGTGATGGTCACGGTGTACGCAAATCCAAAGATGTGCTGACCCGAATCGCTCTGCTCGGGCACAAAGCGGGGTTCGGTCTGGATGTGAAATTCGTAATCTGCCATGCCCGATGGTAACTGCGACAATAGGCGCATGAGCAACACATACCGAATTGCCCCCTCCATTTTGTCGGCCGATTTCGCCCGCTTAGGCGATGAAGTGAAGAACGTCATCGCCAGCGGCGCAGACTGGATTCACTTTGACGTGATGGACAACCACTACGTGCCCAACCTCACGTTCGGCCCCATGGTTTGCCAGGCCTTGAAACCGCACGCCAAAACGCCTGCGGGCCTGGCCGTGCCGATCGATGTCCATTTGATGGTTTCGCCGGTGGATGCCTTGGCCTTCGCGTTTGCCGATGCCGGCGCTGATTTGATCAGCTTCCACCCGGACGCCAGCGCGCACGTGCACCGCAGCATCCAGGCCATCAAAAGCAAAGGCGTGAAAGCCGGTTTGGTCTTTAACCCTGCCGAGCCGCTGGACGTTCTGGAATGGGCCATTGACGACATTGACCTGATTTTGATCATGAGCGTGAACCCCGGTTTTGGCGGTCAAAGCTTCATCGAATCGGCCTTGCGCAAAGTCGCGCTGGCTCGCCAGTGGATCGAGCGCAGTGGTCGCGACATCCGCCTCGAAGTCGATGGTGGCATCAAGACCGACAACATCCGCCGCGTGGCCGATGCTGGAGCCGACACTTTTGTGGCCGGCAGTGCCATCTTTGGCCAGCCCGACTACAAGGCCGTGATCGATCAGATGCGCGCTGCATTGGGGTGACATGCCTGCGCGCTGGAAAGCAGCCATCGTTGATCTCGATGGCACCATGGTCGACACACTGGGGGATTTTGAGGTCGCCCTCAACCGCACGCTGGCTGATCTGGATTTGCCACCGGTGACACGCGCCTTGGTCGAGCGCACGGTCGGCAAGGGCTCTGAGCACTTGATCCGTTCCGTGCTGGCGCACCAGCTGGCTTTGCCCGAGGTCGCTGCGTGTGCGGGACGTGATGTCCAAGCGCTCTATCAGCCCGCTTGGCAACGTTACCAGCACCATTACCTGAGCATCAATGGCGAGTTTGCTGCGGTCTACGATGGCGTGGTCGAAGGCTTGACACTGCTGCAGGAGGCCGGGTTGCAACTGGCATGCCTGACCAACAAGCCCCTGTCTTTTGCCCGGCCGCTGCTTGAGGCCAAGGGTCTGGCCAGGTTTTTTCCGCTGGTTTTTGGTGGTGACAGTTTTGAGCGCAAAAAGCCTGACCCACTGCCTTTGCTCAAGACTTGCGAGGCCCTGCGCACCTTGCCCTTACAAACATTGATGGTGGGCGACTCCAGCAACGACGCGCAAGCTGCTCGCGCGGCGGGCTGCGAGGTGGTGTTGGTGACTTACGGCTACAACCATGGCGAGCCGATCCAGCAAACGCCTGCGCTGGCTTGGCTCGGTTCATTGGCTCAGTTGCCTACTGTCTGGGGCGCTGGTGCGCGATGATGCGTGATCGGCACAACGCCCCGGGGCTTTGCTACACTGGAGGCCTCATGTTCAACATCCCAAGTCACCCTCACGCAGACCGTCTGCCTGGCCATTCCGCTCTGGAAGGCCGGGGGGCCTGGCCCTGGCGACAGCCAGTCTGACGCCCACTGACTGCGCAGCCTTCGTGCTGCCACCCGCGCCCCGCTCCTAGCCGGGCAACTGGATGAATTGAACGCACCTCCCACGAGGTTGCAGAGCTCACTTGGAGGCTCTTTGCCGTGATCACAGAACTTGAATTCAAAAGCTTGGCCAGCCAAGGCTACAACCGTATTCCCCTCATGCTGGAGGCGTTTGCGGACCTCGAAACCCCCCTCTCTCTGTACCTGAAGCTTGCGCACAGCAAGGACGGTGGACAATACAGTTTTCTGCTGGAGTCTGTCGTGGGCGGTGAGCGCTTCGGGCGCTACAGCTTCATCGGCCTTCCAGCCCACACTTTCGTGCGCGCCAGCGGCTTTGGTGACCAGGCCAAGACCGAAGTCGTGCGCGAAGGCGTGGTGATGGAAACCTCGGCAGGCAACCCGCTCGACTTCATTGACGCATACCAAAAACGTTTCAAAGTGGCGCTGCGTCCGGGCTTGCCGCGTTTTTGCGGTGGTTTGGCGGGGTACTTTGGATACGACGCGGTGCGTTACATCGAGAAAAAGCTCGAAAACAGCTGCCCGCCCGACACATTAGGTACGCCCGACATCTTGCTGTTGCAGTGTGAGGAGTTGGCGGTCATCGATAACCTCTCTGGCAAGCTGTACTTGATCGTATATGCCGACCCGGCGCAGCCAGAGGCCTATGCCTACGCCAAAAAGCGTTTGCGCGACCTCAAGGAGCAACTCAAGTACTCGGTCAGTGCTCCGGTGGTCAAAGCCACTCAGACTTACCCGGTCGAGCGGGATTTTGCAAAAGCGGATTACCTGCGTGCCGTGGACGAGGCCAAGGAACTGATCGCAGCCGGTGACTTCATGCAGGTGCAAGTGGGTCAGCGCATCAAGAAGCGTTACACCGAAAGCCCCTTGTCCTTGTACCGTGCGCTGCGTTCGCTCAACCCGAGCCCGTACATGTATTTCTACAACTTTGGCGATTTCCATGTGGTCGGGGCCAGCCCGGAAATTCTGGTGCGCCAAGAAAAGACGGACGAGGGCACCAAAGTCACCATCCGTCCGCTCGCGGGCACGCGTCCGCGCGGCGCAACGCCAGAGAAAGACCTGGCCACAGAACAGGAGCTCCTGGACGACCCGAAAGAGCGCGCAGAGCATGTGATGCTCATCGACCTGGCCCGCAACGACATCGGACGCATTGCGAAGATCGGCTCGGTCAAAGTGACCGAGGCCTTTGCCGTGGAGCGCTACAGCCACGTGATGCACATCGTGAGCAATGTTGAAGGCATCCTGCATGAGGGCATGACCAACATGGATGTCCTCAAAGCCACTTTCCCGGCCGGCACGCTGACGGGTGCGCCCAAAGTTCACGCGATGGAGCTGATTGACAAATTCGAGCCGGTCAAGCGCGGTATTTATGGTGGCGCTTGTGGCTACCTCAGCTATGCGGGCGACATGGATGTGGCGATTGCGATCCGCACTGCCGTTATCAAGGACCAGACGCTGTACGTGCAGGCTGCAGCCGGCGTCGTGGCCGATTCGGTGCCCGAGATGGAGTGGCGCGAAACCGAGCACAAGGCCCGCGCCTTGCTGCGCGCCAGTGAGCTGGTCGAAGAAGGCCTGGAGTGAACCCCATGACTCAGAAGATCAAACTCCTCATGGTGGACAACTATGACTCGTTCACTTTCAACATCGTCCAATACTTTGGTGAACTCGGCGCGGATGTTGAAGTGTTTCGCAACGACGAAATCACCCTTGAAGGGATCGCCGCCCGCCAACCCGATCGGCTGGTGATTTCGCCCGGGCCGTGCTCGCCTGCCGAGGCCGGTATTTCGGTCGCGGCCATCCAGCACTTCGCTGGTCTGATGCCTATTTTGGGTGTGTGTTTGGGGCATCAAGGCATCGGTGCGGCTTTTGGCGGCAAGATTGTGCGCGCCCAGGAGCAGATGCACGGCAAGACCAGCGTCATCGCCACCACACAAGAAGGCGTGTTCGCTGGGTTGCCAGAGCAATTCACGGTCAACCGTTACCACTCGCTGGCCATCGAGCGTGCCAGCTGCCCGGCATGCCTCAAAGTCACGGCCTGGACCGACGACGGTGAGATCATGGGGGTGCGCCACACCGAACTCGACATCGAGGGGGTGCAATTTCACCCCGAGTCCATCCTCACTGAGCACGGCCACGCCATGCTCAAGAACTTCCTGGTCCGGCCATGAGGCCGGCCGCATTGGAGAGCCCCATGCCCATCACCCCTCAAGAAGCCCTGCAACGCACCATCGAGCACCGGGAGATCTTCCACGACGAGATGCTCAAGATCATGCGCATGATCATGCAAGGCGAGTTGTCGCCTGTCATGACGGCAGCCCTCATCACCGGCTTGCGCGTCAAAAAAGAAACCATTGGCGAAATCACTGCGGCAGCGCAGGTCATGCGTGAGTTCTCTACCAAGGTCCATGTGCCTGATCCAACGCACCTGGTCGACATCGTTGGCACTGGCGGTGACGGTTCGCACACGTTCAACATTTCGACCTGCGCCATGTTTGTGGCCGCGGCTGCCGGGGCCAAGACCGCCAAGCACGGTGGCCGAAGTGTCAGCAGCAAGTCGGGCAGTGCCGACGTGATCGAGGCCTTGGGCGGCAGTCTGGGCTTGTCGCCAGAGCGGATCGCTCAATGCATCCAGGAGGTGGGCATCGGCTTCATGTTCGCGCCCAACCACCACCCAGCCATGAAAAACGTGGCACCCGTGCGAAAAGAGTTGGGCACGCGCACCATCTTCAACATCCTGGGGCCTTTGACCAACCCCGCCGGGGCGCCCAACATCCTGATGGGGGTGTTCCATCCCGATTTGGTGGGCATCCAGGTGCGCGCCCTGCAACGGCTGGGTGCCGAACATGCGCTGGTGGTCTATGGCAGAGATGGCATGGACGAGCTCAGTCTGGGTGCAGCCACATTGGTAGGTGAACTCAAGAACGGCCAGATCTCCGAGTACGAAGTTCATCCAGAGGATTTCGACATGACCATGGCCAGTAACCGCGCGCTGAGGGTGGACACACCCGAAGAATCGATGGCCATGCTGCGCGGTGTGCTGGACAACGTGCCAGGCGCGGCACGCGACATCGTGATCCTCAACGCCGGTGCGGCGCTCTATGCCGCCAATGTAGCGACCAGCATCCAAGAGGGCATTGTCCATGCCCG
>CAIJQQ010000065.1 GCA_903822825.1 uncultured Burkholderiales bacterium | reverse complement strand
CGGCAATTAATCAGGAAGAACTATGGGACAGAAAATCCATCCTACCGGTTTCCGCCTGGCTGTTAGCCGCAACTGGGCAAGCCGTTGGTATGCCAACAACCGTGACTTCGCCGGCATGCTGGCCGAAGACATCAAGGTGCGTGAGTACCTCAAGGCCAAACTCAAGAACGCTGCGGTTTCTCGCGTGCTGATCGAGCGTCCAGCCAAGAGCGCCCGCATCACCATCTTCTCAGCCCGTCCAGGTGTGGTGATCGGCAAGAAAGGTGAAGACATCGAGTTGCTCAAGAAAGAACTCTCTGCTCGCTTGGGTGTGCCAGTGGCCGTGAACATCGAAGAAGTGCGCAAGCCCGAAATCGATGCGCAATTGATCGCTGACAGCATCACGCAGCAGCTCGAAAAGCGGATCATGTTCCGTCGCGCCATGAAGCGCGCCATGCAAAACGCCATGCGTCTGGGTGCCCAAGGCATCAAGATCATGTCGGCTGGCCGCTTGAACGGCATCGAAATTGCGCGTACAGAGTGGTACCGCGAAGGACGTGTGCCGTTGCACACCCTGCGCGCTGACATTGACTACGCCACTTCCGAAGCCAAGACCACCTACGGCATCATTGGTGTCAAGGTCTGGGTCTACAAAGGTGACACATTGGGTCGCAATGACGCTCCTGCACTGGCTGAGCCACGTGCCGAAGAAGAGCGCCGCCCGCGTGGCCCACGCCGTGATGCCCGTCCTGGTGACCGCCCCACAGGCGATCGTCGAGGCGGCCCACGTCGCCCCGCTGGCACCAACACAGCCCCCACAGACGGCAGCGACAAGCCTGCTGGCGCAGGTGGCGATGCCAAACCCGCCGTTAAGCGCGTACGCACAGTCGCCGCGCCAGCTGCAGCAGCTGACGGTCAATAAGGAGTAATGACATGCTGCAACCAGCTCGCAGAAAGTTCCGCAAGGAACAGAAAGGCCGCAACACCGGCGTCGCTACCCGTGGCAACACGGTGGCGTTCGGTGACTTCGGCCTGAAGTCCACAGACCGCGGCCGTTTGACGGCCCGCCAGATTGAAGCCGCACGTCGTGCGATTTCCCGTCACGTCAAGCGTGGCGGTCGCATCTGGATTCGTGTGTTCCCTGACAAACCGATTTCCACCAAGCCTGCTGAAGTGCGTATGGGTAACGGTAAAGGTAACCCCGAATACTATGTGGCCGAAATCCAACCCGGTAAGGTGCTCTACGAAATCGTGGGCGTGCCTGAAGAGTTGGCCCGTGAAGCCTTCAAATTGGCCGCGGCCAAGTTGCCCTTGCGCACCACGTTTGTGGCACGCATGATTGGCCAGTAATTCAGGAGAAACTAGAAATGAAAGCTGCTGAACTGCGCCAAAAAGACGTTGCTGGTATCGAATCGGAAATCAAAGAGCTGCAAAAAGCCCACTTTGGTCTTCGCATGCAAAAAGCGACTCAACAAATCGGCAACACCGGTACATTGAGCCAGACTCGACGTGCCATCGCCCGTGCCAAAACCATCCTTGCCCAAAAGCAAGCCGCCAAGTAAGGAGTGACCATGACGGAAGCTAAGACATCCCTCAAGCGCACCTTGATTGGCAAGGTGGTCAGCGCTAAGCGAGCCAAGACCGTGACCGTGCTGGTGGAACGCCGTGTGAAGCACGCGCTCTACGGCAAGATCGTTGCCAAGTCGAGCAAGTACCACGCGCACGACGAAACAGGTGAATTTCACTTGGGTGACACCATCGAGATCACGGAAAGTCGTCCGATTTCGAAGACCAAAAACTGGGTCGCTACGCGCCTGGTTGAAAAGGCTGCTGCCATTTAAGCCCAAAAGCTGAAACTCAAGCAAGCTTCAAGAAAACGACCCACAATGGTGGGTCGTTTTTTTTCGTTCAAACATTGATCACTCAGGAGAACCCCATGATCCAAATCGGAGACACACTGCCGGCAGCCACATTGATGGAATTCGTTGAAGTCGAAGGCAATGGTTGCAGCATTGGCCCCAATCCGGTCGATGTCGCCAAAGCCTCTGCAGGCAAAACCATCGCTCTGTTCGCACTGCCAGGCGCTTTCACGCCCACCTGTTCGGCCAAGCATGTGCCTGGATACGTTGAAAATTTTGAAGCCTTCAAGGCCGCAGGGGTGGATGAAATCTGGTGCGTGAGCGTGAACGATGCTTTCGTCATGGGCGCATGGGCGCGCGACCAAAAGACGGACGCCAAGGTGCGCATGTTGGGTGACGGCAGCGCCGACTTCACAAAAGCCACTGGCCTGACACTGGATCTGACCAGTCGTGGAATGGGCCTGCGCAGCAACCGTTACTCCATGCTTGTCAAAGATGGAAAAGTGGTGGCATTGAACAACGAAGGCCCAGGCAAATTTGAGGTCAGTGACGCGGCCACTTTGTTGGCACAAGCCAAGGGCTGATCAACGCCACTGTGCAAAATGCCAAGGGCTGCGTAAGCAGCCCTTTTTCGATGATTCATGGATGCCTTGTCAGTCGATGTCAACCTTCAGGTAATGCGCGCCAGCATGGGGGTTGTGATAGTAGGGTGGGATTTCCTCGAAGCCCAAATCAGCGTAAAGAGTTCGCGCTGCTTCCATGTCATCCAGTGTGTCGAGCAACACGCATCCGTAACCCGCCATGCGTGCTTCGTCCAGAATCGCTTCCGCCAGTTGCCTTCCAAGGCCCAACCCACGAAAAGCCTGACGAACGAACAGTCGCTTCATCTCTGCCGCATTGGGGTAGTCAGCAGCATCCAAGGGCCTCAACGCGCAGCACCCCGCCACGGCGCCATTGACTTTGGCAAGCAAGAGCGCACCTCGGGGCTGCGCATAGTCGCCAGGCAAATGGGTGAGCTCTTCATCAAACCCCTGAAAGCACAAATCCACATCCAGGCTCTGCGCGTACTCTGTAAAGATGATCCGAGTCTCGCGCCAGTCATCCGCGCTGACAGGTGCGAGCAAAGCAATGGAATGCGAATTCAAGGGCGGTAGGTGAAGTGGTGAATTGGCAAAGTGTAGTTCGGTGCGAGCGTGCCCGGCATCAGGCCAAACCCAGGGAAACGACCCAACGCACAGCCAAGCCACAAAGCAGTAAAACGATACACGCGCCCCATCTCGTGGTCATGTCATCGCGAGAGGACGGTGTTTCTGAGGCGACCATTTTGTTGCCATGCAGCATGGCAGGCATCAAGTTTTGTTTTTTGCGAAGCTTGTACCAAAGTACAGCACCCACATGCAGCAAGACCAAAGCCAATAAGATGAACTTGCCCAGGCCCTTGTGCCAAGCGGTGGCGGCGCTGACCACAGCGCCCGAGACCAGCGCGGTCAAGGGCCCTGAATTGACGATCTCGTCGTCACTGACCAGGCCTGTGCCGACTTGCAAAGCCAACCAGCACAGCATGGCCAGCACCGACCAGGAGCCTGCCGGGTTGTGCCCTGTCGTGAGCTTTGGGTTTTGCCGTCCTTGCCAGTAAGACTTCAGGCTTTTGAAAGACAAAGGCAGCTGCCCCCACCGTGACCAATGACCGCCTACACAGCCCCAGCACAGGCGAAACAGCAGCAACGCGAAAACGGTGTAGCCAAAGCGGAAATGCCAAACCATGGCATCACCACCCACTTGGCCAGTGACGGCCAGCCCCAAGACAGCCAAAGCGAGTGCCCCATGAAACAGACGGGTGGGCAAATCCCAAACGCGAACTTTCACCATCAAAGGAAACTCCCAATGCAAAAGAAATCAAAACATGCGAGACTGCAAAAGTCAGATCATCCACCATTTGAAGGAAAGACATGAAAAAATTCATCACCCTGACCAGCGTGCTCTTCGCTGTGCTCGCCATGCCAGCACACGCGCAATTTGCCAAGCCGGAAGACGCCGTCAAGTACCGCAAGGCGTCTTTCACTGTGATGGGCGCACACTTTGGGCGCCTTGGCGCCATGGCCGGTGGCAAAGCACCTTATGACGCCAAACAGGCTGCAGAGAACGCAGATGTGATTGCAGCGGTTGCCAAACTGCCTTGGGCCGCGTTCGGTGAAGGCACCGACAAAGGCGACACACGCGCCAAACCAGAAATCTGGACAGAGTCGGCGAAATTCAAAGACGCAGTGGACAAAAACCAGGCTGAGCTGGCCAAAGTGGTGGCGGCAGCCAAAACGGGCAACCTGGATGCACTCAAAGCCGCCATGGGTCCGGCCGGTGCCAGCTGCAAAGCCTGTCACGACAGCTTCCGCAAAGACTGATTTGACTCAAACGCATCAGGTTTCAGCGAGCAGTTTCTCGATCAGTTGGTGCAGTTCGCTGAAGTCAGGCGCGCCCACATAACGTTTGACAATTTCACCGCGCCTGTTGAGCAAAAAACTTGTGGGCGTGAGTTTCACATCCCCCCAAGCCTTGGCCCCTGCACCGGTGTTGTCGATGGCCACCTTGAACGGCAGTTGGCGGGTGTGTGCAAAGTTGACCACGTAGCTGGGCGGATCGTAGCTCATGGCCACAGCCAAGGTGTCGTAACCTTTGTCTTTGTACTGCTGGTAGGTGGCCACAATCTCAGGCATTTCCGCGACGCAAGTGGTGCAGCTGGTGGCCCAAAAGTTCACCAATGTGACTTTGCCCTTGAGTTGTGACGAGCTGAACTTGGAGCCGTCCAGCAGGACGAACGCTGATTCTGGCGCCTGCTCCTGAGCGCATCCGGACAGGGCCAGGGCGGCCATAAGCAAGAGGGCGGAGAAGGTCATGCGGCGCATAGCGTCCATTGTAAAAGCCCTTGTGCTTGGCTCGGTCACTTGCCAGTTTAAAACCCGGCTCGGCGCTTGTCTTAGGCCAGTGACGCCAAGATGGCAACCAGCCCCTTGGGGTCGCTGACCATCGGATCGTGTCCGGTTTTCATCTCAATGATGTTCGAGCCTGGCAACCAAGCACCGTCCCAGAACTGAGCGTCGATCATGCGCTGTCGGCTGGCCTCGATGGTGCCCAAAGGGGGCTCGGTGCAGTTGATGAAGGTGCGCGGCACCGACGCGACTTGCTTCGGGTCGAACTGCAGTACGTGGGTGTAAGGCCCGCCTGGATGGGGCGTTTGGCGGCGTTGAACCCACGCGTGGTCGGCACCGGTCAAGCCAAACACCGAGGCATCGGGTGCTGGAAAGCTGCGCAGCGGTGTGGCCTCGTAAGCCGCAATGCGTGCGTTGCGCGTCGCGCTTGCGTGGGTGCTGCTCCAGCTCTCGCCAGGTTTGGGCAGTACCGCATCCAGGTAGACCAGCTGCTTGAGGCGTTCAGGTCGGCGGTCGGCCAACGCGGTGCCCAACATGCCTGCGTAGGAGTGGACCACCAGGATCACCTCGTCCATTTCTTCGGTGTCCATGGCCATCATCACATCGGTGATGTGGGTTTCGAGGTCAATGCCCGGGTGCAACAGGTGCGCGCGTTCGCCCACTCCCGTCAGCGTGACGGCATGCACGCGGTGTCCGGCTTGCACCAAGCCAGGCAAAACACGACGCCAGCACCACGCACCGTGCCATGCGCCATGCACCAGAAGAAAGTTCGCCATCAGATCACGCCCTTGTTGCGCAGTGCAGTTTGTTGTTCAGCGGTGTAACCCAGCACATAGTGAAGCACATCGCCCGTGTGCTGCCCGAGCAGGGGCGGTGCCAAGTCTTGTCGCACTGGTGTGCGGCTCATCTTGATCGGGCTGGCCACCAGTTTCAGGGCAGGCTCAATCGGGTGTTGCCAAGTGTTGACCATCTGGCGCGCTTGAACGTGCGGGTCAGCAAAGACTTCGGCCAAGTTGTTGATGGCCCCACAGGGCACTTTGGCGGCTTCGAGTGCGCCCAACCAAGCGGTCTTGGTGCGCGACAGCATGATGGCTTCGAGTTGTGGCACCAGCTCGGCTCGGTTGCGCACCCGGTCGGCATTGAGGGCGTAGCGCGGGTCTTTGGCCATCTCGGGCACACCTGCCACCGCGCAGAATTTGGCGAACTGGCCATCGTTGCCTACCGCCAGAATCAGGTGGTCGCGGCTGTCGGGTGCAGCGCCAGCGGCCGCTTGGACTTCGAACACTTGATACGGCACGATGTTCTGGTGGGCATTGCCTGCGCGACCGGGGACTTTGCCGCTGACCAGGCAGTTTGCGCCCAGGTTGGCCAGCATGGCCACCTGTGTGTCGAGCAGGGCCATGTCCAGGTGCTGGCCTTCGCCTGTGCGATCGGCATGGCGCAAGGCGGCCAGAATGGCCACGGTGGCATACATGCCGGTGAACAGGTCTGCCACGGCCACGCCCACCTTTTGCGGCCCGCCGCCCAGGTCGTCGCGCTCGCCGGTGACGCTCATCAGCCCGCCAATGCCTTGCACCGCGTAGTCGTAGCCTGCCCGTTCGCGGTAGGGGCCGGTTTGGCCAAAGCCGGTCACGCTGCAGTACACCAGCTTGGGATGGATGGCTGAAAGGCTGGCGTAATCCAGGCCGTAACGGGCCATGTCGCCGACCTTGAAGTTTTCAATGAACACATCGCAATGCTTGACCAATTCGCGGATCAGCGCCTGTCCTTCAGCTTGGGCGATGTCACAGGTCACGGAGCGCTTGTTGCGGTTGGTGCCCAGGTAATACGCAGCCTCGGCGGTGTCCTGTCCTTGGGCGTCTTTCAGGAAGGGCGGCCCCCAGCTGCGGGTGTCGTCGCCGTTGCCGGGGCGTTCGATCTTGATCACATCGGCCCCCAGGTCAGCCAGGGTCTGAGTGCACCAAGGGCCCGCCAAAACGCGGGACAGGTCAAGTACGCGAATGCCGTCGAGTGAGTTCATGTTGTCATTGTCGCGAAAAATCCCTCCGCGCCTTGTCGCCATGGTGGAAACTTGGCCATGTGGCCCTGGGTGACAAAGCGGGGTTTGATAGGCCCCCATAATCGCGCAATGCATCAAATTGTGTTGACTGTTTTACTCGCCAGTTCACTGGTGGCGTGCAGCCCTGATCAGAACTGGCGTCAAACGGGTTTTGAGGGCACAAACCTGAAAGCCGACTTGCCCTGCAAGCCAGACCGGACCATGCGGCAGGTGCCACTGGGTGGCTTGCCCGTGGATTTGCAGGTGGCCGGGTGCGAGGCCGGATCGACCATGGTGGCGGTGATGACTGCTGCGTTGCCAGCCGGGACCGACGCCAACGCCTTGCTGATGGGCTGGCAGCGGGCCACACTGAACAACTTGCAGGCCCAGGACGCGCAGCGGCAAGACTGGACGCACAAAGGCCTGTTGGCGCTGCCCGCAGCCCAGCGCATCGGCGCGCAAGGTCAGCGCGGTGATGGGCAGAAGGTGCAGGCGCAGGCAGTTTGGGGCGCGTTTGTGGAGGGCGACCATGTGCGCCTGGTCCATGCCGTGGTCTATGACCGCAAGATCCCCCCCGAATTGGCCGACACCCTGTTTGAAAGTCTCAGGCCATGAGCAGCACCTCTGAAGCTTGCGCGCAGGTCCCTGCGCCAGTCCACTTGCCTCGCCGACTGGCAGTGGCCGTCTTTCTGGCGTTTGCGGTAGCGTACTTTTTTTCGGCCTTGGTGCGCGCCATCACGGCCACACTTTCGCCCACATTGACCCAAGAGCTGGGTTTGTCTGCCAAAGACCTGGGGCTGCTGGCCGGAGGTTACTTTCTGGGCTTTTCGCTGACGCAGTTGCCTCTGGGACGCTGGCTGGACCGCCATGGTCCCAAAACCGTGATCTTGGCGTTTTTGTTGTTCGCTGTGGTGGGATGCCTGGCCTTTGCAGCGGCCGACAATTTTGCAGGGCTGCTTTTGGCCCGCATGCTCTGTGGGGTGGGTGTGAGCGCCTGCCTGATGGCGCCGCTGACCGGCTACCGACGTTGGTTTGACGCCAGCACCCAACTGCGCACCAACTCCTGGATGCTGATGACCGGCTCGCTGGGCATGCTGTCGTCCACACTGCCCGTGCAGTGGTTGGTGCCCGTCTGGGGTTGGCGGCCCTTGTTTGTGGCAATGGGCTTGGGCATTGCGCTGGCCATGCTGCTTATTTTCTGGATCGTACCGCGCTGGCAGGGCAGCAGCACGGCAATACCGGCACACGTGGCACACGATGACGGCAGTTACCGCGAGATCTGGCGCAGCCGCTATTTCTGGCGCATGACTCCCATCGGCTTTTTCAGTTACGGCGGACTTGTGGCCATGCAGACCCTCTGGGCCGGTCCCTGGATGACCCAAGTCGCGGGCTGGACGCCCATCGAGTCTGCCACCGGCTTGTTTGTCATCAACCTGTCGATGCTGGTGGCTTTCTGGGTCTGGGGCTGGGTGACGCCTGGCTTGGCCCAACGGGGCATTCGACCCAACCGGCTGATCACTTGGGGCATGCCGCTCAACTTCCTCACCTTTGCTGCGTTGGTTTATTTGGGCCCGGCGGTGGGCACTTGGGCCGCAGCGGTGTTCTCGGTGTTTTGCGTGACCAGCACCTTCGTCTCTCTGGCGCAACCTGCGGTGGGAATGGCCTTTCCAGCGCATCTGGCTGGGCGCGCCTTGTCGGCCTACAACTTGGTCATCTTTGCCGGGGTATTCGTCGTGCAGTGGGGCATTGGCCTTTTGGTGGATTTGGCCATGACGTTCGGCTTGGAACGCGTGGCGGCATACCAGGCCGCATTCGCCGTCTTTGGGATATGTTCGTTCCTGTCGTGGCTCTATTTTTTGTTGAACAAAGCCGATAATGAGAGCTGAAATGAACAGCATCCTCATCATCGCCCACACGCCGCTGGCCAGCGCACTGCGCGAATGTGCCCTGCATGTTTTTCCTGACTGTGCGACCGGAGTGCAAGCCATAGACGTTCCCCCTGACGAAGCGCCCGAGGCCACTTTGGGGCGTGCCCAGCGAGCCCTGCAGCAACTCGATTCCGATGGTGTCTTGCTGCTCAGCGATGTGTTTGGCGCCACGCCCTGTAACGTCGCCCAAAAACTCAACAACAATCCCGACACGCGATTGGTCACAGGGGCCAACTTGCCTATGTTGCTGCGCAGTGTTTGTTACCGACACGAAAGCCTTGAGGCGCTGGCCACGCGCGCCCAGGCCGGTGGAGCCCAGGGCATCATGCCCGTGGGCAGCACTGCGCCCCAAAACCAGACAGGAAAGAGACATGTCCCAAACCACCACGACGATCAGCAATAAGCTCGGCCTGCATGCCCGTGCATCGGCCAAACTCACCAAGTTGGCGGGCAGTTTCCCCTGCGAGGTTTGGCTGAGCAAGGGCGAGCGACGCGTCAATGCCAAAAGCATCATGGGCGTCATGATGTTGGCAGCCGGTTTGGGCAGTGAGGTGGTTTTGGAGACCATTGGCGAGCGCGAAGAGGAGGCCATGCAGGCGTTGCTGGCGTTGATGGCCGACAAATTCGGCGAAGGCGAGTAAGCATGTCGGCGACGGTGTTCCTGCAAAGCGTGGAGGTGCTGACATGACGTTCAGCATCCATGGCTTGGCCGTGGCCCGGGGCATTGCCATCGGGCGCGCGGTACTGGTGGCGTCCAGTCGGGTCGACGTGGCCCACTATTTTTTGCAGCCCGATCAGGTGGGTGCTGAAATTGAACGGATGCGTGCGGCGCGCGATGAGGTGATTGAAGAGTTAAAGCGCCTGCAAAGGGACATGCCCAAGGATGCGCCACACGAGCTGGTGGCCCTGCTGGATGTTCACCTGATGCTGCTGGAAGATGATGAACTCAATACCAGCGTGGTTCAGTGGATCAAGGATCGTCTGTACAACGCAGAGTGGGCGCTGACCAGCCAACTCGAAGTCATTGCCCGCCAGTTCGACGAGATGGACGACCTTTATCTGCGCGAACGCAAAGCCGATGTCGAGCAAGTGGCTGAGCGGGTCTTGTTGAGCCTCAAGGGCACGGGCTCCGTGGTGGTGCGTGCGCCGCGGCCTGCACGCCCGCAGCAGGAGCTGCAACTCGAAGACACCGATGTGCCCTTGGTGCTGGTGGCGCACGACCTGTCGCCCGCCGACATGCTGCAGTTCAAGCAAAGTGTGTTTGCAGGCTTTGTGACCGATGTCGGCGGCAAGACCTCGCACACGGCCATTGTGGCCCGCAGCCTGGACATTCCGGCGGTGGTGGGCGCACGTACGGCCAGCCAACTGATCAAGCAAGACGATTGGATCATCATTGACGGCGATGCCGGCGTGGTCATCGTGGACCCGTCTCCAATCATCTTGGCCGAATACAGTTTCAAGCAGCGCCAAGAGGGCATCGAGCGCGAACGCCTGGCCCGATTGCGCCACACCCCGGCGGTGACGCTCGATGGTCAAAGGATCGAGCTCTTGGCAAACATCGAAATGCCGGAAGACACCGTGGCCGCCCTTTCCGCGGGGGCGGTGGGCGTGGGGCTTTTTCGCAGCGAATTCCTGTTCATGGGGCGTCAAGGCAACTTGCCCAACGAAGAAGAGCAGTACCAGGCTTACCGCCGTGCGGTCGAGGGCATGAATGGCTTGCCCGTGACCATTCGCACCGTGGATGTGGGTGCAGACAAACCGCTCGATGAATCGAGGCACGATGCCGCGCACCTGAACCCGGCGCTGGGCCTGCGGGCCATCCGCTGGAGCCTGGCCGATCCATCGATGTTCCTCACGCAGTTGCGAGCCATATTGCGCTCGGCGGCACATGGCAAGGTCAACTTGCTGGTACCCATGTTGGCGCATGGCAGTGAGATCCGACAGACCGTGGCGTTGATAGAGCAGGCCCGATTGGACTTGGACAAGCGCGGCATCGTGCACGGCCCGATTTGCTTGGGAGCCATGATCGAGATCCCGGCGGCGGCTTTGTCGCTGCGTTTGTTCCTCAAACACTTTGATTTTCTGTCAATCGGTACGAATGACTTGATTCAGTACACGCTGGCGATCGACCGGGCGGACGAATCGGTCGCGCACCTGTATGACCCACTGCACCCGGCAGTGCTGCGTTTGGTGGCGGACACCATCGCCGCGTGTCAGGCGCAGGGCAAAGGCGTGTCTGTGTGCGGCGAGATGGCGGGCGATGTGACGATGACGCGCTTGCTGCTGGGCTTGGGCTTGCGCAGCTTTTCGATGCACCCGTCGCAAGTGCTCGCGGTCAAACACAAAATTTTGCGCTCAGACATCGGCAAGCTTGCGTCCTGGGCGCAAGAAGTGCTCGAGAACGACGACCCGGCCAGCCTGGTTCTGCCGGACTGAACCTTGAGCGATGACCGCGTATGCTGTCGCGGCTCATTCGGGTTTCGATCGTCCCACCCAAGCTGCGGCCACGATCAGCGCTGTGGCCAAACAGATGCTGGCATTGGGTCTTTCCCCCCGCGTCCACAGCAGCAACAAAGTCGACAGCAAGGGTGTTAAAAAGCTCAGCAGGCCGATCTGACGCGCGTCCCCCCTTTTGAGTGCTGCATCCCATAAAAAGAACGCTGCGCCCAGTGGGCCCAGCCCCATCAGCAAAAGCCACAGACCGTCTTGCATGGTGAGCTCAACGGACGGCTCCAAAAAGAAGTGGCACACCAGCGACAATGCACCAGAGACGAGTGCGAACAAACCGATGGTTGCCGTGGGAAAAGGGGGCACCCGCTGCGTGAGCAACGAATAGCTGGCCCACACGAATGCCGAGGCCAATGCGGGGAGGTAGCCCCAAGCAAGACCACCATCCAGGCTGCGTCCGCCCGTGATAGCCAATGCAGCGCCTGCAAACCCCAAAAGCGCGGCCAGCAACTGACGGACATTCAGTTTCAGACCTGGTAAAAAAAGCGGCGCCATCACCACCATGCCCAAGGGCCAGAGGTAGTTGACCAGGTTGGCCTGAACAGGTGGAGCGTGCCGAAGCGCCATGAAAAGCAAAAAGTGAAAGCCAAACAAACCATACACACCCAGTGCCAGCGTAGGCAGCGGCACATGCCATGGGCGCGGATCACAACGGGACAAGGGCAGCGCGATCACACTGCCAATGATCAGGGCCACCCCCGTGAGCCAAAAAGGCGGCAGGTGAGACAGGCGCACGCCCAGTGCGGCCAGGCTGGCCCACAAGGCAATGGCTCCCAGAGCCAAAGGGGTCGGGCGCAGTGCGCTCACATTGGGCGTCAGTGTGAAGATTGGCCTTGAGCCGCGTTCTGGGCCGCATGGGCTTGCTGGTCTGCGTGGTACGAACTGCGGACCATGGCCCCCACGGCTGCGTGGGTGAATCCCATCTCGTAGGCTTTGGCCTCGAACATCTTGAAGGTGTCGGGGTGCACGTAGCGGCGCACAGGCAGGTGGCTGTTGCTCGGGGCCAAGTACTGTCCAATCGTCAGCATTTCGATGTGGTGAGCGCGCATGTCTCGCATGACGTCGAGGATCTCTTCGTCCGTCTCGCCCAAGCCCACCATCAGGCCGCTTTTTGTGGGAACGTTCGGGAAGAGCAATTTGAATTTTTTCAACAAGTTCAGTGAGAACTGGTAGTCCGAACCGGGGCGTGCTTCCTTGTACAGGCGAGGCACAGTCTCCATGTTGTGGTTCATCACATCGGGCGGTGCAGCCTTCAGAATGTCGAGTGCTCGGTCATCGCGCCCCCGAAAGTCGGGCACCAAAACTTCGATCTGGGTGGTGGGAGAAAGCGCTCGCGTTTTGCGGATGCATTCCACAAAGTGGCCCGCCCCGCCGTCGCGCAGGTCGTCGCGGTCCACGCTGGTGATGACCACATATTGCAGCTTGAGTTGCGCAATGGTCTTGGCCAAGTTGTCCGGTTCGTTCACGTCGAGCGGGTCCGGGCGCCCGTGGCCTACGTCGCAAAATGGGCAGCGGCGCGTGCACTTGTCGCCCATGATCATGAAGGTGGCTGTGCCCTTGCCAAAGCATTCACCGATGTTGGGGCAGCTGGCTTCTTCGCACACGGTGACCAGCTTGTTGGCGCGCAGAACGTCCTTGATTTCGTAAAAGCGCGTGGTGGGCGAGGCCGCTTTCACGCGGATCCAGTCGGGCTTTTTGAGGGGTTCCCCTTGCGCGACCTTGACAGGAATGCGCGAGAGTTTAGCGGCCGCTTTTTGCTTGGCCATGGGGTCGTAGTTCTCTAGCGTTTGTGCTTCGCGCACAACGTTGCTTTCGGGGGTGGGGTTGCTCATGGTTTGCTTTCGTTTCGGGCCGGACTTGTGCCGTCACAGACGGGCATCGAGTTGCTTGGCCAGTACCTGAGCCGCTTCGTCCCAGGTGGTGTCGACGCCCATTGTAGAAAGGTCGACGGTTTTCAATCCTGCATATCCGCAAGGGTTGATGCGTTCAAAGGGTTCGAGGTCCATGGCCACGTTCATGGCCACGCCGTGGTAAGTGCAGTGGCGGCTGACCTTGATGCCCAGTGCGCTGATTTTGCCCAGCCCCTTGAACGGGTCAGAAGGGTTGGCTGGGCCGGTCAGAGCGGCGTGGATGAACGGGTCGTCCAAGCGGACATAGATGCCCGGTGCGCCCGCCACACGGTGGCCTGTGACGCCAAAGTGCGCGAGGGTGCGGATGACCGATTCTTCGAGCTTGTAAACGTATTCTTTGACGTAATAGCCTGCCCGCTGCAGGTTCACCAGTGGGTAGGCCATGACTTGCCCCGGGCCATGAAAGGTGACTTGCCCTCCCCGGTTGGTCTGGATCACCGGAATGTTGCCAGGCTCCAGCAGGTGGCCTGTTTGACCTGCCAAGCCTTGGGTGAAGACGGGCGGGTGCTCACAGAGCCACAGTTCGTCGGGTGTGTCCGCGTCACGCCCGGCAGTGAAGGCTTGCATGGCTTCATAAGTGGGCAGATATGCCGCACGCCCGAGATGGCGTATTTGCATCAGAGCACGATCTTGACCATGGGGTGTGAGGTGAGAGCGCGGTACAGGTCGTCGAGTTGCTCCCGGCTGGTGGCCGTCACTGACAAGGTCACGCCCAAATATTTACCACCTTTGCTGGGGCGCAACTCGACCGTAGCCGCATCGAATCCGGGGTCAAACTGTTGCGCCACCTGCACCATGGTGTGCACGAAGTCGTCGTGCACGGCTCCCATGACTTTGATGGGAAAGATGCTGGGGTACTCGATCAGTGAGTCCTTGCGTGGATCGCTGTCGGTGGGCGGGGTGGTGGATGCGCTCATGAAACCAGTCTAAACAGTTATCGCCAGATGACAACGGCAGCCACGGCCAACCAGCCCAGAGCGAAGTTGGTCAAAACAAGGGTGTGAATTTGCTTCAACTGGTTGGCGGCGGTGGGCCAATCGGCCAAGCTGTTGGCGCGCTGTAAGCGACGAAAAGGCACGAAATACAAATGCCCAAACACAACGCACATCAGCAACCCCAGCCCCAACATGGCGTGCCAACCCTTGGGGGCAATTTTCATGTCAACGCCTGAAAGCATGAGACCGCCTGTCACCAGAAGCAATGCAATGCACAGTGCCACCGCCTGAAAAAAACGCGACATGATGGCTGTCAGCAAAGGGATGCGCAGAGGTGGCTCGAGCAAAGCCACCGCGGCAGGTCGAACCGCCCACAAGACGGTGGTCATGCCGCCCAGCCAGACCAAGCCGGCGGCCAAATGGAAAAATTTAGTGACTTCGTACAATGCGAATCCTTTGGACAGTTCAGGTGCCGGCAGTGGCATGCATTTGCATTGTGCCGCACTGCGCCCCCTGAGCCAGATGCTTCACAAATGTCTTCGTACTCTTGTGGTGTGCGTGAGTTTTCCCCTATAATCGTAAGCTACGCTATTGAATGACAGCGGTTTGTAACCTGGGTGTAATTGAACATGATCACAATCGTGACCCAGAACAATGCAGAGGTTTCACAAGAAACTGAAGAATTCAAGCCGCTGACCTCGCAAGAGGCCCAGTTGCTCAGGCAAAAACTGCCATTGCTCTCCGTGTGGAGGGTGGTGGTGGCCCAAGTCATTGTGGGGGTGTTGATCGCACTTCTTTCGTGGCTTTTTACTTCCAAATGGAATGTGGCCTTGTCAGCCGGTTACGGCGCTTTGGCTGTTGTGGTGCCTGCTGCAATGTTCGCCAGAGGAATGACCAGCCCCGTGACCTCGGCAAGTGTGGGCGCTTCGGTGTTTGGTTTCCTGTTGTGGGAAATCGTCAAAATTGGACTGACCTTGGGGATGCTTTTGATGGCGCCAAGGGTGGTCTCGGAAGTCAGTTGGCCTGCCATGTTGGTGGGTCTGGTTTTAACAATGAAGGTTTATTGGGTTGCATTGGGCGCTCGCTCGCTGTTTTACCCAAAATTCAATTCCAAATCAGAGCAAACGAATGTCAGCTGAAACTGCTCCAAGCGCAGGCGCTTATATTGGTCACCACCTTACCCATTTGCAGAACAAGCCGATGGCTGGCGTGATCGATTTTTCGGTCTTCAACCTTGACTCCATGTTTTGGTCGCTGCTTTTGGGCGTGTTGGGCAGCTTCTTTTTGTGGAAGGCTGCACGCAACGTCACCTCGGGAGTCCCCGGCAGGTTCCAGGCGGCCGTTGAAATTTTGTTCGAGATGGTTGACAACCAAGCCAAAGGCATTGTTCACAACGCAGAGAGCCGCAAGTTGGTGTCTCCCTTGGCGCTGACGGTGTTTGTTTGGATTTTCCTGCTCAACTCCATGGACTTTTTGCCTGTCGACCTGTTCCACAAAGTCTTTGAGTGGACGGGTGTTGATCACAGCATCCATTATTTCCGCGTGGTTCCCACGGCAGACTTGTCCAGCACCTTGGGAATGTCAGTCTCGGTCTTGTTGATTTGCGTGTTCTACAACATCAAGATCAAGGGCATTGGTGGTTGGTTCCATGAACTGACCACTGCACCCTTTGGTGCTCACCCCATTTTGTGGCCCTTCAACTTTGTGTTTCAAATGATCGAATTCGTCGCCAAAACCGTGTCACACGGCATGCGACTTTTCGGCAACATGTATGCTGGCGAATTGATTTTCATGCTCATCGCCTTGATGGGCGGCACAGCAGCATTGTCTTTGACTGGCATCTTGCTGCCGATCGGCCATGTGATTGCCGGCTCCATCTGGGCCATCTTTCACATCATGATCGTGGCTTTGCAAGCATTCATTTTCATGATGTTGACCTTGGTCTACATTGGTCAAGCGCACGACGCTCACTGATTTTCTTTTTCTTTTCCAACCCTTCCATCAATCCATAGGAGCAACAAAATGGAACACGTCCTCGGTTATGTAGCACTCGCAGCTGGTCTGATCATTGGTCTGGGCGCTATCGGCGCTTGTATCGGTATCGGCATCATGGGCAGCAAGTACCTCGAATCTGCTGCTCGTCAGCCAGAATTGATGAACGAACTGCAAACCAAAATGTTCTTGCTGGCTGGTTTGATCGATGCGGCTTTCCTGATTGGCGTGGGTATCGCCATGATGTTTGCCTTCGCAAACCCGTTTGTTCTGAAGTAATTCCTGCAACAACCGTAAGAAAGGTGTTGCCGTGAGTATCAATGCAACCCTGTTTTTCCAGGCCGTCGTTTTTGCAATCCTGGTGTGGTTCACGATGAAATTCGTGTGGCCTCCCATTGCCAACGCACTGGATGAACGCGCAAACAAAATCGCTGGTGGCCTTGCAGCAGCGGAAAAAGCCAAATCAGAACTCGCCACGGCCAACAGCCGTGTTGAGCTTGAATTGAGCCAATCCCGCGTTGAAACGGCCAACCGTTTGGCAGATGCCGAGCGGCGTGCGCTGGTCCTCATTGAGGAAGCCAAAGCACGTGCCAATGAAGAAGGTGACAAGATCATCGCCGCTGCCAAGCTGGAAGCCGAGCAGCAAGTGGTGAAAGTCCGTGAAGAATTGCGTGAGCAAGTCGCGGTCTTGGCTGTCAAAGGTGCCGAGCAGATTCTCCGCAAGGAAGTCAATGCTGGCATCCATGCAGAACTCTTGAGCCGTCTGAAAACCGAGCTGTAATCACACCGCCAGAGAACAACATGGCAGAACTTGCAACCATAGCCCGCCCTTATGCCGAAGCGCTTTTCAAGGCGCAGGCATCCGATCTCGCTGGCACGGCCGCTTGGCTGGATGAACTGGCTGCCGTTGCCGGCAACGCGCAATTGCTCCAGTTTTCCGACAGTCCCAAGGTGTCCGACGAGCAGACTTTTGAGCTGATCTCTGACGTGGTGCAAAAACATGCAAATGTGGCACTGCCTGAGGCCGGCAAGAATTTCTTGCGCCTGGTGATCGAAAACAGTCGCCTGAGTGCACTGCCTGTCATCGCACAGCAGTACCGGGTTCTGTTGAATGCACAAGGTGGCACCGCTGACGCGGTTGTCAGCAGTGCATTCCCCATCGACGCTTCGGCCTTGGCCGACTTGTCAATCACGCTCGAAAAGCGCTTTGGGCGCAAGCTCAATGTGAGCATCGAACTGGATGCTTCTCTCATCGGTGGCGTCCGCGTGGTGGTGGGTGACGAGGTGCTCGACACTTCTGTCAAAGCCCGACTGGAACAAATGAAATCGGCCCTCACCGCTTAAGCGGGTGAGACCGGACAAATTTAAAGAAAGAAGGAAAGAGTCATGCAACTCAATCCCGCAGAAATTTCTGAACTGATCAAGAGCCGCATTGAAGGGCTGTCCGCCAGCGCCGATATCCGCAACCAAGGCACCGTGGTGTCTGTGACCGACGGTATCGTTCGCGTCCACGGTTTGTCGGATGTGATGCAGGGCGAAATGCTCGAATTCCCAGCCACTGCCGATGGCGCTGCCACTTACGGCCTGGCCCTGAACCTCGAGCGTGACTCGGTTGGTGCCGTGATCTTGGGTGAGTATGAGCACATCTCCGAAGGCGACACTGTCAAGTGCACAGGCCGCATTCTGGAAGTGCCTGTGGGCCCTGAACTGATTGGCCGTGTGGTGAACGCTTTGGGTCAGCCGATTGACGGCAAAGGCCCGATCAACGCCAAGATGACCGACGTGATCGAAAAAGTCGCCCCTGGCGTGATCGCACGTAAATCGGTGGACCAGCCCATGCAAACCGGCCTGAAGTCGATCGATTCCATGGTGCCCGTGGGCCGTGGCCAACGCGAACTGATCATTGGCGACCGTCAGACTGGCAAAACAGCCGTCGCTATCGACGCCATCATCAACCAAAAAGGTCAGAACATGACCTGCGTTTACGTCGCGATTGGCCAAAAAGCCTCCTCGATCAAAAACGTGGTGCGCGCTCTGGAACAAGCCGGCGCGATGGAATACACCATTGTGGTGGCCGCTTCCGCATCTGAATCTGCTGCAATGCAGTACGTGTCCGCCTACTCCGGCTGCACGATGGGCGAATACTTCCGTGACCGCGGCGAAGACGCTTTGATCGTTTATGACGATCTGTCCAAGCAAGCTGTGGCTTACCGTCAAGTGTCCCTGCTGCTGCGCCGCCCACCAGGCCGAGAAGCCTACCCTGGCGACGTGTTCTATCTCCACAGCCGACTGCTTGAGCGCGCAGCCCGCGTGAATGCCGACTATGTCGAAGCCTTCACCAAAGGTGCTGTCAAAGGCAAAACAGGTTCCTTGACGGCTTTGCCCATCATCGAAACCCAAGCCGGTGACGTGTCCGCCTTTGTGCCCACCAACGTGATCTCGATCACTGACGGCCAGATTTTCTTGGAAACCAGCTTGTTCAACGCAGGCATCCGCCCTGCGATCAACGCCGGTATTTCGGTCTCGCGCGTTGGTAGCTCCGCTCAAACCAAGATCATCAAAGGCCAGTCCGGTGGTATCCGTACCGACTTGGCCCAGTACCGTGAATTGGCTGCTTTCGCTCAGTTCGCATCTGATCTGGACGAGTCCACACGCAAGCAGCTGGACCGCGGCGCTCGCGTGACTGAATTGCTCAAGCAAGCCCAGTACAGCCCGCTGCCGATCAGCTTGATGGGTGCCAGCCTGTTCTCTGTGAACAAAGGCTTCATGGACGACATCGACGTCAAGAACGTGCTGTCTTTTGAACGTGGTTTGCACGCTTACCTCAAAGACAAGTGCGCCGCCCTGCTGGCCAAGATGGAAAGCACGCAAGCGTTGGACAAAGAAGCCGAGGCTGAATTGACCACTGCTGTGGCTGCTTTCAAGAAAAGCTTTGCTTAATTTCTACCTGATCAAAAGGAGCCACTGATGGCATCGGGCAAGGAACTACGCACCAAGATCAAAACGGTGGAAAACACCAAGAAGATCACCAAGGCCATGGAGATGATTTCCGTCTCCAAAATGCGCAAGGCGCAGGAGCGTATGCGCATGGCCCGGCCTTACAGCGAGAAGATTCGCACCATTGCGACCCATCTCGGACAGGCCAACCCTGAGTACGTGCACGCCTTCATGAAGCAAAACGACGGCAAGTCCGTCGGTTTCATTGTGGTGACCACGGACAAAGGTTTGTGCGGTGGCTTGAACACCAACTTGCTGCGTGCCGTCACGGGCAAGCTGCGTGAAGTGCAGGCCGAAGGCAAAACACCCCAGGCAGTGGCCATTGGCAGCAAGGGTTTGGGCTTCCTGAACCGTGTCAATGCCAAAGTCGTGGCGCACGTGACCCATTTGGGTGACAAGCCGCACTTGGACAAGCTGATTGGCCCCGTCAAGGTGCTGCTCGACGCATACGCCGCTGGTGAGGTGAGCGCTGTGTACCTGTGCTACAACAAGTTCGTCAGCACCATGGCCCAAGTGCCCACCATCGACCAGTTGCTGCCCTTGTCTTCAACCAAGATGGAAGCAGACACGAAGGCAGCAGGTGACCAAGCCCATGGGTGGGATTACATCTATGAGCCTGATGCCCAGTCGGTGATTGACGATTTGTTGATCCGCTATGCAGAAGCGCTGGCTTACCAAGCTGTCGCTGAAAACATGGCTTCGGAACATGCCGCGCGCATGGTGGCCATGAAGGCCGCGACAGACAACGCTGGCAATGTGATTGGCGAGCTCAAGCTCATTTACAACAAAACCCGCCAAGCAGCCATCACCAAAGAACTGTCGGAAATCGTCTCTGGCGCAGCCGCCATCAGCGGCTGATTCCCAGTTCAGCAAATTCAAATTATTTGGAGCGAAAAATGCAAGCCCAAGGAAAAATTGTCCAGTGTATTGGTGCCGTGGTCGACGTGGAATTTCCACGCAACCAGATGCCCAAGATTTACGACGCACTCAAAATGGAAGGCTCTGCGCTGACCCTGGAAGTGCAGCAGCAACTCGGCGACGGTATCGTGCGTACCATTGCGCTCGGCTCATCGGACGGTCTGCGTCGCGGCTTGATCGTGTCCAACACAGGCAACCCCATCACCGTACCCGTGGGCAAAGCCACACTGGGCAGGATCATGGATGTATTGGGCGCACCCATCGACGAGCGTGGCCCAGTCAGCCAGGAACTCACTGCATCGATTCACCGCAAAGCCCCTGCTTACGACGAATTGAGCCCTTCACAAGAACTGCTTGAAACAGGCATCAAAGTGATTGACTTGGTTTGCCCGTTTGCCAAAGGCGGCAAGGTCGGTTTGTTCGGTGGTGCAGGTGTGGGCAAGACCGTGAACATGATGGAACTCATCAACAACATCGCCAAGGCGCACAGCGGTTTGTCCGTGTTCGCTGGTGTGGGTGAGCGTACCCGTGAAGGGAACGACTTCTATCACGAGATGGCAGACTCTGGCGTCGTGAACTTGGAACACTTGGAAGAATCCAAAGTGGCCATGGTCTACGGTCAGATGAACGAGCCTCCAGGCAACCGTCTGCGCGTTGCTTTGACCGGTCTGACCATCGCCGAATCCTTCCGTGACGAAGGCAAAGACGTGTTGTTCTTCGTGGACAACATCTACCGTTACACAT
>CAIJQQ010000064.1 GCA_903822825.1 uncultured Burkholderiales bacterium | reverse complement strand
TAACTGCAAACGACGAACGTTTCGCACTCGCCGCTTAATCCGGTGAGCCTTGCAACAGTTGGCCGATAGGCTGGGTTAGGGTGATGAGGGGGTTAAACCACTCAAAGTCCTGGCTGCAAGGTAAAACATATGGGCTGGCATCACCTCGGGTACCTTGAGGTGGTGTGAGAAAAAAGGGTACTGGCTGGGTGTTCAGCGTGTCGCTGCGCGGTTCATTTGGCGAGACTCAAATCAGACGACTACACATGTAGAACTGTACGAAAAAGACTTATGGACGGGGGTTCAAATCCCCCCAGCTCCACCATCACCCTGTTTAAAAGCCGCTATGTATCACTACTTAGCGGCTTTTATCATTGTGAAGTGGATAATGCGTTGTATTACACATGTACAGGAGTGTTACGCCATGACCGCCAAAACCATCAACGTACGCTTGCCCGAGGCGCTTTACAACCAGATTGAAGAGTTGGCCAAGGCGACCGCACGGACCAAGAGTTTTTTGGCCATTGATGCGCTGACCCACTATGTGCAAAGTGAATCCTGGCAGATTCGTGACATTCACGAAGGCATCAAGGAAGCCGATGCAGGCGAATTCGCGACCGACAAGCAGGTCAAAGCGGTGTTCGCCAAATACGGCGCTTGATTCATGTCGATCAAGTGGACCACGACAGCGCTTGCTTCTGTCGATGAGATCGCAAGATTCATCGCCAAAGACAACCCGAACCGCGCCACCAGCTTTGTACTGGAGTTGCAGTCCGCTGTGACCAAACTTCAGGCCCATCCTGGCATGGGCCGGGCTGGCCGCGTCCCCGGCACGCGCGAACTTGTTCTGCATAAGAACTACATCGCTATTTACCGCGTGCGTGGCGACGATGTTGAAATTTTGAGATTGCATCACGCAGCCCAAAATCTATGACGAATCGGGTCAGCCCCTGAAGCTTATCTTTGAACGGAAACCAACCCGACGCTTGCTAAAAAGGTGTTCTCAGTACCTGCTCAGGCTGGTAGTATTTTCAGAGCGGCACTTGGTTCAGGTATCAAGCCGATGCACGACCGCGCGCAGCATGCAGCTTTTTATAGCTGTCCATCAAGCGGTGATGTCTGTCGAGCCCTTCCAGTTTTAGGCTCGTGGGTGTTAGACCAAAGAATCTCACGGTGCCATCCACCGACCCGATGACCGCGTCCAGCCGGTCGTTGCCAAACATCCGGCGGAAGTTGTGCTCGTAATCGGCGAGTTCCAGGTCGGGATCGAGTTGCACTTCCAGCACCACGTTCAGGGCTTGGTAAAACAATTTGCGCTCGACCGTGTTGTCGTTGTACTGCAAGAAGGCACCCACCAGTTCTTGGGCTTCTTCCAACTGTTGCAATGCCAGGTGGATCAACAGCTTCAACTCCAGCACCGTCAGTTGCCCCCACTCGGTGTTTTCATCAAATTCGATGCCGATCAAGGTGGCAATGTCCAAGTACTCATCGAGCTCGTTGTTCTCCAAGCGGTCCAGCAATGCAGACAAGCGGGCATCGTCCAAGCGGTGCAGGTTCAGGACGTCTTCGCGGAACAGCAAGGCCTTGTTGGTGTTGTCCCAGACCAAGTCTTCTACAGGGTAGACCTCGGAGTAACCTGGCACCAAAATGCGGCAAGCCACGGCGCCCAGCTGGTCATACACAGCGGTGTAAACCTCTTTGCCCATGTCTTTGAGGATACCCAACAAGGTGGCGGCTTCTTCGGCATTGGAGTTCTCACCTTGGCCAGAAAAGTCCCATTCCACAAACTCGTGATCCGCCTTGGCGCTGAAGAAGCGCCACGACACGATGCCGCTGGAGTCGATGAAATGCTCGACAAAGTTGTTGGGTTCGGTGACGGCGTTGCTCTCAAAGGTGGGCGGCGGTAAATCGTTCAGGCCTTCAAAGCTGCGGCCTTGCAACAACTCGGTCAGGCTGCGCTCTAACGCCACTTCCAAGCTGGGGTGCGCGCCGAACGATGCAAACACACCGCCTGTGCGCGGGTTCATGAGCGTGACGCACATCACGGGGTAGGTTCCGCCCAGTGACGCGTCTTTCAACAAAACCGGAAAGCCTTGCTCTTCCAAGCCTTGAATGCCCGCCAAGATGCTGGGGTACTTGGCCAAGACGTGTTGCGGCACATCGGGCAAGCAAACCTCGCCTTCCAGAATTTCACGCTTGACGGCGCGCTCAAAAATCTCGGACAGGCATTGCACCTGCGCTTCGGCCAGGGTGTTGCCCGCACTCATGCCATTGCTGACGAACAAGTTCTCGATCAGGTTGGACGGGAAATACACCACTTCGCCATCCGACTGGCGCACATAGGGCAGCGCGCAGATGCCGCGCGCTGCGTTGCCCGAGTTGGTGTCGATCAGGTGCGAGGCACGCAATTCACCATCGGGGTTGTAGATGGGCAGGCAGTAGGCATCCAAAAGGTCTTTGGGCAACGCATCTTTTTTGCCCGGCTTGAACCAGCGCTCATGGGGGTAATGCACAAACGCCGCATTGGCGATGTCTTCGCCCCAATAGGCGCCAGCATAGAAATGGTTGTTGCTGATCCGTTCGATGTATTCCCCCAGCGCAGAAGCCAGAGCGCTTTCTTTGGTCGAGCCTTTGCCATTGGTAAAACACATGGGCGAGTGCGCATCGCGGATGTGCAAGGACCACACATTGGGAATGATGTTGCGCCACGAAGCGATTTCAATCTTGATGCCCAAACTCGCCAAGAGACCCGACATGTTGGCGATGGTTTGCTCCAGCGGCAGGTCTTTGCCTGAAATGAAAGTGCTGCCTTCAGCGCTGGGATTGAGCGTGAGCAAGGACTGCGCATCGGCATCCAGGCTCTCAACTTCTTCAATGACAAATTCGGGTCCGGCTTGGACTACTTTTTTGACGGTGCAGCGCTCGATGGAATTCAAAATCCCCCGACGGTCGACTTCTGAAATGTCTGCGGGCAACTCCACCTGAATTTTGAAAATCTGCTGGTAGCGGTTCTCCGGATCCACGATGTTGTTTTGCGAGAGGCGGATGTTTTCAGTGGAAATCTTGCGCGTGTCGCAATACAGCTTCACAAAATAGGCCGCGCACAAAGCAGATGAGGCCAAAAAATAGTCGAAGGGGCCGGGGGCCGAGCCGTCGCCTTTGTAGCGTATGGGCTGATCGGCCACGACGGTGAAGTCATCGAACTTGGCTTCCAGCCGGAGCTTGTCGAGAAAGTTGACCTTGATTTCCATGAACGGTATTTGTAAACGGTGCGTCAGACGATGCGGTGGCAGGCGTTGGCCACCAAGATGCTGCCCAGTATATAAAGACCAATACCGTTGAAGGGTGGTGACCAGGGCGGTTTGCACCCTGCTTGGACAGTTTTTAGAGGCAAACATGTCCCGCAGGGCGTTTATCATGGCGAACCTGCAGCACTGGGCGCATCTGCCCCGTGTCGTTTCAAGATCGCGTTTCAATCCGAGGTGATGTGTGTTGAATAAAAAATTGTTGACCCTGTGTGCCTCTGTGGCCCTGGCATTTGCAGCCCAGGCTGCAGAGCCTGTCAAACCCGCTGCCACGGTCAATGGCGTGAAAATCGGCGCTGAAGTGCTTGAATTGTTGGTGGCCAACAACGTGGCCCAAGGTGGCAAAGACACGCCCGAGCTGCGTGCCGCCCTCAAGGGGGAGCTGATTGCCCGCGAAGTGCTGGCACAAGAGGCCAAAAAGCAAAAGCTCGACCAAGACCCTTCAGTCAAAGTGCAATTGTTGCTTCAACAAAACGCGTTGCTGGCAGACACCTTGATCGCCAAAGAGACGCCCAAGTTCAACAAGTCAGATGACAAGCTGCGTGCGGAATACAAGCGCCAATCTGACCTGCTGGCCGATGCCGAAGAGTACCAAGTCAGCCACATCGTGAGCGCCACAGAAGCCGATGCCAAGGCCGTCATCAAAGCGGCCAAGGATGGCCAAGCATTTGACAAATTGGCCCGCGAAAAATCCATCAGCCCCAGCGCACAAAAAGGCGGCAGCTTGGGCTGGTTGATGGGCAACCAGATCAACCCGGCCCTCTTCAATGTGATCGTGAACCTGAGCGAAGGCGGCGTCACCTCGATGCCCATTGCCACGCCCGAAGGCTGGCAAGCCATCCGTTTGGATGGCAAGCGCAAGTTCAAGGTCCCCAGCTTCGATGACAGCAAGCAACAGCTCGTCAATGCGGTGTTTGCCAACGAACGTGCTGAATTTGTTCAAAAGCTGGTGAAAGCCGCCAAAGTCGAGCAATGAGTGGTTTGTGCTGGGCGGCTAAACTGCGGTGTTGACCGTTCAATGATTCAGCCATGTCCCACCACCACCTTTACGCGATCGGCAATGCGCTGGTCGACACCGAATACGAAGTCAGCGACGCCTTGCTTGCCGCCATGGGCGTCAGCAAACGTCACATGACTTTGATCGACAGCGCCCAGCGCACCGAGCTGCTCAGCCACGTGCGCGGGTTGCATGCGCGCCGCACAGGCGGCGGCTCGGCCGGTAACACTGTGGTGGCACTCGCTCAATTGGGCGGCCAAGCCTTTTATTCCTGCCGCGTGGCCGATGACGAGTTGGGCAGTTTCTACGCTCAGGACCTGCAGCGCAATGGCGTTGCGACCAACCTCACGCACACCGCAGCGCTCGCAGGCCAGACCGGCAGCTGCATGGTGTTGGTCACGCCCGATGCCGAGCGCAGCATGTGCACCTTTTTGGGTGCCACCTCTGAGCTGGACCGCCAGGCGCTGCACCCGCAGGACATTGCCAAGTCCAAAATTTATTACATGGAAGGTTACCTGGCCGCTTCGCCCACAGGGCTCGAAGCCGCCGTGGAAGGCCGCCGACTTGCCGTGCAGCATGGGGTACAAACCGCGCTCACGCTCAGCGATGTGAGCATGATCAATTTTTGCCGCTCAGGCCTCGAGGCCATGATCGGTGACGGACTCGACTACCTTTTCGCCAACGAAGAAGAAGCCCAGACCTGGTGTGGCACCACCGACGAAAGCGCCATCCTGGCCCAATTGCAAAAGCTCGCGCGCACCGTTTGCCTGACGCAGGGCCCACGCGGCAGTTGGGTCATCTCGGCGGGCCAGGGGGTCCAAGTGCCTGCGGTGCCGGTGCAAGCCGTGGACACCAACGGTGCGGGCGACATGTTTGCCGGGGCCTTTCTGTATGGCATCACCCACGGCATGAGCCCAGCCCAGGCTGCGGCACTGGGCAACCGCGCAGCAGCAGAGGTGGTCGGCCAGCATGGCAACCGTTTGACTGCTGAGCGATTGCAAGCCATCTTGCGTGAATTCAAACTTTGAAACTTGAGGAGACTTTCATGAACAAGTCGCTTGTCAATCTCTTGTCCGCAGCCACCTTGGTGGTGTTTTCACAGTCAGCCACCGCAGAGGGATTCGTTGGCGAGGTAGGCGGCATGGTGACCACCTCTGGCGCACTGGTAAAAGGTGCTGGCACCAGCACTTCCGTGCTCCCTTATGCCTATGGTGACTGGGGCCGTTTTTACGCTCGCGTGGACACCTTTGGCGTCAAAGCCGCGCCCTTGGGCGACGGCCATATCGAGCTGGCTGTGCGCGTGAGCACCGAAGGCTTCAAGTCCAGTAAAACCGTTTACCCCACAGCAGGTGACCGCAGCGCGCCGCTTCCCATTGGGGTGGGCACTTTCCAGCGCACGTCGCTGGGCGGCGTGTTCGCTTATGCCATGCACGACCCTCAGTCGGGCGGTCAGTTTGGCGAGCTCAATTGGGCAGGCAAGATCGATGTGGGTCCTGTCAAGTTGTATCCGCAGCTGGGTGTTCAGTACCGTTCGGCCGACTATGTGCGCCACCTCTATGGCATGACTGCCGCGCAGTCGCTGGCCACAGGCTTGCCTGTTTACCGGCCAGGCTCCTCTTTCACGCCCATGGCCACTTTGCAGGCGGCGGTGCCTTTGGGCGGGCCTTGGTCCTTGCAATTGCAAACGCGTTACCGTCGCCTCGACAATGCGGTGGCCCACAGCCCCTTGGTGAACAGCAGCAGCCAGGTGTCTGGTTTTGCGGCCCTGACCTATACCCTGAATTGATGAGTGACCCCAGCGGTGGCTTTGCCAGGCGCTGTTTTATTTAGAATGCGACACGCTGCCCTTGAGTCTGGGGCAGACATTATTTTTTAGAGGTAGAGCTATGAAACGCGATTATTTTTCTTCCAGCCCAAGACACGACCACCGTCCTTCGGACCAGCGCAGTGGCACCTGCATGGCCCTGATCGATGGCAGGTTTTTGATTTGGTTGGCACAACAAGGTGCCTTGGGAACCACAGGCGAGTCGGTCAATCGACAAGGGTTGTTGGGGTTGCTGTCGCATGCCTTGTCACACACTGGGCTGGATGTCGATTTGCGCCGCATTTATTGGTACAGCGACCGCTCCGATGGCCTGGTGATCGACGATCAAATCGTTCGTCTGGTGCAGGCACACGACGCCGACGGCGGCTCATCGCTGCTTCGCTCTTTGGGCCACGACCTCAAGCAACTGGCCGAGCACCATGCCTGCGACCATGTCTTGGTGGCCAGCGATGACGAACGTTTCTTGTCAGCCATCGACGAAGCACAGCTCAGCGGCCTGAGCGTGCATTTGCTGGCTGACGATTCGGCCCGCAACATGGCCCAAATGGTTCGCACCGATCCGGGTTGGGCCCGTTTGTTGTCGCAGGGCGACCGGCGTGTGGTGGTCAACTCACAAGCCTTGGCTGACATCTTGCAGGGCAAAACGCCCACGGGCATGGGCTTGGCGGTGGAAGACGTCGAAGAGCTGCGCAAGTCCATGCACGAAGTCATCTCGGGATGGTGGGCTGAAGAGCCCGAGGACCTGCGCGAGGACCTGCGCGAGGCCCTGCAAGTGAGCCGTGGGGTGCCCCAAGAAGTGGACCGGCAATTGCTCCTGCGCATGCGCCAGCGGCTGGCCCGCGCACTGAGCTTCCCTGAAAAGAAAATGCTGCGAGAGAGCCTGCGCGATGTGGTGATGGGCCTGGCGCCCGAGGCTGCACAAGCCGCCGCGTTGCAGGACGCTGAAGAGTGATTTTTGTAGGAGCCGCGCCCTCGCGGCGATCTGCACCCGCCAGCTGCGCTGATCGCGACGGGGGCGTCGCTCCTACAGCGCTCGCATCAGTCTACGGTTGCGCCTGACGCCTTGACCACCTTGCCCAGGCGCACGGTGTCCCGTTTGATCAATTCGCCAAACTGCGCTGCGCTGCCTGCCACCACAGGGCTGCCAATGGCTTCCCACTTCTTGCGAAACTCGGGTTCCCTGAAAATGGCGTTGAGCGTGCTGTTGAGCTTCTCGACAATGGCGGGCGACGTGCCTGAACGCATTGCAATGCCGTGCCACGCGGTGAACTCGTAGCCCGTGACACCCGCTTCGGCCATGGTGGGCACGTTGGGCAACAGGGGGCTGCGCTTGGCCGACGTCACGGCCAAGGGCACCAGTTTGCCCGACTGGATGTGTGGCAGCGAGCTGCCCAAAATGTCAAACATCACACCCACCTGACCGCCCACCAAATCGTTCAGCGCGGGGCCTGCACCTTTGTACGGGATGTGGGTGATGTCCACACCCATCTGCGTGTTGAACAGCTCACCTGCCAAGTGCTGTGGCGTGCCGTTGCCCGCCGAGGCAAAGCTCAAATTCGACTTGGGTGTTTTGGCCAGTGCAATCAAATCCTTGACGGTCTTGATGCCCAAGCTTGGATGCACTTCCAGAACCAGTGGAAACGACGACAACTGAATCACAGGGGTCAGGTCGGTGAGTGGGTTGAACGTCATGCTGGTGTACAGCGTGGGGTTCACGGCCATGGGGCCGCTGGCTGCCAGCAGCAAGGTGTGACCGTCAGCGGGTGCGATCTTGGCCACTTCGTTGCTGCCCAGGTTGCCACCTGCGCCGCCTTTGTTGTCCACCATCACGGTCACGCCCAGGCGCGTTGTCAGCTCTGCTTGCAGCAGCCGGGCCATCAAATCGGTCGGGCCGCCCGGTGGGTAAGGCACCACAAAACGGATGGTCTTGCTGGGCCAGTTGTCTTGGGCCAGCGCAGGCAGTGCCGCGCCAAACAAGCCAGCGCACAGGCTGGTCAAGAGGCTGGTGGTTGTCAAAAAGTGTCTGCGTTGCATGTTTGTCTCCGAAGTTGTTTTTTGTATTGTCAAGCGGCAAAGCGCTCACGGATCTGCGCGGCTGTGGCCACTGGCCGGCCCAGGCTGCGTGTGGCATCGGCGGCTTGCGTCACCAGCGCGGCGTTGTCAGGGGCGATTTGACCATTCTTGAGGAACAGGTTGTTTTCGAAGCCCACTCGCACATGCCCGCCCAGCGATGCCGCTGCACTCACACAAGCGTGTTCTGTGGCACCAAACGCGCACACGGCCCAGGGCTCGCCCGTGGTGTGAGCGTGCACAAACGGCACCAAATCGGTCGGGTTCGATGTTTGCCCTGCCGTGTAGCGCCCCAACACAAAGAGCAAAAACCAAGGCGCATCCCCAACCACGCCCCGCTGGCGCAGGTCTTGCCAGCGCTGCAGATCCCTCACGTCATACAGGATCACTTGCGTCATGACTTTGTCGCGCACGAGCCCTGCAAAAAAATCGGCCAGGCCCTTCTCGCCCACTTCAGGCTGATCAACCTCACGCAAACCCACCGACACGGCTTCAGGTCGCAGCGCCTGCACCATGGCCATTTGCGCAGGGGCCTGGTAGACCTTGGCCGCCTCGCTGGTGATTTGCAGCACCATCTCTTTGCCCACGGCGGCACGCACCGTGGCGGTGGCGTTGCGGTAACCCTGCACGTCGAGGCTGTGCCCGCCTTGCGCATCACGGATGTGCAAATGGAGCATCGATGCGCCAGCGTCCAGACACTTTTTGGCTGTGCTGGCCAGGTTCTCCGCCGTCAGGGGCACCTGCGCGTGGTCACTCAGTTGTTTGTAGGCACCGTTGGGCGCGGTGGTGATGATCAATGGATCGCTGTAAAAATGGCTCATGTTCTTGGTTGGTGTGCGGGTTTAAAAACTTTTGTCCAATGGCGGCAATTCGTCTGCCAGCATCTCAAGGCCTTGGCGAAGCAGCCGATCGTAACGGTCTCGCTCTGCTTGGCGTGTCTCGGGAGTCCATTCGTAAAATCCCGCCCCGGTTTTCATGCCAAAGCGCCCGGCTGCCACGCGTTCGCGCAGGGCAAGTGCCGGTACTGCGGTGTTCGACAAGCTGGGGTACATCGTGGCCGCAGCAGCGCAATGCACGTCAATGCCCGCATGGTCGCGCTGCATGACCGGGCCCGCTGCCAAAAAGCGGAAACCAAAACCAAAACGCACCGCTGCGTCCACGTCTTCGGGCGTGGCCACGCCTTCGTCGATCATGGCAAAGGCCTCACGCGAGAGCGCATGCTGCAATCGATTGGCCAAAAAGCCCGGTTTGTCTTTGCGCACCAACACCGGCACGTTGCCGCAGCCACGCATGAAGCCGCACAAGGCCTGTGCTGATTCCAGGTTGCTTTCGGGGCCCAGCACCACTTCAACCAGTGGCACCAGATGCGCGGGCATGAAGTAGTGCAAACCAAACATGCGCTCTTGTGTCGGCAAACCTTGCGCAATCGCACTGATCGGAAAGCTCGAACTGTTGCTGGTCAGCACCGTGTGTGTTGGGGCCAGCTCAATCAATTGCTTGAACAGCGCCTGCTTGATGTCCAGTTTTTCGGGGATGCATTCGATCACCAGCCGCACATCGGCCCAATGCACCTCTTTCAACTCAGCCGCAGCCTGCACCTGCCGTGCCCGGTGGCCCAAGGCCAACTCGTTCAGCCCAGCCAGCACGTGGCCTGGCAATGCGGCGCGTTTGTCGGCGGCGGAGTCAACCACCGTCACGCGGCACCCCCCCCTGGCCAAGACAATGGCCACATCGGCCCCCATGGTGCCCCCGCCCACCACCACGGCATGGCAGTCTCGTGGATTTAGAGGCAATGAATGAGACAGGTGTTCAGTAGACATCCATGCAGTTTAGGAAAGCATCATTCGTCCGTCAAACTGAATTTTTCTATAAACTGATTAGCTATGCTGATCAATTGGTCTTCCCGCGACATCGACATTTTTTTGACCTTGTCTGAAACCCTGAGCTTCAGGCAAACGGCCGAGCGCGTCCACCTGTCTCAACCGGCTGTGACGGCGGTGATCGCCCGCATGGAGGCCGCCCTGGAGGTCAAACTCTTTGACCGCACCACCCGCCAGGTGCAGCTCACTGGGCCGGGGCGGGTGTTTGCCGAGCAAGCCCAGCGCCTGCGCCACACCGCCCAAGACGCGGTTCGCGCCGTTCGTGAGTACGCCAGCCTGCAGGCTGGCTTGGTGTCCATAGCGGCCATGCCTTCGCTGGCGGCCACGGTGGTGCCACGGGCCTGTGCGAAGTTTGCCCAAGCCCATCCGGGCGTGCGTCTGAAATTGCTCGACACCTTGTCGGGCCCCGCGTTTGACATGGTCAGGGCAGGTCAGGTGGACTTTGCACTCACAGCGGCCAACACCGCTTACCCCGATCTGGACTATTTGCCGTTGGCGTCTGACGGTTTTGTGCTCTTGCTGCCCAAGGCCCACACGCTGGCCCGCAGCACCCAAGCGATCTCCTGGCTTGAAGTGGCCGAGTTGCCACACATCTCCATGCCCATGCCGTCCAGCGTCAGGCAATACGCCAATGCGGCATTTCTGGAACACCGCATTCAGTTCGTTCCCCAGTTTGAATTGGAGCATCTGGCCAGCATCAAGGCTTTGGTGGCTGCAGGCTTGGGTGTGGCTGCCTTGCCCGAGTTGGCCGCCAATGTGGGACCCGACACCGGTATTGCTCGCAGACAGTTGGTCGGCCCTGATTTGCGTCGCCCTGTTGGCCTTGTCAGCTTGCGTGGGCGAAGCCTGTCACCATCAGCCAGCGCGATGGTGGATTATGTGAAACAGGAAATGAAATGACCGTTTGAAGTCCATGCTCAGTTGACTTCAAACTCGATCGTTTTTTGGCCTTGTCGGCCTTCGCTGTCTTCGATGCTCAGCAGCAGGCGATGGCTGCCCTTGGGCAGGCTGGCTTCTTTCACCGTGATGCCCTGTGCCGTGACCTTGGTGTTGTTGAGCAGACGCTCGGTGATGTCGATGCGCAAGCGGCCATACTGAGCTTTGAATGTGTCAGGCCGCACCGCGCTGGGAGCGGCAGACAGAAACAGCAGCTCGATGGTCGAGGGCGAGGAGATGGGTGCATTCAGTTTGGGGGCGACGACTTCAATGACCGGGGCTCCGGGAGTCAAGCCTGCTTTGGCGCGCAAAGGCTCGGGTGCTGCAAGGGACGCGTGCATCTCTTGCCTGGACACCAACTCGAACGCTTGAGCTGATCCCAACAAGCCAATCCACACTGAGATGAACAACAGCGCGCGCATCTTCACTGCGTGATGGTGATGCGCACGCGCCGGTTTTCGCTGGCCAGGGGCTTGTCCGGCATCAGCAACTCGCTGAAGCCTTTGCCTTCGGCTTGAAGTCGGGCATTGCTCACGCTTTGACTGATCAGGTAGTTCTGAACAGCCAAAGCCCGACGGGCTGACAACTCCTGGTTGTATTCGGCTTTGCCCTTGGCGTCGGTATGGCCCTCGACCCGGAACTTCAGGCTGGCCAGGCGCTCGCTGTTCATGGCCGAGGCCAGGTTGTCGAGCAAAGGCTTGCTGCTGGCCTGCAAGTTGGCCGAGTCGAAATCGAAGTTGATTGACAAGTCCAGCGTCACCGCCTTGGGGGTGATGTTTCGGCCCAAACTGCGGGTTTTGGGCGCATCTGGCGGTGCGAGCTTTTCAATCAAATCTTCTTTGCTGGCGTCTTTTAACAGTTGTGCATTGGCCGACACAAAGAAAACAGCCAAAGACAGGGCCACAGTCAGTTTTTTCATTGCACTTCCTTGAATGTCAGGAGTTTGGCGCCAAAGCGCTCAGAGCCTTCACCGTCCTTGTTGTGGACCAAGAAGTTGACGAGGGCAGCGCGGCCACCGATCTCGTTGAGCGCAAAGGTGAAGGGGTTTTTGGCATCCGGCTCGCTCATTTCGAGTCTGTCAATCTTGCGCGGGCTGGATGTGACCATGACCAGCAAATGGTCTTCGCCCGGCGGGCCAGCGGCCTCCAGCTGCCAATCGGGTCGCGGCAACTTGCGGGTCTGCCCCGCTTTGATCTGGTTGTCCCGGTCCAGGCCATTGGGGTAGAGCACATAAAAACTCTTGCGGTCACTGCCCAGCATCACCATATAGATGTACCCATCGTGGCTGGACTTGACGCTCAGATCCAATGCGTCCTTGCCAATCTTCAAAACAGACTTGCTCAGTTTCACATCGACCACCACACGTGGATTGCTCTGTTGCTGTATATCGCGCAGCGTGGCCAAAGAGGCGAGCATGGGCTCTACCGCAGGTGCAGCCACAACAACAGGCGCGGCGGCAAGCACAGGGGCTGGGCTGACAGCGGCGGGGGGCTTTTGAGCTGCTGGGCTGACAGCAGGAGCCGGTGCAGGTGAGACTGCTGCAACCGTGGTGGGCGGTGCAGGACTGACTGCAGTCATTGCAGGCGCTTGACTCACAGCAGCGACCGAAGGCGCAGGCATCGTCGTCGCAGGTGGCGTCGATGTTGCGACCGTCGCTTGTTGAGATGGGCGCTGGGTTTGGGGCGGTTGACTTGGTGGTGTGACCGGTGCGCTTGGTGTGGGGGCTGGATTCTGCGCTGCTGGCGCGGCGTTGACCGGTTTGCTGGGTGCAGGGGTAGGGGCAACTGTGGGAGCAAGGGCCACCACTGTGGCTGCTGGTGCGGCAACAGCGGTTGGCGTGGGTTGGGGGCGCTGCACGGGGATCAAATTGCGGTTGCCAGACACCGACACATGGTGTGGCGTGAGGTCTTTGGCGCCCTGCAGCTTTTGCTCAATCATGGTCTGAGCACACTGCTGAATTTCGGCCAGCGACACCGCGCCTGAGCCGTCGGTGTCGGCCGCTTTGCCCAGCAAACAGTCGCGGATGCCTTGCGTGGCCAAACCGCCTTTGCCGGGCTCGTCAAAGCTCACCTCGTCTGGGCGCGAAGACGTGATTTGCACCACGTTCTCTTGCAAGGCACCCAACCGCGTTGTCTCGCCCAACAGGCTGCGCGTTTTGATGTTCGACGGTTGGCTGCACGCGTCTGCGGCGCTGCTGGCCTTGTAGGTGAATTTGGGTTTGAACTCGATGCCTGCAATCGATCGCGTGCCCACTTTCTTGTTGGCAATGCCACCCGAGTGGCATGCGTCGATCATGGTGATGACCTTGTCGGCACCGTCGGTGACCTTTTGCGTGGCTTTGGCCAACTCGGCGTTGGTGATCGCTTGCCCATCGTGCGTCAGCAAGCCTTCCACGCAGCCGTTGACCGAAGGGTCCCAATAACGCGTGCCGTGTCCCGAGAAATAAATGAAGGTTCGCCCCCCTTCACTGGTGCGCTCGCCCAATTTGCGTATCTCTTCCAGGATGTTGGCCTTGGAGGCTTGCTGGTCTTGAATCACGCGAATTTGATTGGCCGGTATGCCCATGGCTTGGGCAATGCGTTTGGCACTGTCCATGTCGTAGGGCACACCTGCCAACGCGGGAGCCCCGGAACTTTCAGCGTATTGGCTCACACCAATCACCAACGCCGATCGGGTTGCGGTGGGTGCGGCAGCCAGCGCATGCGAGAGGTACAAACCACTGGCCAGCAGCGTCAACCATAGCGGTTTCATCATGGAATAAGCTTTCTCAAATTTCAGTCAATTGACCACGAAGACTTTGAGCCCGGAGTAAAGTGCGGTGCCCGCAGAAACCACCGGTGCAAAAGCCGTGACCAGACTCTGAACCTGACGCGTGATTTCGGCAATCTTGAATTGGCCTTTTTCGTCGCGCTCCAGCAGCACACTCAAACTGATGCGGATTTGCTGCTTTTGTGTCCAGTGGACGTTCAAGCGGTGAAACAAATACCCGGTGAAAAAAGCCAGGCTGATCGCCGCCACATACTCAAACGTTTCTTTCCAGTCGCGCGCGTTGGTCGGCCAAAGTGGCACCGCATCGATGGTGGCGGTGATCCACAGCATCAAGCAGACACTGGCAATACCCGTTGTGAAAGCGGCCAGCAACTGAGCCAGCACGCCCATGCCGCTTTTGCGGGCACACACATAGCCTGTCAGCGCAGGCAGCGTGATGGTCAGCAGGCGCAATGCAAGGGGCGGCGCATCGTAGACAAACAGCAGCACCCAATGCGACAGGCCCACCAATGCCATTGTCAGCAGCGCCATGGCCACCAAGGTCAGCCCGGACTTGCGTGCGGATGAATCAGCTGGGGTAGACGATGAAACCGAAGCCATCGGCTGTTGTTCGCTGAAAGCCAATGCCAGCGCCCCGATGTCGTGTGACTTGAGCTCGGTCAACGCAGTTTGTTGTTCCTGCACGACAGTTTTGAGCTGTTCGACTTGGTCAGACAAGTCATTCAGCTGCAAGGCCAGTGGCTTGAACAGCACCAAATCGCGCGTGCAATGGCTGCACACCGACGCCTGCAGCGGCACATCGCTGCAGCAAAAAGGACAGCTGAACGAGGTGCGGCTCACTTGGCAGTCAGTTGAATGGTGGTTTGTGCTTCGCGGCCTTCAGAGTCGCGCACCCACACCCTGATGGGGTGTGTGCCGACGGGCACGCTCGCGCGTGCCAACTCCAAAGTGTTGCCGTTCAGACCCGGTTTGAATCGCGATGTCAAATCGACAATCGGTTGCTTCAGGTATTCAAACTTGATGGATGAAGCATCAATTTTTGAGCCTCCCCGGGGCTCGAAAGCCAGCTTGAAATCGAACGACTTGGCCGCGACTTCTGCGGGCGTTTGCAAGCTGATGCCAGGGCCTCGGGTGATCGCGCGCGTGGCGGGCACTTGCAGGTTGGGTGCCTTGGCTTCGTCGTCGCTGATGAGTTTGATTTGGGCCGCAGCGAGCCAATGAACAGCAGTCAGGCTCAAGGCCAAAATCATTTTGAAGAGGGTGTATCGCATGGCAAACCATTCAAGAAGTTGAATTCGATCGGATTGTACGGATCAATTCAGGAATTAGAATGACCAGAGCCATTTGTCCATTGATTTGCTCATGGTGAGCAAAGCTTTGTTGATTTATCCGAGCGCCCGAACATGTCCAAAAAATCAGTTTCAATCGCGTTTCAAACCATGCTGCAGCACATGGTTTTGACCATGCTGTTGGCAGTGCTCAGCCCTATGACATGGGCCCAACCGGTGGTGGGGCAAACTTACAAAGAAGTTTTGCCCATGGGGTCGGGCGCCAGCGTGCCATTGCCTGAAGGCGTTTGGAAAAGCACCCACAACGATGCTGTGACGTATCCGAGTGAAGCTTGGGAAATCCATGTTCTCAAAAATCAGGCGCCGGATGCCAAAGTGCCCTATCTGGTGGTTCGGCAAGAAACCCTGCCGAGACCTTGGGGGCCGACCAACTGTCTTAGCTCAAAGAATCCAAACCAGTTCATGGTCGATTCGCATGGCACAACGGCCAGTACCTTGGTCCAAAAATGCTCGAGACTTTTTGGGATCGGGGATTTTCAAGCCTGGAAGAACTTTGACGCATGGACCTCCGAGCCAGACAAGAGATGGTGGAAACCCACTTCGCCAGGCTTGGCTGAAGATGTGCCTTCGTTCAAAACAAGTATTTTCCAGTTGGAAATGACGGTGCAGCAATTCAATGGAAAACTACTTCGCATCGATGCTTTTGTCATGCCGCCAAAAGGCATGTCTGCTGGCAAATTCCGCGAAGACTTTCGCGCGGGCAACGTCCGTCCTGAACACGATTTGATGAGCGCCTGGGTCTCGATTTACATCGAATCGATACAGCAGAGCTTTTTCAATAAAAAGCCCCAACCACTGATGGCACTGGGTTACCCGGTCCGAACCCTTGCCGATGCGCAAGGGCAAAAGACTCCAACGCCCACAGTGGCAGCCTCGAATGCACCTGCACCATCTGCGGCCACAACCCCTGCGGTCCCCGTGGCTGCACCCGCTGTACCTGTGCCAGCACCGGTCAAAGTGGCTGCAGCGTCTGCGCCCAAAATTGAAACTGCAAGCCCACCTGCACCGGTGAAGGCCACGCCAGTGACGCCTGCACCTGTTGTCGCGGCTGTTGTTGCGCCTGAAATCAAACCCGCCATCACCGCCGCTGCGGCTGACAACGCAGAAAAACTCCGCCTTGAGCAAGAACGCAAAGCCATCGAAGAAGACAAGCGCAACATGGCGGCTCAGCTGGAGTCGATGAAGCAGATGCTCGCCAAGTTGCAGCAAGAAAACGCGCTGGCCGCCAAAGCCAAAGAGTCGGCCGCTGCAGCGCCTGCTGCACCTGTTGCAACCGCTGCACCAGCCAAGCCTGTGACCTTCGCCAACCGCAAAGCATTGGTGATTGGCAACGACCAATACACCGATGTCTCGCCCCTGAACAACGCTGCGGCCGATGCCGATGCCATGGCCAAGTCGCTTGAACTGGTTGGCTACAAAGTTTCCAAGTACCACAACCTGAATGAAAAGAAATTCAAACAGGCCGTGCGTGACTTCCGCCAGCAACTCAATGGCGGTGACGAAGTCCTGTTCTTCTATGCGGGCCATGGCGTGCAGCTGGGCAGTGCCAACTACCTGCTGCCGATTGACGTCAAAGGCGAAGGCGAAGACCAGATCAAAGACGACGCCATCCTCCTGCAAAAAGTGCTGGACGACATGGAAGAGAAGAAAACCAAATTCGCCCTGGCTGTGATCGACGCATGTCGTGACAACCCGTTCAAAGGCAAAGGCCGCGCTCTGGGTGGCAGGGGCTTGGCCCCGACCACGGCCGCCACGGGCCAGATGATCATGTTCTCAGCCGGCTCCGGTCAGCAAGCACTGGACCGTCTGGGTGACAACGACAAAGAAAAGAACGGGCTCTTCACCCGCATCTTTGTCAAGGAAATGCTCAAGCCTGGCCTGTCGGTGGACCGTGTGCTGCGCAATGTGCGCAATGAAGTGGTGCGCTTGGCCAAGTCGGTCGGTCACGAACAAACCCCCGCGCTCTACGACCAAGCGGTGGGCGAGTTTTATTTCAAGCAATGAGCCATAACTCAAGATATTGCTTCTGCTTAAGACCAACATCACGCAAAAGGCCCAGTCACTGACTGGGCCTTTTTTGTGTTGGTGCCGTTGAGAGGAATCGAACCTCCGACTTCCGCGTGACGAAGGCCTTGTTCAACCAACCGGACCACAACGGCGCGACAGAAATTATATTTCTGCGTGGTACTGGGTGATGCGCTCGACCTCGTTGCGCGAGCCCAGCACGACGCTCACGCGTTCGTGCAGCTGGCCTGGCTGCAGGTCCAGGATGCGGGTGTGGCCGTTGGTGGATGCGCCACCGGCTTGCTCGATCAGCCAGCTCATGGGGTTGGCTTCGTACAAGAGGCGCAATTTGCCCGCCTTGTGCGGCTCGCGCTTGTCCCAGGGGTACAAAAAGACGCCGCCACGGGTCAGGATGCGGTGCACGTCGGCCACCATGGAGGCGATCCAACGCATGTTGAAGTCTTTTCCGCGCGGGCCTTCTTTGCCTTGCAGGCATTCGTCGATGTACTTGCGCACCGGGTCGGCCCAGTGGCGCATGTTGCTCATGTTGATCGCAAACTCTTGGGTGTCGGCGGGCACTTGCACGTTTTCTTGCGTGAGCACAAACGAGCCTTGTTCGCGGTCGAGCGTGAACATGGCCACGCCGTCGCCTACGGTGAGCACCAGGGTGGTTTGCGGGCCATACACGCAGTAGCCTGCGGCCACTTGCTGTTTGCCCGGTTGCAGGAAGTCCTGCTCGGTCACACCCGGCGCGCTGGGTGTGCCATCCTGGCTCGTGCCTTCGGGCTTTTTGAGCACGCTGAAGATGGTGCCGATGCTGACGTTGACGTCGATGTTGGACGAGCCGTCCAAAGGATCGAACAGCAGCAGGTATTCGCCTTGCGGGTAGCGGTTGGGCACCAGGTAGATGCTGTCCATCTCTTCAGAGGCCATGGCCGCCAAGTGGCCGCCCCATTCGTTGGCTTCGAGCAGCACTTCGTTGGCGATGATGTCGAGTTTTTTCTGGACTTCGCCTTGGACGTTTTCGCTTTCGGCGCTGCCCAGCACGCCACCGAGCGCGCCTTTGTTGACGGCGTGGCTGATGCTCTTGCAGGCGCGGGCCACCACTTCAAGCAGCAGGCGCAGGTCGGCCGGGATGTGGCCTTTGCTGCGTTGCTGCTCAACCAAGTAGCGGGACAGGGAAATTTTGCTGCTCATGGGGCGGGCTTTCAGATTCAACTTTGGGGGCTCAAAGCCCGGCTGACCACTTCACGCACGTCGTTGGACAGGTCGGCTTTGGCGGCCACGCGCTCGACGGCGACTTTGGCGGCGCTGCGGTAGGGCTCGGCCAAGCGGCTCCAGCGGTCCATGGCGCGGGCCAGGCGGGCGGCCACTTGCGGGTTGATGGCATCCAAGGCCAGCACCTGCTCGCTCCAGAAGACATACCCAGCAGCATCTGCGCGGTGGAAGGCGGCGGGGTTGGCGCTGCAATAGCTGAAGATCAGGCTGCGGGCGCGGTTGGGGTTGCGCAGGTTGAAGTCGCGGTGAAGCATCAGCTGGCGCACGCGGGGCAGCACGTCGCCAGCACGGTCAGGGGCGCCACCTTGCAGGGCGAACCATTTGTCGATGACCAGGGCCTCGTCCTTGAACAGCCGATGGAAAGTGTCCAGTGCGTCTTGCGCCAGCACGTGGCCGCTCACCACCAGGGCCGACAGGGCGTTGAAGCGCTCGGTCATGTTGCTGGCGTCCTTGAACTGTTGGTAGACCTTGCCGGGGACCACGTTGTCGCCTTGCCGGACGGCAGCCAGACACAGCATGGTCATGGCCAGGCCGCTCAGGGAGCGGCGGCCGCTGGAATTGGCGTCGGGCTGGTAAGCGCCCGGTGTGCGGTAGTTCTCCAGCGCCCAGGCCCAGTCGGCTTGCAGGGCCGTGGCCAGTTGCGCTCGCATGGCTTCGCGCACGGCGTGCACGCGTTGCGGGTCGACCACGCTGACCTGGTCAGCGATGTAGTTCTCAGACGGCAGCGTGAGTGTGAGTTCCTTGAAGGCCGCGTCCAGCTGGGGGTTGCGCAGCACCTGCCGCAGCGCCTCGACCAGTGCGGGCGACATGGCTTGCAAGGTGCTCAGGTCGGCTTCGGCGCCCAGGGCCTGCACGGCGCTTTGAAGCATCAGTCGCTGGCCGGCTTCCCAACGGTTGAAGGCATCGCTGTCGTGGGCCAGCAGGATCATGAGATGGTCTGCGCTCAGGCCGTCGTCGAGCACCACAGGTGCGCTGAAACTGCGCAGCAGTGAGGGCACGGGTTCGCTGTCCACATTCACAAAAGCGAAGTGGGCGACGTTGTCGGTCAGCACCACAGTGCGCTGCAAGGCGCTGTCTGCGCTGCCCGCCTGTTGCAGGGGCAAGGCTTGGCCGTTTTGCGCGAGCAAGCCCAACGTGACCGGGATGACGAAAGCTTCTTTGCTGCTCTGGCCCGGTGTGGCGGGGCAGGTCTGTGACAGGCTCAAGGTGTAGCTGCGCTCGGCGGCGTTGTAGATGCCACGGGCTTCGAGGCGGGGCGTGCCTGCCTGGCTGTACCAACGCTTGAACTGGCTCAGGTGCTGCGCCAGGGCGCTGCCGGGGTTGGCGTCGGCGATGGCTTGCACGAAGTCGTCGCAGGTCACCGCCTGGCCGTCGTGGCGTTCAAAGTAAAGCTTCATGCCCTTGGCAAACCCATCGCGACCTTGCAGGTCAGCGGGGCTGGCCACCAAGGTCTGCATCATGCGAACGACTTCGGAGCCTTTTTCGTAGATGGTGACGGTGTAGAAGTTGTTGATTTCCACATAACTGTCAGGGCGCACCGGGTGGGCCATGGGGCCTGCGTCTTCGGCAAATTGCACCGTGCGCAAGACACGAACGTCTTCGATGCGTTTGACGGCGCGGGCGCTGGCCTCACCGGCCATGTCTTGGCTGAACTCCTGGTCACGGAAGACGGTGAGGCCTTCTTTGAGTGAGAGTTGGAACCAGTCGCGACAGGTGATCCGGTTGCCGGTCCAGTTGTGGAAATACTCGTGGCCGACGACCGATTCGATGTTGCCAAAGTCCATATCGGTGGCAGTGGCGGGGCTGGCCAACACGAACTTGGTGTTGAAGATGTTCAGACCCTTGTTTTCCATCGCGCCCATGTTGAAGTCGCTGGTGGCGACGATCATGAAGCGTTCCAGGTCCAGGGGCAGGCCAAAGCGCGCTTCGTCCCAAGCCACACTGGCCATGAGCGAGTTCATCGCGTGCTCGGTCTTGTCCAGATCACCGGGGCGCACAAACACCTGCAGCAAATGCTCGGTGCCGCTGCGGCTGGTGATGCGCTGCTCGCGTGCAACCAGCTGACCGGCCACCAGGGCGAACAGGTAGCAGGGCTTTTTGTGCGGATCGACCCACTTGGCAAAGTGGCGACCGTCTTCCAGTGTGCCTTGCTCGGTCAGGTTGCCGTTGGACAGCAGCACCGGGTATTTGGCCTTGTCGGCGCGCAGTGTGACGGTGTAGCTGGCCATCACATCCGGGCGGTCCAAGAAGTAAGTGATGCGTCGGAAGCCCTCAGCCTCGCACTGCGTGAAGAAGGTGCCCTGGCTGACGTAAAGACCCGACAGCTGGGTGTTTTTCTCGGGGTTGCAAGTGGTGAAGATTTCCAGGTCGAAAGCCTCAGGGCCTTCAGGCAAGTTCTCGAGCACGAGCACTTCACCGTCCATCTTGAACGAAGTGCCGCCGCCGTTGACCTGCACGCGGGCCAGGTTGAGCTCTTCGCCGTCCAGGCGCAGCGGCTGGGCCGCCACGTCTGGGTTGCGGCGCAGGCGCATCTTGTTCAGCACGCGGGTCTTGGTGGGGTCGAGGTCGAACGTCAGATCGACGGTGTCGATCCAGAACGCAGGGGCGGTGTACGCCTCGCGCTCAATCGCCTGGGGTTGTCCTTCACGCATCAATTGGCTCCGATTGGGGTGTGGGTCTGAGTGAACTCAGACGCCTTGTTTGAGTGAGGCTTCGATGAACGCATCAAGGTCGCCGTCCAGCACCTTTTGGGTGGCCGAAATTTCGACGTTGGTGCGCAAATCCTTGATGCGGCTGTTGTCCAAAACGTAGCTGCGGATCTGGTGACCCCAGCCCACATCGGTCTTGGTGTCTTCGAGCTTTTGTTGCTCTTCCTGGCGCTTGCGCATCTCGTAGTCGTACAGGCGCGAGCGCAGGCGCTGCCAAGCCACATCTCGGTTGCTGTGCTGGCTGCGGCCGTCTTGGCACTGCACCACGATGCCCGTGGGGATGTGCGTCAGGCGCACGGCCGAGTCGGTCTTGTTGATGTGCTGCCCGCCTGCACCGCTGGCGCGGTAGGTGTCGGTGCGCACGTCAGACGGGTTGATGTTGATCTCGATCGAGTCGTCGATTTCGGGGTACACAAACAGCGAGGCAAAAGACGTGTGGCGGCCGCCCGATGAGTCGAAGGGGCTCTTGCGCACCAGTCGGTGCACGCCGGTTTCGGTGCGCAGCAGGCCGTAGGCGTATTCGCCCTCGATTTTGATGGTCGCACTCTTGATCCCTGCGGTGTCACCACCGGTTTCTTCTTCGACGGTGGCTTTGAAGCCTTTGCGCTCGGCGTATTTGAGGTACTGGCGCAGCAGCATGCTGGCCCAGTCACAGGCCTCTGTGCCACCGGCACCGGCTTGGATGTCGACGAAGCAATTGAGCGGATCGGCCTCGTGGCGGAACATGCGGCGAAATTCGAGATCTTCCACGAGCTTGGCCAGTTTGGCGGCTTCAGCTTCGATGGTCTTGAGGCCGTCGTCATCGCCTTCTTCTTTGCTCATCTCAAAGAGCTCAAGGTTGTCGGCCAGCTCGTTGGTCAGTGTGGTGATGGTCACCACCACGCCGTCAAGTGCTTTTTTTTCTTTGCCCAGCTCCTGGGCTTTCTTGGGGTCGTTCCAGACCGCAGGGTCTTCAAGTGATGCGTTGACGGTTCTCAGCCGTTCAGATTTGGCATCGTAGTCAAAGATACCCCCGAAGTTCTTGGGTCCGGGCAGTCAGGTCGGTCAAAGTAGCGCCGATCTGGTTGATGTGTTCTGCGTCCATGAGGGTTCTTTTCTGTACGGTTCACTAAACCGCTGATTTTCTCATGACTTGCCCCCAGGTGGGCTGGGGCTGGACTTTAAAACTTGCGGCCGTAAGAGAACATCAGGCCTGCGTTGCCCAGCAGCTTGATTTGCAGCGAATCGTGTTCGTTGAGGTTGTAGCCAAAGGACGGGATCACGGCGGGTGAAAAACCGTGGCTGTTCAAAGGCACCTTGTTTTGGTATTTGCCGACGTAGCCATACATGATGCCGCCGGTGATCTTGACGAAAAAGTTGGATACACCAAACAAGTTGTTGTATTGCTGGCCTGCATACAGGTAAGCAGTGGGTTGGCCAAATGAGTTGCTGAAAAAACTGACGCCACACAAACGACCACCGGGCAGTTGTTCATCCACGGCCACCAGCACCACGGGCTTGTGCTCGGCGCTGTCGCTGAAGTGGTAGGTATAGGGGGAGAAGGTGAACTCGCCGTGGTGCGTGGGCTCGGGTGCGCCTGGCACAGCCAAAAAGTCAGGGCAGTAACGGTTGACGCTTTGAGCATGGGCCGACAAGCCACAGGTCGCCATGACCACAAAGAATCCGATGGTTTTCAGAATGCGCACAAAGGGCCTCGATCAGCAAAAACGATTATTTTAGGTGGGCTTTGTGACAGGGCTTGGCAAGGATTCACGCCAGAAAGTTTTCGAGCAGATCGGCCAAAGCCTGCGGTTGGTCGTGGTGCATCATGTGCCCCGCGTCCTGGATCACCTCCAGCCGGACTTGAGGCACGGATTTGAGGCGTTCGTGGTACTCGGCCAGGGAGTAAGTGCCTTTCCACCATTGGCTCAGTGAGTCGTCCGAAGCCTCCACCGCCAGCAAGGGCGGTGTGATGCGTTTGTAGGTCTCCAGCGTTTCTTCCACCCGGTAGATGTAAGGGTTGGTCACTTTGTGGGCTGAGTCGCCCAGGATGCGCCACTGGCCATCGGTGCCCTGGCTGGCCCAGTGCTGAGCCAACCAATCGGCTTTGTCTTGGGGCAGGCGGCGGTTGGTTTTCATGAGGCGCGCTGCCACACCTGCGGCGTCGGCATAGGGCTTGAGCTCGTTTTGGCCTTCCCGCTGGGCCTTGAGTGCGTCCAGCCAGTTGGCCATGCGGGTCGGGGCCCGAGATGGCTTGGCCACGGCCAGGCCAAAACCTTCGAGGTTGACGAGGCGGCGCACCCGCTCGGGGCGGGCGCCGGTGTACATCATCACCACATTGCCGCCCATGCTGTGGCCCACCAAGTCAATGGCTTGCCCAGGATAAAAATGGTCCAGGAGAGCGTCCAGGTCGCCCAGGTAGTCGGGCAGCCAGTAGCTGTCAGTGGGGGGGGATTCGGTCAGGCCATAGCCGCGCCAGTCAAAGGCGATGATGGGGCGTTGCTGCACAAAGGCGTCGCTCAGGGCGTCGACCATGAACTGGTAGGAGGCGGCCACGTCCATCCAGCCGTGGGCCAACACCAGCGGTGTGGCCGTCCCATGGGGGTTGCCCCAGTGGCGCACGTGGTAGCGGCAGCCGCGCAGTGACACCAAAGTGCTCGTGGATTCTCTTGAAACTTGGTACATATCATCCCGATCATACGGAGACAAAAGATGAAAAAGAGTCGCACCCATGACCGCTACGCCAGCGTGCACCAGGGTTTTGGCTGGAAGGTGCCAAAAAATTTCAACATCGCGCAGGTGTGTTGTGGTCGCTGGGCTGCAGGGTCAGACGCTGCACGGCGTGTGGCCATCGTCGAGCATGGGACTGAGGGCCATCACAGGCGCTGGACGTTTGCCCAGTTGCAGGAGGCGGCCAACCGCCTGAGCCAGGTCTTGGCTCGCCAGGGGGTTCAGCGCGGTGACCGGGTGGCCATCGTCATGCCGCAGCGCTTTGAGACCGCTGTGGCCTACATGGCGGTGCTGCAGATGGGCGCGGTGGCCATGCCGCTGTCGATGCTGTTTGGGCCGGAGGCGCTGTCATTTCGCATCAACGACAGCCAAGCCCGAGTGGCCATTTGCGACGAAGCGGCCGTGGCGGCGATGCTGCAGGCTCGGCCCGATTGCCCGGGTTTGCAGACGCTGATCGGCGTGGGCCAGGCCGCCGTGCAGACCGATCTGGACTACGACACGGCGCTGGCCACCGAGTCGGGCCGGTTCAAGCCCGTGCGCACACGCGCCGAAGACGCCGCCGTGCTGATTTACACCAGCGGAACCACGGGCAACCCCAAGGGGGCCTTGATCCCGCACCGCGCCATGATCGGCAACCTCACGGGGTTTGTCTGCAGCCAGAACTGGTTTGGTTTTGACCCTTTCAAAGCCGATCGGCCGTCCAAAGCTGTGTTCTGGTCGCCCGCCGACTGGGCCTGGACCGGCGGGCTGATGGATGCACTGCTGCCCAGCCTGTACTTTGGCAGGCCCATCGTGGCCTTCAACGGGCGGTTTTCGCCCGAGGCGGCGTTCGAGATTTTGCAGGGCCATGGTGTGACGCACACCTTTTTGTTCCCCACTGCGCTCAAGGCCATGATGAAGGCCGTGCCCGATGTTAAGGCACGCTACCGGCTCAAGCTGCAGGCCATCATGAGCGCGGGCGAGGCCGTGGGCGACGCGGTGTTTGCCTACTGCCAGCAGCAACTGGGCGTCACGGTGAACGAGATGTTTGGCCAGACCGAAATCAACTACGTGGTGGGCAACTGCGAGCGCCTGTGGCCCGCCAAACCCGGCAGCATGGGCAAGGGCTACCCGGGCCACCTGGTGGCGGTGATCGACGAGGCGGGCCAGCTGTGCCCCGCAGGCATGCCCGGCGAGGTGGCGGTGAACCGATTTGACGTGCATGGTCACCCCGACCCGGTGTTCTTTTTGGGCTACTGGAACAACGACAAAGCCACCCAGGCCAAATACACGGGCGACTGGTGCCGCACCGGCGACATGGCCGTGCTGGACGAGGATGGCTACCTCTGGTACCAGGGGCGCACCGACGACATGTTCAAGGCGGCGGGCTACCGCATTGGGCCGGGCGAGATCGAAAACTGCCTGGTCAAGCACCCGGCCGTGGCCAACGCTGCTGTGGTGCCCAAGCCCGACCAAGACCGCGGTGCACTGGTCAAGGCTTATGTGGTGCTGTCGCCCGATGCGTTGGCACAGCGCTTGCGCGCGGCCAGCGGAGCACAATTTGAAGATGAGGTTCGACAGTCATTGCAGTCGCATGTGCGCGCCTTGCTGGCCCCTTACGAATACCCCAAAGAGATCGAGTTCATCGAGCAGCTGCCGATGACCACCACCGGCAAGGTGCAACGCCGTGTGCTGCGGCTGCAAGAGGAGGCGCGGGCAGCCCAAGCAGCCGCATGACAAAATGAGCCCCGCGCACACTCAGTGACCGCCAAGGGCACACCCAGCGCCTGCAGCACCCCATTCAAAACGCATCTGTTTTTAACTTTCGGAAACACCATGAAACTCGTTCAGCTCGGCCAGTCCGATTTGCAAGTCACGCCCATTTGCTTGGGCACCATGACCTTTGGCCAGCAGGTCAGCGAGGCTGATTCACATGCCATCCTGGACCGCTCGTTGGATGCGGGCATCAACTTCATCGACACGGCTGAGATGTACGCTGTGCCCGCGTCGGCCGAGACCTGCGGCGCGACCGAAACGTTCATTGGCAACTGGTTTGCCAAACACCCTGGCGCTCGCCAAAAGCTGGTGCTGGCCACCAAGGTGGCGGGGCCATCGCGCGGCATGCCTTGGGTCCGCGAGGGCTCGGGCATGACGGGCCAAGACATCCTGAACTCTTGCGACGCCAGCCTGCGCCGCTTGCAGACGGATGTGATCGACCTGTACCAAATCCACTGGCCTGAGCGCCATGTGCCGGTGTTTGGCGTGACTTACTTTGACCCGTCCAAGGACAAGTCCATCACTTCCATCCATGAACAGCTCGAAGCCTTGTCCAAGCTGGTGAAGGCGGGCAAGGTGCGTCACATCGGCCTGTCGAACGAAACGCCATATGGCGTGCACGAGTTTGTTCGCCTGGCCGAGCAGCATGGCCTGCCCCGCGTGGCCACGGTGCAAAACCCCTACGCTCTGGTGAGCCGCACGTACGACAACGGTCTGGACGAAACTTGCTACCGCCTGAATGTGTCGATGCTGGCATACTCGCCTCTGGCCTTTGGCTTGCTCACAGGCAAATACGACCATGACGATTTGAAGGGCCCACTGGTGCCCGATGGTGGCCGCATTGCCCGATACGACTCGATGCGCAAACAGCGCTGGGGCCGCACCGAAGCGCTGGTGGCCGCGCGCCGCTACAACCAGTTGGCACGCGACAACGGCATGACGCCCACCCAAATGGCGCTGGCGTTTTGCTACCACCGCTGGAGCGTGAAAAGCACCATCATCGGTGTGACGTCGCTGGCGCAGCTCAACGAAGACCTGGCCGCCTGGAGCACGCAATTGAGCCCCGAAGTGCTCAAGGCGATCGACGACATTCGGTGGGAAATGCGCGACCCGGCGCTTTGATCTAAGGCGATGGCCAAGAAAGACAAAGTCAGTGAAACCCCGGCCACTGCGCTTTTGCGCCAGCACGGGGTGAGCTTCACCGAGCACCCCTACGAGTACCTGGAGCACGGCGGTGCCCAGCACAGTGCGCAGGTGTTGGGTTTGGATCCGTTCAGCGTCGTCAAAACCTTGATCATGCAAGACCAGGACGCCAAACCGCTGGTGGTCCTGATGCACGGCAACCGCAAGGTGTCGACCAAAAACCTGGCGCGGCAAGTGAGGCTCAAGTCCATCGAGCCTTGCGCCCCCGAGGTGGCCAACCGGCACAGCGGTTACCTGGTGGGCGGCACCTCGCCCTTTGCCACGCGCAAGCAGATGCCTGTGTTCATCGAGGAAACCATCCTCGCCTTGCCGCGCATTTGTATCAACGGTGGGCGGCGCGGTTACCTGGTGGGCATCGACCCGCAGGTGTGTGTGCAGCTGCTGGACGCCCAGCCCGTGAACTGCGCGCTGGCAGAATGATGGCCTGAACCAAACAAGGAACAACCGAATGGAATTGCTGCTCCCCATTGGCGTGGTGCTGGCCAGTTACCTGGTGGGCTCGCTGAGCTTTGCCGTCATCGTCAGCCGCCTGATGGGCCTGAACGACCCGCGCAGCTACGGCAGCAAGAACCCCGGTGCCACCAATGTGCTGCGCTCGGGCAACAAGAAAGCGGCCATCCTGACCTTGCTGTTCGATGCCGTCAAAGGCTGGTTGCCTGTGTTCGCGGTGCTGACTTTTGGGCCTGCCTATGGCCTGGGTGTCGACGTGGCCGCTTGCGCAGGTCTTGCCGCATTTTTGGGGCACCTGTACCCGGTGTTCTTTGGCTTTGTGGGCGGCAAGGGCGTGGCCACGGCCGTGGGCGTGTTGGTGGGGATCAACGGCTTGCTGGCGCTGGCCACCTTGCTGACCTTTGCCATCGTGGTGTATTTCAGCCGCCATGTGTCGCTGGCGTCGATGGTGGCTGCGATTTTTGCGCCCGTGTATTACCTGTTTGGCGATGGCGCGGCCTGGCAGGCGTCAGGTGTTGAGGTCCTGTGCCTGGCCGTCATGGCCGTGCTGCTGGTGTGGCGGCACCGCGAAAACATCAACCGTTTGATTGCGGGCACCGAGTCCAAAGTGGGTGCCAAGAAGTGACGCCCTGAGCGGTTGAAACACCTGCGCTCACTGGGCAGAGGCGGGGGGCTTTTGACGTTGCAGGCCGTGGTCCAGCACTTGCGCCAACAGTGCCTGGCCCATGAAGCCACTCACCAGCAGCAGGTGCTCATGTGCTGACAAGACCAAAGCAAGCCCCAGCAGCGGGCACAGCACAGGCAGGCACAACAAGGCCAGCATGACCGCATTCATGGCGATGCATTGCCACGAAAAACGTTCTGTGCGTCCGTGTACAAAAGGCAGGTGTGCGTGCGCGGCCATGATGCAAGCGGCGATCTGCCAGCAGGCCAGTGGCCAAAGGTAGTCCGTCAGGCCCTGCCAACTGGGTTGCAGCCAGCCCAGGTGCAGCGCGGCCTGAATGGCCAAGGCCATCAGCGCGATCACGCCACAGGCCAACGCAGCCACCGCCCCGGACGCGCGGCGGTCTGTGGTGCCTCGGCTCATCTCGACCTGCGCCCATGCCGAATGCACCAGCCCAGGGATGAAACCAAAGACACGCAGCAGCACCAGCAGCAGGCCCGCTTCGGCTGTGCCGTAAAGCGCTTGCCACTGCACCGCGAGCAGACCGTTGACGGCCACATCGGTGAAGGTGTGCAGCAGTTTGAGTTGCGTTGCGCGTGTGTCGCCAGGCTGCGCCGGATCAACCAAGTCGCTGGCGGGGTATTCAGTTTTTGAGGTCAGCGCGGGCAGCATCCACAGGGCGCCTGCGGCGTAGCCCAGCAGCGCCGACAACAAGAGCGTGCGGCTGTCTGTCAGGCCCAGCGCCACAGCACCCAAGCCCGCGATCAGCGCCGCCAGCACTGGGGGCAGCAGGCGCACCCAGGCCACAGCGGCGGTGGCCTGCTGGCGCAGCGTGAGGCTTTGCGCCAGCAGCCAACTCATTTGCAACAAAGCGATCCCGCCCACCCAAGGGGCGAGCGCGCTCCAGTGCTGGGCGCTGGCGGTGGCGTGGCTTTGCGACCACCAAAGGGCCAGCAGCGCCCAAGGGCTCATCCAGAGCATGCGCATGGCGCTTTGGGCCCATGCCTTGGCGGCGGCGGTGTGGGCCAAGGTGTGCCGGTCGGCCAGCAGGCTGAGCGGGCTTTGCGCCAGGGCGAGCGTGGCCCAGCAAAAAGCGATTTGGCTGACCACCGAGAACTGGCCGACGGCCGAAGCGTCAAACAGCTTGAGCAGGAAGAGCGCAAACAAGCCTTGCGCGCCCAGCGACACCACGCTGCCCAGTGCGGCAAACAGGGAGGTGGACGTTCGGGCTGAGCGAAGTGTCATGGCTGCTCAAAGTCCCAGGGCCTGCCACAAGGGCAGTGATTGCAGCTGTGCGTCCCAGCTCAGGGCGTGAAGGTGTTGCCGGTAGGCCTCTGGCTCGGGCAGTTGATCGACAGCCTCACGCCAGGCCTGCGCCGAGCCCAGTGTGTTGAGCATGCGCACCCGCCCTGGGTGCTGGGCGGCGGTGTGTTCGGCCCAGGCCGATCGGTTGCTGATCACGGGCAGGCCCACCGCCAAGTATTCGAGCATCTTGGTCGAGGTTTGCGCCGACAGCGGCAGCACATGGGGTACGAGGTTCAGGCCTGCACGAGCTCGCAGCAGCTGCGCGGGCACGTCGTCCTGCGCGATGCGCCCTGTCGTCTGGATCAGGGGCAGTTGTTCGATCACGGTCTGCAAGTCGGGCGGGATCTGACCGATGAGCAGCAGGCTCAAACCGGCCTGGTCTATGGCTTGCAGGGCGGGCACGAATTGCATCAGGCGCGACATTTCACCGAGGTAAACCAGGTGCACATCGGGCTTGGTTTGCATTTGTGCAGTCAGGAAGTGCATGGGCACGCCCATGTCGCGCAGGCTGTAGGGCACGGCATCGGTCAGCCCCATGCGCAGGCGCACCCATTCGCTTTGAAAGACACGGTGGGCGGGGCGGGGGTGGCTCAATTCCTTGACCCGGTCTTTGAGCCAGGCCAGCGGGGCAACGCTGGCCGAGGCGTATTCGTGCACATGCTGGCTGTGGGCCAGGCGTCGGGTGTGGCTGCGGCTCACGCGTCCACAGATCCACCAGACCACATCGGCGCTTGCGGGCACAGTGGCTGGGTGGGTATGCACATGAATGTCATGACCTCTGCGCGAGAGCTCGTGCCGGTAGGCCGCGAGTTCGGGCAAGTAGGCCGAGCCGCTGTGCACGAAGTGAACGGTTTTGCAGTTGCTGGCGGGCAGGGCCGTCACCGCGTTGTCGCGCGGGTTTGTTTGAACGCCAAGTTCAGGCTCTTGGGGCCTTTGGCCCAGCAGTTCAGACAGCAACGCATGCCATTGCTGGCCAAACGCCTGCGCCGGGTGACGTGCCGCGATGCTCAGCGCCAGCGCTTGGCGGTTCCCTTGTGGGGTTTGCAAGCTGGCAAGCAGGGTGCGGGCCAGGCTTGGGGGCGTGTCTTCTGCTGCAATCCAATGTGGGGCACCGCTGCCCAGCATCTCCCGCAGGGCGGGCAGGGGCGAGGTAATGCAGGGCACACCCGCGGCCAAAGATTCGAGCGCGACCATGGGGTAGCCCTCGTAGGCAGAGCACAGCAAGGTGGCTTGCCATGCTCGGTAGGTGTCTGCGCTGACGGCTTGCTCGCCCAAAAAGTGGACGCGTTCGGTCAGGCGTGCATCGGGGGCTGCGGCCTGCACCTGCGCTTGCAGCGCTGCGCGCAAGGGGCCATCGCCCACGATGTTCAGGTGGCAATAGGTGGGCAAGCAGGCCAGGGTTTGCAACAACAGCTCAGGCCTTTTTTCAGCCGAGAGGCGGCCCACAAAACCCAGTTGCACAGTGTGGGTGTCGACCGTTGCGGGGTGGTGGTGTTCAGTCGAGGGGGCCGGGTTGTGGATCACGCGCCGAACGGGTTGGCGCACGCCGGGCATGGCGCGGTCAAAACTGTCCATGGATGTGCGCGAGGCAAACACCAGGGCGCTGGCCAGGTTGTAAATGCCTTGGAGAAAACCTTTTTTGATGGCCGACACCTGACTGCTCTCCAGCACCTCAGCCAAGGGGCCATGCGCCCAGATGACCGTGGGGCGTTGCGCGAGCAGGCCCAGCAGCACGGCCCAATAAGCGGGCAAAAAGTTGTTCGACGCGATCAGCACATCGGCTTGCTGGGCCTGCTGCACCAGCGTCCACCAATGCGGGCGACCCGCGCGCACGTTGACTTGCTCGATCGCCCAGTCTTGGCAGGTGAGTTCGTCGCGCAGCCAACCCAAGGTGGTCTGGATGCCGCCCGTGCCTTGCTCTTCGCAGAGGATGAGTACGCGCCGCTGCATGGGCTTAGCGCGCGCCGTGGCCGGTCAGGACGATGCGCACCGTTTTGAGTGCGATCAACAGGTCCATGGCCAGGCTGTAGTGCGTGACGTAGTAGAGGTCGTAGCTGAGCTTGACCACGGTTTCTTCGGCGCTGGCGGCGTAGCCCTGCTGCACCTGCGCCCAGCCGGTCAGGCCCGGACGTACCAAGTGGCGGTAGGGGTAACTGGCGATTTGCTCGGCAAACTGCTCGACAAATTTTTCCTGCTCCGGGCGCGGTCCGATCAGGCTCATGTCGCCTTTGAGCACATTCCAAATTTGCGGAATTTCATCGAGGCGGCTGCGCCGCATGAAATGCCCAAAGCGCGTGATGCGCGGGTCGTTGGTCTGTGCGAATTGGGCCGTCGCCAGCGGCGCATCGCGCATGCTGCGGAATTTGAAGATGCGGAACGGCTGGCCGTGCAGGCCCACACGCCACTGGCTGAACAGCGCCGGGCCTGGGCTGTCGATGCGCACCCAGATGGCGACCAGTGCGCCCAGCGGCAACCACAAGGGCATGAGCGTGAGCACCACCGTCAGGTCCAGCAGCCGCTTGAGCAGGTCGTAGGCCGGGTTGCCATCGGGCTGCCAAAGTTCGCTGCTCAGCGTGCTGCCTGGCACGCGACCGGTGAGCGATTCGGCGACAGCCTGCGGGCTGTAGAGGCGGATGTGGTGCAGCTTGAGCGCCGTGAGGATGCGGCGGCGCAGCGTTTGGGCTGCGTCGGTCAGTGGGCCTTGCGCAGTGGCCGTGAGCGCGCCCTGCACGGCCAGTGCAGGAGGGCACAGGCCAGGGTCTTGCCGCCAATGGTCAGGCCAGCGGATCAGCTGCAGCTGTGTCTGCCGCTGCGCACCGCCGAGTTCCTGCATGAGCTGGTGCATGTGAGCAGGCTGCTCGTCTTCCCAGTAGAGCAACTTGAAGGCCCGCTGGCGCATCAGCCAGCGCTCGCCCAGCCAGAACCACAGCACGGTCAGGCCATAGGTCAGCAACACCGCGCCGCGCGAGTAGGGTTGTTGCAGGAGTGCAAAGCCCAAAGGCGTGAGCACAAAGGGCAGTGCGGTGGTGACCAGCAGCAGGCTGCCGCGCTCGGCTGCAGGCAGGTGGGCAGCGCGGTAGAGCAAATGCGCTGCCACGGCGTAGGGCAGGGCGCAGGCCAGCACCGTGCGGCCAAAATCGTGTGTGGCCCAACCTTGTTGTTTAAGCCACCAGCCGATGCCCCACGACATCGCCAGCGCCAAAGAGCCCAGCAGGGCCCAGCCCAGCTGGCTTTGCTGACGCTGGGCGCGTTGCGAGGCGAGGGCGGCGCGGTGCCTGCGCGGCAGCGTCATGGGCCAATTGGCGGTGGGCAGCAGCGGGGCTTCTTGGTAGATGGCCATCAGTTGCTCGGCCATGACCTGCGGTTGAAAGGCTTGCACATAACGCTGGCGCGCCGCCTGCCCCAGGCGCTGGCGCAGGGGCGCATCGGTCAGCAGGCGCTGCAAGGCCCGGGCAATGGCTTGGGGCTCGTTGGGCACCAGCAGGCCGTGTTCGTTGTTGGTGATCAGCTCTTCGATGCCTGGCAGGCGCGTGGCGACGATGGCCAGGCCAGCGCGCATGGCTTCGAGGATGGAGATGGGCAAACCCTCGTGGTCGGACAGCAGCACAAAAATCTGGTGCTGCGCCAGTTGCTCGGCCACGTTGGGCACATCGCCTGCAAAGTGAACCTGCGCCAAGTTCAGATCGTTGGCCAATTGCTGTTGGGCCGCGAGTGCGGGGCCGCTGCCGAGCAGGTGCGTGGTGGGGTGCAGACCTAGTTCGCTCAGCCGGTGCAGGCCCTGCAGCAGCAGGTCTGGCCGCTTGGGGGCGGCCATGCGGGCCACCATGACCAGGCTGGCGGGTTCGGCTTCGGGCCGGCTCAGCCAGGGCACATCGGCCAGGGCGTTGTGGACCACGCTCACGCGTTCCGGGTCCATGGGCAGCTGGTGGGCGAGCTGGCGCTCGAAATGGGACACACACACCATGCGGGTGGTCCAAGCGGCCAGCAGGGCTTCGGCCAGCCAGGCGTTGTAGCGCACGAGGCTCGGCACCTCTGGCTTGAAGCCAAAGCCGTGCACGGTGTAAACGACCGGGGTCTGGCTGATCTTGCCCGCGATGCGGGCGATGACCCCGGCCACTGCGCTGTGCGCATGGATCACATGGGGTTGCTGCAAGCGGATCACCGCCAGCAGGGCTTGGACCGCAGGCCAGAGCTTGAGCGGGTTGATCGAGTTTTGCAGGCTGGGCAAGTGGGTGGTGTGCACGCCAAGGCCTGTTAGGGCCTCGCCCAAGGGGCTGGGGGCTTCGCCACCGATCACGGCCATGAATGTGGCCCGGTCACCGATGGCCTGGCACAACTGGGCCACATGGGTCTGTGCGCCGCCTGTTTCGCCCTTGGTGATGACCAACAGGACCCGGGGCGGTGTGTGCGGCGGAGTTTGCGTGGGCTGATCGCTCAAGGGGCGCTGCCTTGGTAGCCGTCGGGGTTGGCCGATTGCCAGCGCCAAGCGTCGGCGCACATGCGCTCGAGCCCCAGCTGCGCTTTCCAGCCCATGGTCTGCTCGGCCAGTCGCGTGTCGGCGCAGAGCGATGCCACATCTCCTGCGCGGCGGCTGGCGTATTGGCAAGGCACGGGCACGCCCGTGACCTGCGCGAAGGTGTCGGCCAGTTGCTTGACGCTCACGCCACGGCCTGTGCCGAGGTTGAGCGTGATGCTGGTTTGCTGGGTTTTGAGGTGGTTCAGCGCTGCCAAGTGACCTTGGGCGAGGTCGACCACATGGATGTAGTCGCGCACCCCTGTGCCGTCGGGCGTCGGGTAGTCGTTGCCAAAAATGCTGAGGTGGGTTCGTTTGCCCACCGCCACCTGGGTGATGTAAGGCATCAGGTTGTTGGGCACGCCGCTGGGGTGCTCGCCGATGAGGCCGCTCTCGTGGGCACCCACCGGGTTGAAGTAACGCAGGATGGCGACTTGCCATCGCGGGTCGGACGCCTGCTGGTCGCGCAGGATGTCTTCGCACATGAGTTTGGTGCGGCCATAGGGGTTGGTGACCTGCAAGCGCGAGTCTTCGGTGATGGGCACCCGCTCAGGGTCGCCGTACACAGTGGCCGAGGAGCTGAAGACGATGCGCCGCACGCCTGAGCGGTCCATGGCCTGCAGCAGGGCCAGGGTGCTGCCGACGTTGTTGTCAAAGTAGCGTACGGGCTGGGTCACCGATTCGCCCACGGCCTTGAGCCCGGCGAAGTGGATGACACCGTCAATGTTGTGTGCGTCAAAGATGCGGTCCAGCGCAGCGGCGTCGCGCGCGTCGCCCTGCACGAAGGCAAAGCGTTCGCCGCACAGCGTGCGCAGTCGGTTCAGCACATGGATGCTGCTGTTGCACAGGTTGTCGACGATGACCACAAAGTGGCCCGCGTTCATGAGTTCGACGGCCGTGTGCGAACCGATGTAACCGGCACCGCCAGTGATGAGGATGGAGGACGTCATGGTGAGGGTGATTCTAGGGCTTGGGGGTGGCAGGCCATTGGCGCTGCGCAAACCTGCACATGGCTAGGCCTGTGTTAAAAATGCGCTCACAAACAGGGAAGGTTCTTGCGATGAGATTCATGTCATGGGTTGGAATGGGTTTGCTGCTGGGCCACGCTTGGGTGCAAGCCGCCGATGTGCCGCAGCCTGCAGCGCGCAAAGTGGGCGGCACCAGCGTGGCGGCTGCGAAGGCGGTCAAGTACACCAGTGTGGAGGGCATCACCGAATACCGGCTGCCCAACGGCCTGCGGGTCTTGCTGGCGCCCGACGCGTCCAAGCCCACCACCACGGTGAACGTGACCTACATGGTCGGCAGCCGCCACGAAAACTATGGCGAGACCGGCATGGCGCACTTGCTGGAGCACCTGGTCTTCAAGGGCACGCCCAAGCTGCCGGGCAAGACCATCGTGCAGGAGTTTGCGCGCCGCGGCATGCGCATGAACGGCTCGACCTTCTATGACCGCACCAATTACTTTGAAACCTTTGCTGCCAGCGAGGACAACCTGGACTGGGCGCTGAAGATGGAAGCGGACCGCATGGTCAACAGCTTCGTGGCCAATAGCGATCTGGACACCGAAATGAGCGTGGTGCGCAACGAAATGGAATCGGGTGAGAACAACCCGATGATGGTGTTGTGGCAGACCATGACCGCCACCGCTTACCAGTGGCACAACTACGGCAAGAGCACGATCGGCGCCCGATCGGATGTGGAGAACGTCAAGATCGAAAACTTGCAGGCCTTTTACCGCAAGTATTACCAGCCCGACAACGCGATCCTGATCGTGACAGGGCAGTTCAACGAAGCGGCCACGCTGGCGCGCGTTGAGCGTTACTTTGGCGCTTTGGCCAAGCCCAAGCGCGTCTTGCCCACGGAGTACACGTTGGAGCCGGTTCAAGACGGCGACCGCCAAGTCACCGTGTCGCGTGTCGGCGACGCCCACATGGTGGCCACGCAGTACCACACGGCACCTGGGGCGCACGCCGACGCCGCGCACATGGAGCTGCTGGCGTTCATCCTGGCCGACACGCCCACAGGCCGCTTGCACAAGGCGCTGGTGGACAGCAAGAAGGCCGCCAGCATCACCGCCATGCCTTTCACTCTGAAAGATCCGGGCTATGTGTTCTTCTTGGTCAACCTGAATAAAACCCAGTCACGCGATGATGTGGCCAAAGTGCTGGTCGAAGAAGTCGAGCAGCTGGCCAGCAAGCCCATCACGGCCGAAGAGCTGGCGCGGGCCAAGACCTCGCTGCTCAACGAGTTTGAAAAAGGTTTGTCTGATCCGGTGAACTTTGGGGTGTCCTTGTCCGAGTCGATCGCCACAGGCGACTGGCGTTTGCATTTCTTGCGCCGCGACCAGATCGAAAAAGCCACGGTGGCCGATGTGCAAAAGGCCGCGCAGAACTACCTGGTGGCGAGCAACCGCACCTTGGGTCACTTTGTGCCGACCGAAGCGCCTGTGCGCGCCAGCATCCCGCCTGCGCCCGACGTGAACCAGCTGCTCGCTGGCTACAAAGGCAAGGTGGCGATGGCGCAAGGCGAGGCGTTTGACCCATCACCCGCCAACATCAACCAACGCACCACACGCACGGCACTGCCCAACGGCATGAAGCTGGCGCTGCTGCCCAAGACCAACCGGGGCCAGACCGTGAACGGCCAGATCGTGCTGCGCATGGGCTCGGCCGCCAGCTTGGCGGGCAAAACCGAGCTGGCCAGTGCCGTGGCCCAGATGCTGATGCGCGGCACCGAGGGCCTGAGCCGCCAGCAGATCGCCGACAAGCTCGAAGCCCTGCAGTCCAAGCTGAGCGTCAGCACGGGCAATGGCAACGCCGTGGTGGTGGACTTTGAAAGCCGCCGGGACAAGGTGCCTGAGCTGATGGCCCTGATCCGCAGCGTGTTGCGTCAGCCGGCATTTCCCGCAGCAGAGCTCGAGACCTTGCGCAACGAATGGCTGACCGGCGTGGACGAAGAACGGCGACAGCCCCAGGCGCTGGCCCAAAAGCAATTGCGCCGCACGCTGAGCCCATACCCCAAAGGCGATGTGCGTTACGTGCCCACGTTTGACGAAACCGTGCAGGCCGTGCAGGCGATCAAGCTCGAAGACCTGCGCCAGTTCCACGCGCAGTTCTATGGCGCGCAGTTCGGCCAAGCGGCCGTGATCGGCGACTTTGACGCAGCCCAGGTGCAAAAAATCCTGAGCGATGTGCTGGGCAGCTGGAACAGCCCCGCAACCTACGAGCGTGTGGCCAGCGAATACCAGCAAGTGGCGGGCACCCAGTTGACGCTGGAGACCCCTGACAAAGCCAACGCTGTGTACATGGCGGGCATGTCTTTACCGGTCAAGGACGACCACCCCGATGCCCAAGCCCTGATTTTGGCCAACCGGGTGCTGGGCGGTGGCGGCCTCAAAAACCGACTGGTGGACCGCCTGCGTCAGACTGAAGGCATCAGTTATGGGGCCGGCTCATTCTTGCAACTCAACAGCTGGGATGCGCAGTCTTCATTTGGCATGTTCGCGATCTTTGCACCGCAAAACCTGGGCAAGCTGCGCACCGGGGTGAGCGAAGAAGTGGCCAAGTGGGTGGCCCAGGGTGTGTCTGAGCAGGAACTGTCCGAAGCCAAGAGCGGCATTTTGCAGGGCCGCAAGATCAGCCGTTCGGAAGACGGTGCGCTGGCCGGGGGCTGGGTGGACCTGATGAGCCAGGGCCGCGACATGGCCCACGTACAGGCCCAGGAAGACAAACTCAAAGCCGTGACCCGTGAGCAAGTGCAGCAGGCCATTGCCCGCCACCTGAGTCCTGCCAAGCTGGTGCAGGTCTATGCGGGTGACTTTGCCAAGGCGGCCAAGCCTTGACCTGAGGTTCTGCCTGCCCCTGGTCGGGGCGGGCAGATTCCAGCTTTAATCGCGGAAGTTGTCGAAGGACAGCGGCAGCTCGGTCATGTCCTTGCGCAAGAGCGCCATGGCAGCCTGCAAATCGTCGCGCTTGGCGCCCGTCACGCGCACGGCGTCGCCTTGAATGGAGGCCTGCACCTTGATCTTGCTGTCCTTGATCAAGCGGGTGATTTTTTTGGCATCTTCGGTTTCGATGCCGTTTTTGACCTTGACGACTTGCTTGACCTTGTCGCCACCGATCTTCTCGACTTTGCCAATGTCCAAAAAGCGCACATCCACGTTGCGCTTGGTCAGCTTGTTGCGCAGGATGTCTTCAACTTGCGTCAGTTGAAACTCGGCATCGCCGAACATCGTGATCTCTTTGTCCTTGAGTTCGATGTTGGCTGATGTGCCTTTGAAGTCAAATCGGGTGCCGATTTCTTTGGCAGAAGTGTCAACGGCGTTGCGCACTTCGGACATATTGGGTTCGCAAACGGTATCAAACGAGGGCATGGCAAGCAATATTCGAGGTTGAGAATGAGACAATTCTCCCATGAACCCGGAGAAAAATGTCCCCTTGCAGCCGTACAACACGTTCGGCATCGCCGCCAAAGCCCAGGCTTTGGTGCGGGTGCGCTCAGAAGCCGACCTGCTGGCCGTGCTGGCCGACCCCCAATTGACCACCTTGCCCCGCCAAGTGCTGGGCGGGGGCAGCAACGTCGTGCTCACGGGCGACGTCAAGGCCTTGGTGCTCAAGATGGAAGTGCCTGGCATGCGCCTGGCCTCTGAGACCGACAAGCACTGGATCGTCGAAGCCGGTGCGGGTGTGGACTGGCACGAACTGGTGGCCTGGACGCTTGACCACGGTTACCCAGGTCTAGAAAACCTGGCCCTCATCCCCGGCTCGGTGGGCGCTTCGCCTGTGCAAAACATCGGTGCCTATGGCGTGGAGCTGCAAGACCGCTTTGACTCGCTGGACGCGATGGACCTGTTCACGGGTGAGCTGTTCAGCCTGAACGCCGCGCAGTGCGGCTTCAGCTACCGCGACTCGGTGTTCAAACACGCATCAGTCGCCTCAGGTGGCCCAGATGGCCTGGGCCTGGCGGGCAGGGCGGTGATTTTGCGGGTGCGCTTTGCGCTGCCCAAGCGCTGGAAGCCCGAGTTGGGCTATCTGGACCTGGGGCGCAAGATGGCAGAGACGGGCATCCACAACCCCGATGCCCGGCAGATTTTTGACTGGGTGGTGGCGATCCGCCGCGCCAAACTGCCCGACCCCAAGGTGATTGGCAACGCGGGCAGCTTTTTCAAGAACCCCACCGTCACCCCCGAGCAATGCGCCGACATCATCGCCCGCGACCCCAAGGTGGTGCACTACCCCATGCCCGACGGCACGATCAAGCTGGCGGCGGGCTGGCTGATCGACGCCTGCGGCTGGAAAGGCAAGTCCGTTGGATACGCTGGGGTTTATGAAAAGCAGGCGCTGGTGCTGGTCAACCGGGGCGGGCGCGAGAACCCTTGCACGGGTGGCGAAGTGATGACTTTGGCCAAGGCGATTCAGACCAGTGTGTATGAGCGGTTTGGGATTCGGCTGGAGCCGGAGCCGGTGGTGATTTGATTAAAAAAGGGTGGGAGTATGTCGATTGATAAATTGCTTGAACTTAAAATAGAGTCTTTTTTAGAGTTGTCTGTTGCCAATCATGAATATGACACTCAGATAAAGCAGCAAATTGACATCATGAAAAAGCACATATCTTTTTTCGATGTCAAAAAAGGATATTTTAAATGTTACGGTCCATACGGGGTAGGACTTGCAGAGAAGAAGGAAGCAACGCTCTTTAATACGCACACTCGCGAGCCATTGAAATATGCTTCTTTTCGAAAGCATATTTATGCAGTTCATTCGGCGTTGGTCTGGGCAGTAATTGGATATGCAGAGAATCCAGAATAACTAATTTCAATGAAACTTGCAACTCTGCTAAAGAAAAATCATTCTGATCTGGCGCTAGTTGTCGGTAATGGCATTAACCGCTACGGCACAGCCACGTCAGAAAATTCTTGGGATAACTTGTTATCCAAGCTTGCCCGTTCTCACCTCAATCCGAATCACAAGGCCATCCCTTCTGGTGTATCCCTTACTGAGTTTTATGATGTGTTGGAACTCTCTTACACAAGGGCAGTAGGTCAGACCAGCCTTCAACAGCAGTTTTGCAATTTGATGGATACTTGGCGCCCATTGAAACAGCATGAACTCATAGCGAGTTGGGCAAGTCAACGCAATGTTCCGGTGCTTACCACTAATTTTGAAAATACATTAGGTGCCGCTATCACCTGTTCCATTCGGCGCGCAGGCGGCAATAAATTCACCGACTATTACCCATGGGACACATATTTCGGCACAAATGACATAGTGGATCCTTGCGCACACTTTGCGATCTGGCACATAAATGGAATGCAGCAATATCGTCGAAGTGTTCGCCTTGGACTTTCGCATTACATGGGATCGGTAGAGCGTGCGCGTTCATGGCTCCACAAGGGTAGCAAGGGACTTTTCAACGACAGAGATGCCACGGGGTGGCGTGGTGCCTCAACATGGCTTCAGGTTTTTTTTCACAAACCACTCTTGATTTTTGGCCTTGGTCTTACAGAGACTGAGGTGTTCTTGCGCTGGTTGCTGATCGAACGTGCACGGTACTTTAGAAAGTTTCCGGAGCATCATAAAATTGGCTGGTACATCTACGTTCAAGGCCAGCATGACGAAGGAAAAGAGTTGTTCTTGAAGGCTGTTGGAATCAAATCGTTCGCTGTTTCAAGCCACGACGATATCTATGCAGCGTCAAACTGGTTGGCCTAAACAGTGATTCGGCGCTGACAGCTTTCCTGTTCACCGCACATGAGGCGTGCAGTCGCATCTGAGGTGCAAAGAGCCTGGAAATTTGTGAAGCAATATTCCTCGTGTAAAGCAAATTATTTTTAATGTCAGTAAAAGCAGGAGTTGGCATGCGTGGAACACCAGAGCGGTATGGGGAAAAATTGCATCAAGGATGGCAGGCTTACTATAAATACAGTCCCATCGTCGAGCATGTTGTGGCCCATGCAGACACCGCGAAAAAATTGTGTGAACAGAATGCCAAGCGTCCCCTTGAGTGGATCGAGTCAGACAGTACCAACCCAAATGGACATCATTGGTATTACGGCGGATATAACCTTGAAACCAAATCAGATTGGAGCGTGTCGGGGATCTACAAAGACGTACGGGAAAAAATTCCAAATGCTGAATTCATTAGTGACGATCCGAAATGCGGGTATTACGTAGTCCCAGCAGCGATCGGATGGAACGTTTACATGCAAATCGATTTGGATGGCCATGACCCTTACGAAATGTGGATTCGAGGTGGAGCTCAGGGATTTTATTTCCAGTCTATGGACAACGCGAAACTTTGGGACTTCTTCCAATGCACAGCCCCATCCAAAGAAGAGGCAATAAAGTTTGGCTACTATCTTTGGGCTCGCGACTTAGTTAGAAGAACAGAGCCGCCGTTCAAGCAGAACAGATTCATGCGAGGAGTTCGTAACCTGGCAAGGAGGTTGATCTAATTGCCCGTTTCAGCACTAATCGCTGAGCCTACTAATTTCAATAGCGGTAACAATCGGAAATCCACTTAAGCCATTGATTTAAAACAACTTAAGTGGGTCATTGATGCATCAGCTAGATAATTCTTGCGGGCGGTGCAGGGTATGTATGCCCCGAAATTCAGTTCAGAAGGGTCTGCGTTTTGCCCTCGTACTCGCGCCAGACCTGAGCGAGGTCCGCTTTGCGCCAGATGCGCTGAGCCAATAAGGTCAGCACCAGTGCGATCAGAGTCATGACGACCAGCCAGACGCCTTAACGGTGACCTCCGTGTAGCAACCAGGCCCAGCGGCTGTCCGCCTGCGTCATGCCCATCAACACCACCGGCGCGAACATTAAAACTCAGCTGAACAACAACCGACTCTAGGATCTGAATGCACCCATGAGACAGACCGCCAGCGCAGTGGCCACCCAAAAATCTACGGCAATGGCAGGCACGTACAAAACCAGATGAGTCAATATTTGCCAGCCACTTTGATCAGAAAAGAAGAACTGCTTGGTCAGCAAAAAATACGGCCCGAAGGCCGTTTTTCATTTAAAGCGATAAAAATCACTTCTTGCCGCTGCCATCCAGCTTGTAGATGTGCGGGCCTTCGCCCACCGACAGCAAACCAGCGTGCGCGTAGATGCCCAGCTTGGCGCGGGTGTCGACGATGTCGAGGTTGCGCATGGTCAGCTGGCCGATCCGGTCCAGCGGGCTGAACGGCGCGTCTTCGACCTTTTCCATCGACAAACGCTCGGGGGCGTAAGTCAGGTTGGGTGAGTCGGTGTTCAGGATGCTGTAGTCGTTGCCGCGGCGCAGCTCCAGCGTCACGGTGCCGGTCACGGCGCGGGCCACCCAGCGCTGGGCGGTTTCGCGCAGCATGATGGACTGCGGATCGAACCAGCGGCCTTGGTACAACAAGCGGCCCAAGCGCAGGCCGTTGATGCGGTACTGCTCGATGGTGTCTTCGTTGTGGATGCCGGTCACCAAGCGCTCGAAGGCGATGTGCAGCAGCGCCATGCCGGGGGCTTCGTAGATGCCGCGGCTCTTGGCTTCGATGATGCGGTTTTCGATCTGGTCGCTCATGCCCAGACCGTGACGGCCACCGATTTCGTTGGCCTTGAGGAACAGCTCGACCGGGTCGGCGTATTCCACGCCGTTCAGGGCCACGGGCATGCCTTCTTCAAAGCGCACGCTCACTTCTTCGGCCTTGACCTCCACTTCGGGCTTCCAGAACGCTACGCCCATGATGGGGTTGACGATCTTCATGCCGCTTTGCAGGCTTTCCAGGTCCTTGGCTTCGTGGGTCGCGCCCAACATGTTGCTGTCGGTGGAGTAGGCCTTTTCGGCGCTCATCTTGTAGCCAAAACCGTTGGCAGTCATGAAGGCGCTCATTTCGGCGCGGCCACCCAGCTCGTCGATGAACAGCTGGTCCAGCCAAGGCTTGTAGATCTTCAGGCTCGGGTTGGTAAGCAAACCGTAGCGGTAAAAGCGCTCGATGTCGTTGCCTTTGAAGGTAGAGCCGTCGCCCCAGATGTTGACGTCGTCTTCCTTCATGGCGGCCACCAGCATGGTGCCCGTGACTGCGCGGCCCAGCGGGGTGGTGTTGAAGTAGGTGATGCCGCCTGTGGAGATGTGGAAAGCGCCGCACTGGATGGCGGCAATGCCTTCGTGCGCCAGCTGGGTGCGGCAGTCGACCAGGCGGGCTTTTTCAGCGCCGTATTCCATCGCTTTGCGGGGAATCTCGTTGTAGTCCGACTCGTCAGGCTGGCCCAGGTTGGCGGTGTAGGCGTAGGGCAGGGCGCCCTTTTGCTTCATCCACAGCAGGGCTGCAGAAGTGTCCAGGCCGCCCGAAAAGGCGATGCCGACTTTTTGCCCTTTGGGCAGGTTTTGCAGGATGGTGCTCATGGCTTCAAAAAGCTCGGTTCAACCGAAGTGGCAGATGTAGTGGTAAGCCTCGGTCACGCGGATCTCAAAGCTCGAATTGGCGGCCACGCTGAACTTGTCGCCCGGTGTGGACGTCTTCCATTCCGAACTGCCCGCGATTTTGTAGTCGCAAGAGCCGAACACGCATTCCATGATTTCAGCCGCACCGATGTTGAAGGTCAGTGTGGAGGGCAGGATCACGCCCACGGATTTGCGCGTGCCGTCGGCATAGGTGATGGTGTGGCTGACGCATTTGCCGTCAAAAAAAACATTGCCTTTGGTGGTGACGGTCACGCCGTCGATTTTTTCGGTGGTCATGGTGTGCTGATGCTGGTGCGCGGCCGGGCCGCAAAAACAGGCAGGGGCCTGAAATGGCCCCTGTTGGAGAATCAAAACTGCGATTTTAGGCCAGATGCGTTGCGCTGGCCCGAAATCTCAGCGCCAGTGGCGATGACCGCCGCCGCCCCAGCCCCAACCCATGTTGATGTTGGTGTATCCAGGCCAAGTGTTGTAGACCGGCGCTGGCACATAGACCACGGATGGCGGTGCGACGTAAGTGGTGACTTGCGGGCTGGTCATGACCACATTGGAGGGGGGGGCGTCTTGGCGCGGGTAATTGGCCGGACCTGTTTGGGTCGTCATGGTGGAACCAGGGTCTTGCTGCGTTTGAACGTTGAATTGGCGGCCTCCCTGCTCGTAAACAACGTTGTAGCCCACCAGGCGGTTTTCATAGACGTTTTGCATAAAGCAGGTGGTTTGGTTTTGGACCCGGGCGTTGCCCTGGTTTTCGAGTTGGTTGCCAATCACGGCACCGCCAATGACGCCTGCGACAGTGGCCAATGCATTACCGCCCTGGTTGCCAATGGCGCCGCCAACGAGCGCACCCAGTGTGGCACCTGTGCCGGTGCTCTGGGGCTGAACCAGGACGGGACTCTGGCTGCAAACTTGGCGTGGCACCATGACTTGCTGGTAAATGGGGGTGCGAGAGACCACCTGGGCCGCGTCTTGGGCTTGGACCCCAGCAGCGGCCAGCAATGCGGTGGTGAAGATAGCGGTTTTCATGGTCACAGCCTTGAAGGGTGGAAATGCCCAAATTTTAATCATCCTTGGACATTTTTAACAGTTGTATCGGTAAAGTTGGGTAACAAGCAGCCAGCCATCAGGTCGGCCAGTGTTCTGGGGCAAAGCCTACGGTGATCTGGCCTGAAGGCCAGGCGATCACGGGGCGTTTGATGGCGCTGGCTTGGGAGCGCATCAGGGCTTGGGCGCTGGCGCTGTCCACCACCGCGGCTTGGGTGGCGGAGTCCAGCTTGCGCCAAGTGGTGCCTTTGCGGTTGAGCACGGTCTCCCAGCCTGCTGAATAGACCCAGCGGCTCAGTTCGGCCTCGGGCACGCCCAGCTTCTTGAAATCGTGGAACTCATAGGCCAGTCCCTGGTCGGTCAGCCAGGTTCGGGCTTTTTTGACGCTGTCGCAGTTGGGGATGCCGTAGACGGTGATGGACTTGTTTTTCATGGTGTTTCACGGCCGCAGCCGAAGAAGGTGAGCGCACTCAGCGACAATCGCCGACCATGAAGACTTTACAAGAATGGCTCGCCTTTTGTGAGCAGCTGCACCCGGTGACCATCGACATGGGGCTGGGCCGCGTCAAGGCGGTGGCCGAGCGGATGGCGCTGCGCTTTGAGTGCCCGGTGATCACCGTGGCCGGAACCAACGGCAAGGGCTCGACCTGCGCCATGCTCGAAGCCATCTTGCTTGAGTCGGGCTACAAGACAGGGGTGTACACCTCGCCCCACCTGGTGCAATTCGAGGAGCGCTGCCGCTTGCATGGCGAGTCGGCCTCGGCTGAGGCCCTGGCCGAGGCTTTTGCTGCGGTCGAGTCCGCCCGGGGCGATGTGAGCTTGACTTATTTCGAGTTCAGCACGCTGGCCATCTTGCACCTGATGGCCCGTTCAGGGTTGGATGTGGCGATTTTGGAGGTGGGCTTGGGCGGGCGGCTGGATGCCGTCAACATCGTCGATACCGATTGCGCAGTGATCACCAGCATCGACATCGACCACACCGCCATTTTGGGCAAGGACCGCGAAACCATTGGCTTTGAGAAGGCGGGCATCATGCGCTCAGGGCGCCCGGTGGTGGTGAGCGATCCGGTGCCGCCGCAAAGCGTGGTGGACCATGCGGCGACTGTTGGAGCCGACATCTGGCGTTTTGGGCAGGACTTCAATTTCTCTGGGGACAAGCAGCAGTGGGCCTGGGCTGGCAGGGGGCGGCGTTACGCTGGCATGGCTTATCCGGCGCTGCGCGGAGCCAATCAGTTGGTCAACGCCTCGGGTGTGCTGGCGGCGCTCGAGGCTTTGCGCCAGCGCATCCCGGTGACGGCGCAGGCGGTGCGCAACGGTTTGGCCATGGTCGAACTTCCCGGGCGCTTTCAGATCGTGCCTGGCCAGCCCATGCTGGTGCTGGACGTGGCGCACAACCCCCATTCGGTGGCCGCACTGGCAGAAAATCTGGATGCCATGGGCTTTTACCCAACCACCCATGCGGTGTTTGGCGCGATGGCCGACAAGGATCTGATACCCATGCTGGCGCGGGTCAACCCCCTGATGGACCGCTGGTACTTCACCGATTTGCCCGTGCCCCGGGCAGCCAGCGCGGCGTCACTTGAGCAGGCCTGGCAGGCCCAGAACACCCGCCATGACACGGCCAGCAGCCTGCACGCAGACCCCTTGGCGGCCCTCAAAGCAGCCATCCAAGCGGCCGACCCGGCTGATAGAATCGTTGTCTTTGGCTCCTTCTATACCGTGGGCGGTGTTTTGCAAGACGGTATCCCCCGTTTGCATGCCAAACACCTGAGCCCGTGAGCACAACGCCATGGCTTTTTTCAAGTTCCGTTTCCCTGGTCAGAACGATGTGACGTCCGCCGAGAGCGCTTCTGCCGGTTCCGCCGACAGCCTGGAAGTGGTGCGCCGACGCGCCCGCTACCGTCTCATTGGCGCGGTGGTTTTGGTGTTTGGGGCCGTGGTGGCATTCCCTTTGTTGTTTGACGCGCAGCCCCGCCCTGTGGCGGTGGATACCCCGATCCTGATCCCTGACCGGGACAGCACGCCCCCTCTGACGGCATCCAAACCAGTGCCTGCAGAGCAGGCGCCCGCAAAGCCTTTGTTGCCCGCCAATTCGGTCGTTTCCCCTCAGGCCAGTCTGGATGCAGGCAAGGAAGAGGTTGTGCTGCCCAGTGCTGCCCCAGCGTCGGCGGTGGTGACCGACCCCAAGCCTGCGGCGAGCGTCCCTGCCAAACCTGCTTCCCTTGCTTCGGCACCCGTCAAGCCTGAAAAAACTGAAAAGCCGATCGCGGCCAAACCTTCCAACGATGCCGCCAAAGCCCGGGCTTTGCTGGAAGGCAAGGCGGCCGATTCGGACCAAGTCAAGGTGGCCTTGCAGGTGGGCGCTTTCAGTGATGCCGACAAGGTGCGCGAAGTGCGCCGCAAGCTGGAGCAAGCCGGCCTGAAAACCTATACCCAAGTGCTGGAGGGCAAGGACGGCAAAAAAACCACGCGGGTTCGTGTAGGTCCATTCGAGAACCGCGCCGAAGCTGAAAAAGCTGCAGCGCGTATCCGCAAGCTGGACCTGCCCGTTACCATCCTGAATCTCTGAAATGAACCTGGCCACCACCGATTGGCTGCTGTGCGCGGTGTTGATGCTCTCGATGCTGCTGGGCGCATGGCGGGGTTTGGTGTATGAGCTGATGTCTCTGGCCGCATGGGTAGCGGCTTTTGTTTTGGCCCAATGGTTGGCGCAGGATGTGGCATTGATGCTCCCCTTCCTCCACGGTGCGGCCGAACAAGTCCAATACGCTGCGGCCTTTGTGTTGGTCTTTGTGCTGGCCTTGTTTGCGGCGGGTTTCGTGTCCTGGCTGCTCAAAAAAGTGGTCGAAACTGTGGGACTGCGTCCCGTCGACAGGGCCTTGGGCGGTGTTTTCGGTTTGGCGCGTGGCGTGCTTTTGCTGTTGGTGGTCACGGTGGTGATTGGCCTTTTGGGCATGGTGCACCAGTCTTGGTGGCAAGAGTCACAAGGCCGCGTGTGGCTGGATGTGTTGCTCAACGGATTGAAGCCCATATTGCCTGACGCCTTGCGCGCTTATCTGCCGCAATGAGCCAGCTCAGGCGCGTCATTGAATTTGAATTTTTGAACGGACAAAGCTATGTGTGGAATCGTGGGTGTGGCCAGTGCCGCGCCGGTCAATCAGCTGATTTACGACGCCTTGCTCTTGCTGCAGCACCGCGGGCAAGACGCCGCAGGCATCGTGACGCAGTTGGACCGCAAGTTTTTCATGCACAAGGCCAAAGGCATGGTGCGCGATGTGTTTCGTACCCGCAACATGCGGGCCCTGCCGGGCAACTGCGGCCTGGGCCAGGTGCGTTACCCGACGGCAGGCAATGCGTTCAGCGAAGAGGAGGCGCAGCCTTTTTACGTCAACGCGCCGTTTGGCCTGGTGCTGGTGCACAACGGCAACCTGACCAACGCCCATGCGCTCAAAGCCGAGTTGTTCACCAACGACCATCGCCACATCAACACCGAGAGCGACTCTGAAGTGTTGCTCAACGTGCTGGCGCACGAGTTGGAAAAAACCACCCGAGGCTTGCCGCTGGCACCGCAAGACGTGTTCGCGGCCGTGCGAGGAGTGAATGCGCGCGTCAAGGGCTCGTACGCCGTGATTGCCATGATTGCAGGACATGGCCTGCTGGCTTTTCGTGACCCCCACGGCATTCGTCCCTTGTGCATGGGCCGCAGCGCAGATGGCACGGTCATGCTGGCCAGCGAGTCGGTGGCACTGGAAGGCACTTTGCACCATTTCGAACGCGATGTGGCCCCGGGCGAGGCGATTTTCATCGACCTGCAAGGGCAGGTGCACAGCCAAGCTTGCTCGGACAAAGCGCAGCTGAGCCCTTGCATTTTTGAGTACGTGTACCTGGCCCGTCCTGATTCGACCATGGATGGCATCTCGGTGTACCAAGCTCGCCTGAATCTGGGCGAGACCTTGGCCAAGCGCGTGATCTCCACGGTGCCACCCAGCGACATCGATGTGGTGATTCCGATCCCTGAATCGAGCCGCCCCAGCGCGACCCAACTGGCCCATTTGCTGGGTATCCCGTACCGCGAAGGTTTTGTGAAAAACCGCTATGTGGGTCGCACCTTCATCATGCCGGGTCAGTCGGTGCGCAAAAAATCCGTGCGCCAGAAGCTCAACGTGATCGTGAGCGAGTTCAAGGGCCGCAATGTGCTGCTGGTGGACGATTCGATTGTGCGCGGCACCACCAGCCGCGAGATCGTGCAGATGGCGCGAGACGCTGGTGCCAATAAGGTCTACATGGCCAGCGCTGCACCTCCGGTGCGTTATCCCAATGTTTACGGCATCGACATGCCGACATCGGAAGAGCTGGTGGCGCACGGCCGCAGCATCGAAGAAATTCGCCAGATCATTGGCTGCGATGCGCTGATTTACCAAGACGTTGATGCCATGAAGTCGGCTGTTGCGCAAGCGCGTGTTTTGGGTGCAGGTGTTCTCTCTGCCTTTGACGCCTCGTGTTTTGATGGTGTGTATGTGACTGGTGATATCTCGGCCGACGACATCAGCCGACTGAACGAGTCACGCCCGCAGGCCGAGGAAGGCGCGGAAGACAATTCGCGTTTGGCATTGCCCAACGCCATAGAGTGAGGACTTGTATGACCGCAAACACACACCCGGATGATCTGCACATCGAGACTCTTGCAGTGCGAACTGCTGTCGAGCGCAGTCAGTATGGTGAAAATTCCGAAGCCTTGTACCTGACCAGTGGTTACGTGCAGCCCACAGCAGCCGCCGCTGCCGCCCGATTTGCAGGCGACGAAGAGGGCTACACCTACGGCCGCTACGGCAACCCCACTGTGAGCAGCATGGAAATGCGTTTGGCTGCCCTGGAGGGCACCGAAGCCGCCATGGGCACGTCGTCGGGCATGTCGGCCATTTTGATGATGTGCATGGGCCTGCTGAAGGCGGGCGACCATGTGGTGTGTTCGCGCTCCATGTTCGGCTCCACCATCAAACTCATTGGCTCAGACCTTGCCAAGTTCGGGGTGGAGTCCAGTTTTGTCTCGCAAACCGATTTGAATGAATGGCAAGCGGCGGTCCGCCCCAACACGCGTTTGCTGTTTGCCGAAACCCCCACCAACCCGCTGACCGAGGTGTGCGACATCCAGGCGCTGGCCGACATCGCCCACAACGCTGGCGCTTTATTTGCGGTGGACAATTGTTTTGCAACGCCTGCGCTGCAGCGCCCAGTGGACATGGGGGCCGATCTCATCATGCATTCGGGCACCAAATACCTGGACGGCCAAGGCCGCGTGATGGCAGGGGCCTTGTGCGCATCCCAGCAAATGATCACAGAGAAGTTTTTGCCTGTTCTCAAAAGCGGCGGCATGACGCTGGCACCTTTCAATGCGTGGGTGGTGCTCAAAGGCCTCGAAACATTGGACTTGCGCATGCGCGCCCAAACGGCCCGTGCGCAAATTCTGGCCGAGTGGCTGGAAAAGCACCCCGCCGTGGCGCGCGTGCACTACCCCGGTTTGGCCAGCCACCCGCAGCACCACTTGGCCATGCGCCAGATGTCGGGCCTTGGCGGCGCGGTGATGTCGTTCGACGTCAAGGCCGATGGCCCTGAGCAGGCTCGCACGCGTGCCTTCCATGTGCTCGATTCGATGAAAATGCTGTCGCTGTCGACCAACTTGGGCGACACCAAGACGCTGGTGGCACACCCCGCCAGCACCTCGCACGGCAGACTGACCGAAGCGCAGCGCCAGGCGGCGGGCATCGGCCAGGGCCTGATCCGCGTGGCCGTTGGGCTGGAGTACCCGCAAGACGTCCAGGCCGACCTGGCCCGTGGACTAGAAACCATTTGATTCTGATCAAGGGGCCGCTGGCGGCCTCTTTCTGAGCTGACACCATGACGAAAATCCGCACACGCATCGCCCCGTCACCCACGGGGTTTCTGCATTTGGGCACCGCCCGCACCGCTTTGTATTCCTGGGCCTATGCCCGTCACCACGGTGGTGAGTTTGTGCTGCGCATCGAAGACACCGATGTGGCCCGTTCAAGTCAAGATTCGGTCGATCAAATCCTGCAATCCATGCACTGGTTGGGCCTCAATTACGACGAAGGCCCGATCTACCAAATGCAGCGCCTGGACCGCTACCAGGCCGTGATCGACCAGATGCTGGCCGCAGGCACAGCCTACCGCTGCTACTGCACGCCCGAAGACCTGGAGGCCATGAAAGCCGCCCAAGAAGCGCGTGGCGAAAAGCGTCTGTACGACCGCACCTGGCGCCCTGCACCGGGCAAGGTGCTGCCGCCTGTGCCTGCGGGCGTGAAGCCGGTGATCCGCTTTGCCAACCCGGTCAACGGCGTGGTGAGCTGGGACGATCTGGTCAAAGGCCCGATCAGCATCAGCAACACCGAGATCGACGACCTGATCATTCAGCGTGCGCCGGAAGAGGGCGCGCCTGAAGGTGTACCGGGTGTGCCCACTTACAACTTTGCCGTGGTGGTGGACGATTGGGACATGGCCATCAGCCACGTGTTCCGGGGTGATGAGCACATCAACAACACGCCTTGGCAGATCAACATGTACCGGGCCCTGGGCGCCGCCTTGCCGAAGTTCGGGCACTTACCCGTCATCTTGGGTGACGATGGTCAAAAACTGTCTAAGCGCCGCGGTGCGGTGGCGGTGTCCAACTACGACGAATCGGGGTATTTGCCCGAAGCCATGAACAATTACTTGGCCCGGCTGGGCTGGAGCCATGGCGACGACGAGTTGTTCAGCCTCGATCAGATGGTGCAGTGGTTCGATGGCACCCACCTGTCCAAGAGCCCGGCCCAGTGGGACGCGGCCAAACTGGCCTGGGTCAACGCACAGCACCTCAAGGGCATGGACGACGCCGCGCTGGCGTTGAAAGTTCAGCCCTTTTTGGCCAAGCTCGGTGTGACGGCTGATGAGCGATTGACCGCCATCTGCGCTTTGTTCAAAGACCGCTGCGACACACTGGTGGTGCTGGCCAAATGGGTCAGCGCTTTTTACATCGAGGTGGTTCCCCATGCAGAAGAAAAAGCGCAACATGTGACCGATGCGGTCAAGCCTGCGCTGGCGCTGCTGGCTCAAAAGCTGGCTGTGTGTGCCTGGGATAAAGCGTCAATTTCTGCTGCCATCAAAGATGTGCTGACAGCTACAGGACTCAAAATGCCCCACCTGGCCATGCCTGTGCGCGTGTTGGTGATGGGCACGGCACAAACGCCCTCGCTCGATGCTGTATTGGCGCTGAGTCATAGAGAAAAAATTCTCTCTCGTTTGCAAAACAACTGAAAATCTGTCTATAATTTGAGACTCGACACCAACGAGGCGCGACGTATGAGCAGCAATGCCATGTGTCGATCCAAAGGGGGTATAGCTCAGCTGGGAGAGCGCTTGCATGGCATGCAAGAGGTCAGCGGTTCGATCCCGCTTACCTCCACC
>CAIJQQ010000063.1 GCA_903822825.1 uncultured Burkholderiales bacterium | reverse complement strand
GTTCGTTCCAAAAAGAATGGCACTTTGTATGCACCTAAGCGACTTAAGACTCTTACTAATGAAGCTGGAGACCGTGTCGTTGTTGAAACCACCAAACGTGTTAAAGAATGGTTTTGGACAACACCTACTAATAAAATCAATCTTAGTTTACGTTACGGAAGCAAGACTCTTTCCCTTAACGCTAAAGGTGCCAATGCTATTGAGTTGTCATCACAAGACGAACTGATTGAAACATTAGAATTACTTCAAAACTCTGTTGTCAATGGAGAATTGGACGAGGCAATCAACAATGCAAGCGATAAGCTACGGGCTGGTTTTGCTAAGTGATTGAATAAGGATTGACACACTTTTGTCAATCCTTGTCTTCTATTCTCACTAAATATAAGAATAGGAGATTATCATGAGACTTTACGAGTTTGCTGATGCTGAAGCTCAATTAGCTTTATTACGCACAATTATTGACAATACATGGGCAGCTATTGCACAGCAAGTAGAACAACAGAAAATTAATTCTGCACAAGGGAGACCTCAACCTTCACCCCGGTCTACGCCGAAAGTGAAATTTAAGGTACCTAAGAAAAAATCAATGAAGGTACCAAGTGTTCGGATTCCTAACCCTAGACGACCACCCCCTAATAAACAGCCACAATCACTAGTGACTAAGAGCCTACCCCCTCGTATGGATAAGCCCACCCCTCAAGCTTTTGTAGCGACCCAACCCCTACCCCCTTCCATTAAACCCACTAAAGTACAGTCAGTTTCCACAACTACTGCACCCAATATTCCACAAATTAATGCAATTTCCTCTCTACAAAATTCTGTAAAAAGTTCAAAATTCGGCACTAATGGTGGGTATTTCGGTAAGAATCTTAGTGCTTTACGTAAATGATAGTGAGACGGATGGCATGTATAGCTAGAATGGTATACGCACTCTTAAAAAATTGCCGCGCAATTTCTGCGTGTACCCAAGATCTAGATCTGGGTGGTTCTAAACTAACCCCCAAGCTTAGTAGCAAGTGCTAACGGCGTTGCTTGCTTTCCGTAGTACTTCTCAATAATTTGTACGCTTGTGCCCATATTTCGTGCGATATCAAATATTGGAATGCCACGTCTTATCATCATCACAGCGTAGAAATGCCGCAAACTGTATAGCGTATATTTCTCTTTGTCTCTGCTTTCGGACAAGTTTATTGAGTCAAGCAATGCGTTGAATTGGTCAATGAGTGTTACTATTTTGTTGCCGTCATACATAGAAAAGAACCAACCGTCGGTATCAACAATCTTCCTTTTAGGGCTTCTGACTTCCCTAACTACTTCTTCATTCAGTCGTATCTCGTTCCGTTCTCTAACACGTTCTACATACCTAACTACGCTTGTCCTCGGTATAACAATTCTTCGTCCAGTCTTACCTCGTACCGAGAACATAAAGTTTCGACGTCCAAGTTCGTCCTTAAACTCAACAACATCTTTATCTTTTAAGTTGTTAGCTTCCCCTACTCGCATACCACTGTTAGCTAAGATAAGCACGTAATCTCTTATCAACTCCTTTGTGTACTTCCACTCTTTATTCTTCGTTTCGCGTATGCCTTTACGCATTCCCTTAATTATTTCCCAATATTCTGCGACAGTAAATGTTGGACGAACAATGGCACGCTCCGCCTTAAAACGATACGTAGGAAGTTGTGTCTTACCCCTATAGCCACGCTCAAATGCAAACTTAAGCAGAGTCTTTGCGAGTGTCGTTTCCCACTCTAACGTTTTATCTGCTGGATTGATTTTATAGTTTCGTGGTCGTTTATCCTCTGCCATTCGATGGTAGTAATCTTTGCGCCACGGTACGTAATCTTGTAGAACAGCGTTGTCTATATTGCTAACACTCTTTGTTCCACAGTACTCTCGCCAGAATTTTGCTACACGCTTAATTTGACGAAGCATGTGGATACTTGTCTGCTGTTGTGAGCTAGAGTTTGTCTTAACGTCTAAGCTTTTTTGGTATTGGCTTTGCCTAAGCGCAATGTACTCGTCTATTACTTCGTTGAAGGATTTGTGCTGAAGTGGTAGTCCTTCGCGTTGCTTAAATTCCATTTCGTGAAGGTATTTGAGGGCTAACTTTCGCGCCTCGTCAACCTTACGTGTCTTTAAGCTTTTGTATATGTACTGCCTATCGCCTTTGTAAAAGCGAGCTTGGAAGATGCCGTTGCGACAGAAGATAAGGACTTTGCCGTCCTCTAATTCTTCCTTAAATTCTGTGCTTAACATTTGCCTAACCTAGTCCATTAAACAGCCTTTTGCATAACAATTGTAAAACAATTTTTAGCTGTAGTCAACAACGTAAGCTGTTGATTTTATTGACTATTTTAGACTTCCGTGGCAGTGCTTGTATTTCTTGCCACTGCCACAGGGGCAAGGGTCGTTGCGCCCCACACCAGCAAACAGCGCCGTGTCTAAGCCGTCCGCGGTGGTGACCTGTTGGGCTCCGGATTCGTCTGGGGCGCTGTAGGTCACATTGCTGATGTGCTCAGCACGCTCCTCCATCGATTGGGCGGCTTCCTGAGCTTGCTCGCCCGACTGGATTTGGACATTCATCAGAACCTTCGTGACCTCGTTCTTGACCGAATCCAGCAATTGGCTGAAAAGTTCAAACGCTTCGCGCTTGTATTCCTGCTTGGGCTGCTTTTGAGCGTAGCCGCGCAAGTGAATGCCTTGGCGCAGGTAGTCGAGTGCACTGAGGTGTTCACGCCAATGGGTGTCAATGCTTTGCAACAAAACCATGCGTTCAAATGACACAAAATTCTCTGCCCCTACCAGGTCCAGTTTGGCCTGGAAATGCGCATGCGAAGCAGCTGTCACGTTGTCAAGGATGTCTTGGTCGGTGATGGCGCTGGAGGCTTGCACTTTCCCGCGCAGGTCCAACTGCAATTGCCATTCGCCAGCCAAGGCATTTTCCAGGCCTGCCAGATCCCACTGCTCTTCCACAGTCTCGTGCGGCACGAACTGGCGCACCAAGTCTGCAAAGCAACCCTCTCGCAGAGCTGCTATCTGACCGTTCAGATCCGGCGCATCCAAAATGTCATTGCGCTGCTGGTAAATCACTTTGCGCTGGTCGTTGGACACGTCATCGTATTCGAGCAGCTGTTTGCGAACGTCAAAATTGCGCGCTTCGACTTTGCGCTGGGCGCTCTCGATGCTGCGGGTCACGATACCGGCTTCAATGGCTTCGCCCTCAGGCATCTTCAGGCGGTCCATGATGGCGCGGACGCGGTCGCCCGCAAAAATGCGCATCAGCGGATCGTCCAGACTCAAGTAAAAGCGCGAAGAGCCGGGGTCACCTTGGCGGCCCGAACGGCCACGCAATTGGTTGTCAATGCGGCGCGACTCGTGGCGCTCGGTGGCGATGATGCGCAGCCCGCCACTGGCCTTCACCTGTTCGTGGATCACTTTCCAGGCTTCACGCAAAGCGGCGACCTTGGCCTGGCGAGCGCCTTCAGACAAAGACTCGTCGGCTTCAATGGCCTGCACGTCTTTTTCGATGTTGCCGCCCAGCACGATGTCTGTGCCGCGGCCGGCCATGTTGGTGGCGATGGTGATCATGCCGGGACGCCCGGCCTGCGCCACGATGTCGGCTTCACGCGCGTGCTGTTTGGCGTTGAGCACCTGGTGCTCCAGCTTGGCACGGGTCAGCAACTCCGAAATCAGCTCGGAATTTTCAATCGAGCTGGTGCCCACCAGCACGGGCTGGCCACGGTCATGGCACTCGCGGATGTCCGAGATGGCCGCATCGTACTTTTCTTTGGCGGTTTTGTAGACGCGGTCGAGTTGGTCCTCGCGCTGGCTCTTGCGGTGCGGTGGGATGACGACGGTCTCGAGGCCATAGATTTCCTGAAACTCATAAGCTTCTGTATCGGCTGTGCCCGTCATGCCGCCCAGCTTGCTGTACAAGCGGAAGTAGTTCTGGAAGGTGATCGAGGCCATGGTCTGGTTCTCGGCCTGGATCTGGACGCCCTCTTTGGCCTCGACCGACTGGTGCAGGCCATCGCTCCAGCGGCGACCACTCATCAGGCGCCCCGTGAACTCGTCCACGATCACGATTTCACCTTCTTGCACCACATAGTGTTGGTCACGGTGGTACAGGTGCTGCGCGCGCAGTGCGGCATTCAGGTGGTGCATCAGGGTGATGTTGGCCGGGTCATAGAGGCTCGCGCCCTCTGGAATCAAACCCAGCTGTGCCAACACTTGCTCGGCTTTTTCATGGCCGTCTTCGGTCAGGAAAACTTGGTGTGATTTTTCATCCACCGTGAAGTCGCCCGGCGTGATGATGCCCTCGCCCGTGCGGGGATCGGCTTCACCTTCTTGGCGAGTGAGCATGGGCACCACTTGTTTCATGGCCAGGTAGACCGTCGTGTGGTCTTCAGCCTGACCACTGATGATCAATGGCGTGCGCGCTTCGTCGATCAAGATGGAGTCCACCTCGTCCACAATCGCGAAATTGAGGACGCGCTGAACACGGTCTTGCGGCTCATAGACCATGTTGTCGCGCAGGTAGTCGAAGCCGTATTCGTTGTTCGTGCCGTAAGTGATGTCCGAGTTGTAAGCCGCTTGCTTGTCCTCGCGCGAGAGGTTGGGCAGGTTGATGCCCACGCTCAAACCCAGGAAGTTGTAAAGGCGTGCCATCCACAAGGCATCACGGTTGGCCAGGTAATCGTTCACCGTGACCACGTGCACGCCCTTGCCCACCAAGGCGTTCAGGTATACCGGCAGCGTGGCCGTCAGTGTCTTGCCTTCGCCCGTGCGCATTTCGGCGATCTTGCCGTTGTGCAGTGCGATGCCGCCAGACAACTGCACGTCAAAGTGGCGCATCTTCATGACGCGCTTGGAGCCTTCGCGCACGACAGCAAACGCCTCGGGCAACAGGGCGTCAAGCGCCTCACCTGCGGCCAGACGATCACGGAACTCTTGGGTTTTGGCTTTCAGCGCTTCATCGCTCAAACCTTCCAGACCGGACTCCAGGGCATTGATGCGATCGACCGTCTTGCGGTATTGCTTGAGCAAGCGGTCGTTGCGGCTGCCGAATATTTTTGTGAGAAATGGGATGGCCATGTCTGTTCGGCGCAAGGCGGCTATGGGCCGACCCCGGACCGCTCGTCCTGTCTGGTTAAAGGTTTCAATCTGCCGAGCGTGAAACAAGTCCACAGCTGTTCCGGCCAAGCTTTGATTTTAACGGTTGTACAAGACATTTCTGGGCGCCAAAACCTGCAATTGACCTTGCCAGACAAGGTCTGGCAGATAATTGCGCAACGCGAATTCACCATGCAACGACGCCACCACGCCATCCCCCTGCAACAAGCCGCGCAAGAATCGCCGACTTTTGCCCTGCTGACCAGCAGAATCAAGGCGTCATCCGATCGCATGCAGGCCATCAAGGGCTTGTTGCCCGTGGCCCTGCGTGCCAGCGTGCAAGCCGGGCCCATCGAAGAGGGGCAGTGGTGTTTGCTTGCCAGTTCCAATGCGGTTGCCGCTAAATTGCGCCAGTTTGTGCCGGCCTTGCAGGCACACCTGCAAACCAAGGGGATGCCTGTCAACGAGATCCGCATCAAGGTGCAGAGCCGAAGTTCGTGAGCCCCATTGAGCAAAGAAAAAGGCCCTGATTTTCATCAGGGCCTTTTCATTTTCGTGGTGCCGCTTGTCGGATTCGAACTGACGACCTACCGCTTACAAGGCGGGTGCTCTACCAACTGAGCTAAAGCGGCACGGGTGAGATTCTAACCTCACAGCTAGCGGTGTCTGTGAACTGTTGGGATTTTATTTCACACGTTTGAGTGCGGGACGTGGCGCTACAGGTGGCGGTACACCATCATCATCGGAACCGGCCAAGGGCTCGAGAGGTTGACCCGGCACCGCAGACAGCGGTGCTGAAGCGTCACCATCATTCACGGGGAAAGCCATGCCTTGACCATTTTCACGTGCATACACGGCCATCACCCTGTGCACGGGAACCATGATGTCGCGCGCCAGACCACCAAAGCGGGCCTTGAATTCAATGAAGTCATTGCCCAGCTTGAGTGAACTGGTCGCATCGAAGCTGATGTTCAGAACGATCTCGCCACCCTGAACATGCTCACGGGGCACCTGCACCGAAGCATCCACTTTCACGGCCACATAGGGCGTGAAACCATTTTCTGTGCACCACTCGTACAAGGCCCGGATCAGGTAGGGCCGAGTCGATGGCAGTTGCGCATCCTGAATGATCGACATGGCAATTATTTGCGCATGACTTTCTCAGAAGGCGTCAGCGCCTCAATGTAGGCTGGGCGCGAGAAGATGCGCTCGGCGTACTTCAGAAGCGGTGCTGCATTCTTTGACAGCTCAATGCCATAAAAGTCCAGGCGCCAGAGCAACGGAGCGATGGCCACGTCGAGCATCGAGAAGTTGTCACCCAGCATGAACTTATTTTTCAGAAACACCGGGGCCAATTGGGTCAATCTGTCCCGAATGTGGGAGCGGGCTTTTTCCAATGCTTTGTCATTGCCTTTGAGCGCGCGGTTCTCCAAGGTGGTGACATGGGTGAACAACTCTTTTTCAAAGTTCAGCAGGAACAATCGAACACGTGCACGGTCAACCGGGTCGCCGGGCATCAATTGAGGATGCGGAAAGCGTTCGTCGATGTACTCGTTGATGATGTTGGATTCGTACAGGATCAGGTCGCGTTCCACCAGAATGGGCACCTGGCCATACGGGTTCATGACACTGATGTCTTCGGGTTTGTTGTACAGGTCAACATCCCGAATTTCGAAGTCCATGCCCTTTTCGAACAGCACAAAGCGGCAGCGGTGGGAAAAGGGACAAGTGGTTCCAGAATAAAGCACCATCATGGCTAAAGGCTCCTCTACAAAATCAAAAAGAGTGGGGCAGCCGATTGGAGGCTGACCCACTCTGCAAGGCCCGAAGTATTCGGGCCGAAGGTGAAATTACTTGACGTCTTTCCAGAACGAGGCATTCAGTCGCCACGCAATCAATGTAAAGCACAGCAAGAACAACAAAACCCAAACTCCCACCCGCAAACGGGTATTTTGTGCAGGCTCGCCCATCCACTGCAGGTAGTTCACCAGATCACCCACGGCTTGGTCGAATTGCAGCGGGGTCATGGTCCCGGGTTTGATTTGCTTCCACTTGCCCGTGAAATATTCAACGGTGTGGCCGTGCTCTTCACGCTCTGCGTAGATGGGCTGGCGCTCACCTTGCAACTCCCACAGCACGTGTGGCATTCCCACATTGGGGAAAGCCAGGTTGTTCCAGCCAGTGGCCTTGGCTTCATCGCGGTAGTAAGTGCGCAGGTAGGTGTAGAGGTAGTCAGCACCCGTGCCTTGACCGGCCCTGGCGCGGGCAATCAGGGTCAGATCGGGTGGGTTCTTGCCGAACATTCTTTGGCTTGCTGAGGATCGATCGTCGCCTTCATGGTGTCGCCGACTTTGGTCGTCGCGAACAAAAGGTTGTCTTTGATCTGTTGCTCAGTCAGGCCAATGTCTTTCAGGCGGTTGTAGCGCATGAAAGCTGCCGAGTGGCAATTGAGGCAATAGTTGACAAACAGCTTGGCACCGTTTTGCAGTGAAGCCAGGTCGTTGGTCTTGACCGGGGCTTTGTCCCAAGCAATGCCCCCGCCACCAGATGCGTGGGCACCCACAGCCAAACCAAGGGCCATCACCAAGCCCAGAACGGTATTTTTCAGATTTTTCATGTTCTTCACTCTCCGGGATCTCAGTGAGGCTTGAAGGTCACGCGGTCAGGCACGGCCTTGGGCGTACCCAGCTTGCTCCACCAAGGCATCAGCAAGAAGAAGCCAAAGTAGAACAGGGTGCCCACTTGCGAGACGCGCTCGCCCAGTGGCGATGGCGGCTGCACGCCCAAATAACCCAGAACCAGGAAATTGATCACAAACACGCCGTAGAAGTACTTGTGCCAGTCAGGGCGGTAACGGATCGATTTGACAGGGCTGTTGTCAAGCCACGGCAAGAAGAACATGATGACCACAGCACCGCCCATGACCACCACACCCCAGAACTTGGCATCAATGGCCAGCATGAGGGCAGAGATCACCACCGCAGCACCAATGACGGCACCTTTGAGCAGTGTGGGCAATTTGCCTTTGGCCACAGCCAACACAGCACCGACCACCACGCAGGCGATCAACACATACATCATCTCGCTGGTGATGGCACGCAGCATGGAGTAGTAAGGTGTGAAATACCAAACTGGGGCAATGTGCAATGGCGTGGTCAACGGATCGGCTGGAATGAAGTTGTTGTACTCCAGAAAGTAGCCGCCGAGCTCTGGCGCAAAGAACACGATGGCGGTGAAGACCATCAGGAACACACCCACGCCAAAAATGTCGTGCACGGTGTAGTAAGGGTGGAAAGGAATGCCGTCAAGGGGATGACCTTGGGCATCCTTGGGTGCATTCGGGCCTTTGATTTCCACACCATCGGGGTTGTTGGAGCCAACATCGTGCAGCGCCAGCAAGTGCGCCACCACCAAGCCCAACAGGACCAGCGGCACAGCGATCACGTGGAAGCTGAAGAAGCGGTTCAGTGTGGCATCACCCACCACGAAGTCACCACGGATCAGCAAAGCCAGGTCAGGGCCGATGAAAGGGATGGCCGAGAACAGGTTCACGATCACCTGGGCGCCCCAGTAAGACATCTGGCCCCAAGGCAGCAGGTAGCCCATGAAGGCTTCGGCCATCAGGCACAGGAAAATGGCGCAACCAAAAATCCAAACCAGCTCGCGCGGCTTGCGGTAACTGCCGTACATCAGGCCACGGAACATGTGCAGATAAACCACCACAAAGAACGCAGAAGCGCCTGTGGAGTGCATGTAACGGATCAACCAGCCCCAGGGCACATCGCGCATGATGTACTCGACCGATGCAAACGCCAATGCCGCGTCTGGCTTGTAATGCATGACCAGGAAAATACCCGTCACGATCTGGATCACCAGAACAAACAAGGCCAGGGAACCAAACATGTACCAGATGTTGAAGTTCTTGGGTGCGTAGTACTCGGCCATGTGCACGCGGTAGGCGTCAAAGGCCGTCGGAAAGCGGTTTTCAAACCAATTGGTCAGCTTGGCACCCGCTGGGGCGTTGGGGGAAATGTCCTTGAATACAGCCATGTTGTTCTCCATCAGGCCTTTTTGTCTTCACCCACCAAGAGCTTGGTGTCTGACAAGTACATGTGCGGGGGCACTTCGAGGTTGTCTGGTGCGGGTTTGTTCTTGAACACGCGGCCAGCCAGGTCAAAGGTCGATCCGTGGCAAGCGCACAAGAAACCACCTTGCCAATCGTCAGGAAGCGATGGCTGAGGACCTGATGCAAATTTGTCGCCAGGCGAGCAGCCCAAATGGGTGCAAATGCCCACAGCCACCATGATTTCAGGCTTGATCGAACGGTGACCGTTCTTGGCGTATTCAGGGATGGGATAAGCCTTGCGTTCCGAATTAGGGTCGGCCAACAAAGGATCATTTTTCTTGAGCGCTTCGAGTTGTTCGGGGGTGCGCTTCATGATCCAAACGGGTTTGCCGCGCCATTCGACGGTCTTTTTCTCACCGGGTTTGAGATCGGAAATGTCCACTTCCACAGCGGCACCGGCAGCTTTTGCCCTCTCGGATGGCTGGAAAGTACTGACAAATGGGACGGCGACAAAGCCGGCGCCAACGGCACCTGCAGCGCCGGTGGCGACGAGCCATGTCCGCTTGCTGCTGTCGACTGGGGTATCACTCATGGAAATCCTCTGCGAGTCTGAATCAGGGTCAACCCGAGATTGTAGCGGAGTCAAACAGGCAAACTTGTTCCAAGCCCCACATCACCCTAACTCACGCATTTGAAAGGATAATTGACGATTCAACAATCGGAGTTTGTGATGTCTTTTTCTCAAGAATTCAAATCTTTTGCACTCAAAGGCAATGTCATGGACCTCGCGGTCGGCGTGATCATTGGTGGGGCCTTTGGCAAAATTGTGGACTCTGTTGTAAGCGACTTGGTCATGCCGCTTGTCAGCAAAGCCTTCGGGGGGCTCGATTTCTCAGGCTACTACGTCGCCTTGGCAGGACAAGCCGCAGGCCTGTCACTGATCGAAGCGAAAAAGCTGGGGGCGGTGTTTGCCTACGGCAACTTCATCACGGTGGCACTGAACTTTGCCATTTTGGCGTTCATCATTTTCGTGATCATCCGCCAAATGAACCGCCTGACCGCCAGCCACGATGCGGAGCCCGCCGCCTTGTCCGAGCCAACACCTCCGAGCGAAGATGTGTTGCTGTTGCGCGATATCCGCGACAGCCTGCGAAACAAAAACTGAGGACGCCTCAGAACGGCAGACCCGCCAGGTGCCGTGCCATGCGCAAGGCCTGGATCAGACTGCTGGCGTCCGCCCTGCCTTGCCCCGCCAGATCCATGGCTGTGCCGTGGTCCGGGCTGGTGCGGACCAAGGGCAGCCCCAGCGTGACGTTCACGCCCTGCTCAACCCCCAAGTATTTGACCGGGATCAATCCCTGATCGTGGTACATCGCGATCACCACGTCAAACTCGCCTGGCATTTGGCCCTTTTTTCTCGCCCGCATGAACACCGTGTCCGGGGCAAAAGGTCCATGCACATCCATGCCTTCATTGCGCGCCTGGGCCATCGCCGGTTCCAACACCTCGATTTCTTCGCGGCCAAACAAGCCCCCTTCACCGGCGTGTGGGTTGACACCCGCCACCCCGATGACCGGGACGCGCCCCAGCAAACGGCTCAGTGAGGCATGGGTGATGCGCAGCGTCTGCAACACCTGTTCATGCGTGATGGCATTGAGCGCATCGCGCAGCGACACATGGATGCTCACCAACACCGTGCGCAACTCGTCGTTGGCCAACATCATGCGCACGGGCATGGCCTCCAAAGGCACCCCCAAGTGCCGTGCAGCCTCCGCTTGCAGCAACTCGGTGTGGCCAGCATACGAGTCCCATGGCGCCCCGGCTGCATGCAAAGCCTCTTTGTGCAGCGGCGCTGTGACCAAGGCGGCCACCTCTGCGCGCAAAGCCGCTTGAGTGGCCCATAAAACACATTCACCTGCCATCTGACCTGCTCGTGCATCGACCTGACCCCAAGGCAGCTCGGGTGCCCAACCCACCACCTGCAGCACAGGCAGGCAACGGGGCGGCACTTGCCAGGCTTGAGCAGCGGTGGCGATCTCGCAAACCGGCAAGCTCACAGGTGAAGCCACCAAAGCAGCGGCGCGGCGCATGACGCCGACATCGCCCGCGACAAAACAACCACGCGTCAGTTCAGGCTCCTGCAGCCAGGTCTTGGCAATGGTCTCAGGGCCAATGCCGCAGGGGTCACCGGGCGTGAAGGCCAAGGGCAATGGATGAAGCTCGCTCATGGATTCAAGCCGGGTTGTCGATGTCGATGAACTCATGCGACAGCCCGAGCTGCGCCGCCACATGCGTGGCCACAGCGGGTGCGCCATAGCGCTCGGTGGCGTGGTGCCCGCAAGCCAAAAAGGCCACGCCCGTTTCCTTGGCCAAGTGTGCCTGCGGCTCGGAAATTTCCCCCGTGATGAACGCGTCTGCCCCTGCCGCGATAGCAGCCTCGAAATAGCCCTGAGCGCCACCTGTGCACCAAGCCACCCGGCGAATGCCGCGCCCATCGCCTGCGCAGCAGGTCACCGATCGCCCCAACACCGACTGCACCTGTGCCGACAAGGCAGCGGGATTTGCAAAATCACAGGGACCGGCAAAACCGAGGTCCTGCTCGCCAAATCGGGCATCCGCCCGCCAGCCCAGCACCCGCCCCAACTGCGCGTTGTTGCCCAATTCAGAGTGGGCGTCAAGCGGCAAATGGTAGGCAAACAGGTGAACACCATGCGCCAGCAACAAACGCAAACGCTCACGCATCCAGCCGGTGATGCGTCCATCCTGACCGCGCCAGAACAAACCATGGTGAACCAAAATGGCATCGGCATCAGCGGCAATGGCCGCCTCAATCAAGGCCCGGCTGGCCGTGACGCCGCTGACCAGCTTATGGATCGCCCGCTCGCCCTCGACCTGCAGACCGTTGGGTCCGTAGTCGCGGAATTTTTCAGGCTGCAGCAGCGCGTCCAGCGTCTGGCCCAGGGTTTTGACATCGGTCATGGGTTTGTGGCGTGTAGGTGATCCGCTATTGTGGCGCAAGCCTTTGCATGGCAATCAACCACCTGGCAAGCCCCCCCGAACCACTTCATGAAAATGTCAATGCACTCGAAACAAGGGACAATCTCTGGCATGAAACGCTCTTGGCTTCTTTTCTCTCAAACGGTGACAGTGCTGCTGGCCGTTTGGTTTGTGGTGCTCACCCTCAAGCCCGAATGGGTGCAAGGCGTGCAACGCTCGGCCAATGGCATCACGCTGCTCCAAGCTTCGACCCATGACGCAGGCACCCGTTCGGCAAGCAGCCTGAGCGGTGCGGCACAAAAAGCTTCGCCGGCGGTGGTCAGCATCAACACCAGCAAAAACCGCCAGAAAAAATCAGAGACACAAAACCCCTGGTCCCGCTACTTTCATGGTGACCCGGAAGAAGACAACTCAACGGGTTTGGGCAGTGGGGTGATCGTCAGCCCCGAAGGACATATCCTCACCAACAACCACGTGGTTGAAGAGGCCGATGACATCGAAGTCGTGCTGACCGATGGCCGCCGTGCTTTGGCCAAAGTCATTGGCACAGACCCGGACAGCGACTTGGCCTTGCTCAAAATCAACCTGGACAAACTGCCCGTGATCGTGCTCGGGCAGTCAGAGGGACTGCGGGTGGGGGATGTCGCATTGGCCATTGGCAACCCCTTCGGCGTGGGGCAGACCGTGACCTCGGGCATCGTCAGCGCACTGGGCCGCAATCAACTGGGCATCAACACCTTTGAAAACTTCATCCAAACCGATGCGGCCATCAACCCAGGCAACTCGGGTGGCGCGCTGGTGGATGTGAACGGCCACTTGATCGGCATCAACACCGCCATCTATTCCCGCTCGGGAGGCAACATGGGCATAGGCTTCGCCATTCCAGTGGCCACCGCCATGTCGGTGCTGAAAGACCTGCTCAAAGACGGCAAGGTCACCCGAGGCTGGCTGGGCGTGGAACCGCAGGAATTGAGCCCTGAATTGGCCGAAACATTCAACCTGCCGTCCAGCACAGGCAAGGAAGCTTTGCAGGGCGTGGTCATCACTGGGGTGCTGCAAAACGGTCCGGCGGCCAAAGCAGGCATCCGTCCGGGCGATGTGATCGTTCAAGTCAACAACCAAGCCATTGCCAACGTTTCTGAATTGCTGGCCAATGTGGCCAATTTGCAGCCCGGCACCCAAGCCAAGCTGAAAGTCTGGCGCAGGCAAGGACTGACCGAACTCAGCGTGACCCCAAGCCAACGGCCCTCCCCCCGGCCGCGGTGAACCACGGCATTAGCCGCAAAAAAACGCAGCCGCCCTGGGGCGTTCAGACTTCAGCTCAAAGCGAAGCGTCTTCAGCGGGTGCCTGCGTGTGCTTGATGAAGATCTGCGCCGCCCAAATGCCAATTTCGTAAAGCAGACACATTGGAATGGCCAACGCCAACTGAGACACCACATCAGGGGGGGTCACCACCGCCGCGATGACAAAGGCCAGCACCACAAAATAGCCTCGAAAGTCCTTGAGCTTTTGCACGCTCACCATGCCCATGCGGGCCAGCACCACCACCACCACGGGCACCTCAAAGGCCAAGCCAAAGGCCAGAAACATGGTCAGCACAAAGCTCAGATAGGCCTCGATGTCAGGCGCAGCCGTGATGCTCTTGGGCGCAAACCCTTGAATGAATTTGAACACCTGACCAAACACAAAGAAGTAGCAAAACGCCACCCCGATGAAAAAAAGCAAGGTGCTGGACACCACCAAGGGCAAGACCAGCTTTTTCTCGTGCGCGTATAGACCGGGGGCCACAAAAGCCCACAGCTGATAAAGCACCACAGGCAAGGCGATCAAAAACGCCGCCATCAGCATGATCTTGAGCGGCACCATGAATGGCGAGATCACGGAAGTGGCGATCAGGGTGGCCCCTTTGGGCAAATGCACCACCAAAGGGGCAGCCAGCAAGTCGTACAACTCGCCCGGACCGGGGTAAATCGACAAGGCAATCGCCGCCACCCCAATGGCCAGCATGGCGCGCACCAAGCGGTCACGCAACTCGATCAAATGCGACACAAAGGGTTGCTCGGTGCCAGCCAATTCGTCTTCGGTTTTGGGAGGGGTGTCGGACATGAGGGGAATCCATGGGCCTGGGCTGCAGCTAGCAACTTGGCCAGAGCAATCAGTTGAGTGGCTTGGGCCGGTAGCGGGCCACACGGGCTGCGCCGGACAAGGCTTTGGTCCGAACCCCAGAGCGGGATTTGTACCACTGCGGCACAGAGCCACGCTTGAGGCGCCAGTTCTTGCCTGGGTGCTTGTATTCGGGCGAAGGCGGCGTCCAAGTTGAGGATTCGGCAGAAACGCTGGACGTGACTTCGGCCCAGTCTTTCTCAAAATCCGAAGCCGTTGTCTGGACCGACTGCTCCACATCGCGTGCAGCAGACTCGACCGTGTCCTTCATCTTTTTGAGCTCCTCCAAGTCCATGGACCGGTTGACCTCGGCCTTGACGTCGGCTACGTAACGCTGGGCTTTGCCGAGCAAGTTGCCCAGGGTCCGCGCCACGCGAGGCAGTTTCTCGGGGCCAATCACGATCAGCGCCACAACGCCAATCAGCGCTATTTTTGAAAAACCTAAATCAAGCAAAGTGGACCTGGCAGTTCAGTTCAGGACTTGGTCTTGGCTTCCACGTCGATCGTGGTTTTGTCGGCCTGCACCTGCTGCGCTGCCACAGCGGTCGCCGGTTTTTCTTCTGCATTGCCGCCATCTTTCATACCGTCTTTGAAGCCCTTGACGGCGCCCCCCAGGTCAGAACCCATGTTCTTGAGTTTTTTGGTGCCAAACACCATAACGACGATCAGCAAAACGATCAGCCAGTGCCAAATGGAAAAGGAACCCATGAAATTCTCCTAACGTTGGTTGTGGATTCTAAAGGGGATGGCCACCCGGACTGCAAACGCCTGCAAGCCTAAGGACATCCATGAAATGTATTTCAACCCTTGAGCCAAGGGCGCGGGCCACCCATGACATGCATGTGCAGGTGGTGCACCTCCTGGCCGCCCTCTGCCCCGCTGTTGACCACAATGCGGAAACCGCCATCCGGGTAAGGGTTGCAGCCTTCTTGCAAGGCCAGCTTGGGGGCCAAGGTCATCATGTGCCCCATCAAACCCGCATGCTCGGGGGCCAAGTGCGCCATCGACGGGATGTGCAGCTTGGGGATGATCAAAAAGTGAATCGGCGCCCAGGGCGCAATGTCGTGAAAGGCGAACACATGCTCGTCTTCATGCACTTTGCGGGAAGGGATCTGGCCCGCGGTGATTTTGCAAAAAATGCAGTTTGGATCGGTCATCGGATACACGCTTTCAAAATTACTCGCCCAGGCGCTCGCGCTCTTGCACTTTGCGCAGGGCTTTTTCTTCGAGGCCGCTCAGGCCTTCGCGGCGGGCCAGCTCGTTGACAACGTCTGCAGGCGTCAAGCCATAGTGCGCCAGCGCGATCATGCTGTGGAACCACAGATCGGCCACCTCACCCACCAGCTTGGTTTTGTCCCCGCCATGGTCCACGTCTTTGGCGGCCATCACGGTCTCAGTGGCTTCTTCACCGATCTTCTTCAAAAAGGCGTCGGGTCCTTTGTGCAGCAGGCGGGCCACATAGCTTTTTTCGGGGTCACCGCCGTTGGCGGGTTTGCGGCTTTCGACCACGGCCGCAAGGCGGTCAAGGATGTCCTGGTTGGTCATAGGCTTTGGGGCGCTCACTTGTAAATGGTTTCAGGGTCCTTCAGGACCGGATCGGTCGCCTGCCACTCATCGCCTTGCAGGCTCTGGAAAAAGCAGCTGTGGCGGCCCGTGTGGCAGGCAATGCCCGGCTCGTGCCCCAGCTGGGTGATTTTGAGCAACACCACATCGTTGTCGCAATCGATGCAGATGTCGTGCACCGTCTGCACATGGCCCGACTCCTCGCCCTTGAACCACAGCTTGTTGCGCGAGCGGCTGAAATACACCGCCCGCTTGAGTTCGGCGGTCTTTTGCAAGGCCTCGCGGTTCATCCACGCGAACATCAGCACGTCGCCAGTGTCTTTTTCTTGGGCAATGACCGGCACCAGGCCTTTGTCGTCCCATTTGATTTTGTCGAGCCAGTTCATAGGGGAGTGATCTTAATGCGTGCGCGTGACCTTCCCTCAGAAAGCCACAGAAACTCGGTCATGCAGCCTCCATTGCGCCATTTGCGCTGATCGCCCTCCACGCGATAGAGCATGCCATTGGCACTCAGCTTGAGCGAGTAGTTCGGCCTCACCGCGCGGAAACTGCCAGAACCGCCTGCGGGTTTGTTCGAGCGACCGCAAGGAGTGTGCGCGCTGCACCGCTTGGCTGCTTTCGTCCCTGCTCCCATCCTTGGAGCGTGCGCACGGAGACTCCCAGCAAGTTGGCGAACTGAGATTGAGACAGGCCAGTGGCCTCTCTGGCTTCTGTGGCCGACGTGACCACAACCTTGCCTTTGCCTGCCTTCATGTCTTTGAGTGACTGAAGAATCTCTGCACCAATGTCTCGCTTCGCTTCAAACGCAGCGATCTCGGATGAATTCAGCTTCTTAGATTTCGAGGACACGACGAATCTCCTTGAGTGTGTTGAGTGAGATGTTTTCTGATTCTGACTTCACATAAAGAGTGAGGAGATAGATTTCGCCAGCCTCGTTTCTGGCGAGGTAGACGATCCTGACGCCGCCAGATTTGCCTGCACCCTCTCGTGCCCACCGAACTTTACGTATGCCGCCTGAGCCTCTGATCACAGCGCCGGTTTCAGGGTTCAGTGCAATGAAGGATGCGAACTCTGCACGTTCATCTTCGTCCCAATATTTGGGCCACAGCTTCTGGAAGATGGGGCTTTCGACGACGGTCAGCATGCTGCAACTGTACGCCTAAAGCGCACAGCAGTCAACGCACGTTTTCTATGAGGCCAAGCAGAACTCCTCTTGCCCCAACACGAACAAAGCTAAGAACCCATTAAAATACCTGGACAACTAATTGAACAGGTTTTAGCCATGCATGTCATCAGCTACACAGACGCTCGTAACTCGCTCAAAGCCGTGATTGACCAAGTCATTGATGACCAAGCTCCCACGCTCATACACCGGAGAGAGGGCGGCAACGCTGTGATTTTGTCGGAAGAAGCTTTTTCCAGTATTCAAGAAACGTTGTACCTGCTCTCCAGCCCGGCCAACGCACGGGCGCTGCTGAACTCAGTGGCACAGCTCAAAGCGGGTAAAGCCAAAAAACGCAAACTTCTAGAAGCTTGAAGTTGTTGACATGAGAGAAGTTCGCTTCACCCCTGATGGGTGGGATGCTTATGTTTGGTGGCAAGGCCAAGACCGAAAAACACTCAAACGCATCAACACCCTGATCGACGCCGTTTGCCGCGAACCCTTTACTGGGATTGGCAAACCAGAACCCTTGGTGGGCAACTTGGCTGGCTTGTGGTCACGCCGTATCGATGAGATGCACCGGTTGGTCTACGAAGTCGACGAGGTATCGGTGACCGTTGTGGCTTGTCGGTTTCATTACGACAATTAACGTTTGACATGAGGGGCGGCCGAGGGCGCCAGCCCTTGGACGTCCCTCTCGATGGAAGGGTTAGGCGCCTCTATCCAGATAGTGATCTGCCGCCCTGCGAATAGCCTTTGCGATCTCTGCGAGCCCTTTTCCATCATCCCAATCGATGTATTTGTACGGCCTCATTAAGGCATGAATGCTTGCATGCTCAACACCAGCGTTAAGCATCAGCACTTTCTTCTTTCTCTTCATCATGTCTCCAAAGAAGGTGGAAAACTCTGCCACCGGCCAGCCACTCGAAGGATCGAAGAAGTTGTTTGTCAGCACAAAAAGTCCAACTTCACACTGGTCGATTGCTTCGCTGACTTTCAGATAGATGTTCTCGCCGTAGTCAATCTCAAACGAGTCGAGCCAGACCGGAATATCTTCGTTCTGCAAGAAGGAATACAGCGGAAGGACGACGCGCTCCTTGTCGCGAGAAGAGTGACTCAGAAATACACGTGCGGCTTCTGATCGCGCAGGTTTGAACTGAGGATGCGCTTCTTCGAACGCCGCACGCTCAGGGAAGATGAATGGGAAGTTGGCTTCTGGCGTGAGAAACATGTCCACCATCCCCGAGTCGAGAAGCGTCACGACATTTCCGTGACGAGTCAGTTCGTGAAGGAAGAGGTTGTGCCTTCGCATCTTTTGAGGGTGTTCTGCTCTCAGCCATGCTTCGAACCTAGTGGGATCTCCTTCGATGGCTACCCCGATATGGAACTCCAGCTTGTAGATGTTGTTGTTGACAATCAACGCAACCATGGTCGCTGTGTCTTTGTCGAAGGAATCGAGTATTCCTTTTGCAAACGCGACTTCTTTGGTTCGAGTGGCGTAATCACATTTGAAAACGTAGAGAGATGGTTTGGTTTGTCCACAGTTTCTCGGATGGGTGAAATTTGCGTCGAGGCGCCTAACGCCAAAGTTAACCGGCGGCCATGCGTAGCATGGACGTCCGAGTTGAACGACCGATTAGGCTGGTGCGCGTAGGAGAGGGCGTTGAGTACACGAAGACGACCTGCTATCTGAAGCTTTGGTTGGCGTGATTCGTATATTCAACCATTGAGTAAGCCTGACTGAGGCGTTTTGCGTGGACCAGTGCCCAGACGCCAGCCGCAAGAAAGGGGATGCCGATAAAGGCCATAAGACCGCCTAAACCAATAGCAGTGAAGATCGCGCCAAATATGTAATAGGTAACGACAGAGCCTTTCCCAAGTGCGCCGTTGCTTAGATTCCTGTACGCGACTGCATTTAGTACTCCACGTTTGGTGATGCCCGCAACAACGATGTTGTCACCTTCAGATATAGCAATCGATTCTGGCATGTTGAGACGAACAGGTCGCGAGTCAATTTGGAACGTGGCGACATGTGATGTGCTCGTTCCATGTTCGCCTCCAGAAACCTCGGTGGAATAGCCAAGTTTCGCCACTTTGCCTGTTAGTAGATCCATAGCTTTCACTCTGATTGTTGTTGTGGCGAAGTATTGTGGGCAAATAAATTTTTTTGCGTCCGACCTGAAAGCCTAACGTAATGTAAACCGCAAAACCCGGTGGATACATCCAGGCACAGTCGATACATCTTTTGGATGAAATGGCTGCAAGTCGCTTTCGCCTTGGTTTACAGGTTCATATACTGTTTTTTTGTACAGGCATAAATTTGCCATGAAACCCGGTGTCCCTTCCTTGCAGTCCACCCGCTTGCTCGATCAATTGCGCGAGCGAGTTCGGTATATGCACTATAGCCTCAAAACCGAGAAGACTTACCTCTATTGGATTCGTTTTTTTATCCGCTGGAGCGCCACGCAGTCAGGCGGCATGCGTCACCCGCGCGAATTGGGGGTGGCCGATATGGAGGCGTTTTTGTCCATGCTTGCCAAGGACGCTCTGGCTGGTCTATTGGCACATGGAAGGCGTGAACTCGCTGGTGGCTGGCGGCACCGCCAGCCCTTTAGATTCACTGGTTCAGGTCTGAGTCAAGCTCACAAGCGCACAGGAATCCCACGCTCGCGCATCCGCTCTTTAGCCTGCTGCACGGTGTACTCACCGTAATGGAAGATGCTGGCCGCCAGCACGGCATCTGCGCCGCCGATGCTCACGCCGTCGGCCAGGTGGTCGAGGTTGCCCACGCCGCCCGAGGCGATCACGGGTACGCTCACCGCATCGCTCACGGCGCGGGTTAGTTGGAGGTCAAAGCCGCTTTTGGTGCCGTCGCGGTCCATGCTGGTGAGCAGGATTTCGCCTGCGCCGTATTCGGCCATTTGGGTGGCCCAGGCTACTGCGTCCAGGCCGACGTTTTTGCGGCCGCCGTGGCTGTAGACGTCCCAGCCGGGGCCCATGGGCAAACCATTGGTGCCGATGCGCTGCTCGTCTTCGGGGGTGCGGCGCTTGGCGTCGATGGCCACCACGATGCATTGCGCGCCGTATTTGGCAGAGGCTTCGCGGATGACTTGCGGGTTGGCAATGGCGGCCGAGTTGAAGCTGGTTTTGTCGGCCCCGGCGTTCAGCAATCGGCGCACGTCTTCCACGGTGCGCACGCCACCACCCACTGTGAGCGGAATGAAGACCTGGCTGGCCACGGCTTCGATGATGTGCAGGATCACGTCACGCCCATCGCTGGTGGCGGTGATGTCCAAAAACGTGAGTTCGTCAGCGCCCTGCTCGTTGTAGCGGGCCGCGATTTCGACCGGGTCTCCGGCGTCGCGCAGTTCGACAAAGTTGACGCCCTTGACCACGCGACCACCGGTCACGTCGAGGCAAGGGATGATGCGTTTGGCGAGCATGGAGGCTTCTCTTCTTGAATAGGTTCAGGGGTTAAGCACTTGCAGGCGCTGCCAGCCCGCCCAGCGCCCACCTGCAGGCAAGGTGATGGGCGTGTAGACCTGCGCCGCTTCGACGCACAGCATTTGTCGCCAGCCGTCGTCGGGCATGTCGGTCAGGCGCTTGCACAGGTCTTGTGCGGGGTTCCAGACCACGGTGTTGGCCCAGCTGGGGCTCTGGCTGATCTGCAGGGTCTGGTTCAGCGTCATGGGCTGTGGCCCGGCTTCGTAGACGCGGTCAAATTCGGCAGCAAAGCGGATGGTGTCTTCCGCTTGCGCATGGGTGTCGGCGAGCGAATCCCATTCGGGATGACCACCCAAGCCCTGCAGCGTGGCCTGCGTCACATCGGGTACGGCCAGATAGGTGTGCAGTGCGCCCGAAAACGCCAAGGGCTGGGCATCGGTGTTGTGCACATCCAAAGTAATTTGCAGCTCATCGGGGCTCAGATCGATTTGGAGCTGCGCTTCAAAAGCCTGCGGCCACCACTGGCGGGTCTGGGCGCTGTCTTTCAGGCGCAGTGTGAGGCGGGCATGGTCATCGCTCAGTTCAGCCGCATCGGCCAGCCAAGCCACGTTGCGGGCAAAGCCGTGTTTGGGCAGGCGCTCGGCCATGGGGCCGCGTTGGTTGAACTGCGGAAAGCAAACGGGCACACCACCGCGGATGGCGGCTTGGCCATCCATCAGGCTTTGGGGACTGAGGTACAGGCGCTCTTGCCCGCCCGAGACCCAGGACAGCACATGCGCGCCGTGCAAGGCCACCAGCAGGCGATCACCTGATTGCAGCGACAGCTCACAAGCCGGCAGGCCTGCGAACGTGATGTCGCGACAAGTGGCCTGAGCGCTCATGTGAAAGGGTCAGCCGTTGAGTTCGTCGGCGCGCTTTTGCGCCAACGCGAAATCGAGGTCGCCCGAGTAAACGGCACGGCCGCAGATCACACCTTCCACGCCCTCGTCTTCGACGGCGCACAGCTGCTCGATGTCGGCCATGTTGGACAGGCCACCTGAGGCGATCACGGGAATGGTGAGGGCTTGGGCCAGTTTGACGGTGGCGTCGATGTTGATGCCGCTGAGCATACCGTCGCGGCCGATGTCGGTGTAGATGATGGACTCAACGCCCCAGTCTTCGAACTTCTTGGCCAGGTCCACCACTTCGTGGCCGGTTAGCTTGCTCCAGCCGTCGGTGGCCACTTTGCCGTCTTTGGCGTCCAGGCCCACGATGATGTGGCCGCCAAAAGCGGTGCAGGCGTCTTTCAAGAAGCCGGGGTTCTTGACGGCGGCGGTGCCGATGATGACGTAACGCAGGCCGCTGTCGATGTATTTTTCGATCGTGTCCAAATCGCGGATGCCGCCACCCAACTGCACCGGAATGTCTTCGCCCACGGCCTTGAGGATGGACTTGATGGCGCTGAAGTTTTGCGGCTTACCCGCGAACGCGCCGTTCAGATCCACCAAGTGCAAGCGGCGTGCGCCTTTTTCGAGCCAGGTGCGCGCCATGGCAGCCGGGTCTTCACCGAAGGTCGTGGCTTGGTCCATATCGCCTTGCTTGAGGCGAACGCAGTGGCCGTCTTTGAGGTCAATGGCGGGGATCAGAATCATGGCGAGTTAAATGCAGGTGGGTTGAAAACGGCAGTGAAAACTTCTCAAGGCTGCCAGTGGAGGAAATTGCGGAACAGCGCCAGGCCTTGGGCCGCGCTCTTCTCAGGGTGAAACTGGGTGGCAAAAATGTTGTCACGGGCAATGGCGCAGGCAAAGCGGCCGCCGTAATCGGTCTGGGCCGCGCTGTGCGCCGGGTTGGCCACCTGGGCATAAAAGCTGTGCACGAAGTAATACCAGCTGCCGTCGGCAATGCCGTTCCACAGCGGGTGCGCTGGGGCGTCTTGCCAGACTTGGTTCCAGCCCATTTGTGGCACTTTGTAACGGGTGCCGTCGGGCTGAATTTGCCCAGCCAGCTCGAACTTGACCACGCGGCCCGGGATCAGGCCCAGGCCGGGCGTATCGCCCTCGGCGCTGTGGTCCAGCAGCATTTGCATGCCCACACACACGCCAAACAGGGGCTTGCTGGCGGCGGCTTCGAGCACGGCGTCGAGCAGGCCCGACTCGCGCAGCTCGCGCATGCAATCGGGCATGGCGCCCTGTCCCGGCAAGACCACACGGTGCGCGTTGCGCACCACCTGCGGGTCAGAGGTGACCGTGACTTCGGCATGGTCAACGCTGGAGGCAGCGTGCATCACAGCCTGTGCCACGCTGCGCAGGTTGCCCATGCCGTAGTCCACAACGGCGACGCGATTGACGCTCATGTCAGAGCGAGCCCTTCGTAGACGGGATCACACCCGCCGAGCGGGGATCGAGCTCGAGCGCTGCGCGAATGGCCCGTGCAAAAGCCTTGAAGATGGTTTCGCACTGGTGGTGCGCATTCACGCCCTTGAGGTTGTCGATGTGCAGCGTGCACAGGGCGTGGTTCACAAAGCCCTGGAAAAATTCGTAAATCAGCTGGGTGTCGAGCGAGCCCAACGAACCGGAGGTGAAGTTCACGTCCATGTGCAAACCAGGGCGGCCCGAAAAGTCCACCACCACGCGGCTCAAAGCTTCGTCGAGCGGCACATAGGCGTGACCATAACGGCGGATGCCTTTTTTATCGCCAATGGCTTGTGCGAACGCTTGGCCCAAGGTGATGCCGATGTCTTCCACGGTGTGGTGGCCGTCAATGTGCAGGTCGCCTTCGCAAGCGATGTCGAGGTCAATCAAGCCGTGGCGGGCGATCTGGTCGAGCATGTGGTCCAGAAAACCGATGCCAGAAGCCAGCTTGGCTTGGCCCGTGCCGTCCAGGTTGATGGCGACGCGGATGTTGGTTTCGGCCGTCTTGCGGGTGACTTCAGCGGTACGGTTCATAGCGATTCTTTCAAGGCGGCAAGCATCATGTCGTTTTCGGCGGCGGTGCCCACCGTCAGGCGCAGGCAGTTGGCCAGCAATGGGTGCATTTTAGAAACGTTCTTGACAAGCACTTTGTGGGCCTTCATGCCGTCAAAGGTTTTGGCCGCATCGGGCACGCGGGCCAGGATCATGTTGGCTTCGCTGGGGAAAGGCTGCACGCCGGGCAAAGCCGTCAGCGCTTGCATCAAACGGGCACGCTGCTCACACAGGTCTTTGGCCTGGGCTGCAAACACCTCGGCATGCTCCAACGCAAACAAAGCGCACTCGGCATTGAGGACGCTGATGTTGTAGGGCGGGCGCACCTTGTCGACCTCGGCTACCAAAGCTTTGGGGCCGATCATGTAACCCAGACGCACACCGGCCAAGCCAAACTTGGACAGCGTGCGCATCAAGAGCACATGCGAATGGCGCGTGATGTGGTCAATGTAGCTGCGGCTGGCAAAGGGTTGGTAGGCCTCGTCCATGATGACCAGGCCGTCTTGCGCGCCTTGGGCCAACACGATCTTCTCAATCGTGTCGTCGTTCCAGAGGTTGCCGGTGGGGTTGTTGGGGTAAGCCAGGTAAACAATGGACGGCTTATGCTCAGCAATCGCGGCCAGCATGGCGGCTTCGTCGAGCTCAAAGTCGGCGGTGAGTGGCACGCCATGGAATGCCAAGCCTTGCAACTGGGCGCTCATGGCGTACATCACAAAGCCCGGCAAAGGCGACAGGATGGAAGCGCCGGGCACATCGCAGGCCATGGCCAGCAAAGAGATCAATTCGTCCGAGCCGTTGCCCAGCATGATGTCAAAGCCTTCGGGCATGCCCGCATAAGCAGCCAGCGCATGGCGCAGTTCGTTCACGCGCTCGCCGGGGTAGCGGTTGAGCGCCAACGCGCCCAAACGCTCGCCCAAAGCCTTTTGCAAGTCAGCATGCAAGCGGTGCGGGTTTTCCATCGCGTCGAGCTTGACCATGCCCGCCGAATCCTGGATGGCATAGGCGTGCATGGACTGCACGTCCTGACGGATGCGTTGCATGAGTTGGGGGCTGACGTGGCTCATTGGGTGTCTCGCATCGGGGGCACAGGGTTCAAACGGAGTTCGGCGGCGCGGGCGTGGGCTTGCAGGCCTTCGCCGTAAGCCAGCTCGGCGGCGATGCGGCCCAGCGTCTGCGCACCGGCTTCGCTCACTTCAATCAAGCTGCTGCGTTTTTGGAAGTCATAAACGCCCAAAGGCGACGAGAAGCGCGCCGTGCCGCTGGTGGGCAAAACGTGGTTGGGGCCAGCGCAGTAGTCGCCCAGCGATTCGCTGGTGAACGCGCCCATAAAGATCGCTCCCGCATGGCGCAACAGCGGCTCCCAGCGGTGCGGGTCGCGGCTGGAGACTTCGAGGTGCTCAGGCGCGATGCGGTTGCTGATGGCGCAAGCTTCTTCCATGTTGCGCGTGAGGATCAGCGCACCCCGGTCATTCAAGCTCTTGGCGATGATCTCGCGGCGGGGCATCTCGGGCAGCAGGCGGCCAATCGCGGCTTGCACCTCGGCGATGTAGGCCGCATCGGGGCACAACAAAATGCTTTGCGCCAGTTCGTCGTGCTCGGCCTGTGAAAAGAGATCCATCGCCACCCATTCGGCGGGCGTACTGCCGTCGGCCAACACCAAAATTTCACTCGGGCCCGCGATCATGTCGATGCCCACAGTGCCGAAAACGCGCTTTTTGGCGCTGGCCACATAGGCGTTGCCCGGGCCAGTGATCTTGTCCACTTTGGGGATGTTGGCGGTGCCATAAGCCAACGCCGCCACGGCTTGCGCGCCACCCACCGTGAAGGCGCGGCTCACACCGGCCACACAGGCTGCGGCCAGCACCAGCGGGTTGCGCACACCTGCTGGCGTGGGCACCACCATGATGATCTCTTGCACCCCGGCCACATGGGCAGGAATGGCGTTCATCAACACCGACGAGGGGTAAGCAGCTTTGCCACCGGGCACGTAAATGCCCACGCGGTCGAGCGGCGTGACTTTTTGGCCCAGCAAAGTGCCGTCTTCGTCGCGGTAAGACCAGCTCTCGCCAGACGCTTTTTTTTGCGCTTCGTGGTACAGGCGCACCCGGGCGGCGGCCGCTTGCAGGGCCTCGCGCTGCACAGCAGGCAGGCAGTCCAAAGCGGCTTGCAACTCGGCTTGGGTGATTTCGAGCGCCTTCACGTCGGCGGCTTGCAGGCCGTCAAAGCGCTGGGTGTACTCGAGCACCGCCGCGTCGCCACGCTTTTGCACATCGGCCAGGATGTCTGCCACGCGCTGCTCGATGGCGGCGTCGGTGTCGGCAGACCAATGCAGGCGGGCCGCGAAGGCCGCTTCAAAACCGGCGTCAGCAGTGTTCAGTTGCAAGGGTTTGGCTTGCAGGCCCAACGAGTCCATGTTCAGTCTTTCTTCACTGCACCGGCAAAGGCGTCAATGATGGCGCGGATCGGCGCTTGTTTCAGTTTGAGCGCAGCTTGGTTCACGACCAGACGCGCACTGATGTCCATGATGCGTTCGACTTCAACCAGGTGGTTGGCCTTGAGCGTGTTGCCGGTGGACACCAGATCGACAATCGCGTCGGCCAGGCCAGTGAGCGGGGCCAGTTCCATGCTGCCGTAGAGCTTGATCATGTCGACGTGCACGCCCTTGGTGGCAAAAAAGTCGCGCGCAATCGCGGTGTATTTCGTCGCGACTTTGAGGCGCGAACCGGTGCGCACAGCACTGGCGTAGTCGTAGTCAGCGCGCACCGCCACGCTCATGCGGCATTTGGCGATGTTCAGGTCCAGTGGCTGATACAGGCCCTGGCCTCCGTGCTCAATAAGTGTGTCCAAGCCTGTCACGCCCAGGTCAGCGCCGCCGTATTCCACATAGGTGGGCACGTCGCTGGCGCGCACCAAGACCACGCGCACATTGGGCTGGTTGGTGGGCAAGATCAGCTTGCGGGATTTTTCGGGGTCTTCGAGCACCTCGATGCCTGCGGCTTTGAGCATGGGCAGGGTTTCGTCAAAGATGCGTCCTTTGGACAGGGCCAGTGTGATCATGTGTGTTTCATCCTGGGCTTGCGCCCTGGGGTTCATTGGATGCGTTCGATGTCAGCGCCCACAGCGCGCAGTTTGGCTTCCATGCGGTCATAACCGCGGTCCAAGTGGTAAATGCGGTCAACAATGGTTTCGCCTTCGGCAACGAGCCCGGCGATCACCAGGCTGGCCGATGCACGCAGGTCGGTCGCCATCACAATGGCACCCGACAGTTTCTCAACCCCTTCGATGACCGACACCTTGCCGTCGATTTGGATGTGCGCACCCAGGCGCACCAGCTCGTTGACGTGCATGAAGCGGTTTTCAAAAATCGTTTCAGTCACCTTGCTCGCGCCTTGCGAGATGCAGTTGAGCGCCATGAACTGCGCTTGCATGTCGGTCGGAAAGCCCGGGTATTCGGTGGTGCGAAAGCTCTGGGCCTTCAGGCGGCCATCGGATTTGACGCGGATGAAGCCCTCACCCGCTTCGATGGTGGCTCCGGCATCGCGCAGCTTTTCGATGACCGCTTCCAGGTGGTCGGCGCGGCCATGTCGCAGCACCACATCGCCGCCCGTGGCCGCCACCGCGCACAAAAAGGTGCCCGCCTCAATGCGGTCGGCCACCACCTGGTGCTCACAACCGTGCAAACGCTCCACACCCTGAATGCGGATGCGGCGTGTGCCGTGGCCTTCGATCTTGGCACCCATTTGGATCAGCATCTCGGCCAAGTCGGGAATCTCGGGCTCTTGCGCGGCGTTTTCGAGCACCGTCTCGCCTTCGGCCAAGGCCGCGGCCATCATGAAATTTTCGGTGCCCGTGACGGTGACCATGTCGGTGGTGATGCGCGCACCTTTGAGCCGCGTGCGGCCCTCAGGCAAGCTGGCCAGCATGTAGCCATGGTCCACGGTGATCAAGGCACCCATGGCCTGCAGGCCCTTGATGTGCTGGTCGACCGGGCGCGAGCCAATGGCGCAGCCGCCAGGCAATGAGACTTTGGCGTGGCCAAAGCGCGCCAGCAAAGGGCCCAGCGCCAGCACCGATGCACGCATGGTTTTCACCAGCTCGTAAGGGGCTTCAGGCTTGTTCAAGGTTCCGGCATTGAGCGTGACACTGCCGTCTTCATGGTGCTCAGCGCTCACGCCCATGTTGCGGATCAGCTTGAGCATGGTCGAGACGTCTTGCAAACGCGGCACGTTGCACAGCGTCACCGGCTCGGCGCTCAGCAAGGCGGCGCACAGCTCGGGCAAGGCCGCATTTTTGGCACCCGCCACATCGAGGGTGCCCATCAGGCGGTTGCCGCCACGAATTTTGAGTTTGTCCATCAGTTAAATCTGTACCGTGTGGGTGTCAAGCAGCGCCGCAGATCAGCGCCCTTGCGCGGCCCATTCAGCGGGCGTGAAGGTTTTCATTGACAAGGCATGCACCTCGTCGGTCTGGATTTTTTGTCCCAAAGTGGCGTACACCTTTTGATGTCGGGTGATCAGGCGCAGACCGGAAAAAGCTTCGGACACCACCACTGCGCTCCAATGGCGACCATCGCCATCGACCTGAAGGTGGGTGCATTCGAGCCCTGAGGCGATGGTGGCGTGAAGTTGATCTGCATTCATGGGGAGTCAGCTCCGGATTTTGTAGCCGATGCGCAAAAGGTGAAGGGTCAGGCCACTGATGGCGGCCAAGGCCGTACCCACCACCGCCAGACTGAGCCAGGGGGAGACGTCGCTTTGACCGAAGAAGCCGTAGCGAAAGCCATCGATCATGTAGAAAAACGGGTTCAAGTGGCTGAGTTTTTGCCAAAACGGTGGCAGGGAATGGATCGAGTAAAACACGCCCGACAAGAACGTCATGGGCATGATGATGAAATTCTGGAAAGCGGCCATTTGGTCGAACTTTTCAGCCCACAGCCCAGCGATCACACCCAATGCGCCCATCATGGCCGCACCCATGATGGCAAAGGCCAAAATCCAAAGCGGATTGACGAAGGTGATGTTGATCATCCAGCCGGTGATGACAAACACCCCCAGGCCCACAGCCAATCCGCGCACAATGGACGATCCTACATAGGCCACAAACCAGCTGCGGTGCGACAGGGGGGTGAGCAGCAAAAACACCAAGCTGCCCATGATCTTGCTTTGCACCAAGCTGGACGAGCTGTTGGCAAACGCGTTTTGCAGCACGCCCATCATCATCAGGCCAGGCAACAAAAAGGAGGTGTAGCGCACGTTGTCATACACCTTGACATGGTCTTCGAGCACGTGGCCAAAGATCAGCATGTACAGCACAGATGTCAGCACGGGTGCGCCCACGGTCTGGAAAGCGACTTTCCAAAAACGCAGCACCTCTTTGTAGAGCAGGGTTTGCCAACCGGTCATGCCAGGGCTCCCGAGGCGGTTTGTTTGCGGTTCATGACTTCCAGAAAAACGTCTTCGAGGTCAGCTTGGCGGATTTCAACGTCTTCCACCACCAGACCTGCCGTGCGCAGGGTGGCCAGATAATTTTCGATCTCGGCCGCGTTGTGCACCGGCAACTGCACGATGCGCCCCGTGACGCGAGCAATGGCCGCCACTGCGGGCGGCAAGTCGCCATCCAGTTTGAAGCGCAGTACTTGACTGGTGGCCGAACGGAGCAAGTCGGAGGTGCGCTCCAACGCCAACAACTGGCCGCGCTTGAGCATGGCGATGCGCCCGCACAAGGCTTCGGCTTCTTCAAGGTAATGGGTGGTGAGCAAGACGGTGTGGCCTTGCTTGTTGAGTTTGGCGATGAACGCCCACAAGGTCTGGCGCAGCTCAACGTCGACCCCGGCCGTGGGCTCGTCGAGCACGATCACGCGGGGCTTGTGCACCAAAGCTTGCGCCACCAGCACACGTCGTTTCATGCCGCCCGAGAGTTGGCGCATGTTGGAGCCCGCCTTGTCGGCCAGGCCCAGGCTGTCCAGCAGTTCGTCGATCCAGTCCTCGTTTTTCTTGACCCCAAAATACCCCGACTGGATGCGCAAAGCTTCGCGCACCGTGAAAAACGGGTCAAACACCAACTCTTGCGGCACCACACCCAGCAAGCGGCGCGCTGCGGCGTAATCGCTTTGCACGTCGTGGCCATGCACCAGAACACGGCCTTCGGTGGGGCGGCTCAGGCCTGCCAAAATGCTGATCAAGGTAGTTTTGCCCGCACCGTTGGGGCCCAACAATCCAAAGAATTCGCCTTCCTTGACCTCCATAGACACTTGCTTGAGTGCCTCAAACGCGGGCGTACCCAAACTGCGGGCAGGGTAAGTCTTGGAAACGGATTGAAAAAAGAGTGCGGACATGAGAAATCTATTTTAAGTGTTCCATGAACCTCATGACCGAGGTGCATGCCATGTGCAGGCCTGCAGGGCCATTGGCGTGCCTGTTGGTGGCCCGCTGCAAGAACTTCAGAGGCACATCAGGCACTCAAAAGCGCCATCACACCGTACAAAGTGGCCAACTCTTGAAGCTTGGGTGGCATGTGTTGCACCTGAAAAGTCTGCCCCAAGGCCAGTGCCTCGCGGCGACAGGACAGCAAGACGGCGATGGCCGAAGAGTCGAACTGGACCAGCGCAGCTGCATTGGCCACCCAATCCGTGGCCGAGGGAGAGGCCTGCATGGCCTGAACCCATTGGTCTCGACAGGCATTGGCCTGCTGCTGCATCAAGATCGGGGGCAAATTCAAAGCGTTCATGCCCGGTGGCTCACGATTTTTGGGCGTTGGCTTTGTTGCGCTCGGCCAAACTGTTGATCAGCGCATCGAAACCGCCTGCGTTGATTTCCTTGGTGAATTGGGTGCGGTAGTTTTCAATCAACCAGACGCCCAGCACATTGAGGTCAAAAATCATCCAGCCCGCCCCTTCGCCGGGGGTCTTTTCCAGGCGGTAGTCCAGTTGGATCGGATCGCCCTTGCCGCGCACCTCGGTGTTGACCACCAGGTTCTTGTCGTCCTGACCGGGGCGCAGCGGCTTGACCACCACGTTCTGGTCGCTGACCTGGCTCAAGGCGCCCGAATAGGTGCGCACCAAGAGCATCTTGAATTCTTCCTGCAAGCGCTTTTGCTGCTCAGGTGTGGCTTTGCGCCATGCAGGGCCTGTGGCCAACGCCGTCATGCGTTTGAAATTCACATTCGGCATGACTTTGGTGTCCACCAGTTGAATCAACTTGTTGATGTCCCCGTTGCGTAAAGCCTTGTCGGCTTTGATCGTGTCCAGGGTCTCGGTGCTCATGCGCTTGATGAAGGTGTCAGCACTTTCATCGGCGGCATGGACGGCGCCCATGCTGGTCAACATCACCAGAGCCAAACTCAAAAGCAAGCGACGGGGCCCATTGGCCAATGACAAGGTGTTCTTCATGAAGCTGAATGTATAGAAAAAACGGGGTTGACCGAACAAGCGGGTGTGACCAACTGTAACGATTTCATTTACCCGAAAGCTCTGGATCATCGAAATCAAAGTGAGAGGGCGGGTTGCCATCGTAGATGTCATTTTCACGCTTTTGCAAATAAGCATCCCGCACAAAACTGTAGGGGTCGAGCGACGACTCTTTGACGGAGTCCACCGTCTTGAGCAAACTGGCACGCAAGTCCGTGACCCGCAGCACCGTCAAGCTGTTGCGAGTGGCCGCATCGCTGACGTTTTGTCCCGGATCACCTTTGAAGTCCAGCGGCAGGCCCAGACCATCGCGCACAGTCGATGGCCCCAAAATCGGCAGCACCACATAGGGTCCGGAAGGTACGCCCCAATACCCCAAGGTTTGCCCAAAGTCTTCTTTGCGCTTTGGGATGCCCATTTCGGTCGCGACGTCCAGCACCCCAGCCAAGCCAAAAACGGTGTTGACCGAAACGCGCATCAGCGTCTCGGCAGTGGCTTGCCCCTTGAGCTGCAAAGCGCTGTTGGCCATGGACCAGACATCGCTCAAGTTGCCCAGAAAATTGTGCACGCCCGTGCGCGCAAAGCTGGGCAACACCTTTTCATAGGCCTGTGCCACGGGTCGAAGCACGGCGGTGTCGATCACATCGTTGAAAGCGTAAACACGCCGATTCAGGGGCTCCCATGGATCGCGTGCATCTGCCCCCTGCGCTTGGACGCCGGAGTGCAGGGCAGCCAATGAAAGCAACAACCACAGTATGCATTTTCGCCTTTGGATCATGGCTTACCGCCCTCCGATTTGGCAGGTTCTGCTGCTTTGCTGTAGAGGAACTGGCTGATCAGGTTTTCCAAAACAATGGCCGATTGCGTGGAACCGATGCGGTCACCGGCGGCCAGGTTCTTTTCATCTGCACCGGGCACGATGCCCACGTATTGCTCGCCCAGCAAACCACTGGTCAAAATGGACAGCGAGCTGTCTTTGGGGAATTCATTTTTGGACTGCAGCGCCAAGGTCACCCTGGCCTGAAAGGACTCGCCATCGAACACGATCTGTTTGACGCGCCCCACCACCACGCCAGCGCTTTTGACAGCAGCGCCGGTTTTGAGGCCGCCTATGTTGTCGAACTTGGCTGTGACCTCGTAATCTTTGCTGAAACTCATTTGCAGCAGGTTGGCCGACTTGAGCGCCAGAAACAACACCGCCACCGCACCCAGCAACACAAACAAACCCACCCAGACATCATTTTTGGAACGTTGCATCGTCATTTCTCTTTTTAAATGCTGAACATCATCGTGGTCAAGATGAAATCCAGACCCAAAACGGACAAAGAAGACACCACCACACTGCGGGTGGTGGCACTGGCCACGCCCTCAGGCGTGGGCTGAGCCACATAGCCTTGCAGCAGCGCAATGAAGGTGACCGCCACACCAAACACCACGCTCTTGAGCATGCCATTGCCCACGTCCTTCCAGACGTCGACACCGCTTTGCATCTGGCTCCAGAACGAGCCCGAATCCACCCCGATGAGCAAGACTCCGACGGCGTAACCGCCGAAAATCCCCACCGCACTGAAGACGGCCGTGAGCATCGGCAAGGCGATCACGCCCCCCATGAAGCGCGGCGCCAGAATCCGCTGCACCGGGTCTACTGCCATCATCTCGAGGGCGGTGAGTTGCTCGCCTGCGCGCATGAGCCCGATCTCTGCAGTGAGCGACGCACCCGCCCGACCCGCGAACAGCAACGCAGCCACCACCGGGCCCAACTCACGCACCAGACTGAGCGCCACCAAAAGACCCAGCGCCTCGGCCGAACCGTAGCGCTGCAAGGTGTAGTAGCCCTGCAGGCCCAGCACAAAACCCACAAACAGGCCTGAGACGGTGATGATGGCCAAGGAATAGTTGCCCAAAAAATGGACTTGGTCGCGCACCAGGCCAAAGCGGCGCAGGGCCGCACCCGACATCGAGAGCAATTTCAGAAAAAGCCGTGCCCCATAGCCCCAATCGGCCAAGGACTGACGCGTCGTGGCCCCAAGCGCTGCCAGCCAACTGGTCAGTTGATTCATGCCTGCCTCCCGCCAAAGTCTTGTGCCACCGTCGGCGCGGGGTAATGGAAAGGCACCGGTCCATCGCTCAAGGCGTGGACAAACTGGTGGATCAAGGGGTCAGTGCTCGCGCGCAACTCGGCGGGTGAGCCTTGCGCGGCGACAGCACCGTTGGCCAGCACCACCACATGGTCAGCAATTTCAAAGGTCTCGGTGATGTCGTGCGAGACGATGACGCTGGTGATGCCCAGGCTGTCGTTCAGGCGGCGGATCAACCGCGCAGCTGTGCCCAGAGAGATCGGGTCAAGCCCGGCAAAAGGCTCGTCGTACATGATCAGGTCGGGGTCCAGCGCGATGGCCCTTGCCAGAGCCACGCGGCGGCTCATGCCGCCGGAAATTTCAGCTGGCTTGAGGTCACGCGCACCGCGCAGGCCCACAGCATCGAGCTTCATCAAGACGATGTCGCGCACCATGTCTTCAGACAGCGCCGTGTGCTCGCGCAAGGGAAACGCCACGTTGTCAAACACGCTGATGTCGGTGAACAAGGCCCCAAACTGGAACAACATCCCCATGCGGCGACGGGCTGCGTAGAGCTCAGTTTGGTGCATGGAGCTGACATTTTGACCATCGAAGCGCACCTGGCCTTGTTGCGCCTGGATCTGGCCACCGATCAAGCGCAAGACCGTGGTTTTGCCACCGCCGGACACGCCCATCAAAGCCGTCACTTTGCCACGGGGCACGCCAAAACTGAGGTCGCGCAGAATGATCCTCTCACCATAACCAAAAGTCAGGTGATCAAGTTCAACAAGAAAAGGATTGGTGCTGGTAGTCATGAAAAACAAGAGCCGGGAATTCCGGCTCTTGTGATGTTATCGGCCTGAGGTCAACGCAATGTAAACCTTGGCACTCTAGGGATTTTACCTAGAATAAAAGCGCTCAACGCGGCAGGTCGCTTGCACCCATCAAGAACTCGTCCACGGCGCGTGCCGCTTGACGGCCTTCGCGGATGGCCCAGACCACCAGCGACTGGCCACGGCGCATGTCGCCAGCGGCAAAGACCTTGGCCACGTTGGTGGCGTAGCCTCCGGTAAATTCGGTGCTGGCCTTGGCGTTGCCTCTGGCGTCCTTGTCGATGCCGAAGGCGTCGAGCACGGTGGCGACCGGATTGGTAAAGCCCATGGCCAGCAAAACCATGTCGGCTTTGTATTCTTTCTCGGTGCCAGGCACCTCGACCATCTTGCCGTCCTTGAACTCGACGTGCACAGTTGTCAAACCCGTGAGCTTGCCTTTTTCACCAATGAATGACTTGGTGGAAATAGCAAATTCGCGGTGCAGCAATCCTTTTTCGGCGCTTTCGTCATGGCTGGAGCTGGTGCGCAGCTTCATGGGCCAATAGGGCCAAATCATGGCCTTGTCTTCTTTTTCGGGCGGCTCGGGCATCACCTCGAACTGGGTCACGCTCACTGCGCCGTGGCGTGTGCTGGTGCCCACGCAGTCGCTGCCGGTGTCGCCGCCACCGATCACGATGACGCTTTTGCCATCGGCACGCAACTGGCCCTTGACCTTGTCGCCCGCGTTGACTTTGTTTTGCTGAGGCAGGAACTCCATCGCGAAATGGATGCCGTCCAGCTCGCGGCCAGGCACGGGCAGGTCACGCGACTGCTCGGAACCACCCGCCAACAGCACCGCATCAAAGTCATTCTTGAGTTGCTCGGCGCTGATGGTTTCCTTGGCCCAGTTGGTGACTTTGGAGTCCTTGGGCCATCCCTCAAGCGAAGTTGGGCCCACCAACACGCTGGTGCGGATCTTCACGCCTTCGGCTTCGAGCTGCTGCACTCGGCGGTCGATGTGCGTCTTCTCCATCTTGAAATCAGGGATGCCGTAGCGCAGCAAGCCACCCACGCGGTCGTTCTTCTCGAACAAGGTCACGTCGTGCCCAGCTCGCGCCAGCTGCTGCGCTGCGGCCATGCCCGCAGGACCAGCACCGATCACGGCCACGGTCTTGCCGGTCTTGACTTTGGCGGGACGGGCTGTGACCCAGCCTTCGGCCCAAGCGCGGTCGATGATGGCGTGCTCAATCGACTTGATGCCCACGGCATCGTCGTTGAAGTTGACCACGCACGCCGCTTCACAGGGCGCGGGGCAGATGCGGCCGGTGAACTCGGGGAAGTTGTTGGTGCTGTGCAGCACCTCGATCGCGTTTTTCCAGTCGCCTTCAAACACCAAGTTGTTGAAGTCCGGAATGATGTTGTTCACTGGGCAGCCGCTGTTGCAAAACGGTGTGCCGCAGTCCATGCAGCGCGCCGCTTGGGTTTTGGATTGCTCTTGTGTCAAGCCAATCACGAACTCCCCATAGTTTTTCAGGCGCTCGGAGACCGGCTTGTAGCCTTCTTCGATGCGTTCAAATTCCATGAAACCTGTGATTTTTCCCATGATGTTTCCTTAGCTTCTTGAATTGGGGCTCAGGCGGCGACAGGCTGAGCGGCCTTGGCAGCTTTTTTGGCGTTGATCTCGCCCAGGGCGCGCTTGTATTCGTTAGGGAACACTTTCACGAACTTGGTGCGTGCGCTGGCCCAGTTGTCCAGCAACTCGCGTGCACGCTGGCTGCCGGTCCACTTGTGGTGGTCTTCCAGCAGTTTCTTCAGCTGCGCTTCGTCGCTTTGGTCACGGTGCCAGACCTTGCGGTCCACTTGCGTTTCTTGATCAACAGCCGTCAACACCTTTTCCATGCTGACCATGGCAGTGTTGCAGCGCGAGGCGAACTCGCCGTCTTCGTCGTACACGTAAGCGATGCCGCCGCTCATGCCCGCGCCGAAGTTGCGGCCGGTCTTGCCCAGCACCGCCACGGTGCCACCGGTCATGTATTCACAACCATGGTCGCCCGTACCTTCGACCACCGCGGTGGCGCCCGACAAACGCACCGCAAAGCGCTCACCGGCCACGCCAGCGAAGAAAGCTTCACCGGTGGTGGCGCCGTACATGACGGTGTTGCCGACGATGATGTTTTGCGCCGCCACGCCTCGGAATTCGAGGCTGGGACGCACCACCACACGGCCGCCGGACAAACCTTTGCCAGTGTAGTCATTGGCTTCGCCGATCAGGTAGAGCGTGATGCCCTTGGCCAAGAATGCGCCAAACGATTGACCGCCCGTGCCTTCCAGCTGGATGCGGATGGTGTCGTCTGGCAAGCCCTCAGGGTGCACCTTGGTCACCGCGCCCGACAACATCGCACCGACCGAACGGTTCACGTTGCGGGCTGTTTCCATGAACTGCACTTTTTCGCCCTTGTCAATGGCGGCGCGGCTCTTGGCGATCAGCACGTTGTCCAAGGCTTTTTCCAGGCCGTGGTCTTGTGTGGACACATGGCGCACGGCCACGTCGGAAGTGACCTGAGGCACGGCCAGCAGTCGGCTGAAATCCAAGCCTTTGGCTTTCCAGTGCTCCACACCCGGCTTCATGTCGAGCAAGTCGGCACGGCCCACCAAGTCGTCAAACTTGGCAATGCCCAGCTGGGCCATGATCTGGCGCGCTTCTTCGGCGATGAAGAAGAAGTAATTCACGACGTGCTCGGGCTTGCCCGAGAACTTTTTGCGCAGCTCAGGGTCTTGTGTGGCCACACCCACCGGGCAGGTGTTCAGGTGGCATTTGCGCATCATGATGCAGCCCTCGACCACCAGAGGTGCGGTGGCAAAGCCGAACTCGTCAGCACCCAGCAGCGCGCCAATGGCGACATCACGCCCGGTCTTCATTTGGCCGTCGGCCTGGACACGGATGCGACCGCGCAGGCCATTGAGCACCAGGGTCTGTTGGGTTTCGGCCAAGCCGATTTCCCAAGGCGAACCGGCATGCTTGACAGACGACCAAGGTGAAGCGCCTGTGCCGCCGTCGTGACCGGCGATCACCAAGTGATCGCTCTTGCACTTGGCAACGCCAGCCGCGATGGTGCCCACGCCAATTTCGGACACCAGCTTGACGCTGATGTCGCTGTGCGGCGCCACGTTCTTCAGGTCGTGGATCAGCTGCGCCAAGTCCTCGATGGAGTAAATGTCGTGGTGCGGCGGTGGCGAGATCAGACCGACACCGGGCACCGAATGGCGCAGCTTGCCGATGTAGTCGGACACTTTGCCGCCAGGCAACTGACCGCCTTCACCGGGCTTGGCGCCCTGGGCCATCTTGATCTGAATCTGGTCGGCGCTGGACAGGTATTCGGCGGTGACACCGAAGCGGCCCGAGGCCACTTGTTTGATCTTGGAGCGCAGGCTGTCGCCTGCTTCCAGTGGCATGTCCACTTCGACGTTTTCGGCACCGATCACGCTCTTGAGCGAGTCACCCAATTTGATCGGGATGCCTTTGAGCTCGTTGCGGTAACGCGCCGAGTCTTCGCCGCCTTCACCGGTGTTGCTCTTGCCGCCAATGCGGTTCATGGCCACAGCCAAGGTGGCGTGCGCTTCGGTGGAAATCGAGCCCAGCGACATCGCACCCGTGGCGAAACGCTTGACGATTTCAGCAGCAGGCTCGACCTGCTCCAGCGGGATGGCTTTGGACGGGTCGATCTTGAATTCGAACAAACCGCGCAGCGTCATGTGGCGCTTGCTTTGGTCGTTGATGATCTGCGCGTATTCCTTGTAGGTGCTGAAGTTGTTGGCACGGGTGGAGTGCTGCAACTTGGCAATCGCGTCAGGCGTCCACATGTGCTCTTCACCACGGGCGCGCCAGGCGTATTCGCCACCCGCGTCCAGCATGGTGGCCAAAAGCGGGTCATTACCGAAGGCAGCGGTGTGCATGCGGATGGCTTCTTCAGCGATCTCGAACACGCCGATGCCGCCCACGCGGCTGGCCGTGCCTGTGAAATATTTGTCGATGGTGGCGCCGTTGATGCCGATGGCCTCAAACAGTTGTGCGCCGCAATACGACATGTAGGTGCTCACGCCCATCTTGGACATGATCTTGGACAGGCCCTTGCCAATCGCCTTGACGTAGTTGTAGATGGCTTTTTCAGCGGACAGGTCAGCCGACAAGTCTTTGTGCAGCGCGGCAAGGGTTTCCATGGCCAAGTAGGGGTGAACGGCCTCGGCGCCGTAACCCGCCAACACCGCAAAGTGATGCACTTCACGGGCGGTGCCCGTCTCAACCACCAAACCTGCGGTGGTGCGCAGACCTTGTGTGACCAAATGCTGGTGAATGGCCGACAGCGCCAGCAAGGCAGGCACAGCCACTTGGGTCGCGTTCACGCCCCGGTCGCTGATGATCAGGATGTTGTGGCCGCCCTTGATGGCGTCCACGGCTTCTGCGCACAGCGAGGCCAGCTTGGCCTCCACGCCCTCGTCACCCCAGACCACGGGGTAGGTGATGTCCAGCGTGGCGCTCTTGAACTTGCCCTTGGTGGCTTGGTCGATGTGGCGCAACTTGGCCATGTCGGCGAAGTCCAGGATCGGCTGGCTGACTTCCAGGCGCATGGGCGGGTTGACCTGGTTGATGTCCAGCAGGTTCGGCTTGGGGCCGATGAAGGACACCAGAGACATCACGATCGCTTCGCGGATCGGGTCAATCGGGGGGTTGGTCACTTGCGCGAACAACTGCTTGAAGTAGTTGTAAAGCGGCTTGTTTTTGTCAGACAACACAGCCAATGGGCTGTCGTTGCCCATGGAGCCCAGGGCTTCTTCGCCCGCTTGCGCCATGGGGGCCAACAAGAACTTGATGTCTTCTTGTGTGGTGCCGAAGGCTTGTTGCAAGTCCAGCAAGGCCACTTCAGACGCGGGTGCCACGGGAGCTGCGGCCACGTCGTCGAGCTTGATGCGCAGGTTTTCGATCCACTGCTTGTAAGGCTTGGCGCTGGCCAGACCGGCTTTCAACTCTTCGTCGTTGATCATGCGGCCTTGTTCCAGATCGATCAGGAACATCTTGCCGGGCTGCAGACGCCACTTGCGCACGATCTTGCTTTCGGGGATCGGCAACACGCCGGTTTCCGAACCCATGATGACCATGTCGTCGTCGGTGATGATGTAGCGCGAAGGGCGCAGGCCATTGCGGTCCAGCGTGGCGCCGATCTGACGGCCATCGGTGAACACGATCGAGGCGGGGCCGTCCCATGGCTCGAGCATCGCAGCGTGGTACTCGTAAAAGGCCTTGCGGCGCTCGTCCATGGTGTTGTGGTTTTCCCATGGCTCAGGAATCATCATCATCACAGCCTGGCTGATGGGGTAGCCCGCCATCGTCAGGAGTTCGAGGCAGTTGTCAAAGGTGGCGGTGTCGGACTGACCTGCGAAGCTGATGGGGTAAAGCTTTTGCAGGTCGGCGGCCAACACGGGCGAAGACATCACGCCTTCACGGGCCTTCATCCAGTTGTAGTTGCCCTTGACGGTGTTGATCTCGCCGTTGTGCGCCACATAACGGTAAGGGTGGGCCAGCGGCCACTCGGGGAAGGTGTTGGTCGAGAAGCGCTGGTGCACCAGGCCCAGGGCCGACACACAACGCTCGTCTTGCAAGTCCAGGTAATAGGTGCCCACTTGGTCGGCCAGCAGCAAGCCCTTGTACACCGCGGTGCGGCTGGACATGCTGGGGATGTAGTACTCGTTGCTGTGCGTCAGATTCAGGGCCTGAATGGCGGCGCTGGCCGTCTTGCGGATGACGTACAGCTTGCGCTCCAGCGCGTCTTGCACGATCACGTCGGCACCTCGTCCGATGAAAATCTGGCGCATGACCGGTTCTTTTTCGCGCACGCGGGGTGACATGGGCATCTCGCGGTTCACGGGCACATCGCGCCAGCCGAGCACCACTTGGCCTTCGGCCTTGACGGCGCGCTCGAGTTCTTGTTCACAAGCCATGCGCGAGGCGTGCTCTTGGGGCAAGAAGACCATGCCCACGCCGTATTCACCGAAAGGCGGCAAATGGATGCCTTGCTTGTCCATCTCTTCGCGGTACAAGGCATCGGGCAACTGAATCAGGATACCGGCACCATCGCCCATAAGCGCATCTGCACCCACAGCACCCCGGTGGTCCAGGTTTTCAAGAATTTTGAGCGCCTGCGTCACGATGGCGTGGGTCTTGTGCCCTTTGATGTGCGCCACAAAGCCCACACCACATGCATCGTGTTCATTGGCCGGATCGTACAAACCGGTCGATTGGAAATGTTCTTTTTCGGTGGCCGAAGTCATGGGGCACTCCTAAGGGTTTTTACGCAGATCGAGGAGTGTAGTGCACAGCAGCAACCATGCCAAACTATTTAATTGGGGTCAGATCCCAATTAATTTCGCCTTTGATTGAGCTATAAATTAATTGGGGACAGATTCAATCGGCCGTCTTTTTGAAAGGCCGCCCTGCCTTGCGAGGCGCCAGGCGCCGTGTGGTGGACTGCTGCAACGCCCCCACAAAATCGGGAGAACCCAGCGCCCAGCCCGACAGTGCACTGCGGGTGAGTTGGTCCTTGTCGGTCTGGACCAGCCCAGTCTGAACCAACTCGGCATAAGCCGCCTCGCGGGCAAAGGGGGTGTTGCCCAAGCCCCAAAACAGTGCGTGCGGCGTCACCAATTTGTCGCTCAGCAGCCCAATACAGTGCCGGTGGCTGGACCATTTGAAGTCGGCTGGCTGGGCCACCATGCCCGCCCGCACTGGGTTCAGGTCGATGTAGGCCATGCAGGCTAAAAGATAGCGCTCACTCTCAATGAGGTTGCTGCGGTAGCGCCCCTCCCACAAAGTGCCAGTGCGTTGGTGCCGCAAATTGAAGTAACGCACATAGGCACGGCCCACGGCCTGCATCATCTGCGGCAGACCCTCATCGGTTTCCGGTGTGACCAGGAGATGGAAGTGGTTGTCCATGATGACGTAGGCATGGATGGCCACCTTGAAGGTCTGCGCGTATTCCAGCCAAAGCGCCAACAAACGCTCGCGGTCAGCATCGTCTCGCACGATGGCCTGGCGGTCATTGCCGCGCTGGATGACGTGGTGCGGGTAAGCAGCAACGGTGAGGCGGGGTTGACGTGCCATGGACAAAAGGGTCTGAAAAAACCGCAGTTTAATTGGGATCTGACCCCAATTAATGACCCCAATTAAACACATAATTCCGCCATGAACACCATACCCCCCATTTTGCGCATCGGCACGGGCGCGGGTTACGCCGGTGACCGCATCCCGCCCGCCGTGGAGCTGGCCGAGAAGGGTCAGCTGGACTACCTGGTCTTTGAGTGCCTGGCCGAGCGCACGATCGCGCTGGCGCAGCTCGAACGCAGCCAGCAGCCCGAGCGCGGCTTTGACCCCATGCTGGCCGAACGGATGCGCGCCGTGCTCGCACCCTGCATCGCCCATGGCACCCGCATCATCAGCAACATGGGCGCAGCCAACCCCCTGCAGGCCGGACACGAGGTGCTGGCCATCGCCCGCGAACTGGGCCTGCCCCAGGTCAGGGTGGCGGTGGTGCTGGGTGACGATGTGCTGGCCCACTTGCAGGCCGATGGCTTGTCGCTGCCCGTTCTTGAATCGGATCAGACCCTGGCCGACCTGCAAGCGCAGTTGATTTCGGCCAACGCCTATCTGGGCGCCGAGGCCCTGTTGCCCGCCTTGCAGTCTGATGCGCAGGTCATCATCACCGGCCGCGTGGCCGACCCGGCGCTGTTTTTGGCACCCTTGATGCACCACTTTGGCTGGGCGCTGGACGACTGGACGCGCTTGGGCAAAGGCGTGTTGGTGGGGCATTTACTGGAATGCGCGGCGCAAATCACGGGGGGCTACTTTGCCGACACGGGCTACAAGGACGTGCCCAACATGGTGCGCCTTGGCTTTCCGCTGGCCGAGGTCACCTCATCGGGCGATGCCGTCATCACCAAAGTGGCAGGCTCAGGCGGCTGCGTCACGGTGGCCACCTGCACCGAGCAGCTGCTGTATGAAATCGAGAACCCCGCAAGCTACCTGCAGCCCGATGTGGTGGCCGACTTTTCTCAAGTGCTTCTGACGCAGCTTGGCCCCGACCGCGTGCAGGTCACAGGCGGCTGCGGCAGCCCACGCACCAACACGCTCAAAGTCACCGTCGGTTACCGCGATGGCTACATTGGCGAAGGGCAAATCTCTTACGCAGGCCAGGGCGCACAAGCACGCGGGCAGCTCGCGCTCAATCTGGTGCGCGCACGGCTGGCCGACGCGGGCTACAACGACTGTGAAGGCCGCTACGACCTGATCGGCGTGAACGCCATCTTCGGGCAGACCACAGCATCGCCACACGAACCCACCGAGGTGCGCGCCCGTGTGGCCCTGCGCGTGCCCACTTTGCAACAAGCCCAACATGTGGTGCACGAGGTCGAAGCGCTTTACCTCAACGGCCCCGCGGGCGGCGGTGGCGCCACACGCTCGGTGCGCGAAGTGATCGCCGCAGCTTCCGTGCTGATGCCCCGTGACGCGGTGCACACGAGCACCGTGCTGCTCAACGCCGAAGGACTTTGACATGCTGCTGCGCGACATCGCCCACACCCGCACCGGAGACAAAGGCAACCGCTCGACCCTGTCGGTGATTGCCTACGACAAAAAAGACTTTGCCCTGCTGGAACAACACCTCACGCCCGAGCGGGTGCGGCAGCACTACGCTGGCATCGTGCACGGCCCGGTCGAGCGCTACAGCTTGCCGCAGTTGGGCGCACTCAACTTCGTGATGCACCAGGCCCTGGGCGGCGGCGTGACCCGCTCTCTGGCTCTGGACGCCCACGGGAAATGCCTGAGTGCCAAACTGCTGAGCCTTGTGATTGAATAAGCCCAAAACATTGCAACTGGAACCCCCCATGAAAAAAATCCACATTGCCACATTGCTGGCCACTGCCCTGATGGCCTCGGCCAGTGCTCACGCCCAAAACTACCCCAGCAAACCCATCAAGGCCATCGTGCCCTTTGCCGCCGGCAGCGCCACCGACCAGATCGGCCGCGCCTTTGTGCAAAAAATGTCTGAACAACTGGGCCAGCCCATCATCATCGAGAACAAAGCCGGTGTGAACGGCATGCTGGGCGCCGACGCTGTGGCCAAGTCTGCGCCGGACGGCTACACCCTGATGGTGGGCACCAACAGCACCAACGCCGCGCTCAAGAGCCTGATGAAAAAGCTGCCCTACGACCAGGACACCGCTTTCGCACCCATCGGCTACATGGGCTCTGTGCCTCTGATCGTCGCCGTCAACAACGACGTGCCCGTCAAAAACCTCAAAGAACTGGTCGCTGCAGCCAAGGCCAAGCCGACCCAGCTCACGTTTGCCAGCGCCAGCACATCGCAACGCGTGTCAACCGAAGTGCTGATGAGCATGTCGGGCATCCAGATGACCCATGTGCCCTACAAGAGCGGCCCTGCCGCCATGACCGACCTGATCGGCGGCCAGGTGAACCTGTTCACCGCCGACTTTGCCGTGATGCTGCCCCAGGTCAAGGCGGGCAAGATCCGGGGCCTTGCCGTCACGTCCCTGCAGCGCTCCAAAGCCATCCCCGAGTTGCCCACCGTCAACGAAGCCCTTGGCCTGAAAGACTACGAACTGATCGCCTACTTTGCGATGTTCGCCCCAGCAGGCACACCGGCCGACGTGATCGCGAAACTCAATAAGGCCCTGAACGCTGCGGCCGCCGACAAAGAGATCCTCGAAAAGTTCTCGGCCATCGGCTTTGAAACCAGCCCTGGCACGCCCGAAGCGCTGGCCCAGCGCAACAAGGCCGAAACGGCCAAGTGGGCCAAAGCGATTCGCGAAGCGAAGATCGAGGCGGAATGAGCCCGCTCAAGCAGGCGCCTGATCGAGTGCTGGGTACCGGTGTGTCAACTGGATTTCCAGCCCAAACTCCTTGAGCAGCGCCTGCAAGCGCTCAGCCGCTGAGCGCTTTTTTTGGCCGGTGTATTTGGCCAAAATCAATTCGTTCTTCATCGAGTGCTCCCAGCCCACCAATTCGGTCACGGTGACCGCATAGCCCTGTGACTCCAGGTACAGGCAGCGCAGCACATTGGTGAGTTGGCTGCCCACCTCGCGGGTGTGCAGAGGGTGGCGCCAAAGTTCGGCCAAGGGCGTGCGACGCAAGTTGAACGCCTTGTTCTGGTTGAGGGCTCGCGCCAGCTCGGCCTGGCAGCAAGGCACCAACACCATGTACTTGGCTTTCTTTTGCAAGCCAAAGTCGATGGCGTCGTCGGTCGCGGTGTCGCAGGCGTGCAGTGCGGTGACCACATCGATCTGCTCGGGCAGCTCGCTGCTTTGGGTCGATTCGGCAACGCTCACGTTCAAAAAGCGCATGCGCTCAAAGCCCAGACGCTGAGCCAATGCTTTGGATGACTCGACCAACTCGCTGCGGGTTTCGATGCCGTAAATCGTGCCTTGGCCAATCCCGTGTGGTGGGGCCTTGAAAAACAGGTCGTAAATGATGAAGCCCAGATACGACTTGCCTGCACCGTGGTCGGCCAGCGTGGGGCCTGTGTCGCTCGCGGGCAATTCGAGCAGCAGCTTTTCGATGAACTGGAACAGGTGGTAAACCTGCTTGAGCTTGCGGCGCGAGTCCTGGTTGAGCTTGCCGTCGCGGGTCAGGATGTGCAGTTCTTTGAGCAACCCGATGGACTGGCCGGGGCGCACTTCGGGCGGCAAGGCCTGGCTGTCAGCAGTGGCTATTTTTTTATTCATGGATCAGGGGTGTGGGAGCCGCGCCCTCGCGGCGATCAAGTTGAATGCATCGCGACGAGGGCGTCGCACCTACAGCATCAGGGGGTCGGCTCTACATTCAGCGCCTTCCAACCGTCCAGCCCGAGCTTTTCCATCGTCACCATGTTGGTCTCGTAAATCATTTCAGCTTCAGGGAAAGCTTCCACCGCCCGGTCGATGCTGGCCTCGCGCAGCAGGTGCAGCGTCGGGTACGGCGAGCGGTTGGTGAAGTTGCTGATGTCGTCGGGCTCGGTGTCCGCAAACTGGAAGTCGGGGTGGAAACTCGCGATCTGGAATTCACCTTCCAGCTCCAGCTCCTGCAGCACGCCATCGGCTTCGTCCAGAAAGTCGTTGAAATCCAGAAAATCGCGCAGCATGTGCGGCACGATCAGCAGCACGGTTTCGCGCTCTTCGGCAGGCATGGCGGCCAGGGCCTGCAACTGCTCGATCAGCTCGTCGCGCAGGCCCTCCAGGCCTTTGGCTTCGCTCAGCGCGTAATGGATCTGGCCCTTGATGTGCGGGGCCTTGGCAAAGGGGCACAGGTTCAGGCCGATCACGGCGCGCTCGAGCCAGCGCACGGTGTCGGTGATCTCGATCGGGGGTTGGGGAGAAGTCTCAGTCATGCACCGATTGTGCCTTTGCCTTGCAATGGCTCAGGCACCTGACCGTGTCAGCAAGCGCCCGGCCAACCAAGCCAACAAGGCCCCACACACACAACACCCCACAGTGACCAGCGGCGTGAACTGCCAGCCCCCTGCGCGCGCAGCCACCGCCGCCACAAGGGGCGGGCCGGCAAACTGGCCAAGCGCAGACAGCTGCTGCACCCAACCCACGGTGGTGGCCACTTGCTGCTCACCCGGAGCCAGTCGCACCGCCAAGCTGAACAAGGTGCCCGGCACCAAGCCGCCCACGCCCGAGAACAAGAGCACTCCGGCAAACCGCAGCCAAGGCGCGCCTTCGGTGAACGGCGCAAAAGCCAAGGTGCTGCCCAGCGCCATCGTGCCAAAGCCCAGCCACAAGATCGAGCGTGGCGCCCAACCTCTTTGCAGCAAACGGCCAGAAGCCATGTTGCCCACCATGTTGACGGCAGCGGCCAGCGCCGTGAGAACACCGAGCAGCGCCCCGCTCACGCCCGCAGCGGCATAGATCGACGGCAAAAACCCCACCACCGCCAGCCACTGGCCCGAATACATGCCAAAAGTCAGCGCCACCAGCCAAGGGCCGGGTGCGCTCAAGGTGCGGCGCAAACGGGCCCACGCGCCCTGCCCAGCCACGCCCACCGCCGCGGGTGGATCGGTAGGCACGGCACGCCACAGCCCCAAGGCCATGACCAGCGACACGGCCGCAAAAAACCACCACCACGCCTCCCAGCCCCAGCTGGGTATGAACAGCGGCCCCAGCAACAAGGCCAGCGCCGTGCCCGTAGGCATGTAGGCGCCCCACACGCCCAGCATGCCGGACAAGTGCGCAGGCGTTACCAAACGGCGGATCAAGGCAGGTGCAGGCAAGGCCACCAGCAAGAAGCCCAAGCCCTCGATGGCTCGCAGCACCAGCAAAGCGCTGACTGAGGAGGCGAAACCACCCAAGCCACTGGCCAGCGCCAGCAAGCACAGGCCACGCACCATGCTGCGTTTGAGGCCCATCCCGTCGGCCAGCAAGCCCATGAACACCGCCAGGCTCAGACCCGCCAGCTGAACGATGGACAAGAGAAAGCCAGATTGCACCAACGTGAGGCCCAACTCGGCTTGCAAGGCGGGCAAGGCCGGGGGCAGCTTGCCCACCTGCAGGGCCGCCACACCGCCAGCCGAGACCACCAGCCAGGCCTGGCCAATCGAAGAAAAAGCAGGGTTACTGTTCATGGCGCGATGCAGTCCCTGCTGGACGTTGAGCCGGTGTGTGGGAGCTCCGCCCTCGGGGCGAATGGGGGTCTGGCAAAGTGCCGTGGTGTGCTTTCGCGGCGAGGGCGCCGCTCCCACAGGGCATCTTTCCCACAAGGCGCCGCGCCCACACGCAAAGTGGACATCCAAGCCCGTTCACAGCAGCTTGCGCCCCGTGAGGCGTTCGTGCTCGCGCAGGGCAAAGCGGTCGGTCATGCCCGCGATGTAGTCGGCCACAGCGCGGTGGCGGTCGTCTCGGGCGGCGAACTCGGCACGCATCTCTTGCGGCTGCGCCATGTAAGCCGCAAACAGCTCGCGCACGGCCTGTTGGGCCTGCCCCATCATCTGCACCACTTGCGGATGGCGGTAAAGGCTGGCGAACAGGAATTTTTGGAGTTCGCCCGAGCGGGACTTCATCTCCTGTGAAAAGCGCACCAAGGACCCGGCCTGCCGGACTTCATCGGCCGTTTGCACGCCAGCCTCGGCAATGGCCGCTCGGGTGGCGTCGATCACGTCATACACCTGCTCGCTGAGCATGCGGCGCGTGCTCTCATATAGCCAGCGGCGGGGCTTGTCTTTCAGTTGCGGGTGCTCGGCCAAAGCCTGCAGGCGATAGTGGTCAAACAGCGGCACCTCCTGCATCTGGTCGAGAGAGATCAGGCCAGAGCGCACGCCGTCGTCGATGTCGTGGGCGTTGTAGGCGATCGCGTCTGCCAGGTTGCACAGCTGCGCCTCCAGGCTGGGCTGGGTGCGGTCCAAAAACCGCCGGGCCACGCCGCCGGGCTCGATCAGTTCCATCGCCTGGGCATGGGTGCGCGAACAGTGCTTGAGAATGCCTTCGCGGGTTTCAAAGCTCAGGTTCAGGCCATCAAATTCGGGGTAGCGCTCTTCGAGTTGGTCGACCACACGCAGGCTTTGAAGGTTGTGCTCAAAGCCGCCATGCTCGGCCATGCATTCATTGAGCGCATCCTGCCCTGCATGGCCAAAAGCCGTGTGGCCCAAATCGTGCGCCAGCGCTATGGCTTCGACCAGGTCTTCGTTCAGGCCCAACGCGCGGGCAATGGAGCGCCCCAATTGCGCCACTTCCAACGAGTGCGTGAGCCGCGTGCGAAACAGATCGCCCTCGTGGTTGAGGAACACCTGGGTCTTGTAGACCAAGCGCGAAACGCGGTGGAGTGGACGATGCGGTCGCGGTCACGCTGAAAGGCGTCGCGCGTGGGCGCAGGCATTTCGGCATGGCGGCGGCCTCGGCTTTGAGACGAATGACTGGCCCAGAGCGCCAGGCCAGACGAATGGTGGCGGTCAGGCACAGCAGGCGTCGATCACTTCGCGCACCGTGGCGTCGGGTGCGCCCTGCACTGCGGCTTGGCCGGGGCCATCGATGACGACGAACTGGATGTCACCACCCACGGCCTTTTTGTCCAGGCGCATGTGTTCGATGTAGTCGAGCGCGTTGTCTGCGGAGCTCAGCACCGGTCCACGCAAGGGCAGACCCGCGCGCTCGATCAGTGCCTTGAAGCGCGTCACGAATGCGGCATCGACCTTGCCCAGGCGTTGCGACAGCTCGGCCGCCATGACCATGCCACAGCCCACGGCCTCACCGTGCAGCCAAACGCCAAATCCCAAACCCGCTTCAATGGCGTGTCCAAAAGTGTGGCCAAAGTTCAAGATGGCGCGCAAACCCGACTCGCGCTCGTCCTGCCCCACCACCCAGGCCTTGATTTCGCAACTGCGCTTGACGGCGTGGGCCAGCGCTGGTGTTTCACGCGCCATCAGCGCGCCGATGTTCAACTCGATCCAGGCCAAAAAGTCCATGTCGGCGATCGGGCCGTACTTGATGACTTCGGCCAAGCCCGCGCTCAGCTCGCGCTCGGGCAAGGTTTTGAGCGTGTCCAGGTCGCAGACCACGCGCACCGGCTGGTAAAACGCGCCGATCATGTTCTTGCCCAGCGGGTGGTTGATGGCGGTTTTGCCGCCCACCGACGAGTCCACCTGAGACAACAAGGTGGTGGGCACCTGCACAAAAGGCACGCCCCGCATGTAGCTGGCAGCGGCAAAGCCGGTCATGTCGCCAACCACGCCGCCGCCCAAGGCGAACAGCACCGTCTTGCGATCGCAACCGTTGGCCAGCAGGGCGTCAAAAATCAGGTTCAGGGTCTGCCAGTCTTTGTGCGCTTCTCCGTCGGGCAGCACCACGGTGTGGATCTGTTTGTAATGCGGCGCAAGCGCTGTGCGCAGTGCCGCTTCGTAAAGTGGCGCCACGGTGTCGTTGGTGACGATCATCGCCGCTTGGGCCTTGGGCAAACCGGTCCAGCTTGCCGGGCTGGACAGCAGGCCGGAACCGATGTGGATGTCGTAGCTGCGATCGCCGAGCGCGATGGCGACGGTTTCAATGGGGGAAGGGTGCTTATCCATAGCCTTCAAGTGTAGGGCCTGCCCATGTCGCCCGGTGCAAGCTCAGGGCGCAGTGGGCGAATGCGGTTGAGTGGGTGCCGGGTGCGCGGCCGGGGTGCGTGCAGGCAGGTGACCGGCCAGCTCCAACTGCATGAGGATCATGTTGACCAATGTGGACACCGATGGGCGCCCGGTTTCGATCACAAAGTGCGCCGCATCGCGGTACAGCGGATCGCGTGTTTCGTACAGGTCGCGCAAGCGCGCGAGGGGGTCTTGCACCTGCAAGAGAGGCCGCACCGTGTCGTGCCGCAAACGGCGGTAAACGTCTTCGGGTGTCGAGCACAGATAAATCACTTGCCCACGGTCATGCAAGTGGCGTCGGTTGGCTTCGCGCAAAACCGACCCTCCGCCTGTGGACAACACGCCCAGGTTCTGCTGGCTCAGGTCATCGAGCACGGCTTGCTCGACCTCGCGGAAAGCGTCTTCGCCTTCGCGGGCAAAGTACTCGCGGATGGCGCAGCCCAGCCGTTCTTCGATCACATGGTCCGAGTCGACAAAAGGCACGCCAAGACGGCGCGCCAGCTGGCGCCCGATGGTGGTTTTGCCAGAGCCCGGAAGGCCCACGAAAATGATGGTCAAGACAGTCTCACAAGCGAAAAACAGGGGTCTGGCGGCCTGCCAAAGACCTGTGCGCCAGACTTGCAAGTGTATTCGACACGGTGCCATGTCCTTTGCCGAATGGCAGGTGTTCAGGGCCCCGGCGCCGGGGCCGCGCGAAGCCCGGACTTGCGTTCTGGTAGGGGATCGGGTGCAGCAGCCACCGGCCCCACCATCTCGGCCGCAGGCGTGCTGTCGGCCATCACGCGCGGCGTCAGGAACACCAGCAACTCGCTTTTGCGGCGGGTTTGCTGGCGGTTGCGAAACAGCCAGCCCAAAAGCGGCACATCGCCCAGGCTGGGCACCTTGGCCTCGTCGTTTTTGTCGGCGTCTTCAAAAATCCCACCCAGCACAACGGTGCCGCCGTCCTGCACGCGCACCTGGGTCTTGACGTGCTTGGTGTTGATCGCGTAACCGGCGGTGGTCAGTTGCCCCACGCTGTCGCGGTTGACATCCACTTCCAGCACCACCGAGCCGTCCGGCGTGATTTGCGGCGTGACTTCGAGTTTGAGGTTGGCCTTGCGAAAGGTGATGGAAGTCAGGGTGGTGCCACCCGTGGCGGCCGCCGTCTGGTAAGGCAGCTCGGTGCCCTGCTCGATCAGGGCCTTGGTCTGGTCGGCGGTGATGACCCGTGGGCGCGAGACCACCTTGCCCCGGCCATCGGCCTCGAGTGCCGAGAGTTCCAGGTTGATGAATTTGTCAGCCGATGCATTGAACAAAGACACGGCAAAACTCGGCGGACTCACCAGGGTCTGGCCTGCGTTGCCCGCGGCCAGCGCCACCTGGTTGCCCGTGACCACGCCAGCGCCAGTGGTGGCGTTGCTCGCGCCAAGCGCCAACGTGCGGCCACCCAGAGCGCCTGTGCTGCCCGCACCCCAGCGCACCCCCAGCGACTCGCCAAACTGGTCGTCGGCTTCGACAATCCGCGCCTCGATCAGGACTTGGCGCACAGGCACATCGAGCCGCGCAATCATCTGTTGCAACTCGGCCAAGCGGGCGGGCACATCCGAGATGAAAATCTGGTTGGTTCTCGGCTCGGCCAGCACAGTGCCGCGCGCGCTGAGCCAACGGCCACCCCCAGCAGCAGCCGCGCCGGGCGCCAGAACACCGCCTTGTAAACGCTGCGCCACCTCAGTGGCGCGGGTGTACTGCAAACGCAGAGACAACACCTGCAAGGGGCTCGCGGCCTCCAGCGCCGTTTGCGCTTCCATGTGTTTTTTCTCGCGCTGCAGCCACTCGTCTTGTGGGGCCACCCAGATCACCCGCCCCTCTTGCCGCGACGCCAGCCCTTTGGACTGCAGAACGATCTGCAAAGCCTGCGGCCAAGGCACGTCTTTGAGGCGCACAGACACACTGCCGGTCACCGCATCGGTGGTAACCACATTCAAGCCGGTGAAGTCGGCAAACACCTGCATCAGTGCCCTCAGCTCGATGTTCTGAAAATTCAGGCTGATCGGCAAGCCCGAGGGTGCAAGGGCGGTTTTGGGTGAACCTTCGGCAAGTGCAGGGTTGGCCATGGCCATAGGCCAAGCCAGACCAAGCAGGGCAGCCCAAAGAAACTTAAAACTGCTCATCGAGAGCCTCCTTCCAGACGCAAAACATGCACCAGGCCTCGGCCAGTGGCCGCTTGCAATTCCACGGCATCCGGGTGAACTTTTTGGATGCGGTAATTTTCAAATGCCAGCCGTGCGCCCGGTCCCAGCACCGCCCAGTGAGGACCGGCCCCCAACACGGCTTGGCGGCTGTCGCCCTGCTGCCAGACACCCGCAAGGCGAATCTGGGCCAATGGCCATTGACGCGGGTCGGCGGGCAGCGGCACAGGCGCGGGCCCTGACGATTCGAGCGCCAAAGCCAGCACTGGCGCAGACAAGAAAGGGTCTGCAAACGGCTCTGAGCGCGACTTGGCAGAGGTGCCCCACAGCGCTGGCCAGCCCTGCTCACTGGGGGCATCAGGGCGCAACCAGACCCGCCACACACCTTCCCACTGCAACTGACTGCTCAGGCCACTGGCGGTCACCGTCATGCGGTCCAAAGTCCAGACGGGTCCGGCGTCCACCAGAGAAGCCCATGCGCTGGCGGCCTCCGAAAACCGCCCATGAAGACGCATGGCCACCGCCTGGCTCGACAAGGCCACCCCTGCCTGCAAAGACTGGGGCCTGAGAGATTGCACCTGCAAGCCCTCCTGCTGCAGGCCCTGTTGCAAAGCCAGCCACAGGCCCGGCGCATCCTCCACAGCAGGCAAAAGCTCAAGCCCTGACATGACTTCGGGCAGCTGCGAGCTTCTGGCATCGGGGGGTGCAGCGCCTTGCACGGCCTGCCGCAAGTCCTGCAACTTTTGCTGCAGCTGCGTGTGCTGCTCCAATGCGTCCGACCCCCAGCCACACACCACGCACAAGCCCGCCAAAAAGCCACCCGCAGCCCATGCCCAACGCCGAGCAGCGCGCACCAGCACTTGGCGAACCGCCTCAGATGCCCAGAAATTTTTCATGGCGCGCGCCCAGCTGAAGTCTTGGCCCCGACTTGGACAGCGGGCCACGGGCCTTGCCACACAAACACATGGCTCCCGGCGCTCGCAGGTCGTTCAGCCATGGCCATGGGGTTGACCCCCAGGCTGTGCAGCGTCAAAGGGATTTGCAATTTTTCCGCCAAGCGCAGTTGCGCCGATCCCAGGGCTTGCGCATCCCGAATGCGGCCATGCAGCTCCAGCCGATCACCGTCCACCTGCAAACGCTCCAACGCCCAACCGCTGCGTCCGGCCTCCTGCGAAACGGCTCGGTAAAGCCGGATCCAGGCCTGCTGTTGCTGCTTTACCTGCAGCAACAAGGCTTGCTGGCCTTGCGCCATGGCAAGCGCCTCTTTGCGCACTTTGTCCTTGCCCATCTGAGCCAGCCTTTGCGCGCGCAGCTCTTGCAGTGCATCACGTTCTACCGACAGGGCTTCGAGCGCCTGATTCAAGCTGTGCAGAGCCAAGGCACCTGCGACCAAGCCGATCAGCCCCCCAGCCACACCCGAGCCCCAACGCCAGCGCAAGCGCCGCCGCCGGGCTTGCAACGGGTAATTTAGGAGATTGAAGGCGGTGATCACGCCAAGGCCCTCAACCCCGCGCCACAGGCACACAGCCAGCCCCAAGCCGGTGTGCCCCGCAGCGGCAGCAAAGCCTCGTCCAAGGCGTCCAGTTCTGCCTCATGGCCTGCGCGTGGCCAATTGAACTGCCAATCTTGGTGGGGTTGGGCCAGCAGGTTTTCAATGCCCCCTTGCAAAGCCTGCACAGCGCGCTGCGCCGCTTGCTCGTGGTGCTCAATGGCGGGCATGCGCCAGCCCGCAGCGCGGGTGTGCTTGTGCCAGGCATGCAACTCGCTGCGCAAGCAAGCGAGCCAGTGCACACTTTGGCTCCAGGGGACATCGCTCTGGCGAACTTCAAAATCAAAGCCTACATCTTGCGGCAACACATTCAAACTCTGCGCTGCCTCGAGTTGGACTTCGGCTTGAAGGGCCGGGTTGTCCAAAGTCAGGGGGCAGTCAAAATGTCCGCTTTGGCAGCGGCTCATGGGCAGCGCGAGCACCAATCGGCGATGCCGCCGGACCTCTTGTTCGCTGGCCTCACGCAAGCTCTCGACAAGCCAATCATGGTGGCTGTCAGGCGCTTGTGCCCAAGCAGGTGGGGTCAAGGTCAGTGCGCGCTGGACCC
>CAIJQQ010000062.1 GCA_903822825.1 uncultured Burkholderiales bacterium | reverse complement strand
TGGCAAACACGCAGCCAGTGCACGCTTGGCCAGACGACCGTGACCGATTTCGCGGCGCTTGGTGCTGCCCATGCGACCGACTTCTCCAGTGGCGAACGGAGGCATGTTGTAGTGGAACATGAAGCGGTCTTCGAACTCGCCAGCCAGCGCGTCGATGCGCTGTGCATCGCGCTCGGTGCCCAAAGTGGTGATCACCAAAGCCTGGGTTTCGCCACGTGTGAACAGGGCCGAGCCGTGTGTGCGGGGCAGCACGCTGTTGCGGATTTCGATGGGGCGCACGGTGCGTGTGTCGCGGCCGTCGATGCGGGGCTCACCTGACAAAATCTGGCTGCGCACGATGCGGGCTTCGATTTCGAACATCAGACCATCGAGCTTGACGCTGTCAAAGGCCACCCCCTCTTCGGACAAAGCCACTTTGACCGAAGCGTAGGCTTCGCGGCAAGCGTGTGTGCGGGCTTGTTTGTTGCGCAGCTGATAAGCAGCGCGCAGTTTTTCTTCAGCCAAAGTGGCCAACTTGGCTTCGAAAGCCAAGTCGCGGGCAGGCGCTTGCCAGTCCCATGCTGGCTTGCCAGCTTCGCGCACCAGTTCGTGGATGGCGTTGATGGCGATCGCCGATTGCGCGTGACCGTACACCACGCCCCCCAGCATGATTTCTTCGGACAGTTGCTGAGCTTCGGATTCGACCATCAGCACAGCGGCTTCGGTACCGGCCACGACCAGGTCCATGACGCTGTCTTTGCGCTGGGTCTGGCCTGGGTTCAGGACGTACTCGCCGTTGATGTAACCCACGCGAGCCGCGCCGATGGGGCCGTTGAACGGGATGCCCGAGATGGACAAGGCGGCAGACACGGCGATCATCGCAGCGATGTCGGCGTCGACTTCAGGATTCAGCGACACGGTGTGGATGACCACGTGCACGTCGTTGTAGAAACCTTCAGGGAACAGAGGACGGATCGGGCGGTCAATCAGGCGGCTGGTCAGGGTCTCGTGCTCGCTGGGCTTGGCTTCACGCTTGAAAAAGCTGCCAGGAATCTTGCCTGCGGCGTAAGTTTTCTCGATGTAATCGACGGTGAGTGGGAAAAAATCTTGACCGGCCTTGGCGATCTTGGAACCCACGACGGTGGCCAGCACCACGGTGCCTTCCATGTCGAGAAGCACAGCACCGCCAGCTTGGCGGGCGACTTCACCCGTTTCCATCTTGACCGTGTGCTGGCCCCACTGGAATGTTTTGGTGACTTTGTTAAAAATAGACATGTTCAGAACTCCTGAAAATCAAGGGGCATGAGGCTGCTCCCGGTGCCCGGAACTTGGCTTTTTGAACTCGATGCCATTCCACAAAACCTTGGTTTGAAAGCCTTGTGGAATGACACAGCGCGGGTTCGTCCTGACAAATTCCGAATAAAAAACAATAAAGCGCCTGAGCCAGTGTCCTAACTCAGGCGCTTTTCATCTGTGTTTGTGTTTACTTGCGCAAGCCAAGCTTGGCGATCAGTGCAACATAACGGTCAGCATCACGGGACTTGAGGTAGTCCAGCAGCTTGCGGCGGCGGCTCACCATGCGCAACAGACCACGGCGACCATGGTGGTCTTTGGCGTGGGTCTTGAAGTGAGGTGTCAGCTCGTTGATGCGGGCTGTGAGCAGGGCCACTTGGACTTCCGGGGACCCGGTGTCGTTGGCTGCTCTGGCGTTGGCCTTGACGACCTCGGCTTTGATGGAAGATGCGATCATGATTTTTCCTTTTGTTCGCCAGCGCCCGAAAGCGGCAAAGCGATGTTGTTGACTTGCGCTGGCGGCTGGAAGTGCTGTCAGCGTGCGCCTTGCACCACGCAAAGCCCTGAGATTATAGCCTGAAATACCCTGCTTTTGGGGGGCCAGGCTCAGCGCGCGCGCCGGGAAACCCAAGCCATGGCCATACCGGTCAGCGCAAAGGTGATGAAAGCCACAAAAGACCAGTTGGCAATCGAGCCGCCCAAAAAAGTCCAGTCCACAAGGGTGCAGTCGCCACTGCCCTTGAAGATCATGGGAATCGCGCGCTGAAGAGGAAAGTTCTCCACCATGCCGTAAAAGTCACGCCCGCAACTGACCACCTCCGGGGGATACCATTGGATCCAGCTTTGGCGGGCAGCCGTGAAAGCTCCGAACCCGGCCATGAGGGTCATCAAGACCGCCCAGACGCCCTGCCACAATGGACGGCTCAGGCGCGAACCCACCATGGCGATCACCGCCACACCGACCAAGGCGTAGCGTTGCACGATGCACATGGGGCAAGGGTTCAGGCCCACCATATGCTGCAGGTAAAGGCCAAACACCAGCATGCCCACACACGCCAGCGCGACCAGCGCAAACACGCGCCGAACCGTCAGATCCAAACCTGCAACACGGAGAAAAAAAGCGGCCAAATCAGGACTCGATGAAAACACGGGCCTTGCGCGGGGTCAGCACCAGCATTTCCCCTTCACGCAGCGCCTGCTCCCTGAATTGTGACGCAGAGATCTGAGCTTCGATCACCGTGTCCTTGCCAAAGCCCAGATTTTCCGAAGGCTCCAACTCCAAGCGTGCGACGGGCCCAACCACAATGGTGCGAGTGAGCTTGGCCACGATGCCTGAATTCTCCCCGCCTGGGATGTAGCGGGCCACATCCAGGTCGTGGGGACGCACATAGGCAAAAGCCTTGGCATCTTGCACCAAACCGTGCTCCGGGCTGTCGAGCCGAACACCGTGCTGGTCAGCGCCAATCAGCATCTCGCCTTCGTGCGCCCGCCCATGGAACAGGTTCACGTCGCCTAGAAAGCCATATACAAAGGGGCTGGCCGGGTGGTCCCACACATCTTGTGGCGAGCCAATCTGCTCGATGTTGCCCTTGTTCATCAGCACCACGCGGTCGGCCACTTCCAAGGCTTCCTCTTGGTCGTGCGTCACAAAAATGCTGGTCACATGCAACTCATCGTGCAGACGACGCAACCAACGGCGCAGCTCCTTGCGCACCTTGGCGTCCAATGCACCAAAGGGTTCATCGAGCAGCAGCACCTTGGGCTCAACGGCCAACGCACGGGCCAAAGCAATGCGTTGGCGCTGACCGCCCGACAACTGCGAGGGGTAGCGGTCGGCCAGCCAATCGAGCTGCACCAGACTCAGCAACTCGTGCACCTTGCGTTTGATTTCGGACTCGCCGGGGCGCTCTTTGCGCGGCTTGACACGCAGACCAAAGGCCACGTTCTCGAACACCGTCATGTGGCGGAACAAGGCGTAGTGCTGGAACACAAAGCCCACCTGGCGCTCGCGCACATGCACATGCGTGGTGTCTTCGCCGCTGAAGGCGATGGTGCCTTGGTCGGCCGTTTCCAGCCCCGCGATGATGCGCAGCAGCGTTGTCTTGCCGCAGCCTGATGGGCCGAGCAATGCGACGAGTTCGCCCGACCCGATGTCGAGGCTGACGTTGTTCAGCGCGGTGAAGTCGCCAAACTGTTTATGGACGTTGCGGATTTCGATGCTCATGGCTCAAAACTTTCAATCGGATTCAGACTTGCGCACCTGCGGCAGGGGTCAGGGGACGTTCAGGCGGCGTGTCAGCAGCAGCGCGCAACTCGCGCTCATGGCGCCACTCCACAATGGATTTGATCAACAAGGTGACCAAGGCCAACAGCGCCAGCAGCGAGGCCACGGCAAAAGCGGCCACCGACTGGTATTCGTTGTAGAGGATCTCCACGTGCAGCGGCATGGTGTTGGTCTGGCCACGAATGTGGCCCGACACAACCGACACCGCGCCAAACTCCCCCATGGCGCGGGCGTTGCACAAAATGACGCCGTAAATCAGGCCCCACTTGATGTTAGGCAGCGTCACGTACCAGAAGGTCTGCCAACCGTTCGCGCCCAGCACGATGGCGGCCTGCTCCTCGTCGTTGCCCTGCGCCTGCATGAGCGGGATCAGCTCGCGGGCAATGAACGGAAAAGTCACGAACACGGTCGCCAGCACAATGCCGGGCACTGCAAACACGATCTTGATGTCGTGCGCCTGCAGCCAGGGGCCAAACCAGCCTTGTGCGCCGAACATCAGCACGTAAATCAAACCGGCTACCACGGGTGACACCGAGAAGGGCAAGTCCACCAAGGTGGTCAAAAAGGCTTTGCCTTTGAATTCGTACTTGGCAATCGCCCAGGCCGCGGCCACACCGAACAACAGGTTCAAAGGCACCGCAATGGCCGCCGTGATCAGCGTGAGCCAGATCGCAGACCAGGCATCGGGCTCATTGAAGGCCTCGAGGTAAGCGCCCAATCCCTTGCGCAGCGCTTCGGTGAACACCGCCGCCAGCGGCAGCACCAAAAACAGGAACATGAACACCAGCGCCACACCGATCAGGCTCCATCTCACCCATGCGGGCTCGGTGGTGCCCGCCTGCGCGCGTCGCGTCGAGGCCTTGAGAGTCGTACCGCCGCTCATGCCGGGGCTCCTGTGTGGCGGCGCTGCCAAGCCTGCAGCGCGTTGATGATCAACAACAAGATGAACGAGAAAATCAGCATCACCACCGCCACGGCCGTGGCTCCGGCATAGTCATATTGCTCGAGCTTGCCGATGATGATGAGCGGCGTGATCTCGGACACCATGGGCATGTTGCCCGCAATGAAAATGACCGAGCCGTACTCGCCAATCGCACGCGCAAAAGCCATGGCAAAGCCCGTGAGCAGCGCAGGCGCAATCGACGGGAAAATCACTCTGCTGAAAGTCTGCCAGCGCGTCGCGCCCAGGCAGGTGGCCGCTTCTTCAAGTTCTTTTTCAGCGTCTTCGAGCACCGGCTGCACCGTGCGAACCACAAAGGGCAGGCCAATGAAGATCAGCGCGATCACCACCCCATTGGGGTTGAAGGCCAGCACAATGCCCAGGGGCTCCAGGTACTGCCCCACCCAGCCGTTGCCCGCGAGCAAAGCCGTGAGCGAAATGCCCGCCACAGCGGTGGGCAGCGCAAAGGGCAAATCGACCAGCGCGTCCACCACCTTTTTGCCAAAGAAGTCGTAGCGCACCAGCACCCAAGCCACCAACAGGCCAAACACCACATTGACCAGCGCAGCAATGAGCGAAGCACCAAACGTCAATCGGTACGAGGCCATCACCCGCGGCCCCGTGACGGCGGCCCAGAACTGCTCCCAGCTCAGGGTGAAGGTCTTGAACACCAGCGCCGACAAAGGAATCAGCACGATCAGGCTCAGGTAAAAAACTGTGAAGCCCAGGGTCAGGTTGAACCCGGGAAGCACCTTGGCTGGCGCTCGCCGTTTGGCAGGCGCCGCAATCGGCAGTGCGGTCATGGAGAGGGAACTTATTTGACGGTGTAGATCTTGTCGAACTGACCGCCGTCGTTGAAATGCACCTTCTGTGCTTCAGCGAAAGAGCCAAACACCTCGTTCACAGAAAACAGCTGCATGGGCTTGAAGGTCTTGCTGTATTTCTTGAGCACCACCTGCGAACGGGGGCGCAGCGCGTGCTTGGCCGCAATCTCTTGCGCCTCTTCAGAGTACAGGTAATCCAGATAAGCTTTGGCCAGATCGCCCGTGCCCTTCTTGGCCACCGTGCGCTCGACGATGGCCACCGGGTTTTCGGCAATGATGCTGATCGACGGGTGCACCGCGTCGACCTTGCCTTCGCCAAATTCACGGTCCACCGATACGACTTCTGACTCAAAAGTCACCAGCACATCGCCAATGTTGCGCTGCAAGAAAATGGTGGTCGCGTCGCGCCCGCCCTTGGCCAGCACCGGCACATTTTTGTAGAGCTTGCCCACAAAGTCGGCTGCATCGGCGTCGGTGCCGCCCTTCTTCTTGACGTAACCCCACGCGGCGAGGTAAGCCATCCGGCCATTGCCACCGGTTTTGGGGTTGACCACGATCACTTTGATGCCGGGCTTGATCAGATCGTCCCAGTCCTTGATGCCTTTGGGGTTGCCGTTGCGCGTGAGGAACAGCATGGTCGATGTGGTGGGCGAGGCATTGCCCGGAAAGCGCTTGGTCCAGTCCTTGGCCACGGCCCCCGTGCTGGCCAAAAAGTCCACGTCTGTGGTGGTGTTCATGGTCACCACATCGGCGTCCAGGCCATCGTTGACAGCCCGCGCTTGAGCGCTGGAGCCGCCATGGGCCTGGTCGATCTTGACGTCCTTGCCCATGTTCTTCTTGTAATGGGCCACAAAGGCGGCGTTGTAGTCCTTGTAGAACTCGCGGGCCACGTCGTACGAAGCGTTGAGCAGCGTCTGAGCACCGGCCAGCGAGCCCGAAAGCGCCAAAGTGGCGGCCAAAGCAGCCTGAGTCAATTTGTTCATGCGGTTTCCAATTCAGCAGGGGGCAACGCTCCAAGAGCGGAAATTAGCAACTGCGCTTGTGCCGTGCAGGCGCCACCCGCATCGCGCCGTGAATCCGCCGAACAGCGTCTTGGGCAATGGCCGGGTACGGCATTGCGCCAACCCGGCATGAACAAGTTGGAAGGTTGAGAATACATGGCCTAGATTGTCTGTTCGTCGACTTCATTCTCAAACGAATGATTTGTTGTTTACTTATACGAAATAAGATCTAAAGACCATTGCAACCCCACATCAACGGGAGGCGGCATGGCCCTCACGATGAAATGGTCCACTCTTGAGCGGTCGCAGCAGCACCCCCAGGTTGGATGCAATCAAAAAGCGCCGATGTATTGGCTTTGAAAACAGGCTCGATTACTGAGAATCGGATTCAGAACCCTCGTCGTCAAACTCTTCATCATCTTCGTCAATGGCCGCCATTTCAGCGTATTGGGTGGCCAGCAATTGATTGCGGTAAGCCAAATATCCTCGACGGTGTGTTTCATACAGATTGCCCGCATCGTAAGCCTCTGCTGCCAAACCATGCTGCTTGGCAGCCTCCAGGAAGTGCTGAGCCGCCAAAGCGTGGCACTGAGAAATGCTGACAAAATCATCGTCCAACAGATCGTCGTGGTCAGTTTCGTTGTGAATGTCGTCCGTCATGCTGTACCCCTTGCGTGAGTTGATCGGCAAATGCCGAACCATAGCTTCCTATTTAAAGAAGTCTCAAGAATGACAAAAATATTTCCAAATCACGACTGAAATCTGCAGGTATTGAACCAAGGACACCTGCACAAGACGTGTACCCGCTACTTCGAGCAGAGCAGCCGAGCGTGAGCGCTCTGAAGGGCTTGCGGCAATCCACAAAACAGACATTCTGGAACGCCTTGTCAAACGGCTTGGCGTTTATTTTTTGGTGTAAATCTGGTCAAAGCTCGCGCCGTCTGCAAAATGGTCTTTGCTGGCGTGGGTCCAGCCGCCGAAAGTGTTGTCGATGGTCACCAGGTTGAGCTTGGGGAACTGCTTGGCGTATTTGGCCTGGGCCTTGGCCGAGATGGGGCGGTAAAAGTTCTTTCCCGCAATGTCCTGGCCTTCGTCTGTGTAGAGGTATTCCAGGTAAGCCTGAGCCACGGCTCGGGTGCCTTTCTTGTCGACGTTCTTGTCGACAATGGACACCGCAGGCTCGGCCAGGATGGACAGCGAAGGATAGACCACGTCGAACTTGGCCGAGAATTCTTTTTCAAGCAGGTAGGCTTCGTTTTCCCAGGCAATCAGCACATCGCCCTGGTTGCGCTGGGCAAAGGTGATGGTCGAACCTCGGGCCCCGGTGTCGAGCACGGGCACGTTCTCGTAAAGCTTCTTCACGAACTCTTTGGCCTTGTCATCGCTGCCGAATTTGCGCTTGGCAAATTCCCAAGCGGCCAGGTAGTTCCAGCGAGCGCCACCCGAGGTCTTGGGGTTGGGGGTGATGACTTTGACGCCGGGCTTGATCAGGTCGTCCCAGTCTTTGATGCCCTTGGGGTTGCCTTCGCGCACCACCAAAATGATGGTCGATGTGTAGGGCGAGCTGTTGTGCGGCAAGCGCTTTTGCCAGTCTTTGGGGATCAGTTTGCCCACTTCGGACAACGCGTCGGTGTCACCGGCCAGCGCCAGCGTGGCCACATCGGCGTCCAGGCCATCGATGATGGAGCGGGCCTGCTTGCCCGAACCGCCATGCGACTGCTTGATGGCCAAGTCTTGGCCCGTCTTGGCTTTCCATTGCCTGGCACAGGCCTGATTGAACTCAACGTACAGCTCGCGGGTGGGGTCGTACGAGACGTTGAGCAGGCTGACCTGGGCATGCGCAGCCAGAGCAGACAAGCCTAAAGCGGCGCTGGCGATGAGTTGGGCAAAACGGCGGTGTGTGGTCATGAAGAACTCCAGAAATGCTTCGCCTTTTTGACGATGGAGCGGATTCTGGGTTCAACCCTTCAAAACTCAAACGACTGATTTTGAGTTTGTTAATACCGAAATCATCTATAGAAAAGTCGGGGCGCTTGGCGCAAGCCTCACGCGTCAGCGAAAGCCCGCTCGATCACAAAGGCACCCGGGGTGCTGGTGTTGCCTTCTTTGAGGCCGCGCTCTTCGCAAATGCGCTTCAAGTCGCGCAGCATGGCGGGCGAGCCGCAGATCATGATGCGATCGGTTTCGGGGTTGAGCGCGGGCAGGCACAGATCGGCAAAAAGCTTGCCGTTTTCGATCAGGTCGGTCAAACGGCCCTGGTTTTTGTAGGGCTCGCGGGTCACCGTGGGGTAGTAAAGCAGCTGGTTGGTGACCATCTCGCCCAGGAACTCGTTGGCAGGCAGCTCTTGGTTGATGTAGTCGTGGTAAGCCAGCTCATTGACCTGACGCACGCCGTGCACGAGGATGACCTTTTCGAAACGCTCATAGGTTTCGGGGTCGCGGATGATGCTCATGAACGGGGCCAGACCCGTGCCAGTGGCCATGAGGTACAGGTTTTTGCCAGGCAGCAGGTAGTCGCACAGCAAGGTGCCCGTGGGCTTGCGGCCCACGACGATGGTGTCGCCCACCTGGATGTGTTGCAGCTTGGAGGTCAACGGGCCGTCAGGCACCTTGATGCTCAAAAATTCGAGGTGCTCTTCGTAGTTGGCGCTGGCGATCGAGTAGGCGCGAAGCAGCGGTTTGCCGTTGTCCTGGCGCAGGCCAATCATGGTGAAGTGGCCATTGGAAAAACGCAGCGCCTGGTCGCGGGTGGTGGTGAAGCTGAACAGGCGGTCGGTCCAGTGGTGAACGCTCAAAACGCGTTCTTCAAGAAAAGCACTCATTGGGGTCAAGCTGGTTGGACCGGGATCAGACCCCAGGTCAAAAGGGGGATGCAGAAGATTGCTACAGTTGAGGCCTGACAGGCCACAAGAAAATCCGCCGCATCAAGCGACAATGTTGTATTTTCTTGTGATTCGCACACAACTGGAAATATGGAGATTTTATATCCCTATAACCAGCGCTCATAAAGACACCAAAGGCAACACACCCATGGCACGCACCGTTCAATGCATCAAACTCGGCACCGAAGGCGAAGGTCTGGACTTTCCACCTTACCCGGGCGAGCTGGGCAAACGCATCTGGGAAAACGTGAGCAAACAAGCCTGGGCCGACTGGCTCAAGCACCAGACCATGCTGGTCAATGAAAACCGTCTGAACTTGGCCGACCTGCGCGCACGTCAGTACCTGGCGCGCCAAATGGAAAACCACTTCTTCGGCGCGGGTGCCGACGCTGCCCAAGGCTACGTGCCCCCACCGCAAGCCTGATCGAGGCGTGCTCGCTCCATTCGTGCCCGGTGCCTGGCAAGGCCAGCGGCATTGGCACGCTCTGGGCATCGGCTCGGGTCAGGTCCTGAACTTTTTGACCGCCTGGCAAGCCTGGCTGAATGACGCTGAGCGGCCACAACGCTTGTTTTTCAGCCTGCTGACGCCCCACGCACTGGCCGCCAGCGACATCGCCCAGTTGGGCGATCTGCACCCTTCCCTCAAAGACTTGGTCAACCCATTGGAACTGGGCTGGCGTGGACTGCTGCACGGTGTCCACCGCCTGGTGTTTGAAGCTGGTCATGTGCAACTGACGCTGTGCATTGGCCCCAGCGACAAGCTGCTGCGCGAAATCGACGTGGCGGTGGACCACATCACACTGGCCGATTGGCCCGCTGACGGCGACACCGCGATGCACACCCTCAAGGCCCTCTCGCGCCTGTGCAGGCCGGGCACGCGGCTCATGACCGGACCATACCCAGACAAGGCGCGCCAGACGTTTCAGCAGTGCGGCTTTGACGCTCAGCCACCCAGAGATACAGGCGAACCATGGCAAGCCGTGTATGCCCCGAATTGGACACCCCGCAGCCGACAACGCAGCGCGCAGCGCCCCACCGGACAGGCCCGCCAGGCGCTGGTCTTGGGAGCGGGCCTCTCGGGCTCGGCCACGGCCTACAGCCTTGCGCAGCGCGGCTGGCAGGTGCATGTGCTCGATGCCGGCGCGGCCCCCGGTGCAGGGGCATCTGGCTTGCCCGCAGGCCTCACAGCACCGCATGTGTCCCCTGACGACAACGTGCTCTCGCGCATCACCCGAGCAGGTGTGCGCGCCACGGTGCAGCGCGCGACCCAACTGCTCAAGAATGGCGTGGACTGGGCGCCCACGGGCGTGCTGGAGCACCGGGTCGAAGGCAAGCGCAGCCTGCCCGGCAGCGAGGCTTGGCCAGCGTCCGGACACGAATGGAGCACACCTGCGGGCAAGGCCTTGATCGCCCAGGCAGGCTTGCCCGAACAAGCCCAAGCGTTGTGGCACAGCCTGGGTGCTTGGCTACGGCCCCGCGCCTTGGCCCACGCCCAACTGCAGGCGAGCGGCGCCGATGTGCACTGGCACACCCATGTGGCCCGTGTGGTGCGCGAGGACCCATTTTGGGTGGCACTCGGCGCACATGGCCAAGAACTCGGTCGGGCACCCGTGCTCGTCATCGCAGGGGGTTACGACACACGGGCCTTGCTGCAAGACCTCTCGCCCGAGCAAGCCCCCCTGCCGCTGAACCCCTTGCGTGGGCAAATCAGCATGGGGCCGCTGTCTGCCCTGCCAGACAAGGCCGTGCGGCAGCTTCCACCCTTCCCCGTCAACGGGCACGGCAGTTTCATCACAGGTGTGCCCTTGCCGGGTGAAGCGGCCAACGCGCTTGGCGAGCCAGGTTGGTATCTGGGCTCGACTTTTGAACGGTCTTGCAAAGAAGCCTTGCTGCGCGACCAAGACCACGCCGCCAACCACGCACGTTTGGCCGCTTTGCTGCCAGACCTGAGCGGGCCCATGCAAAACGCTTTTGCACTGGACCAGGTCAAGGGTTGGGCAGGTTTGCGCTGCACCCTGCCCGACCGCGTGCCTGCGGTGGGCGCGCTGGACGCTCTGCGCTGGCCGGGCCTGTACGTATGTGCGGGCATGGGGGCTCGGGGCATCAGCCTGTCGGTGCTGGCGGGCGAAATGATCGCCGCGCATCTTGAAGGCGAATCCTTGCCTTTGGCACCAACGCTTGCGCAGCACCTGGCTGCTGCGCGCTTTGCTGCGCCAGTCCACCCAGACTGACGGGTTCATGCGTACGACCTGGTGCACGGACGCGGATGGATTCACGGACGCGGTTTGAGCACGCCAGCGTCCAGGCCTTCAGGCACACCCTCGATGCGCACCAGCTTGGGGTAGCGCAGGCCCAACCGGTAGTCCAGCACCAGCGTGCGGTAGCGCTCGCCTTCTTTGACCAGCAATTGCAAGGGGGCTTTGCCCTCTTTGTTGGCCGTGATGGCTGCGGCCAGCCGCTCAGCCTTGTAAGCGATGCCCTGCACCGCCACCACCGTGAGCGCCGGGCTCATGCCCGCTTCAAACGCCGGGCTGCTCCAGCGCACTTGCTGCACCTGGCCATCGGGCTTGATCACCAGCCCGAGGGAATAAGCAAAGTCATCGTTGCGGCCTTGGCCTGCAGATTGGCGAAGGCCTTCACTTTCGGCTTCAGACCAATCCAGACGCCAACCCGCGCGGCGCAGCCCATCGAGGGGCGCGGCCAATTCGTGGCTGTCGAGCCGCTCGCGCAAAAAGGTGCGCCAGTCATGCGGCTGAACCCGGTTGAGGGTCGTCACAATGTCTTCAAAGGTGTAAGTGAGCGGCTCAATGCGATCTGGCTCCACGCCGAAGAACAGTTGGGCAAAATCGTCCAGAGACCGCTTGCCCTGGCTTTTTTCACGGATGAGGGTGTCGGCATCCAGCCAGATCAACGCAGACTCATCGTAGTAATCCACCCCGCGCTGCCAATCACGCCAAGCCGCATTGCGCCCGATGCGCATGGTGCCTTCGTTGGTGGTGTCTTGCAGGTTACGCCACAACTTGCCTGCGCGGTACGTGTACTCGGCAGCGGTGCGGGCCATCAGGGCACGGGTCTGCTCAGGCGTGATCAGGCCACTGCGTGCGGCCAGCACCCGACCCCAATACTGGGTTTGCCCCTCGTACAACCACAGCAGGCTGTTGCGCATCGGTTCGTTGAAATGCGACGTTAACAAATCGGCCGGGCGGCGGAATTTGCCGTTCCACGAATGCACGTACTCATGGGGCAGCAGGTCACGGGCGCCAACGGATTTGCCCCAGTTTTTGAAGTAATCGGGCCGCACACCGTTTTCGCTGCTTTCGTGGTGCTCCAAGCCGATGCCCCCCATGCGCTCAGACAAAGACAGCAAGAAATCGTAATGTTGGTAATGGCGTGCGCCCATGAGCCTGTCGGTCTGCCGGACCAGTTGGCGGTGGGCTTCGATCTGCTCATCGCTGGCTTGCAGCTGCTCAGGGGCATCGGCAAACAAGTTCAGCAGCACGGGTTTGGCCGCGCCTTGGGGGTCAAGCGCGATCTGCTTGTGGTGTTTACCAGCAAAAATCGGCGAATCGGCCAGCCGCTCCAGCGAGGTTTTTTCAAACCGCCAAGTCTCGCCCTGGCGTTCAGACACCCGCAAAGCCGAAGCCAGTTGCCAGCCTTCGGGCAGGGTCACGCTCGCTTGCACCGGGATGCCAACGGCCTCAAATCCGGCGGGGTACAGCACCGTGCTGATCCACTGCAGGTTGAGCATCTCACGCGTCATCACGACGCGCCCCCCCGACCCGCGCACCTCACTCAGGAACTGGAACGCCACCGACAGCTCAGACACCCCGGCGGGCACTTGAACATGAAAACGGTAAGGGTCCACCGTGTCGCGCTGCCAAGCAATGCGCTGGCCTTGCGCCTGGATTTGCAGGCCAGCCAAGCGTTCAATCTCGCCATAAGGCCCATGCGTGCCAGGCAAAAATCGCGGGTACTGGAGGATCAAAGCCCCGGACACAACCGGCAGGGTCTGCTGGACGCGGAAGATGCGGTGGTCCAGGTCAGTGGCATCCACATGCAATTGCATGACGCCGAAATAGGCCACGCCTTTGACCACTGGCACACTGGTCTGGCCCCGCGCCAATGGCTCTTGGGCCGACACATGGCCGATGACAAGCAACGCTGCGAGCCAACCAACTGAACGAAAAATCCATCCCTTGCGCCTCATGACGGCCTCCAGCGTTGATTCAATTCGACCATTTTGGCCGATCCACAGCAGCCTCACAAAATTGATAAATTTGTCTAAAAATCAACCACATGACATGATGAAGATCAATTTTGGCCAGGAGACCCTTCCATGCACAGCATTGTCCGATTCACGCCTTGGCTTGTCACCGCACCCGCCGCGGCACTCTTGTGGCCGGTTTCCATGCCTGCATCACTGGCTCTTTGGGGGCTTTTTGCCTTGGGGGTTCAGGACATTTTGCAGAGCAAACAAGCGGTGCGCAGGAATTACCCGGTCACCGGAAGACTGCGCTATGCGATGGAATACATCCGCCCTGAAATTCGCCAGTATTTCATCGAGGACGACGAACAAAAAATCCCATTCTCGCGCAACCAACGGGCCATGGTGTATGCCCGATCCAAAGAGCAAAACGACAAGCGCGGCTTTGGCAGCATCAAGGACATGTACCACCCGGGCACAGAGTGGATCACACACTCGATGCGGCCAGAACAGATTGATCCGGCGTCCCTTCGCATCACGGTGGGTGGACCGAACTGCAGCCAGCCTTATTCGATGTCGCTGCTGAACATCTCGGGCATGAGTTTTGGTGCCTTGTCCCCCAATGCAGTCAAGGCCCTCAACAAAGGCGCGGCCAAAGGCGGCTTTGCGCACGACACAGGTGAAGGCAGCATTTCGGTGCACCACCGCGAGCACGGTGGTGACCTGATCTGGCAAATCGCTTCGGGCTACTTTGGTTGTCGCACGCCCGAAGGACGTTTCGACCCTGAGCGCTTTGCCCTGCAGGCCATGTCGCCCCAGGTCAAGATGATCGAGGTCAAACTGTCGCAAGGCGCCAAACCGGGCCATGGCGGAGTGTTACCAAAGGCCAAGGTCAGTGCCGAAATCGCCGAAGCACGGGGCGTTCCGATGGGCCAGGACTGCGTTTCACCCGCCCGTCACTCGGCGTTTTCCACCCCAGTGGAACTGCTGAACTTTGTCTCCGAGCTGCGACGCCTTTCGGGCGGCAAACCGGTGGGTATCAAGCTGTGCGTGGGGCACCCAGCCGAATGGTTTGCCATCGTCAAGGCCATGCTCCAAACAGGACAAACCCCTGACTTCGTGGTGGTCGACGGCAGCGAAGGCGGCACAGGGGCAGCGCCGATCGAGTTTGCGGACCACATGGGCATGCCGCTGCGCGATGGCCTGCGGCTGGTGCACAACAGTTTGGTGGGGGCTGGCCTGCGCGAGCGCATCAAGATCGGCGCTTCGGGCAAGGTGATTTCTGCCTTTGACATCGCCAAATGCTTGGCACTGGGCGCGGACTGGTGCAATGCGGCTCGCGGCTTCATGTTTGCGCTGGGCTGCATTCAGTCCCGAAGCTGCCACACCGACCACTGCCCGACTGGAGTGGCCACGCAAGACCCGGTGCGCCAACGTGCAGTGGTGGTGACCGACAAGGCCGAACGGGTGTTTCACTTTCACACCAATACCCTGCACGCTTTGGCGGAATTGCTGGGCTCAGCAGGTCTGCAAAGCCCCGGTCAAATCAGGCCCAGCCATGTGATGCAACGCACTGCCCAGGGGCAGGCGAGGACACTGTCGGCCATCATCGATACGCTGCCTGCGGGCTGTCTGGTGGCACCCTCGGCCCAGCCCAGTGATTGGCCGTTGCCGTTTTCGAGCGATTGGCTCAGCGCTCAGGCAGGCGCGTGGAGCCCGGCTGCGCATTGACACCAACGGCCGAAATTCACCTTACCTCATCGCGTCTGCAGGGCGACGCAATTTCACATAGGCGTCGGTCGGCTGGTAGTCTTTGCCGTCTGCATAGCGCCACTGCACCATGGTGCCCTTGCCACCGCGCTGGTCGAGCTTGCCCACATACGCACCCATGGTGGACTGCTGGTCCAGGGCGCGGAACTGGGCTGGGCCAAAGGGCGTGCTGAATTTCAGGCCACGCATGGAAGCGACCAACTTTTCATTGTCGGTCGAGTTGGCCTTTTTGATCGCCGCAAAGATGGCTTGCATCGTGGCGTAACCCACCACCGAGCCCACTTTGGGGTTTTCGTTGAACTTCTTGTAGTAGTTGGCCGCGAAGCTGGCGTGCTCTTTGTTGTCGAGCTGGTCCCAGGGGTAGCCGGTCACGATCCAGCCCTTGGGCGTTTCGTCTTTCAGCACTTCCAGGTACTCGGGCTCGCCCGACAGCAGCGACACCACGGGCGTCTTGGGGAAGACATTGCGCTGGTTGCCTTCGCGCACCAGCTTGGCCAAGTCCGAGCCAAAGGTGACGTTGAAGATCGCGTCGGGTTTGCTGGCCATGGTGGCCGTGAGAGTGCTGCCCGCGTCGATCTTGCCCTGGGCGGGCCACTGCTCGCTCACGAACTCCACATCGGGGCGTTTGGCTTTGAGCAGTTCCTTGAAGCTGGCCACGGCGCTTTGGCCGTATTCGTAATTGGGCGCAATCGTGGCCCAGCGCTTGGCGGGCAGCTTGACCGCCTCTTCGACCAACATGGCCGCTTGCATGTAGGTGCTGGGGCGCAGGCGGAAGGTGTAGCGGTTGCCTTTGTCCCAAACGATGGCGTCGGTCAGCGGCTCGCTGGCCACAAAGAGGCGCTTGTTCTTTTGCGCGTGGTCGGCCAGCGCCAAACCAATGTTCGACAAAAAGCCCCCAGCCAGCACGTCAACCTTTTCTTTGGAGGTCAGCTCAATGGCGTGGCGCAGGGCTTCTTCGGGCTTGCCAGCATCATCACGGGCGATGACCTCGACCTTGCGGCCAAGCAAGCCGCCTTGGGCATTGATTTCTTCGACAGCCAACTGCCAGCCTTGCTTGTAAGGCTGGGTGAACTGGGGGATGGCGGAATAGCTGTTGATTTCGCCAATGCGGATGGGCGTTTGCGCGAAGGCGGGCAATCCGCAGGGCAGAGTCAAGAAAGCGGCCACGGTGAGCTGGCGCAAGGATGCAGGCAAAGCCATGGTTCTCTCCAAAAGCTGAGACTCTATCACCAACATCAAACACGTCGGTGCGCTTTCACAAGGTGTCACGCACAGGCGGGTGTTTCTGCCGTGATTGCCAATAATGACTGGCATGAAACAAACCGACCTGTCCCGATTCCACGTGGCCTTGATCATGGGCGGCGCGGCTTTGATGCTGAGCCTGGCCATGGGCATGCGCCAAAGCTTTGGCCTCTTGCAGCCCCACATGATCCGCGACATCGGCATCACAGCGGCCGATTTTTCTCTGGCCATTGCCATCCAAAACATCGTCTGGGGGGGCCACGCAGCCCTTTGCCGGCATCTTGGCCGACCGCTACGGCGCGCGACCCGTGACCTTGCTGGGGGTGGTGGTTTACGGCTTGGGCCTGGCTTTCGCCCTCACGGCCACCTCGGCCTGGAGCGTGACGCTGGGCATGGGCCTGTGCGTGGGTCTGGCCCTGTCGTGCACGGCGTCCAACATCGCCATGAGCGTGACGGCCAAGGCGGTCTCCCCCTTGAAGCGCAGCATGGCCATGGGCTCGGTCTCGGCGCTGGGCTCACTGGGCTTGACGCTGGCCTCGCCCATGGCGCAACACCTGATCAGCACCTCAGGCTGGCAGGCGGCCTTGGTTGGTTTTCTGGGGCTGGCTGCAGTCATGGTGCCTGCGGCCTTCATGGCCAGCCGGGCCGACCAGATCGAGGTGCCCGCACCTTTGGGCGCTGCGCAAACCGTGGGCGAGGCCGTGCGCGAGGCGCTGGGCCACCGGGGCTACGTGGTGCTGGCCATCGCGTTTTTTGTGTGCGGCTTGCAACTGGTGTTCATCACCACGCACTTGCCCACCTACCTTGACATTTGCGGCATCGACCCCAGCGTTGGCAGCACGGCCTTGGCGCTGGTGGGCCTGTTCAATGTGATGGGCTCCTACTTGTTTGGCTGGTTGGGCGGCAAATATTCCAAACGTCTGCTGCTGGGCGGCATCTATGTGTTGCGCTCTTTGATCATTGCGGTGTACTTTGTGACGCCCCCCACCCCCACCAGCACCTTGGTTTTTGCAGCGGCCATGGGCACCCTGTGGCTGGGCGTGGTGCCACTGGTGTCGGGTCTGGTGATCCATTTGTTCGGGCTGCGCTACATGGCCACCCTGTCGGGGGTGGCGTTTTTCAGCCACCAGGTGGGCTCTTTCATCGGGGCTTGGGGAGGGGGCGTGATTTACAGCCGCCTGGGCAATTACGACCTGGCCTGGCAGGGGGCCGTGGCGATCGGCTTGGCTGCGGGCTTGTTCCAGATGACCATGAACGTGCAGCCATCGGCCCGCATCATGGCGGAACGCCCTCGGCCTGTGATGGGCTGAATGCGGCACCGAATGGCTGTTGGGGTGACGCAAAGCCCTCTTATGCTGATTTGGAATATATCTACAACGAATAAATCGTTTGTTTTGGCATAAAGCGCCATTACAGTGCAGCTCCAATGGACCAGCACCCCGCTGGTCGTGGTCCGATTTTTTCTCCCGCTGCAGATATGTACCAGTACACCGAATTCGACAAAGCCTTTGTGCGCGCCCGCGCTGCAGAGTTCCGCGACCAGCTGGGCCGCTGGCAGACCGGTCAGCTGACCGAAGACCAATTCCGTCCCCTGCGCCTGCAAAACGGCTGGTATGTGCAGCGCTACGCACCCATGCTGCGCGTGGCTGTGCCCTATGGCGAGATCAACGCGGCACAGATCAAGGTGCTGGCCCGCATTGCCCGCGAATACGACACGCCCGACACCGCCCTGCTGGCCCAAGCCCAGGCCACCCAAGACAAAATTGCTGGCCTGGCTCCCAAGCTGACCACCAACTACGGCCACTTCACCACCCGCCAGAACGTGCAGTTCAACTGGATTCCACTCGACAAATCGGCCGACGTGATGGAACTGCTGGCCACGGTGAACATGCACGGCATCCAGACCAGCGGCAACTGCATTCGCAACACCACCACAGACGAACTCGCGGGCGTGGCGGTGGACGAAGTGGTCGATCCGCGGCCGTATGCCGAGCTGATACGCCAATGGAGCACGCTGCACCCCGAGTTTGCGCACCTGCCGCGCAAGTTCAAGATCGCCATCACCGGTGCCCTTGAGGACCGCGCAGCGATTGGCTGGCACGACGTGGGCCTGCAGGTGACCCAGAACGCTGCGGGCGTTGTTGGCTTCAAGGTGCTGGTGGGTGGCGGCATGGGCCGCACGCCAGTCAACGGTGTGGTGATCCGCGAATTCCTGCCTTGGCAGGACATCATGAACTACCTCGAAGCCGTGGTGCGCGTCTATAACCGCTGGGGCCGCCGCGACAACAAATACAAAGCCCGCATCAAAATTTTGGTCAAGGCCGAAGGCCAGCGCTACTTTGACGAAGTCGAGACCGAGTTCCGCGAAATTTTGGAACGCGACGGTGCGCCGCACACCCTGACGCAGGCCGAACTCGACCGCGTGAAAGCCGGGTTTGTGGACCCTGACCTGAACTTGCCCGAGAGCACCGATCCGAATTTCAATGTTTTGTTGGCCCAGGCCGAAGCGGCTTTGAGCATCCAAGCGGCCAAGACACCTGCCTTTGCCCGCTGGCTGGCGCGCAACGTGCGCCCACACCGCAACCCGCAGCTGCGCGCCGTGTCGCTGTCTTTCAAGCGACCGGGCTACGCCCCCGGTGACGCCACCGCCGAGCAGCTCGAAGCCGCTGCTGCTTTGGTCGAAAAATTCTCGGCTGGCGAGGCCCGCGTCGCGCACACCCAAAACCTGCTGCTGCCTTGGGTGCGCATGGACCAGCTGCACGCCCTGTGGCTCCAAGCCCAAGCACTGGGCGTGGCCCAGCCCAACATTGGCCTGTTGACAGACATGATTGCTTGCCCCGGCGGCGACTACTGCGCGCTGGCCAATGCCCGCTCCATCCCCACGGCCAGCGCCATCACCGAGCGCTACCAAGACCTGGACGAATTGGAAGACCTGGGCCACATCGATTTGCACATCAGCGGCTGCATCAACTCTTGCGGACATCACCACTCGGGCCACATCGGCATTCTGGGTGTCGACAAGGACGGCAAGGAGTGGTACCAGGTCACGCTGGGCGGCTCGGACGGCAAGAACCTGTCCGGCGCGGCCACGCCCGGCAAGGTGGTCGGCCCGTCCTTCTCTTCGTTTGAAGTGCCTGAAGTGATCGAAGCGATTTTGGACACCTACAAGCAGCTGCGCGTGAGCACCGGCCAAGGCCAACAAGAAGCTTTCATCGAGACGCTGCGCCGTGTGGGCCAAGAGCCGTTCAAGGCGGCAGCGAATGCGGCACGCCACCCCGCCGAGGAAACCACCGCCTGAAGCCCCTGTAGGAGCCGCGCCCTCGCGGCGATCAATGCAAGTCGCTGCAATGAATCGCATATCGCGGCGAAGGCGCCGCTCCTGCACAAAAAAAGAACGACCATGAAAATCATCTCTGCCCAAGAACACCCAGCTCTTGAATCTTCATCGGCTATCACTTTGGCCAACGACGTAGACCCACGCACCCTCGACCTGACGGGTGTCACCCGCATCGACCTGCAGTTCCCGGCTTTCACCGATGGCCGCGCCTACAGCCAAGCCTTTTTGCTGCGCCGACGCCTGCGCTTTGCGGGCGAGCTGCGCGCCACGGGCGATGTGCTGATCGACCAACTGGTGCAAATGGAGCGCACCGGTTTTGACGTGGCCGTGCTCAAAGACGGCGTCAATGCCAGCGCTGCACAGCGCCAGCTGGACCGCTATGCCGGTTTCTACCAAGGCTCGGCCGTGGAAACACAACCGCAATTTGCTGTGGGAGTGAGGCCCCCGTCGAGATAACTTTCGGTCATTCACCACTGCTTCATCGCCGCGAGGGCGCGGCTCCTACAAAACATGACTTCCTCCTTGATACCTTCACGCCAAGCCCCGACAAAGGCCACCGAGCAAAACGCCAAAGCCAGCCCTGACTTTGCCGCCAAGCTGGCCGAGACCCATGCGCTGCTGCGCCGCGCTGCGGCCGAGTTCACCCCCGTGACGCAGGCCTCCAGCCTGGGCGCCGAGGATGTGGTGATCACCCACCTCATCAACAACCTGCAATTGGACATTCCGGTGTTCGTGCTGGAAACCGGCGCGCTGCACACCGAAACTTTGGCCCTGCTGGAGCGCACCCAGGCGCATTCGCGTGCGCCCATTGTGGTGTACCGCCCGGTGCAAGAGTCGGTGATCCAGTTCGTGCGCGACCAAGGCCAGGATGCGATTTACAAGTCGATGGTATTGCGCAAAGCCTGCTGCGGCGTGCGCAAGATGGAGCCGCTGGCCCGCGCCTTGAAAGGCCAAAAAGCTTGGATCACCGGTCTGCGCCAAGAGCAATCTGCGGCCCGTGCCGAGGTGCCATTGATCGACGAGAGCGAAGTGGCCACCAGAGGGCTTTACAAGTTCAACCCCTTGGCCCGGTGGACCTGGGGCGACGTGTGGCACTGCATCGCCACGAACCAAGTGGACTACAACCCGTTGCACGACCAGTTTTTCCCGAGTATCGGCTGCGCGCCTTGCACGCGGGCCATCAGCCTGGGCGAGGAGTTCCGCGCCGGGCGATGGTGGTGGGAAGACGAGGCGGCCAAGGAGTGTGGCTTGCACGTCAAAAATTAAACGCTGGGATTCCTGTATTTGTAGGTGCGACGCCCCCGTCGCGAAGGCTGCTCAGCAGCGCCATAAAACCATCGCGACGAGGGCGTCGCTCCTGCAAGCAAACCGAGAACAAACATGACCGCCATGACACAAACCGAGTTGCTCACCCTGAGCAACAGCCACCTGGACGCACTGGAAGAAGAAACCATCTTCATCTTGCGCGAAGTGGCCGCCGCCTTTGAGCGCCCCACCCTGCTGTTTTCGGGCGGCAAGGACTCGCTGGTCATGCTCAAGTGCGCCGAGAAAGCTTTTGGAGGGAAAACCAGCCCCTCCGGTAGCGGCCGCATCCCCTACCCGCTGCTGATGATCGACACCGGGCACAACTTCACCGAAGTGACCGACTTCCGCGATTCGCGAGCCAAAGAACTGGGTGCCGAGCTGATCGTGCGCAGCGTCGAAGACTCCATGAAAAAAGGCACCGTTCGTTTGGCACACCCGGGCGAGAGCCGCAATGTGCACCAATCGGTCACCCTGCTCGAAGCCATCGAAGAGTTCCGCTTTGACGCGCTGATCGGTGGCGCCCGTCGCGACGAAGAAAAGGCCCGTGCCAAGGAGCGCATCTTTTCGCACCGTGACAGTTTTGGCCAGTGGCAGCCCAAAGCGCAGCGCCCCGAGCTGTGGACGCTGTTCAACACCCGTCTGCAGCCGGGCGAGCACTTTCGCGTCTTCCCGATCAGCAACTGGACCGAGCTGGACGTGTGGCAATACATCGCCCGCGAAAAGATCGCCCTGCCGTCGATTTACTACACCCACAAGCGCGAGGTGGTGGACCGCCGGGGCCTCTTGGTGCCGGTGACCGCGCTGACACCGCCCAAAGAAGGCGAAGAAGTGGTGGTGCGTGACGTGCGTTTTCGCACCGTGGGCGACATCACCTGCACCTGTCCAGTGGAGAGCACCGCTTCTACCCCTGAGCAGATCTTGGTCGAGACGCTGGCGGCCGATGTGAGCGAGCGCGGCGCAACACGCATGGACGACAAGACGTCCGAGGCTTCCATGGAAAAGCGCAAGAAAGACGGGTACTTTTGATGAACGCACTGAAATTCATCACCTGCGGCTCGGTCGACGACGGCAAGAGCACGCTGATCGGCCGCCTGCTGGTGGACACCAAAGCCGTGCTGCAAGACCACCTCGCAGGTGTGCAGCGCTCGGGCGAAACGGACTTGGCACTGTTGACCGACGGCTTGAGCGCTGAGCGCGAGCAAGGCATCACCATCGACGTGGCTTACCGCTACTTCAACACAGCAGCGCGCAAGTTCATCATCGGCGACGCACCCGGCCACGAGCAGTACACCCGCAACATGGTCACCGCCGCTTCCAGCGCGGACGCTGCCGTGGTGCTGGTGGACGCCACCAAGCTCGACTGGGCCAAGCCCGACCTGCAACTGCTGCCGCAAACCCGCCGCCACGCGCTGCTGGTCAACATGCTGCGAGTGCCGTCAGTCGTGTTCGCCATCAACAAGCTCGACGCCGTGGCTAATCCGGCCGTCGCCTACAAAAACATTGCGGGCGCTCTGAACCAATTCGCCCAAGAAGCAGGCATCACCATCGCGGCCATGGTGCCTGTGTCGGCGCTGAAGGGCTGGAACGTGGTGACCATGGACAACAACGACCAGACCGACTGGTGCGGCTATACCGGCCCCAGCCTTTTGAGCATCCTCGAAGACCTGCCCGTCATCCCGGCTGAGAGCGATGCGGCCTTCAGCTTCCCGGTGCAGTGGGTCGAAAAGTTCCACGATTCGGGCGTGACCACCCAGGGCCGCCGCGTGTTCTGGGGCCGTGTGGCCACGGGCAGCATCGAGCCGGGCCAAACCGTCAAAGTGTTCCCCAGCGGCCAGACCGCCGTGGTGTCGCAAGTGCTGTCGGCCACCCGCGAGCCCCAAAACAAGGCCGCAGGCCACAGCGCTGGCATCGTGCTCGACCGCGAGGTGGACGTGTCGCGTGGCGATTGGCTGCTGGCCAGCGAAGGCGCCCCCGAAGGCCAGCGCCAGCTGAGCGCCACCATCGCTTGGATGGACGACGAGCCCCTGGTCGCTGGTCGCCGCTATTGGGCGCTGCACGGCCACCGCTGGGTCAAAGTCAAGGTGCAGCGCGTGGTGCACCGCCTGAACGTGAACACCCTGGCCGAAGAAGAAGCCACCGAACTGCCCCCCAACGCCATCGGCCATGTGACCTTGGCCCTGCAAGAACCTCTGGCCGCCCTGCCCTTTGCCCAGTCCCGCATCCTGGGCGCCCTGGTTTTGGTCGACACCGCCAGCCACAAGACCTCTGGCGCGGTACTGGTGCACTGATCTCCTTTAAAATCACCCCGTTGGCACTGCACGGGCAGCGCCCAGCCCATTTTCCGAGTCCATCATGACCCACGTAGTTTCCGAATCCTGTATCCAGTGCAAATACACCGACTGTGTGGACGTTTGCCCTGTAGACTGCTTCCGCGAAGGCCCCAACTTCCTGACCATCGACCCCGATGAGTGCATCGACTGCGCGGTGTGCATTCCAGAGTGCCCCGTGAATGCGATCTACGCCGAGGAAGACCTGCCTGCCGACCAGCAGCACATGACCCAGCTGAACGCCGATTTGGCTTTGCTGCCCACCTGGAAAAGCATCACCAAGCGCAAAACCCCACTGCCCACTGCTGAAGAGTGGAAAGACAAAACCGGCAAGCTGGCCGAACTGGTCCGCTGACACTTCCCAGCTTTGGCAAGGTGGCCGAATTCATTCGGCCATTTTTTCTTGAACCCACGCCCAACACCCCATGACCGCCCACATCGACACCGAAGCGCTGGTCATTGGTGCTGGCCCTGTGGGCCTGTTCCAGGTGTTTCAGCTGGGGCTGCAAGGCATTCACTGCCATGTGGTCGACGCCTTGCCCCACGTGGGCGGCCAGTGCGCCGAACTTTACGCAGGCAAACCGATATACGACATTCCCGGCATCCCGTTTTGCACGGGCGGCGAGCTGGTTGAACGCTTGCAGCAACAAATCTCGCCGTTCAAGGCCACGCTGCACCTGGGTCAACAAATCAGCCAGATTGATCGACTGCCCGACCAGCGCCTTCGGGTGCAAACCGCATCCGGCAGCACCTTCCACACCACCACCTTGTTCATTGCTGCAGGCGTGGGGGCTTTTGTGCCGCGCCACCTGGTGCTCGATGGCCTGAGCGCTTTTGACGGCAGCCAGGTCTTTGCCGAACACCCCATTGCCTCGCGTTGGGCAGGCCAGCACCTGGTGGTGGCCGGTGACGGCGATGCCGCCTTGCACACCTGCCTGGACGCCACACAAGGCACGCAAGCGGCTGCCAGCGTGTGCTTGCTGCATCGGCGCGACCAGTTCACCGCCATGCCGGAGTTGATTGCCCAAATGCACGATGCCTGCGCCGCTGGCCGAATGCGCTTTGTGGCCGGCCAGCCCACGGGCCTGCGAGCCGAAGCGGGCCGCCTGCAAGCGCTCGAACTGCTCAACCCGCAAGGCGAGACCGAATGGCTCCAGCTCGATGTGCTGCAAACATGCCTGGGGCTCTCGCCCAAGCTGGGTCCCGTGGCGCAATGGGGCCTGGCCATGGAACGCAAGCAACTGGTGGTGAACATTGAAAATTTCGGCACCTCTGAGCCCGGTATTTTTGCCGTCGGTGACATCAACACCTACCCCGGCAAAAAGAAGCTGATCTTGTGCGGCTTTCACGAAGCCACACTGGCTGCCTTTGGCGCTGTGGCCTTGGTGCGCCCCGAAGAAAAGACCTTGCTGCAGTACACGACGACATCGACGCTGCTGCACCAGCGGCTGGGCATCGCATAGAATCCACACCGCGCCGCGCATTTGCGGCGCATTCGCTAGGGGTGTTGAGGGCCGTGAGGTCTTCGACTGAGAAAGTCCCTTTGAACCTGATTGAGGTAATCCTCGCGCAGGGAAGCTTGTCCAAGGAACCGTGCCACCTCTCCCGGCACGACCCCGTTCCCAGCCAGCCGACCTGCCATTGCGTTGAAGGAAAACGTCATGGCAAACCATTCGCCATCCATGCCCATGGGCCGCATCGCTGCGGTCGTCACCCTTTGCATGGCCACCACGACCGTCTGGTCGCAGGCCAACAATGAAGTCGTCATCACCAGCCCCGCGCCCCAACAGGTCAGCGGTTTTGGCGACACCCCCTTGTCCAAAGCGCCCTTCAGTGGCATCAGCATCGATGCCCAGACGCTGCGCGACATCGGTGCCACCCGCATCTCGGACGCCCTGCGGCTGGACGCGAGCGTCACCGACAGCTACAACTCGCCCGCCTACTGGGACATGCTGAGCGTTCGCGGCTATACGCTGGACAACCGCTACAACTACCGCCGCGAGGGCCTGCCCATCTCTGCCGAAACCATGATCCCCATGGAGAACAAAGAGCGCATTGAACTGCTCAAAGGCACCAGCGGCATCCAGGCGGGCACCAGCTCGCCCGGTGGGCTGGCCAACTACGTGGTCAAGCGCGCGCCCACCGGCAACGAAGAAACCATCCGCGCGGTCACCGCCAGCTACGGCAACGGCAAGAGCAGCAGCATCGCCCTGGACCTGGGTGCCCGCTTTGGCGAGAACAGGGATTTTGGCTACCGCTTCAATGCGGGCTATGAAGACCTGAACCCCTACATTCACAACACCCAAGGCCACCGCAAGCTCATGGCCCTGGCCATGGACTGGCGCATCACGCCCGACAGCAAACTCGAATGGGAATTCGAACGCAGCGAACGCCAGCAAATGGGCGTGAACGCCTACAGCCTGTTGGGCAACAATCTGCCCCCCGTCGTCAATGGCACGCGCAACCTGACCTGGCAAAGCTGGGCGGTGCCGGGTGTCTTCCATGCCAACACGGGCACCGTGCGCTTCAAACAAAACCTGGCCAATGGCTGGCTGTGGACCACGACTTATGGCGGCCAAAGACTCAAGAGCGATGACCGCTTGGCCTACGCTTTTGGCTGTGGTGGCAACTGTGATCGCTTTTATGCCGACGGCAGTTTTGATCTGTACGACTACCGCAGCGACAACGAACGCCGCACAGTCGATGCCTTGCAAACGAAAGTGGCGGGGCAAACCACATGGGCCGGTCTGAAAAATGAACTGACCTTTGGCCTGATGCGCTCCCGCATGGTTCTGCAAACCCAGCCCTACGCCTACAACTGGGTGGGCACGGGCTCCGTGTTCACCCCCTTCACCAGCACCGCGGACCCCAGCCCTGTTTATGCCAACACGAACCGCAGCGAATACACCACCGAGCTGTCACTCAAAGACCGGGTGACCCTCGATGCACGCAACAGCCTGTGGCTGGGCTTGCGCCACACCCGCATGGACCGCAGCAGCGTCAGCACCGATGGAAGCAATCCCGTGCGCGTGGCACCCAGCTTCACCACCCCGTGGGTCGCCATGACCCACCAATGGACGCCAGCCACCTTGGCTTATGGCAGCTATGGTGAAGGCGTGGAAGTCGACGCAGCGCCCAATTTGCCCCAATACAGCAACGCGGGTCAGCCGCTGGCCGCCATGCGCAGCAAGCAAATGGAATTCGGTCTCAAAACACAGTCCGGCCCAGTGCGTTGGCAACTGGCCTGGTTTGACATCACGCGTCCCCAATCAGGTGACTCTGGGGCATGCAACGCCGACAACTCCTGCCAGCGCCAAATGAACGGACAGACCCACAACCGTGGCCTCGAACTGGGGGGCACTTATTCGCAAGGCCCCTGGTTGCTGCACGCCAGCAGCACCTGGATCAACGCACGACGCGAAAACGCCGTCATCGACACCAGCGTCAATGGCCAACGCGCACTCAACGTGCCCGATGTGGTGCTGCGGGCTCTGGCCCAATACCGCTGGGCCGATGTGCCTGGCCTGCGCACCAGCCTGCGCATGAACCACGAAGGCGCGCGCCGTGTGCTCGAAGACGGCAGCCTCAACTTGCCCGCATGGACCACGATCGATCTGGCCGCGCATTACGACACACGCGTTGAAGGTGTTCGCACCGAATGGACGTTGGCCGTGGACAACCTCACGGACCAACACTACTGGCGCGAATCACCCAAACAATTCAGCCACTACTACCTCTATCCGGGCGCACTGCGCACAGTTCGCATCACGGTGCGAACCAGCTTTTGAATGAGGCCTTTGGATTTTTCAAAAAATCACCGCCACCACTCGAGGATGGCAAAAAAGTGACGCTATAATTGAGGTTATTCCTCGATAGCTCAGTCGGTAGAGCGCCGGACTGTTAATCCGTAGGTCCCTGGTTCGAGCCCAGGTCGAG
>CAIJQQ010000061.1 GCA_903822825.1 uncultured Burkholderiales bacterium | reverse complement strand
GTTGCTTGGTTTGTTTGTTTGGATTGCTGGCCAGCCGTGAAGGCGGCTTGCAGGGCTTCTTTGAGGCCCCAGACGCTGACTTCATGAAAGTCCAGGCGGTCGCTGTTGCGAGTGGCCAGCGTGTCGATGTGCAGATGCTCTGCGGCGATCTGGTTGAGTAGACGCTCCAGTTGTTTAGCGTCCATCACTTGGCTCCCCGCACCTGGTGGATCTGGCGGGCGCGGTCAAAGCCGACCCACTCGCCTTGGGTGTCAAGGCCGCGTGAGGCCAGCTCTTCGCGGGCCAGCAGGTTGAGGTCAAGCTCACCGCGTGCGGCTGCTGCCAGCACCTTGGTGAGCGCGATCTGGATGAACCCGACCTCGTCGACGGTGAACTGTGTGGTGTAGGTCATTTGCAAAGCTCCTTGGGTTGTTGATGACGTTCGTATGAACGCTCTGAACCCCAGTGAAGCCAAGCTTTATCTGCATCAAATCCGATTAGTTTTTTGAATGAGTTGCTAACAAGCCAATCCGAGCCGCTATGCCCCGCAGTGCCCCAACACCATGCCGTCACCCCGCCTGTGCGTTGGTGCTGGACAAGCCAGGCTACTGCGACCAACACCGCACCCATGTGCACCGGGACTACGGACGTGGCAGGCGTGGCTTTGATGCCGAATTGGGCTTCTACCAGTCCGTGCGCTGGCGTGAGGTGCGCGCGGCCTTCCTGCGCGAACACCCGTTGTGTGTTGCGTGCAAGGCGACGGATCGGGTGGTGGCTGCCAATGTTGCCGACCACATCAGGCCCCTCAAGGACGGCGGTGAGCGCTTTGACTGGGTCAATCTGCAAGGCCTGTGCGTCTCATGTCACAACCGAAAGACGGCGCGTGAGACCGCAGGTCGGCGCTGACTACCCCCCGGGGGGGTCTGAATCTCTACAGACGGCGGCCAAAGATGCGTGCGCCTGCACAGATTTTTGCGCGTGCAAATTGAAAACATTTTTTTGAAGAATTGAGTCCACCCCCATGGCTGGTCGTAAGCCGCTTCCGCTGGCAATCAAACAGATCAAAGGCACCGTGCAGAAATGCCGGACCAATCCCCACGAACCCCGTCCGACTACGGCCCTGTGCACGCCGCCCGAATACATGAGCGACGCGGCCAAGGAGGCGTGGAACTACGCGGTGACTAATTCGCCGCCCGGTCTCTTGTCCGCGCTTGATGGCGCAGTGCTGGAACGCTGGGCGAACTGCTCTGGGCTTTACCGCGAGGCGCTGGCCAAGATTAATCGCGCTGGTGTCTCGGGGATGATCATTAAGACACCTAGCGGTATCTTGCGTCGCTCGCCACTGATGGACGTGATTCGTGAGTTGGCTATGGAGATGAAGGTCTACGAGACTGAGATGGGGTTCACCCCTGCGGCACGTTCACGGATTTCGGCACCCAGTGATGCCCCACGGGATAACGACCCTTGGGCCGATATTGCGGGTTGATGTCGATGGCCAAACTTGACTATGCAGCCATCGCCCGGCAGTACGCCAAAGACGTCGTTGCCGGGAAAATCCTGACCTGCAAGTGGGTCCAGCGCGCGTGCGAACGCCAACTGGCAGACCTGAACCGGTTCAAAGGCAAAGACAGCCCTTATCGCTTCAACCCGAAGCTCACAACCAGGGATGGCCGGACATTTCACCCCGCTGACAACCTGTGCGCCTTCATTGAGCGCCTGCCCCACGTCAAAGGACCGCTGGCAGGCGAGACGATCAAGTTAGAACCCTGGCAGGTGTTCATCCTGACCACCGTCTTTGGTTGGGTCAAGCCCGACGGCAACCGCCGCTTTCGGCGCTCGTACATCGAGGTGCCGCGTGGCAACGCCAAGTCGACCCTGTCGTCTGCGCTTGCGCTGTACATGCTGGCTGCCGATGGTGAAGGCGGTGCCGAGGTTTACTCCTTGGCCACCACCCGTGACCAGGCGCGTATTGTTTTTGGTGATGCGCAGACCATGGCGCGCAGGTCACAGGGCTTTCGCAGCCGTTTTTCTGTCAACGTCGGTGCGCACAACATGAACGTGCTGCAGACCGGATCGAAGTTTGAAGCACTCTCTGCAGAGGGCTCGACGCTTGATGGCCTGAACATTCACTTCGGCTGCATCGATGAATTGCACGCCCACAAGACCCGCACCGTCTACGACGTGGTCGAGACCGGCACCGGCAAGCGAGACAACTCACTTCTGTGGGTGATAACCACCGCAGGCAGCAACCGCTCAGGTATTTGCTACGAGGTGAGAACCTTTGTGACCCGGCTGCTTGATGGCGTGTTTGAGGACGACAGCCAGTTTGGCATCGTCTACGGGCTGGACGATGGGGACGACTGGACCAGCGAAGACTCGCTGATGAAGGCGAACCCCAACTGGGGCATCTCGGTGCGCCCGGAAATCCTGGGACCGCTGCAGGCCAAGGCCATGCAGTTGCCCAGTGCGAT
>CAIJQQ010000060.1 GCA_903822825.1 uncultured Burkholderiales bacterium | reverse complement strand
CATTTCCCAATCGACTAGACTGAAGTCGGCCACCAGCACAGGCGGAATGACGTTCCGGTCAGAGCGCATTTCCCACTCGACTAGACTATCCACAGGGCGCGTTGGCATTACTGACAAGTTCCGGTCAGAGCGCATTTCCCAATCGACTAGACTTTTGTTTGTGTGGCCCAACCCATCACAAGGGTTCCGGTCAGAGCGCATTTCCCAATCGACTAGACTCCATGGGCGCGATGGACGAGCGCAACACCGGTTCCGGTCAGAGCGCATTTCCCAATCGACTAGACTAGGCTTTCCGTGCCATTGCAGCAAGGCTGGGTTCCGGTCAGAGAGCATTTCCCAATCGACTAGACTAGTGCTGCTTGTCGAACCCGTGGCCCTGTAGTTCCGGTCAGAGCGCATTTCCCAATCGACTAGACTTTCTTGCCGTGTGCTGGATAAGCAATGAGAGTTCCGGTCAGAGCGCATTTCCCAATCGACTAGACTTGCAGGGCCTTGTGGACAATGTGGATATTGTTCCGGTCAGAGCGCATTTCCCAATCGACTAGACTACAACAGTTGCTGTTGAGCCAGTCATAAGTGTTCCGGTCAGAGCGCATTTCCCAATCGACTAGACTACTGACCTGCAGCACAGAATCGTCGGGGCAGTTCCGGTCAGAGCGCATTTCCCAATCGACTAGACTATCGGTCCTCGCGCCAAGCTGGTTGGCATTGTTCCGGTCAGAGCGCATTTCCCAATCGACTAGACTCAGCTCTGCCTTCATACGCACCGTAACCCTGTTCCGGTCAGAGCGCATTTCCCAATCGACTAGACTTACCGCCCGAACGCATACGCTTAGGCGCGAGTTCCGGTCAGAGCGCATTTCCCAATCGACTAGACTCTTGGTGAACTCGTCGAGCATGATGACAAGGTTCCGGTCAGAGCGCATTTCCCAATCGACTAGACTTGACAGCAAGCCGTTGAAAGGCGTGTTAGTGTTCCGGTCAGAGCGCATTTCCCAATCGACTAGACTCGCACAACCGTAAGTCCTTGTTTTGCATGTGTTTTTTTTCGGTTTGAGCCTCTTCAAAATCGCCGCCCTATCCGAACAAGTCGAACTGATCTGGTGTTTTTTTCGCCGGCTCTTTGCGTCTGCCTTGAAAACTGATGATCCGCTCATACTGTTTGTCGGTCATTTGCAAAACGTTGACTTGCCCACCCTTGGGCAAAGCCGCTTCCACGCGTTGGCAATAAGTCTGCACTTGCGCATGGCTGGTGCAAAAGCGCATGTACACGCTCAGCTGTGATCGGCTGAAACCCATGTCGAGCAAGCTCAGCCTGAACTGGGTCGCCGCTGCACGCTCGGGGGCCGTGACCACGGGCAAGTCGAACATCACCAGCATCCACATGAGTCGGTACCCGCTGAGCATGGCGCTCAATCATCCGGCTCGGCAACATGCCGAACGGGCACACCGGGCAGTGGCAAATCCAAAGTCTGACGTTCGTTCAAAAGCACTTGCGCCAGTGAAGTGCTGAGCTTTTGCACGGCCACCAGCACCGGGGTGCGGCCCCCATCTGTGAGCAGGTCTTGGTAAAGACTTTGCACCAACGCACGTTTGGTATCTGCATTGACCACGCACGGGCCACTATTTTGAAGCTGCCACACCGTCCAGTCGATCACAGGACGAAACGGCTCCATCAAATCGTCCACCAAACGCATGGCGTTGTTGTCGTGGCTGTGGTGCAAGCCCAAGCTGGGATGCAAGCCTGCCGCCACCACAGCACGCGCTGTGGCTGCACGCAACACGGTGTAGCCATAGTTGAGCAAGGCGTTGACACCGTCGGCTTGCTGGTCTCGCCTGAACAGCGGCCCCATGAGCAAGCCCCAATATTTGCGCGCCCCTTGCGCCTCCAGGTTGTCAGGATCGCCGCTGCGCACTTGCTTGGCCAGCGCCTGCACCGGCATGTGCGCAGCTCCTGTTGCTTGCAGCACTGCGGACTGGTTGAGCAATTTGGATTTGACAATGGCGGCCCACAGTTTCTTTCGAGTGGGCAAGGTCGCCGCGATTTGCGCTTCAAAGCGGTGGGCTTGCTGGTGGTGTCCATCCAGAGGCCAAAGCATGCCGACCACGTTGTGGTTGGCGGCGCAAAGCACCATGGGTGCGCCGCGCTCGGCCAAAGCCACGAGCAGGTTGTTGGTGTAGCTCAGGCCGTGGGCATTGGCGATCAAAGCAGCAATGTCATCGAGCGGCACACGGCCGACCTCTTGCCGGTCCTCGCCCGTGCTGTGCACCAGCATGAAGCCCCGATAAAGCGACAGGTGCCGCTTGTCGTTGGAGACTTCGACGATGCGGCCCAACATCGGCGTTCAGCGCTTGTCAGGGTTGTTGTGGCACAGGATGCGCGTGCATTTGCACACCCAACGCTTGCAGCACTTTGAAGACCGTGTCAAAGCGTGGCTTGGCGCCCGCACTCAATGCCTTGTAAAGACTTTCTCGGCCCAAACCTGTATCTTGGGCAATTTGGGCCATGCCTTTGGCTTTGGCCACATCACCAATCGCAGACAAAAGCAAATCGGTATCGCCACTGGCCAACGCCAAATTGAGGTACTCGGCAATGACCTCTTCGCTGTCAAGGTAGCTGGCTGGGTCAAATTCAGTGGTTTTGCTCATCTGGATACTCCTTGGCAAGATCTTTGGCTTTGATAATGTCTCTGGCTTGGCTGGACTTGTCGCCGCCCGCCAACAGCAACACGATGTGTTCACCCCTGCGAGTGAAATAAACCCTGTACCCAGGGCCAATGTGCCAACGCAGTTCAGACACGCCACCGCCCACGCTTTTGACATCACCCCAATGTCCAGCGGCAACTTGCTTGAGTCGGAAAACGATAGCGGCTTTGGCACGGTAGTCTTTCAACCCAGTCAGCCAGCGGCTGAAGGTCGCTGTTTCGGAAAGCCGGAACGGGTTGATTGTATCCATTTAGATACTTTTGTGAATCAATCGATCAAACCGGGATCGCGCAACTGACCGATTGCCGAAATACTGACTTGTCGACCATTGGCTTTTTGCAAAGAACCTGCCATCTTGGAAACATAGCCAAACGTATCTGTCTTGTCCCGATTGCGGGCATCGACATTGGCTTCGTTGTGTGCGGCCATGAAAATTTGCCCATTCCCGCTGATCTTTGTAATGCGGGCAATCATTTTGGGATTGTTTGGCATGCTCAAAGCTAATACGTCTCCAATCATCAACCGCATCACCAACGGCTTGCCATTGACACTTAACTTCGGATGGCGCAGCCGAGCAAGACCATGTTGCCGGACCAATTGGTAGGCTTCAAAAGTGGACACCACTTCACCCTCCCACTTGCCTTTCTCGTTGCGCACGATTTCTATGCAGTAATTGCTGTCGCCCTTGTAACCTTTATAGGGCCGAGGTTCCCCGTTGGGCAGCAGACCGTGGCGGGGTGAGGCCTGGGCATCGCTGAATTCAATGACTTTGAGGGCGGCGACTTCACGCACACGCAGGCCATCCACCCTTTTGTGAATATGAACTTGCCCACCGCTCAACAGGCCATAGGCCGTGTCGTTGTGCATGGCTCCTTCGTGCCCATGGTCTGGCTTGTGACTGACCCAAATGTTGTAGATCGCACGCTGCACATGGTCACGGTAGCTGTGCCAAGGCAAAGGCATGGACTCCACCAATTTGTTCAGTTGCTTCTCACGCGCACTGGCACTGGCCTGTGCAAATCGCTGGAGCAGCCCTTGGTCGGTCACGGCGATCACGCAGGCATCGACCGCGTGGTGACGGTGGTCATTGCGGTTCTTTTCGCCATCCAAACCCAGGATGTCGTTCAGGCCAAACTTGGCCCGCAGCATGGCCGTCATTCGTCCCGGAATCACGCGGGTGCCTTGCGGACAAATCAGGCTCAGGTATTCACGCGCCACACGGCTGAGGTGACGAGTGTCGTTGAGGGCGCGGGCCAAAAAGCCTTTGTCCTCTCGCAGCCATTGGTCAAAGCCGTCTTGCGCAAATCGGTAGCGTTTGCCTTTAGGCATGAGGCTGGCGCGCTGGAGCATGTCTGCGCTTGACCAGCCTTGGGCTTCAAAATCCGCTGCGGCTTCTGAAGGCGTGCGGTTGCCTTTGATGCGGTTGGCCTGACGCATGGCCACCGTTTTGTTGTTGAGGCTGTCGTCCAGCGTTTGTGAAAACGGCAAGATGTGTTCAATCTCTACCTGGTCGCTGAACAGCATTTGCGCACTGATTTGAACACCGCTGTAGGGGCAGCGGCGGTCAGCCACATTGAAGCTGAGCTCTTCCCAAAGAATCATTTTTTGCAAGTCAATGGCACGGACGCGCTCAGGGATGGTGTTGAGCAAATCGGCAATGACCATGCGCATGCGTTCGTTGCGGCGCTGGTTGTCAGCCTGTCGTTTTTGCTCGTCTTTGCGCTGCTCTTGGCTTTGCTTGAGGTCACGGGCCAGCTCCACAATCACTTCACTGGGGTGGCCATAGCGGTTGATGAGGGCGTTGACCACAGTGCGCACCTGGTTCAAGCCGATGTGGACTGTGGGGTTGGCGATTTTGCCGTAGCGTTTTTCAGCAGGGTCTTCGGGCTTGCCCGTGCCAAAGCCAACATGGCGTTGGAGGTATTGGCCGTAGTAAGGCAAGTCGGGCAAGATTTCGCCAGTTGCGGCATGGCTGATGTGGCTGTGGTGGTCAAAGCCAGCCGCCAACACCGCTTTGTCATAAGTGATGACGTCAGCGCGCAAGGCCGGCAGGATTTTTTCAAGCGCCTTGGCACTCAAGCTGCCATATCCTTCGGCCAATGGTGCATTGGCGATGCGTTCGGCAGTGATCTCATCCACACCTGTTTCGGCTTTCAGCCAGGCGATCAATCGGGCTTCGTTTTCTTCTGACACCAACTGCATGACGATCGCGTCCTGGTGAGCCTCGTTAAAGCTGACCCATTGGCTGCCAAAAAATTCTTTCTTCGACAGCAAGGCGCTGGTGCTGTTGCCTTTGAGTTCGGTGCGCTTTTCGTCTTGCAGATTGAACTGGCCAGAGAACCCGAGCAACTTTTGAATCTGCGTGAAGCTGCGTTTGCTGTTGGTTTCGAGCGCTTGGATCAGTTGGTCGCGCTGCGTCAGCGTAAGAGTGTCTTCGTTCAAGCCCTCTCGCAACAAGCGCAAGTTATTCACTTCCTGATAGATGCGAAAACGCTGTTGGCTGGGCAGGGCCAGCGGTGCACGCTCCTCTTCGGGCATGAGGGTGCAGCGCCCTGGCTTGACGGGCCTGAGAGGTCTTTGGTGGAGCAGGCAGTCTTTCAGTTCTGCTCGGGCGGTCTCATGGAACAGCTCGGGGTTGAGTTCGCTTTGCTTGAACCACAACGCATCAAACTCGGCCTCGATCATGGCGCGGTCAATGTAGAGGTCGTAACTCTTTTCGATCTTGGTTTTGCCGTCGTCTTTGGTGATGCGGTTTTCGCGGTAACGCGCCCGCACCGACAAGCCTTGTTGGTGACGCGCACAGAGCCATTCGCCCACCGTGCGACAGCCTGTGGTCTCCATGGCTTCACGCAATTGCCCAATGGCTTTTTTCAGTGCGCTGCCATCGGTTTCTTTTTTGTCCGTTTTGCGATTGCTCTTGAAGCCTCGCCGCTGGTTAATGTGAAACAAGGCTCGGGCAAACTCTTCGGGCAGCAGTGCTTGGTCGAGTCCTTTGGCGCGCAAAACAAACGGATCGGTTTTCTCAAGTGCTTTGCGTGCAGATTCGTCGTGTGGGAAAAAGCCATGCTTCAGCAAGGTGGCCATCATCCGGTTTTTGCGTTTGAGCAGACGGTCGCGGCGGCGGCGCATGGCGCGGGCTTCGCGGCGGCTCACCGCGAGTGATGAACCGTCTTTGGGATTGCGCCCATCGCTGAAGATACGCACCCCTGCTTTGATGACAGCGCACGGCTCGTCCTGTGAGTTGATTCGCACCATGGCCCAGCCAAGAGAAGTTGAGCCGAGGTCCAGGGCCAATCGGTAACGCATTTGGGTCACAGCTTTTTCCTCACTCATTCAATCTTAAAATGAGTTTCATTGTGCTATATTTGTCGCACATTTCGTCGATTGGGAAATGCGCTCTGGACGCTAACAAGCAGAAAGATGCACCAAATGGAAAGGCCGCTACATGCGGCCTTTCGTCTTTTCCATGGGGTGCTTAGAGCACTGACTCAAACATCCATACTCCGCATCAACCTCTGCCGCCCTTCGAGCACATGCTTTTCAGCCGCTGACCGGGCCTTGCTGTTGGCGCCTTTGACGATGGCGTCGTAGATCTGGCGGTGCTCGATGTTGGAGCGGCGCATGTTGCCCGGGGCATTGAAGTATTTGCGCCTGAAGAGGTGCAGCTCCTTGACGTAATCGTCATACGCGGCCTGGGCGCGCTGGTTGCCTGACAGGCGCATGATCAGTTGGTGAAAGCGCAGGTTCAGCTCGTAGTAACGGCTGCCGTCTTCCTGCTCGCAGGCTTCGTCCATGCCTTGGAGCAACTCTTCAAATTGCAGCTTGTCGGCCTCGGCCAGGTGTTCGCTGGCGTGCTCGGCCCCAAAGCCAAACACCATGGCGCGCAGCTCGTAGGTCTCGAGCATTTCTCGCAGCGAAAACTGCCGCACGAACACGCCCCGGTTGACCACGGCGGTGACCAGGCCCTGCCCACTGAGGATGCGGATTGCTTCGCGCACCGGGCCACGGCTTGTGCCCATGCGCAGGGCCAGCGCGGCTTCGTTGAGCCGCGAGCCAGGCGCCAATTCACCTGTGTAGATCCATTGCTTGAGCTGCTCCGCCACCCACATGGGGAGGTTTTGCTCGGGTTTGTCGGCCGGGGAGGTCATGCGAATGGCGTGCTGTTGAACGCTGGGAATGGATGCCCGATGGTACAGGAGCTGCCTCCAAAAAAGGGCATCAACCCTGCCATTGTGTCGACAATTTGGCCAAAGTGTTGACACTTCAAGGCGATTCGGGCGACACTTCGAGCTGATTTTGGCTCTTTGCAGGACAACCGCCATGCCCCACATTCCCGCCTCTGCGGCGCTTTCCCACTTGCGCGTGATCGACCTGACCCAGGTGCGCGCTGGCCCCACTTGCTGCCGCCAACTGGCCGACTGGGGCGCCGATGTGGTGCAGGTGCAAATGCCCGAGCACATGCGCGGCGACGACACGCTGGGTGGGCAAGAGGGCTCGGACTACCAGTACACCCACCGCAACAAGCGCTCGATCACGCTCAACCTCAAGGAGCCCGAAGGCATTTCGATGCTCAAGCAGCTGATCGCCAAAGCCGATGTGGTGGTCGAGAACTTCCGCCCGGACGTGAAGTTCCGCCTGGGCATCGACTACGACAGCCTCAAGGGCGACAACCCGGGGCTGATCTACGCCAGCATTTCAGGCTTTGGGCAAACCGGCCCGCTGGTCCAGCGCCCAGGCTTTGACCAGATTGCCCAAGGCATGGGTGGTCTGATGTCGGTCACGGGCCAGCAGGGCGAAGGCCCGATGCGCGTGGGCATCCCGATTGCCGATTTGTGTGCAGGCATTTTTGCCGCGCAGGGCATTTTGGTGGCGGTGATCGAGCGGCAAAAGTCTGGCCAGGGCCAGTGGCTGCACACCTCGCTGCTCGAATCGATGGTCTACATGATGGACTTCCAGACCTCGCGCTGGTTGATCGACGGCGAAGTGGCCACGCAGGCGGGTAACTTTCACCCGACCAGCATCCCCACGGGTGTGTACAAAGCGCGCGACGGCTACATGAACATTGCCGTCTTTGGCTCCAAAATTTGGGAGCGGTTTTGCGAGATTTTGGGTGCGCCGCAGTGGGTCACCGACGAGCGCTACAAAGACAAGCCCCGCCGCTCGGTCAACCGCGACGCGCTCAACGCCGAGATCAACGAACGCCTGGCCGCGCAGGACTGCGCTTACTGGATCCAACGACTGAATGACGGCGGCGTGGCCTGCGGCTTGATCAACAGCATGGACGCGGTGTTTGAAGAGCCGCAAGTGCAGCACCTGAAGATGGTCAAAGACGTGGTCTCACCCCACCAAGGGCCGCAGAGGCTGGTGGGTCAACCCGTGCAGCTCGAGCGCACGCCCAGCACCATCGCCCGCACCACGCCACGGCGCGGCGAGCACAGCGAAGAAATCTTGGGCGAGCTGGGCGTGAGCGCCGCAGACCTGGCCCGCCTCAAATCCACCGGAGTCTATTGATGAGCGACATCACCTACACCTCACCCACCGAACGGGTGAACACCTGGCTGGACGGCAGCACGCTGTTCATCGAGTTCAACAACCCCGCACGCCACAACGCCCTGAGCGTGGACATGTGGGAGGCCGTGCCCGTGTTGCTGGACTTGGCCGAGCAAGACAGCCGTGTGCGCCTGGTGGTATTCAAGGGCGCGGGCGAAAAGGCTTTCGTCTCGGGCGCCGACATCTCGCAGTTTGAAGACATGCGCGCCGCCCAAGAAGCCGTGACCCGCTACGAAGCCATGGCCGAAGCCGCGCTCATGGGCATTTACAACTTCTCCAAACCCACGCTGGCTTGCATCCGCGGCTACTGCATTGGCGGCGGCATCAACGTGGCCATCAGCTGCGACATGCGCATTGCCGCGAGCGATGCGGTGTTCTCGGTGCCTGCAGGTCGCTTGGGGCTGGGCTACCGTTACTCGGCCATGAAGAACCTGGTCGACCTGATCGGCCCTGGTGCAGCCAAAGATTTGTTTTTCACGGCGCGCCGCATCGACGCCGCCGAGGCGCACCGCCTGGGCCTGGTCTCGCGCATCGCAGCTGTGGAAGGCTTGGCCGAGCTGCTGGCCGAATACACCCGCGCACTCGATGAAAACGCGCCGCTGACCCTCCAGGCGGCCAAGTTCATCACGCGTGAAATCCTCAAAGCCTCGCCCGAGGCCGATTTGGCGCATTGCCAGCAACTCATTCGCGGCTGCTTTGACAGCGCCGACTACGCCGAAGGCCGCAAAGCTTTCATGGAAAAACGCAAACCTGCTTTCAAAGGCGTCTGAGCGTTCAGACACGCCACGGAGAACACACATGAAGTCTTATTGGACGATCTCGGACGACAGCGGCTCACGCTTGGAGCTGCGCGATGTCGACACCCCCCAGCCCGGCGCAGGCCAAGTGCTGGTCAAAATGCACGCGGCCTCGCTCAACCGGGGTGAATTCATCCACGGCCACGGCCTGCACGCCACGGGCAGCGCCAAAGCCGCTGGCATGGAAGGCGCGGGCGAAATCGTGCAGCTGGGCGAGGGCGTCACAGGCTGGAAGGCGGGCGACCGCGTGATGGGCCGCTGCCCCGGTGCGTTCTCGCAATACGCCTTGATGGACGTGCGCGAGGCGATGCCCGTACCCGCACGCCTGACCCTCGAAGAAGCCGCCTCGATCCCGCTGACGTTTTTGGTGACGCACGATCTGCTGGTGCTGCAGGGCCAATTGCAAGCGGGCCAGTGGCTGCTGGTCAACGGCGTGTCGTCGGGCGTGGGCGTGGCTTCTTTGCAGATGGCCAAAGTGCTGGGCGCCAAGGTCATCGGCACCTCGGGCTCGCAAGCCAAACTTGACCAGCTCCAAGCCCTGGGGCTGGATGTGGGCATCTGCACCCGCGCGCCAGATTTTCATGGCGCGGTGATGCAAGCCACCGAAGGCCAAGGCGCCCACCTGGCCGTCAACACGGTGGGCGGCACGGTGTTTGCCGAGAGCCTGCGCAGTCTGGCGTTTCAAGGCCGCATGGGCATTGTGGGTTATGTGGACGGCACGCTCACCGCGCCGATTGACCTCGAAGCCCTGCACGCCAAGCGCCTGGTGGTTTTTGGCGTGTCAAACAAGCTGCGCACGCCTGCCCAGCGGGCCGACGGCATCGCCAAATTTGCGGCGCAAATCCTGCCCGCATTGGCCGATGGCCGCATCCACCCAATGATCGACCGCGCTTTTGCTTTTGACGCCATGCTGCAGGCCAAGGCGCACATGGAGAGCAACCAGCACACGGGCAAGATTGTGCTGAGCATCGGCTGACCACACCCCCACACGGAGGAGACACACGATGAACACAAGAAACGCACTCGCCGCCTTGGCCTTGGCCCTGACGGGCGCAGGCGCACACCCGCAGTCCACCGCAACCTACCCGAACAAACCCGTCAAGCTGCTGGTGGGCTTTGCACCCGGCGGCGCAGCCGACCATGTGGCCCGCTCGATGAGCGACGCCTTTGGGCGCGCACTGGGCACCAGCGTGGTGGTCGAAAACCGCGCAGGTGCAGGCTCGAGCATCGCTGCTGAGATCGTGGCCAAGGCCCCGGCCGACGGCTACACGGTGCTGATCGCCAGCCCCAGCAGCATCTCGGTGAACCCGGCACTGAACGCCAAGCTGGGCTACAGCCCCAAGGACCTGGCCCCGGTGACCAAAATCACCACCTCGCCCTTGGTGATCGCGGCGAACCCCAACATCGGCATCAACTCGGTGCAGGACTTGATCGCCAAGGCCAAAAAGGAGCCCGGTCGCATCAACTACGCCACCTCGGGCAATGGCTCGGCGCCGCACCTGGGCGGCGCGCTCTTCACACAGCTGGCCAATGTGGACATCACGCACATCCCGTTTCGTGGGGGTGGCCCGGCCATCCAGTCGCTGATCGCGGGCGACACACAGGTGACCTTTGGCACACCGCCTTCGGTGCTGCCCATGGTGCAGGCCGGGCGACTCAAGGGCCTGGCGGTCAGCACCCGCGAGCGCACAGCACTGGTGCCCGGCGTGCCTGGCATGCGCGAGGCGGGCCTTCCCGAGTACAGCATTGAATTCTGGTACGGCATCTTTGTGCCTGCGGCCACACCCGCACCGGTGGTGAAGCGGATTTTTGAGGCCGCACAATCGGCCATGGAACAGGCCAACGTGATGGCCACACTCGCGCGCGAGGGCACCGATGTGGAATTGTCCAAGTCGCCTGAGCAGTTCGCGGCCTTTTTGCAGGAAGATGCCAAGTTCTGGGTCAAACTGGTCAAGAGCGCGGGTGTGAAACTCGACTGACAAGGAGTGTGCAAGATGGTGAAAGACGGTGTGCTTCAAATCGAATCGATGAAAGACCGTTGCACGGCGGCCGAGTGGCAAGCGCGCGTGGACCTGGCCGCCTGCTACCGGCTGGTGGACCTGTACGGCATGTCGGACATGATGGCCAACCACATCTCGTGCCATGTCCCAGATGAACCCGGGGCGTTTCTGATCAACCCCTACGGCATGATGTACGAAGAGATCACGGCGTCGAGCCTGATCAAGATCGACACCCACGGCCACATCCTGTCCAAGCCCGACTTTGGCGAGCTGAACTACGGCATCAACAAGGCCGGCTACGTGATCCACAGCGCGGTGCACAACGCTCGCCCCGAAGTTGCCTGCGTCATCCACACCCACAGCTGGGCCTCGATGGCGGTGTCTGCGCTCGAATGCGGCCTGCTGCCGATCACGCAAACGGCCATGCGCTTTCTCAAAATCGGCTACCACGACTACCAGGGTGTGGTGCTCAACGAACAAGAGCAAGTTTCTTTGCTGGATGACCTGGGTCAAAGCGAAGCGCTGATGCTGCGCAACCACGGCGCATTGGTGGTGGGCCGTTCGGTGGGCGAGGCCTTCAACTGGATGCACCGCCTGGAGCTCGCCTGCCACACGCAGTTAGCGGCCATGGCCTGCAACACCCCCTTGGTCAAATTGGCTCAACCGGTTCTCGAAGAAACCTGGAACAACTACCAGCCCAGCACGCGCAGGCCTTATGGCCTGATGGAGTGGCCTGCCTTGCTGCGCAAGCTCGATCGGCTGGACCCGAACTACAAGACCTGAGTCGCACCCCCCACAGCGCACCGGCACAACAAGTGTCGGGGCGCCCCTTTGCAGGAGACAAGATGATCCGTTTGCCATTTCGGGCACCATGCGCAAGCCGCATGAGCCGCCTGGCTCTGTTGCTGGCTGGCTGTCTGGCTTGGGCCACGGCCCCTGCCTGGGCGCAGGGCTACCCCAACAAACCCGTCAAGGTGGTGGTGGCCTTCACCGCAGGGGGTACCACCGACATCCTGGCACGCATGGTGGCGCAGCAACTGAGCGAGAAGCTCAAGCAGCCCTTTGTGATCGACAACAAACCCGGCGCTGGCGGCAACCTGGGCACCGAGCTCGTGGTGCGCGCGCCCGCAGACGGCTACACGCTGCTCGTCAATTCGGTGGGGCCCATCGCCGTCAACCCCACGCTTTACGGCAAGCTGCCCTACAACCCGCTGACCGATCTGGTGCCCGTGGTGCAGATCGCCGATGTGCCCAACGTGCTGGTGGTTCATCCCAGCGTGCCCGCACAAAACATGGACGAGCTGGTGGCCTACGCCAAAGCCAACCCGGGCAAGCTCAACTACGGCTCCACGGGCATTGGCACTTCATCGCACTTGTCGAGCTTCATGCTGAGCAAACGTGTCGGGTTTGACGCCACGCACATCCCGTACAAAGGCGCCGATGCGCTCAAGGACCTGCTGGCCGGGCGCATCCAGTTCATGTTCGCCACCATCCCCTCGGTCATGCAGCACATCACCGCAGGCAAGCTGCGCCCGATTGCTGTGAGTAGCCTCAAGCGCTCACGCTCGCTGCCGGATGTGCCCACCGTGGTCGAAAAAGGATTCCCCAATTTTGAAGCGGGTTCGTGGTTCGGCTTCTTTGCCCCCAAAGGCACCCCCGAAGCCGTGATCAACGCCGTCAACAAGGCGGTCAACGAGATGCTGACCCTCTCGGCGATCGAGCAGCAAATGGTCGCGCAGGGCGCAGACCCCGCAGGCGGCACGCCCGCCCAGTTCGGTCAGTTCACCCAACGTGAGCACGACAAGTGGCGCACCATCGTGCGCGAGTCGGGCGCACGCGCCGAGTGAGCCTGCACATGCGAACGCCACGGCGGTTGATGCTGTCCCAGAAGATGCTGGACGAACTCGGGGCCCGCATCCTCCAAAACGTCCAAGGCGTGGACATCGAACTCGTGTCGATCGAGTCGGCGGTGGCCGCGCAGCGGCGCGACATCCACGCGGTTTTCATCTCGCGCGAAGTCACGGGCACCTCGACCAAGCACGAGGTGCACCCTGAGCTGCAAGCCTGCTACGACCTGATGCTGAACAATGCCGGGCTGCAGTGGGTGCACATCCACTCGGCAGGCGCGGACCGCCCGGTTTACCAGGCGCTGCAGCAACGCGGTGTGCAGGTCAGCACCTCTTCGGGGGCCAACGCCCGCGTGGTAGCGGCCATGGCACTGGCGGGATTGCTGGCCCTGAACAAACGCTTCCCGATGCTCTGGGCACAGCAGCAAAGGCGCGAGTGGTTGCCGCTCTTGGGCGTCGGGCGCATGCCTCGGGACTTGCCTGGGCAAACGGCCACGATCGTCGGCTGGGGCCCCATCGGGCAAGAACTGGCCCAGCTCTTGTCCGCACTGGGCCTGAACGTCATCGCGGTGCGCACGCATGACGCCCAGCCCCAAGGTGGCGTCGAGATGGTGCGGTTTGAGCAGATGAACACTGTGTTACCACGCACCGATTGGTTGGTTCTGGCCTGCCCGCTCACAACCACCACACGCGGTCTGGTCAATGCCCAAGTTTTTCAGGAACTGCCGCAAGGCGCGCACCTGATCAACGTCGCACGCGGTGAAGTGGTGGTGCAAGATGCCCTGATCAACCAGCTGCAAAGCGGACACCTCGGCGGCGCCTTCCTCGATGTGTTTGAGCACGAGCCTCTGCCCGCCACATCCCCGCTGTGGACCTTGCCCAATGTGATGGTCACGCCACACGCCGCAGGCCACTCGGATGGCAATGCCCAGCGGGTCAACCAGATGTTTTTGGACAACTTTCAGCGCTGGGTGGGCGGTCAACCCTTGAAGAACGTGGCGTGACGCGCAGCGGCAAAATTGGCCGCCTCAAAACTTGACCGTCATGCCCACTTGCGCTGTGCGGCCGAACAAACTGCCCGTCTGACTGTTGACGCCCCAGACAAACGAAGAGGTGGAATAGAACGACATGGGCGGTTGCCGGTTGAACAGGTTGTTCACGCCAACCCGGATTTGCGTGGACGCATTGAGTTGGTATGTGCCCATGGCGTCTGCTGTCAAAAATCCGGGCACCTGCAAACCCGACACTGTTTCTAACTTTTGGGTCACGGTATTGAACGCCAGATCCACATTTTTATCGGTGTAGCCACTGCTGTAGTTCACCGTCATCTGCCAATAGGCGTTCGCCTGCTCCAAGCCCCAAGTCCATTGGCTGCGCCATCGGGGCACCACCGTATCAGTGGCTGCTGCGTAAGCCGCCAGATCGGACGACCACGCAGCATCCGGTGTGCTCTTCGTTTTGGACTGGAGCATCGCCGTGGCCTTCATGCCCCAATGCCAACGCCCCCAGTCTCCGGGATGGCGATAGTGCGCTTCCAAGTCAATGCCTTCTTTGAGGGACTGGCCCAAATTCTGCATTTGCAGCAGCATGCCCATGCGGTTGAAGTACGTGTTGGTTGGTGGATAAAGGATTTTTGCGGGATCCACCACGAACTGGTTCTGGTATTTGAAGGGGTCCGCCAACACCGAGGTGTACGACATGAACTGCAATGTATCGCGCATCTGCACGCGCCAGTAGTCGGCCGTCAGTGTGAGGTTTCTGTGGGGCGTGAACGCCAAGCCCAGTGTGGCCTGCAACGATTTTTCAGGTTGAAGTTCAGGATTGCCATTGGTGAACAGATTGAACACATCACCAGCCCTGCACCGAACATCTTTGCCGGTTTGTGCCGCCAACGCGGCGGCCACGGTATTGAGGTCATTGGTACAGGAAAAATTTGACAGCGTTTGGTTGAGGTACGGGTTCGCTACGGTGATGGTTTGCCCCACAGAAGGCGCCCTGAAACCTGTTCCCGCTGAACCCCTGAGTGCCCACTTGGGGTCAATGGCCCAACGGCTGGCAAGTTTGGCATTGGTCGTGCTGCCCACATCGCTGTACCGGTCTGTGCGCCATGATGCGATCACATCCCAATCAGGCCGCAGGGGCATTTGCAATTCTGCGTAGGCCGCCACATCGTTGCGCTTCTTACTGAAATCGGGCAACAGGGTGTCCATTAATTTGTTGGAACTCACGGTTTCCTGTCGTGCGTCCAGGCCCCAGCCCAGCATAGCGTCCTTGCCGTTGATTTCAAACCATGGCCGTGAGGCGCGCAACTCGAGTGCTGTCAAACCTGTCTTGCCCAACACATAAGGTTGCCAACTGTTGCGCAAGGCCTCCAGTTGCGCAGTCAATGGGTTGGTGGCATCCAGCGGTTTCAACAAGTTGGGATTGGTCAAAGGTTTGTTGGTCTGCAAACCCAGACTGCCGTTGAGATCCGGGTGGTCATAGTCATACTGCGCACGCGAGAGGCTTTGGTACAAGCTGGCGTGGTAACTCCACCCTTGCAGTTCCCCTTTAAGTCCAACTGTCACTCGCGACAGTGTTTTGTCAAACCGCTCCTGCAAAGCGGGCAAGTCGGCGCGCCAAAAATATTGCCCATTGGCGGGATTGAGCCCGGCAGACAGCATCTCAGCGTAACCGGGAGAGCCTGCCTCGTTGACAATCCGTCCACTCATCCTTGGCCAGAGTGAAACGCCCATCTGTGTTTTTTGCTGGGCGTAATACAACTCACTGTAGAGCGTGGCGCCATTGGGCAACAGCACCTCGCCTGAAGCGTGCACTTTTTGGCTTTGACTTTCAGGATAGATGTCATAGCTTGGCAAGGGATTGGCCTTGCAACCCCCAGCATAGCTTCTGTAAATCACGCTGTTGCCTGTGCACGCACCCTCTTTGAACAAACCGCTGAGCATGGGGGGGGCGCTGCCGGGTGAATACAACAAGGCCGGTGAGGTGAAACCCGACACCTCTGAGCTGTCGGCTTCATAGCGCACCCCGCCCTTCAAAAAGCCAACTCGACCCTGCGTGGCATTCGGACGGTCCGTTCCCTTCAACGCACGCGTGTGATCCCATTCGGCGGCCAGCCTCAGGCTGAAACCGTCTTGCGCCAGCTGCCCTTTGCCCCACACCAGGCTGGCAACATGGCCCTGTGCTGCACCGCCTGCGGGGCGGCTGTGGCTGACCGACATTTCCACACCGCTGAACTCCGTGCGGGTGATGATGTTGATGACCCCGGCAATCGCGTCCGTGCCATACAAGGACGATGCTCCATCGGTCAGCACTTCGATGCGCTCCACTGCCGACAGCGGAACCATGCTGAGGTCAACGCTGGCTCTCTCCGTGCCTGAAATGCTCTGGATGGCAAACGGTGCCAAGCGTTTGCCGTTGAGCAAAACCAAAGTGCCCGTGGGCATGCCGTGCAGCGCACCGTTGGTGAAGCCCTTGAAATCGTTCCCAATCGCACCCTGCTCCGAGCCGTTCATTGCATTGGGTAAACGTGAAATGGCTTGGGCCAAGGTGGTGGTGCCCTGCCTTTGAATGTCTTGCCGCGTGATGACCTGGACCGGCAAGGCCTGTATCTGCTCTTTTCGGATGATCGATGAGCCCGTGATCTCCACACCACGAAATTGCCTGAACTCAAGCCCTGGGGCTGCCACCTCTACGGATGGGTATTTGTGGGCCACGTCACCCGTTTGGGACGCCACAGGCAGGGCCATGAAGCCGAAAACAAGCAAAAAGACATGCGCTTGATGGCGGTGAAGTAAGGCGCATGTATGGCGCATGGTTATCTCCTGCTGAACCTGCCTTGCTTGATTGCCACAGGCTTCAAGTTCAAAAGGAAGAATAGCAAAGTAATTAAATGAAGATTATTTTAACCATTTAAGTACATGTCATTGATCGGGTTATGACATCAGCGAACGCCACAGCGCCAAAACCGCATCGCACTCGGCCTGCAGCGTGGAAGCATCGACATCGGTCGGATCTTCGTTCAGGCGCGCGCGGTGCTGCACACGCCGCAGCTCGCGGTAGGCGTGGGCCGCGGCCTGACCCACGCCACAGGGCAACAGGCCCACGGCTTCGGCGCGCTGCAGCAGCGCAATGTTGCCCACGTTGTCAGCCAGCTCCGGGTGCGTTGCCGTGTGCAGCAGCACCAAGTACTGCACGGCAAACTCTGCGTCGACCATGCCGCCCGGACTGTGCTTGACATCAAAACGGCCTGGTTTGACCGGGTGGCCTTGGCGCACGCGCTCGCGCATGCCCACGATCTCGGCTTGCAAACCCACCGCATCGCGTGGCGCGCTGATGACAGCATGGCGGACCGCGTCAAATCGGAGGGCCAATGTCGGCAGGCCCATGACACAGCGCGCGCGCGTCATCGCCTGGTGCTCCCAAGTCCAGGCCGTGTTGCTGCCGCGTTGCTCCTGGTAGTCGGCATAGGCTTGCATGCGCGTGACCAGCAGGCCCGAGTTGCCATTGGGTCGCAGCGCTGTGTCTATCTCGTAGACATCGCCTTCGCGGGTTTTGATGGTGAGCCAGTTGATCAGCTTGCGCACATACGCGGCATAGATTTCTTGAGCGCGATCATCCTCGTCGTCGTAGACAAACACGATGTCCAGGTCGCTGCCATAACCCAGCTCCTTGCCGCCCAGCTTGCCGTAAGCAATGATGGCCAATTGCGGCTCGCTGCGGTGGCGGTTTTTCATGCGCTGCCAGCACCAGCGTGCGCTCAGGCGCAGCACGGCGTCTGCCAGGGCGCTCAGGTCATCGGCCACTTGCTCCACCGTGATCACGCCTTCCACGTCGCGCGCCAGCGTGCGGAACTGCTCGGCATGGTGGGCGCGGCGCAGCAAGTCGAGAAGACTTTCTTCGTCGTCTTCACCCGTGCGTTCAAGCGCGTCCAAACGGGCTTGCAGGTCCGATTCAAACTCGGCCGCATCGAAGCGGGTGGTGAACAAGTTGCCGCCCGCCAGCTCGTCGATCACACCCGGGTGCTGCACCAGATAACGGGCAGGCCACCGCGCCGCGCCCAAGAGGCGCAGCAGGCGCTCGTGTACCGAAGGGCGCTCGAGCAGCAAGGAGAGGTAAATTTCGCGGCGCATCAGGGGTTCGAGCCAATCGGCCATGCGCAGCACAGCGCCTTCGCCGATGTGGCCTTCGTTCAGCCAATGCGCCGTGCGCTGCAGCAGGCGCATCAGGCGACCACGCGCATCGTCGCGCAAGGCCATGACGCGCGGGTTGTCGGCCCATTGGGCCAAACGATCGCGCACCGCACCACTGAAGTCGCCCAGGACATTTTCCAGCTCGGCGTGCTCACGCCCATTGGGGCCGGTTTTGCCTTGGCAGCCTTTGCACTCGCGGTCGCCGCCGAGCAAGGTGTCGAACTCCTGCGCCACCCTCTCGCGGTGGGCGTCCAATTCGCTCAAAAAAGCGCAGACATCGGTGCAACCCAGCGTGCTGGCGATCCAAGCCAGGTCTTCGTCGTCGGTGGGCAGCACATGGGTTTGCTGGTCGTCCAGGTACTGGATGCGGTGCTCGACTTGGCGCAGAAATACACAGGCACGCGCCAGCGCATCGGCTGTGGCCTGAGGCATGAGCCCAGCCTTGGCCACGCGCTGAAGGGCATCGAGCGTGGGGCGGGTGCGCAGCTCAGGGAACTGCCCGCCACGCACCACCTGCAGCAACTGGACGGTGAACTCGATCTCGCGGATGCCACCGCGCGAGAGTTTGACATCGTTCGCGCGTTCGGGGTGTCCGGCGCTGCGCTTGGCCGCGTGGTCACGGATTTGTTGGTGCAGCGTGCGCAAGGACTCGAACACGTTGTAGTCAAGGTAGCGGCGAAACACAAAAGGCAGCACCACCGCACGCAAGGCCTGCACCGAGCCACCCAGCGTCGCGCTGCGCGGGGCGACCACGCGGCTTTTCATCCAGGCAAAGCGCTCCCACTCGCGGCCCTGAACCAACAGGTATTCTTCGAGCGCCTCCAGCGAGACCACGCTCGGACCCGAGTTGCCGTTGGGCCGCAACGCCAAGTCCACGCGGAACACAAAGCCATGTTCGGTGGTGTCACCAATCAAGGCGTACATGCGTTTGACGACGCGGCTGAAGTATTCCTGGCAAGAAATCTTGCCCCGCCCCTGTGCGTTGCCGGTGGTTTCACCGTCTTCGTCGTACACATAAATCAAATCAATGTCGCTCGACACATTGAGCTCGCGCGCGCCAAGTTTGCCCATGCCGACGATCCACAGCTGCGCCTGTTGGCCTTGGCTCGTTATGGGTGTGCCATGCAGGCTCTGCAAGTCGGCCTGGACCTGGCAGTAGGCTGCGTCCAGCGTGACTTCGGCCAGCCACGTCATGGCGCGGGTGATGGTCTCCAGCGGCGCTTGTTGCTCACAGTCAAGCACCGCCAGGCGCTCGAGCGTCAACTGGCGCAGCACCCGCAGGGCAGAGGGCAAGTCCAGGCCACGAACGCCCAAAGCATTCAGGGCTTGGGTCAGTGTTTCGCGGGTGGGGGCGCCACTTGGGAGCGCTGAAAACCAGTCGGCGTATCGCCTGCGCAGGCGCTGCACAAAACGCGAATGGGCCGCCGAGCGCGGCAACTCTGGAGGATGGGCTGAAAAGGCCAAAGGGTGGCCTCCGCTGGGGGTCATAATTCCTGCTGACTTTCTGATGCTTGTGTTCGTGCCATCTTCGACCCCATTTTCAGGCGCTGCCACCGTGTGGCTGCGCCTTCGCCAACTGGCCCGCTGGGCTTGCTGGGCCTTGCTCGCGCTGGGCTTGATGCTGGCCGTTGCCTGGGGCACCTTGCATCTGTGGATTGTGCCGCGAATCGGCGATTTCCGTCCTGCGCTGGAGCAGTTGGGCCAGCAAACTCTGGGGGTGCCCGTGCGCGTGGGCGGCATCACAGCGCAGTCGACCGGCTGGGCGCCATCGTTTGAGCTGCAGGACATTCAGCTGCTTGACAAGGAGGGAAGGCCCTCGCTCAGCCTGCCGCGGGTGGTGGTGGCCATCAGCGTGCGCTCGGTGCTGCGCCTGGGCCTGGAGCAGCTGGTGCTGGACCGGCCTTCGCTCGACGTGCGACACACCGCTTCGGGCCAATGGCTGATCGCAGGTCTGAGCCTGGGCACGGCCCAGAGTGAAAACAGCGCGGTGGCCGACTGGCTGTTTGCGCAGCGCGAAGTCATCGTGCGCGGCGGCACGCTGCGTTGGGTGTCCGAGCGGGCACAGGCAAAGCACACGCCAACGACTCCACCCCCCGCGCTGGCGCTGCACGATGTGGACATCGTGCTGCGCAACGGACACCGCGACCATGCTCTGCGCGTGGACGCCACACCGCCTGCCGACTGGGGTCAGCGCTTTGTGCTGATGGGGCAGTTTCACCGCCCCCTGCTGGCCACGCACGCCGGTCATTTCGCCAGCTGGTCTGGCCCGGCTTTCGGCTACTTTGCGCACGTCGATGTTTCACAACTGCGCCAACATGTGCGCCTGGGCGTCGATGTCTCCTCGGGACAGGGCAGCCTGCGATTGTGGTCCGACATCCAAAACGGCGAATGGGCGGGGGGCGCGGCAGACATGGACCTGCGCTCGGTGCAGGCCACACTGGACCCCGCGCTCGGACCGCTGGGTTTTGCGCAACTGTCTGGCCGCTTGGCGGGCCAATCCAACGCGCTGGGCTGGCGCTTGTCCACGCGCGACTTGGCTTTTGTGAGTGACCAAGGCTTGAACTGGCCTGGCGGCAATGTGTCTCTTCAACTGACGCACGCCACTGCCAAGCAACCGGAAAAAGGCGAAGTCAAAGGCGATCGACTGGACCTGCAGGCGCTGCGCAACGTGGCTTTGCGGCTGCCTTTGCCCGAGCATTGGCACGAGCGCCTTGCGCAGCACCAGATCGAGGGTCAAGTGTCTGCCCTGCGCCTGACCTGGCAAGGGCCTAGAACAGCCCCCGAGCGCTACGAAGCACAGATCAAAGCCGATGGCCTGCATGTGCGCGCCCTCAGCGAGGGCGCCAAAAGCCTGCCCGGGGTGGAGGGCGCACGGACAGAGCTGGACATGAACCAACTGGGCGGCAGGGTGCAGCTGCACCTGGACCACGGCGGTCAGCTGGCCTGGGCAGGGCTGCTGGAAGACAAGTCGCTCACGCTGCGCGAGCTGCACGCCGATGGCCGTTGGCAATGGCAAAACGGCCTTTTGCAAGTGCCACAGTGGAAGGTGCAAGTGGCCAGCGACGACCTCGATGGCGAAGCCCATGGCGAGTGGCACGCCAGCCCCGAAGGTGGCCCCGGCGTGCTCGATCTGCAAGGCCGTTTCGCGCGCGTTGAAGCCCACCGCGTTTACCGCTATCTGCCCCTGAGCCTGCCCGAAGACGTGCGCCACTATGTGCGCGACAGCGTGGTCAAAGGCACCGCGTCCAAGGTGCAGGTGCGCATCAAGGGCGACCTGAACCACATCCCCTTCGCCCAAACCAAGCAAGGCGAATTCCATTTCGCGGGGCGGCTGCGCGATGTGGACATGGTCTATGTGCCCACCCGGCTGCAACCCCTGGGCAGCTTGCCTTGGCCACGCGTCACGGGCCTGAGCGGCGATGTGGTCTTTGACCGCTTGAGCATGAAACTGAGCAACGCCAGCGCCCGCCTGGGTGACCCCAAAAACGGCCCCCAGGTGAGCAACCTGAAAGCCGAGATCCCCGTAATGGGTCTGGATACACGCGTTGAGTTATCGGCCGATCTGCGGGCCAACACAAGCCAAACGCTGGGATTGATTCAGCAGTCACCCTTGGGCAAGCTCTTGCAGGGCGCGCTCGACAAGGCCGAAGGCACGGGCAATCTGCAGGGCAAACTCAAACTGTCCATCCCGGTGATGCACGTGGAAGACAGCAAGGTGCAAGGCCAAGTGACGCTGGCGGGCAATGACCTGGCCATCGTGCCGGGCATGCCCGTGCTCGAAAAAATACAAGGCAACTTGAACTTCACCGAGTCGGGCTTTCAGGTCCCCTCGGCGCAACTGCGCCTGCTGGGGGGCCCTGTCCGGATTGAAGGGGGCACACGCTCAGCACTTGCTGACGCCAAAGAGCCCTCGTTGCTGTTCAAGGCGCAAGGCCAGGCCAGCGCAGAAGGCCTGCGGCAGGCCTCGGGCCTCAGCCCGCTGGACCTGTTGTCGCAGCACGCGCGCGGCAGTGCCGCCTACAGTGCCAGTCTGGGCTGGAGGCAAGGCCAGCCCGAACTCTCGGTGCGCAGCAGCCTCGAAGGCCTGGAGCTGAACTTGCCCGCACCTTTGGGCAAAACCGCCACGCAGGCCATGCCTTTGGTGATCACTTCACAGGTGCAGGGAGTGGAACGCGCATGGCGAGACCAAATCCAGATCAGCTTGGGCAGCATCGCCGCAGCCGTGTATGTGCGCGACCTGAACGGGGCTACGCCCACCGTGATGCGAGGAACTGTGAGCCTCGGCACGAACGCCGCAGCAGCCAGCGCTCTGCCCGACAGCGGCGTCACGGCGAAGGTCGTTCTGGACCAGCTGTCGGTCGACGCATGGCAAGCGCTTTGGCCTGCCAGTGTCAAGGGCCCCATGAGCGCTACTTTGGGTGGCTTGGAAAGTTACCTGCCCAACCGCCTGGCTTTGCAAGCACAAACACTGACCACCGACGGGCGCACCTTGCACCAGGTGGTGGCGGGCATCACCCGCGAGAGCAGCACCTGGAAAGCCAACGTGGACGCGCGCGAACTGAGTGGCCAGATCGAATACACGCTGCCCACTGCAAACCAGGCCGGGCGGGTGTATGCACGCTTGAGCCGACTGAATTTGCCGCCGTCGAGCATCAGCGATGTGGAGTCGGTGCTCGAGACACCCCCTGTGTCCATGCCGGCGCTCGACATCGAGGTGAGCGATATGGAGCTCAGGGGCAAAAAATTGGGCCGCGTGGACATCGAAGCCGTCAACGCAGATGCCCGCCCCATGGCGGCAGCGCCCACCCGAGAGTGGCAGCTGAAAAAATTCAACATCACTTTGCCAGAAGCCAGCTTTCGGGCCACTGGCCGCTGGGTCACCGCCAACGAGTCGGGGCTTGCGCGCAAGACCGACATGAACTTCAAACTCGATGTGTCGGACGCAGGTGCGCTGCTCACCCGGCTGGGCACACCGGGCGCTTTGCGCGGGGGCAATGGCCACCTCGAAGGGCAAATCGACTGGTCCGGCTCGCCCCTGGCACTGCATTACCCCAGCATGAACGGGCACTTTGCGGTGCAAATGGGGCGCGGCCAGTTCCTCAAAGCCGACGCGGGCGCGGCCAAACTGCTGGGCGTGCTCAGCCTGCAAGCGCTGCCCAGGCGTTTGCTACTGGACTTTCGCGATGTGTTCTCGGAAGGGTTTGCCTTTGACACGGTGCAAGGCGATGTCCGCATTGCCAAGGGCATTGCGACCACGCACAACCTGCAGATCAAAGGCGTCAACGCGCTGGTGCAAATGGACGGCTCGGCCGACATCGCCAAAGAAACGCAACAGCTGCGCGTGCTGATCTTGCCCGAACTGGATGCTGGCACGGCGTCTTTGGTGGCTGGAATCGCCGTCAACCCGGTGGTGGGCCTGACGTCTTTTCTGGCACAACTGCTGCTCAGAAACCCTCTGGCCAAGGCCTCGGTGCAAACTTTCTCGGTCGACGGCAGCTGGTACGACCCCCGCGTGACACGCGTGGAGACACCCGCCATCCGGCCTGCGGCCATGCCGGCCGCTTCAGGCGCGTCTGCTCCATGAGCCGAACACACCCCCACACCGAACGGAAAAACCCCTGGACGCGCTGGCAAGACCAGCGCAGGCAGGCAGGCGCCTGGGGCTCGGCACGCCTGCCCTTGTGGATCGCCTTGATCGCGCTGGTGCTGTCGGTTCTGGTCACGCTGGTGTGGCTGGCCGGGCGATACGAAGCCAGCCAAGTGCAGTCCGAGCTCGAGCGGGACACAGCAGACGCCATCCATGGCCTGCGCACCAGCCTGTCGCGCGATGTGCAGTCGCTGCAAGGCATTTTGTCGTCGCAGCCCAGCACCGATGTCTGGCAACCGCAGGTGTTGGGTTTGCTCGGTCAGCGCCGAGAATGGTTGCGCGTGGAATGGCGAGACACCCAGATGCTGCTCAAGGTAGCCATCGACTCGCCGCTGCGCGCGCCGGTGTTTGACCGCACGCCGCGTTCAGAAACGATCGGCGAGGTCCTGCAGTCTTGCCAACGCGCCAAACGCTCGAACAGCCCGGCCTATTCGGGCAGCTACTACTTGCCTCAATACGATGGCTTGGGCATGGAGGTGATGGAGCTGTGCCTGCCAATGACACACGGTGGGGCTTTGCAGGGGTACACACTGGTGACCTACAGCTTGCAGGAGCTGCTCACCGAGCGTTTGCTGGCCACTTATGGCCGCCGCAATGAAATCTCATTCACTGAAGCCGACGGCACGCGGCTGGCCATGGTGGGGTCGCAGCGGCGCGGCCAACGCCTGTTCAAGGCGCAGCAGCTGCTGGACCTGCCGGGCACCACCATGGTGCTGCGCATGGACGGCCGCAGGGGCGCGCCAGACCTCTTTCCCAACTTGCTCACCGCGCTGGTCACGGCCATGTCAATCGCCCTGATCAGCGTGGTCGCCATGCTGATCAAGGACTCTCGCCGCCGCCTCAAAGCCGAGCAAGAACTGGCCGACGCGCTGGCGTTTCGCAAGGCGATGGAAGACTCGCTCGTCACCGGCTTGCGCGCGCGCGACCTGCACGGCCACATCACCTATGTCAACCCGGCTTTTTGCGAGATGGTGGGCTTTAACGCGCGCGAGCTGATGGGGCGCAGCGCCCCCATGCCCTACTGGCCGCCCGAGATGGTGGGCGAATACCAGCAGCGCCAGGCCATCCGCCTGGCCGGCAACGCACCCCCGCGCGAAGGCTACGAATCGGTCTTCATGCGCAAGGACGGCACGCGCTTTCCGGTGCTGATCATCGAGGCGCCACTGATCAGCACCATGGGCCAGCAGACAGGCTGGATGAGCGCGATCCTCGACATCAGCGAGCAGCGGCGGGTGGAAGAAATGTCCCGCGCCAGCCAAGACCGTTTGCAAGCGACCGCGCGTTTGGCCACGGTGGGCGAGATGGCTTCTTTGCTCAGCCACGAACTCAACCAGCCCCTGGCCGCCATTGCCAGCTACGCCAACGGCTCGCTCAACCTGCTGCGTGAGCCGGCCCCCGATACCCTGGGCGACGTGCAGATGGCCCTGCGCCGCATTGCGGATCAAGCGGGCCGTGCGGGCCGGGTGATCAACAGCGTGCACGACTTCGTGCGCCGACGCGACCAAGCACGCGAATCGGTGCCTGCGCAAGCCTTGCTGGACGCGATTGGCCCGTTGGTGAACTTGCAAGCACGCAAGCTGCACGTGCAGGTGCACATGCGCGTGGACCCGCGACTGCCGCAGGCGCTGTGCGACCGCACCATGGTCGAGCAAATCTTGCTGAACCTCGCGCGCAACGGCATGCAGGCCATGGACCACCCGGATTGCAAGGATCGGGTGCTGGTGATCCACGTCAAACGCGCCGCCTCGAATGCGCAGCAAAGCTGGCTCGAATTTGTCGTGGCCGATCAAGGCTCGGGCATTGACCCGTCGGTGGCCGACCAGTTGTTCACGCCCTTCTTCACCACCAAGGCCGAAGGCATGGGCTTGGGCCTGAGTCTGTGCCGCACGGTGGTGGAGCAGCACGGCGGGCACATGGGCTTTGAAGCCAACAGCCCTTGCGGCACGCTTTTCCGCTTCACGCTGCCCGCGACCAGCCTTGGCCACACACTTGGCAGCCACACTGCCTAAAATCGCGCCATGCACAGCCACGCCCATGCCACGGTCTTTATCGTTGACGACGATGCCAGCGTGCGCGAGGGCATGGCCTGGCTGCTGCGCACACGCCGCCTGCTGAGCGAAGCACACGACAGTGCAGAGGCTTTTTTACAAATGCTGGCCACCGCCTCCCCCGCATGGGGTGCAGATGGCCTGCCGCCGCAAGCGGGTTGCATCTTGCTCGATGTGCGCATGCCCGGCATGAGCGGCTTGGCCCTGTTCGAGCAACTGCTGGACAAGGGGCTGGCCCAGGCCTGGCCCGTGATTTTTCTCACAGGCCATGCCGATGTGCCCACCGCGGTGGACAGCGTCAAGCGCGGGGCGTTTGATTTTTGTGAAAAACCCTTTTCTGACAACGCCCTGGTGGACCGGATCGAGCAAGCGCTCACCTTGTCTGCGCAGCATTTGGCGCGCCGCACCCAAAAAAGCCTGCGCGAGCAGCAGCTGCAAGAGCTGACCGACCGTGAGCGCGATGTGATGCGCCTTGTGATCGAAGGCCTGCCCAACAAACTGATCGCCGACCAACTGGACATCAGCGTGCGCACGGTGGAAGTCCACCGCTCGCGGGTGTTTGACAAGATGGATGTCAAATCCGCCGTCGAACTGGCCAACTTGCTGCGCGAGGTGACATGAAAACCTCTGCGCTGCAACCCATTGCCTTGTGCCATGCGCTCAGCGCTTGGGCCTTGTGCACGGCGCTGCTTTTCTTGGGCGCTTGTTCGACCACTCCGCCCCAAGCCACCGCGCCTGCGACGAAAGCCACGGCAGCCGCCGCCAACCCGTTGCGCAACGACATTGCCCTGTATGCGCTGTCGCTGCTGGACACGCGCTACAGCTGGGGCGGCAAAGGCCCGGCCACCGGATTTGATTGTTCGGGTCTGGTGAGCCACGTTTACAAAGAAGCTGCCGGGATCAAATTGGGCGGCAGTGCCGTGACCTTGGGTCAGATGTCGCGACCGATTGACCCTGAACTCAAGCAACCGGGCGATCTCGTCTTTTTCAACACCTTGGGCTCACACCACTCGCACGTGGGGGTCTACATCGGCAACGGGCGCTTCGTGCACGCCAGCAACCCGCGCACAGGGGTGCGGGTGGACCTGCTGAGCAACCGCTATTTCGCGCAGCGCTTTGAGGGCGTGCACACCTTGCTGGACTGAATCAGGGCTTGTGCTTGTCCGAAGGCGGCAACTCGCCTTTGTTGCGGCCAGAAAACATGGTCCACCACACAATCAAAGCCAAGACGACCAAAGCCAACAACGCTTCCAGCAAAATCAGACCCATGCAACTCTCCCTGTCAGCGCCATTGGTGTTCAAACGATCGGCCTTGATCGCCCGCTGGAAGGGGGCGACGACGGCCTTGTCGCTCGCCATTCTAGGCACCTTGCCCGGCTGCTCGTCGCCCCCCCCATTGGATGGGCCTTCGGAAGCCATCTCAAGCCCGCCCCCCAACACCCTCAGCGCCGCCCACAGCGCCAACCCACCCGACACCCGCCCCCTGCTGCCGCCCATCACCCAAGCCAAAAGCCGCTGGGTGGCCGTGCCTTGGTCCGACCTGCCGGGCCTGGAACAAGACGCGCTGAACGAAGCCTGGCCCGCCTGGCTGCGCAGCTGTGAGCGCAAGCAGCCGGTCTGGGCGCGCCTGTGCCCCGAAGTGCGCGCGTTGGCCAACACATCGTCCCAAGCACAGCGCGACTGGATGCGCCGCCGCCTGCAAGCCTACCGGGTGGAGTCACACGAGGCCCAGACCAGCGGGCTGCTCACCGCTTATTACGAGCCGCTCTTGGACGCCAGTCGCCTGCCTCAAGGCGGCTTTCGGGTGCCGCTCTACGCGGCCCCGGCCGACCTGGGCAAACGCAAGCCCTGGTACACCCGACAAGAAATGGACACACTGAGCGCCGCCCAAAACGCGCTGCGCGGCAAGGAATTGGTCTACCTGAACGACCCGGTGGACGCGATGGTGCTGCACATCCAGGGCTCAGGCCTGGTGCGGGTGAACGAGCCCGATGGGCGCCAACGCCTGGTGCGGATGGCTTTCGCGGGTACCAATGACCAACCCTACCAAAGCCCCAACCGCTGGCTGCTCGACGAAGGTCTGGTGCGCGACGCATCTTGGCCCGGCGTCAAGGCCTGGATTGCCCGCAACCCCTCGCGTACCCAAGAGCTCTTGTGGCGCAACCCGCGTGTGGTGTTCTTCCGCGAAGAAACGCTGCCCGCCGGGGTCACGCCAACAGGCCCCAAAGGGGCGCAGGGCGTGCCCCTGACGGCGGGCCGCTCGATTGCGGTGGACCCAGGCAGCATCCCCTACGGCACGCCCGTGTGGCTCAGCTCACGTGGCCCGCAAACCAGCCTCAACCGGCTCGTGCTGGCCCAGGACACGGGCACCGCCATCGTGGGCGCGGTGCGGGCCGACTTTTACGCTGGCTCGGGCAACGAGGCAGGCGAACTGGCGGGGCGCATGAAACAAGCGCTGCAGTTGTGGGCACTGTGGCCGCGATGAACGCCCCGATGAACACCCCGATAAAGGCCCCCATGGGATGCCGACCAGGCTGCGCTGCGTGTTGCACCGCACCGTCCATCTCATCGCCGATCCCGGGCATGCCGCAGGGCAAGCCAGCGGGCGTGCCCTGCGTGCAGCTCAACGCCACACTGGGCTGCAAACTCTTTGGCCAGCCTTCTCGCCCAGCCGTGTGTGGGCAACTGCAGCCTGCGCTGGAGATGTGCGGCGCGCACGATGACGGCGGACAGCACGCCCGTCTGTACCTTGCGCGACTGGAAGAGCTGACCCGGCCACGGTAAGCTGCTGCCCAGTTGAACGCCTCGGAAAATCGCGACGAAGGCGTCGCTGCCACAACACACCGATACCAGGAGACCGCCATGGGCACACCCGAAACCAAAAACGACATGCACCCCGACGAATGGCAACTTCGCGTCGATCTGGCCGCTTGCTACCGGCTGGTCGCGCTTTACGGCTGGAGCGATCTGGTCTTCACCCACATCAGCGCCAAGCTGCCCGAATCGGTCGCGGGCGACGAGCACCACTTCCTGATCAACCCTTATGGCCTGATGTTTGACGAGATCACCGCGTCCAGCCTGGTCAAGGTGGACATGCAGTGCAACAAACTCGACGACAGCCCCTACCCGGTCAACCCGGCAGGCTTCGTGATCCACAGCGCCGTGCACGCGGTGCGCCACGACGCGGGCTGCGTGCTGCACACCCACACCCGCGCAGGTGTGGCCGTGAGCGCACAAAAGCACGGCGTGTTGGCCATCAGCCAGCAAAGCACCTTTGTGCTGGCCTCACTGGCCTACCACGGCTACGAGGGGGTGGCGATCCGTGACGACGAGAAGACCCGGCTGCAAGACGATCTGGGCGAAGCCAATTTCCTGATGCTGCGCAACCACGGCTTGCTCACCGTGGGCAAAACGATCGCCGATGCTTTCTTGTCGATGTACACCTTCGAGAACACCTGCCGCATCCAGGTGGATGCACTGGCGGGTCAGGCCAGCATGTCTGACCTCACGGCCGTCGATCCGCAAATTGTCACTGGCGTGGCCCACGCCATGAAGGTGCAAACCGGCGGCTTGGGCGGCTCGTTTGTCTGGCCTTCACTGGTGCGTAAATTGCAACGCGAAAACCCGGGTTACGACGTTTGAACCCCACCACCAGCAAAGCACACATGACCACCCTGTTTGACCCGACCACCGCTGGCGCACTGCGCTTGTCCACCCGCATCGTCATGGCCCCGCTCACGCGCAACCGCGCACCGGGCTCTTTGGCCAATGCCCACATGGCCAGCTATTACCGCCAGCGCGCCAACCCGGCCACAGGTGCTGGGTTGATCGTCACCGAAGCCACCGCCATCAGCCACCAGGGCCAGGGCTACGCCGATGTGCCCGGCATTTGGAGCGCCGAACAGGTGGCGGCCTGGCAGCAAGTGACCGACGCCGTGCACGCCGAGGGCGGCCAGATCGTCATGCAGCTGTGGCATGTGGGCCGTGTCTCGCACACCAGCTTGCAGCCCGGGGGCGCTGCACCCGTGGCGCCTTCGGCCATCACGGCCAAAACCAAGACCGTGTTGCTGGTCGATGGTCAGGCCAAGTTCATGGACACCTCGGCGCCTCGCGCGCTGGACGCGTCTGAGCTGCCCGGCATCGTGCAAGATTACCGCCACGCAGCCCGCAATGCGATGGCCGCAGGGTTCGACGGCGTGGAAGTGCACGCGGCCAACGGCTACCTGATTGACCAGTTCTTGCGCAGCGGCAGCAACCACCGCAGCGACGCTTACGGCGGCAGCATCGACAACCGCGCCCGCTTTTTGCAAGAAGTGATGCAGGCCGTGGTGGCCGAAATCGGTGGCGATCGCACGGGCATCCGCCTGTCGCCCGTGACGCCCGCCAACGACGCGAGCGACGACGCGCCGCAGCCCCTGTTCACGCATGTGATCCAAGCACTGGCCCCTCTGGGTCTGGCCTTTGTGCACGTCATCGAAGGCTCCACAGGCGGCCCGCGTGACCACCAGCAGGGCCCGGCACCGTTTGACTATGCCGCGCTGCGCCAGGCCTACCGCGACGCAGGCGGGCAATGCGCATGGATGGTCAACAACGGTTACGACTTGGCTCTGGCGAATCAGGCTCTGGCCGAAGGCGCCGATCTGGTGGCCTTTGGCCGACCGTTCATTGCCAACCCCGATCTGGCTGTGCGTCTGAAGCAAGGCGGCCCCTTCAACACCTTGGACCGTGCCACGCTGTACGGCGGGGGCGCAGCCGGTTACCTCGATTACCCGACGCTGGGCTGATCGGCGAACACCAGACTGACCTTGAGGCCGAGACCCTCGGCGCTCGTGCCCAGGGTCAGCGTGGCGCCCAAAATGCGGGCGTATTCCGACACGATCGCCAACCCCAAGCCTGAGCCTTGCTTGAGGGCTTCGCCCGCACTGCCTTGCCCCCAGCGGCTGAGCACTCGGGTGCGCTGCGCCTCGGTGATGCCGGGGCCATTGTCGAGCACCGACAACACCACCTGCGCCGTGCTCGGATCGTGGGCAATTTCCACGGTGACGTGTCGCTCGGATGGCGCTTCAGGCAAGCCATAACGCAAAGCGTTGTCGATCAGGTTGTCGAGCACGCCTTCGATCAGGGCGCGTTGGGCCAGCACAAACACCGGCACATCGAGCCCCCGCGCGCCCAAGTCCACGCCCAGCGCATCGGCCCGGTGCAGGTGGCGCATCAGCGTGTCGCGCACCACCTCGTCGAGTGCGATGCGCTGCGGCTGCAAGACCTGCTCGGCCTCTTCGGCCAGCGCCAAAGCCAGCAGTTGGTCAATCAGGTGGCTGGCGCGTTCCTGGCTTTGGGCGATGCTGCGCAGCTGCTCTTGCCAGACTTTGGGGTCGGACTGGGACAGCGCATATTCGGCCAGCGCACGCACACCCGCCAGGGGCGTGCGCAGCTCGTGCGCCACGTTGCCTGCAAATTCTTTTTGCGCCCGCACGCTTTGGCCAATGCGCACGAGCAAGGCATTGATCGCTTCACCCAATCGCTGCACATCGCGCGTGCGGCTGGAGACTTTCACCGGAGTGAAGTCGCGGGCATCGCGCTGGGCCACGGCCTGCTCCAGGTCCATCAGGGGTTGCACATCGTCCTGGATCACGCGGCGCAGCCACAAGGCCAACCAGATCAACAGCAGGACTTGCGGCGTCAGCGAGATGAACAGCAAGCGTTGAAACAAGCGGTCCTGGCTGTTGGTGGTCTGCGCCACCACCACCGTGTAAGGAAGGGGCTGCTGGCGTGCCAGCACGGCTGCACGCAAAACGCGGTTCTGAAACATGACCTCCGAAAACCGAGGTGACACCAACCCGCCGTCCTCGGGAAGCTTGAGGCCCGAGTGCCCGGCCAGCAAACGGCCGTCCTGCAAATACACCGCAAAGAAAATCGACTCGTTCTGATCGAACAGCAAGGTGCCGATTTCTGCGGCTGTCAGGCCCAGTGTCAAGCCACCCTCGTCGACTGTGCGCACATGGCTGGCCACCGCATACGCGTCGTCGAGCAAGGCGCGGTCAAAGGCCTGCTGCGTGAAGTAACGCGCCACCCCCAAAGCCAGCAAGGTGCCTAAGAGCCAGGTCAGGGCCAGCGGCACGATCACATGCCGCAACAAGCGTGAGCGCAAAGACCGGGGCAGGGCCGCTGGTGAGGCAGTGGGCAGGCTCATGGCCTTTCTTCTTCCATGAGGTAGCCGATGCCTCGCAAAGTCCGAATGGAAGCGCCCGACTGCGCCAACTTTTTGCGCAGGCGTGAAATGAAGGCTTCAAGCGCGTTGTCGGCCAGTGCACCATCAAAGTCCGAAAGCTTGTTGGACAGGTCTTTTTTGCTGACGGTGCGCCCGGGTGGCGTCATGAGCTCCCACAACACCTCGAGTTCGCGCGCGGGCAGCACCAGTTCTTCGGCCGCCACCATCACCCGGCGAGCCTTGCGGTCGAGTGTCAAATGGCCCACCTGGGTCTGGTCGTCAGTGCCTTGGCTGCGGCGCACGAGTGCCCGCAATCGCGCTTCAACTTCGGCCAGCTCAAAGGGTTTGCCCAGGTAATCGTCGGCACCTGCGTCGAGACCGGCGATGCGCTCGTCCGTGCGGTTGCGTGCCGTGAGCACCAGCACCGGGGTTTTGTCGCCCTTGGCGCGCATCTCGCGCAGCAGGGTGAGGCCACTGCCCATGTCCGAACGCTGGCGGTCAATAAGGGGGAGGTTCAGGTCCAGCAGCACGGCGTCAAAGGCCTGCACGCGCCACAGGTGAACGGCGGTGGCCAGATCCGAGGCGGGGTCCACCCGGTGGCCGGCATCGGCCAGGCTGCGCAGCATGACCGCTTGCAGCACCGGATCGTCTTCCACCAAAAGTATGCGCATGCCCCGGTTTTCCTTGTCAGATCCCCTGCCTGTCATGCCCGGGACACCCGAGTCAGGTGTTGGTCAGGCCGCATCGCAGATAAACAAGGCATGAGCATACGACACTTGTTTTTGACGGCCGCCCTCATGGGCACGGCCAGCACATGGATGGGCACAGCAGCCTTGGCCGCAGACACTCCCGGCACACCTGCCACGCCTGCCACGGCACCCTCCACACTCAGCCTGGAGCAGGCGCTGCAAGCGGCCCGCCAGAACCCCGACGTGATGGCGGCACAGCGCGCGGCCGATGCCGCGCGGGCCGATGTGACGGCCGCCGACCGCGCGCCAGCCCCCACGCTGTCTGCTGGCGTCTCGTCCATCGACCTGCAAAACGGCGCAGGCAGCGGGTCTTTCTGGACGCAAAAACGCCTGGACAAATCGCTGGGTCTGGACTGGACCTGGGAGCGAGGCAACAAACGCGCCCTGCGCACCGAGGTGGCTTTGCGCAACGCACGCGCGGCCCAGGCCGACGGCACCGACATGACGGTCATGCAGCAGATTGGCGCGCATAACGCCTTCTATGACCTGCTGGCAGCGCAGCAACGCCTGCAAACCGTGCAGGCCATCGCCCAAAGCGCGCAGCAGCTGGCCGACACGGCCGCTCGCCGCCTCAAGGCGGGCGACCTGTCTGCACAAGAAGCGGCACGCACCCGCATCGAGGCCGAACGCGCACGCGCCGACGTGCACAGCGCCCAGCTGGAACAACAGCAAGCGACCCAAGCCTTATCGATCTGGACCGGTCAAAAACCCCCTGTGGGCGGCTGGATGGCGCAAGGCACCTGGCCCACGACCAAGAGCAGCACAGCGCAAGCCGAAGACGCCATCGACGCTCTGGTGGAGCAGCGCCCCGATGTGGTGGCAGCGCGCGAGCGCGTGGCAGCGGCACAAGCCGCTTTGCAAGCAGCGCAGGCTCTGAAGAATGCCGACCCCAGCATTGGCGCCACATTCGACCATTACCCGGATGGCACCCGCACCAACCAGCTGCTGGGCTTGCGCATTTCGATCCCTCTCAACGGCGGGCAACGTTTTGACGGCGAAATCGGCCGCGCGCTCGCCCAAGAGCAGCAAAGCCAAGACCTGCTGCAAAAAACCCGCTTGCAAGCACGCAGCGAACTGATGGCCCTGATGCAGGGCTGGCAAGCCAGCGCCGGGCGGCTGAAGATTTACGACGAACAGATCGTCCCGCAAGCCACGCAAGTGGCTGCGCAGGCCGAGCTGGCCTACACCAAGGGTGGCCTGACGCTGACCGACTTGCTCGACGCGCGTCGCACCCTCAAAACCACCCAACTCGAAGCCCTGGCCGTGCGCAGCGAACACGCCAAAACCTTGGGCACCTGGCATTTGCGCAGCGCCAGCACCACCACTCCTTGATGGCCGCAGCCCATCGCACACATTGAGCACACCATGTCTTTGAAAAAAATCCACACCCTGATCGCCATCGTGAGTTTGGCGGCCCTCGCGGCCTGCCAAGACAAGGCCGAACCTGTGGCGGCCGCGCCCATGCCGATCATCCAGAACAACCAGCTGCGCTACCCCGCTGGCCACCCGCAGCTGCCTTTGCTGGTGAGCACCCCCGCAGCAGCCGCCAAAACAATTTCAATCGAGCTGCCAGCCCGCTTGGTCTGGAACGAAGAAAAAACCCAACGCATTTACCCCGCATTTGCCGGTCGCGTGACCCACATCACGGCCGATGTGGGCCAACCCGTGGGTGCAGGGCAAGTGCTCGCGCAATTGGCTTCGCCCGAATTTGGCGCAGCCCAAGCAGACACATCTCGTGCTGTGGCCGATGCCACCCTGGCGCGCCAAGCTCTGGCGCGTCAGCGAGAACTGTTTGATGCAGGCGTCGTGGCCCGCAAGGACCTGGAGCAGGCCGAAGCCGATGCCGCACGCACGCAAGCCGAAGTGGCACGCGCCCAAGCGCGCACCAGCCTGTACGGCAGCGCCGCAGGCGTGAACCAGCAGCTGGGCCTGCGCAGCGACATCCGCGGCGTGGTGGTCGAGCGCAACCTCAACCCCGGCCAGGAAGTGCGCCCCGACGGCACAGGGCCAGCCATGTTTGTGGTGTCTGACCCCAGCACGCTGTGGGTGCAAATTGACGCGCACGAAGCCGATGTGGCCGACCTGCGTCCAGGCGCTCGCGTGAACCTGTTGCTTCCCACCCTGCCCGAACTCAAGCTCGAAGCCACCATCAGCGCAGTCACCGACCAAATCGACCCGACCACCCGCACCATCAAAGTGCGCGCCACCGTGGCCAACCCCAAACGCCTTCTCAAAAGCGAAATGCTGGCCACCGCGCTTTACCAGCGCAACGTGGGCAACAGCATCGAAGTGCCTGCCTCGGCCGTTTTCTTGCGCGGCACACAGCACTATGTGTTCATACAGAGCCAACCTGGCGTTTTCGAGCCACGCGATGTGAAGGTGGCTTACGAAGGCGCGAACAAAGTGCTGCTGAGCGAAGGCCTGAAAGAAGGCGAACAGGTCGTCAGCCAAAACGGCTTGCTGCTCTCGCGTGAGCTGCGCATTGCCCAAGACAACGCCCTCACCAGCAGTGCGCCTGCAAATCAAGGCAAAAAATGAAAAAGCTGATCCACTATGCGCTGAACGAGCCGCTCTTCATCGTGCTGGGCTTGCTGCTGTTTGTCATGGCAGGCGTGACGGCGTTCAAGAACCTGTCGGTCGAAGCCTTTCCCGACGTGACCGACACGCAAGTCACCGTGATTGCGCTGTACCCTGGCAGAGCGGCCGAAGAGGTGGAGAAGCAGGTCACCCTGCCGCTGGAGACGGCCTTGTCGGGCCTGCCCAATTCGATCCGTGTTTTCTCGCACACCCAGTTCGGCCTGTCGTTCACCGTCATCACCTTTGACGAAAAAGCCGAAGTCAATCTGGCCCGCCAACAGGTCAACGAGCGCCTGGCCTCTGTGGACTTGCCGCAAGGCGCCCAGGTCAACATCGCCCCCAACGCCACGCCTGTGGGCGAAATCATGCGCTACCGCATCCGGGGCGATGGCTTGTCGACCACCGACCTGCGCACCATCGAGGACTGGACCATCGAGCGCTCATTGCGCCAAGTACCTGGTGTGGCCGATGTGGTGGCCATGGGCGGCTTCATCAAGCAGTACGAAGTGCAGCCCGACCTGGACAAACTGCGCGCCTACAAACTGACGTTTCAGAACCTGCTCGACGCCCTGGGACGCGGCAACTCCAACGCTGGCGGCAGCTACGTAGCGCAAGGTGCGCAGCAGTTCGCCATCCGGGGCATTGGTCTTTTGCGCTCGCCCGAAGAAATCGGTCAGATCGTCCTGGACTCGCGCAACGGCTCGCCCATCCTGATCCGCGATGTGGCCCAAATCAAGCTGGGCGCTGTGCCCCGCCTGGGCACGACAGGGCAGGACGATGACGATGACGCCGTGATCGGCATCGTGATCATGCGCAAAGGTGAAAACCCGAGCGTAGTGCTCAAAGCCGTGAAAGACCGCATCGCCCAGCTCAACGACCGCGGCTTGCCCAAAGGGGTGCAGATCGTGCCTTTCTATGACCGCACCTGGCTGATGGAAAAGACGCTGACGACGGTGTTCAAGAACATGGTCGAAGGGGCGTTGCTCGTGGCCCTGGTGCTGTACCTGTTCTTGTCGAACTTGCGCGCTACCCTGGCCGTGGTGGTGATCATTCCGCTGGCCCTGCTGTCGACCTTCATGGGCCTGAAGATCATGGGCGTGCCCGCCAACTTACTGAGCCTGGGCGCCATGGACTTTGGCATCATCGTGGACGGGGCGGTGATCGTGATCGAGAACATCATGCACCGCCTGGCCGAACGCGGCGAAGGCATGAGCGACAAAGAACGCAAGGCACTCATCACCGATGCGGCCAACGAGGTCGGAAGGCCCACCCTGTTTTCGATGCTGATCATCATTGCCGCGCACATCCCGATTTTTGCCTTGCAGCGCCACGAAGGGCGCATCTTTCAGCCCATGGCGCTGTCGGTGACCACAGCACTGGTTGGCTCGCTGATTTTCTCGCTCACGCTGGTGCCTTTGCTGGCTTATTGGATGCTGCGCAAGAAGCTCCCCCACGGCGACAACCGCTTGGTCCGCTCACTCAAAAACTTCTACGCCCCTGTGCTCGACTGGTCACTGACGAACCGCCGCAAAGTGGTGGTGATCGCGGTGTCGGCATTTGCGCTGTCGATTGGCGCGGCCTCTCGGTTGGGCTCGGAGTTTTTGCCTGAGCTCAACGAAGGCACGTTCTGGGTCAACTGGGACATGCCTGCGAGCGTGTCGCAAAACGAAGCGGCCAACGTGCTGCGCATGGCTCGCAAGGCCTTGCTGACCATCCCTGAAGTGCGCACCGTGGTGTCCAAGTCGGGCCAGCCCGAAGACGGCACCGACCCCAAGACGCTGAGCATGGCCGAGGTCTTTGTGGACGTGAAGCCCGCCGAAGAATGGCGCAAAGGCCTCACGCACGATCAACTTGTCGATGAAATGGACAAGCGGCTGGCCGTGATCCCCGGTGTCGACCCGGCATTCTCGCAGCCCATCCGCGACAACGTGCTCGAATCAATCTCGCAAATCAAAGGCCAGATCGTGGTCAAGGTGGCTGGTGACGATTTGGGTGAGCTGCGCCGCCTGGTGGAAGCCATGCAGCGCGAGTTCAAGCAGGTCAAGGGCATCCAGCGCGCTGAGGTGGACCGCCTGGGCGAACTGCCCCAGTTGGTGATCGACATCGACCGCGAACGCGCGGCCCGTTTTGGTCTGAACGTGAGCGACATCCAGGACGTGATCGAGGCCGCGCTGGCTGGCAAAGCCGCGACGCAAATCTGGGAAGGCGAGCGCAAATTCGCTGTGGCTGTGCGCCTGCCAGAGGATGACCGCTCTATCGCCTTGCTGCCCAGCACCCCCATCGCCATCCCCAACGGGGGCTACACCACCTTGGGCGCCGTGAGCAAAATCCGCCAAGCCAGCGGGGCCATGAACATCGCCCGCGAAGCGGGTCACCGCACCATGGCCATCGGCATCTTCATCAAAGGCCGCGACATGGGTTCGGTGGTCGCTGACATGAAGCAACGCGTCGAGGCGAATGTGAAGATTCCCGAGAACTATGTGGTCAACTGGTCTGGTGAATTTGAAAACCAGGAACGCGCCATGCAGCGCCTGTCGGTGGTGGTGCCCATATCGCTGCTGTTGATCTTCGTGCTGTTGTTTGACGCGTTCAAATCGGTGAAGACCGCAGCGCTGATCCTGATCAATGTGCCGCTGGCCTTGATCGGTGGCTTCATCGCGCTGTGGGTGTTCAGCATCCCGCTGTCGGTGTCGGCGGCCATCGGGTTCATTGCCCTGTCCGGTCAGGCGGTGCTCAACGGGGTGGTGATGCTCTCGGTCTTCCAGCAGTTGCGCAACGCGGGCTACAACGTGATCGACGCTGTCAAAGAAGGTGCGCAGCAACGCCTGCGCACGGTGCTGATGACCGCCATGCTGGCCGCTTTGGGCCTGTTGCCCATGGCGCTGAGCCACGACATTGGGTCGGAAACCCAGCGGCCCTTGGCCATCGTGGTGATCGGTGGACTGATCACCGCCACCTTGTTGACCTTGGTGGTGTTGCCTGTGCTTTATGCTTCTTGGTTCACCAAGAACACCGCACCCACCGAAAACGCATGACCGACTGGCAAGACACCTGGACCCGTTTGAAGGCACACCCCCGTGAACGGGTCAAGCTCTTGCTGGGTCGGGTTTTCTTTCCCAGAGCCACCCGCCATTGGGTCGGTTTTGTGCGTGCGCATCCGGTGCTATGGCAACAGTTGGTCGACTTCCCCAAGCTGCTGACGCGCATTTACCGGCCCTACGGCTTTCGGTCCCTGAGTTGCGACCAGCGGGTTGACCTGATCGTGGGCCATTACCGCTTGGTCTCCCAGCTGGGTCTGAGCACTTTGCTGAGCCATTCGGCCCAAAAGCCCTTGCTGGTTTCAAAGGTCGAGACCAAAACGGGCGAGCTGGCGACACTGCGCTTGCAAGCGATCCGTGACGGGCACCGCGAAGGCGAAATGAGCCTGCAGCTTTACTGGGGTGAACACTTTTTGTATTCGGCCACTTTCCTGTTGGCCTCTAACGCTGACGATTGCGACATGCTGGTGACGCGTTTGCAAGGCTCGCGCGATGACGGTGCCAAAGACCTGATTCGCCAAGCGACCAAAAGTTTCCACGGCTACCGCCCATCCGTCCTGCTGCTGCAGGCGATGCGCCAACTGGCCCACGCTTTCGGCTGTGCGCGTGTGTTGCTGGTGTCCAACCGCCAGCGGGTGGCCCTCAACCCGGTGCGGCGCATGAAGATCAAAGTCGACCTCGAAGGCCTGTGGCGCGATCTGGGGGCCAGGCCCGAGAGCGGCGGTTTCTTTGTGGTCAGCCCTCAGGTGGTGATCCCGCAGGACTTCAGCGTTGTGGCGTCGAACAAACGGGCTGAGGCCAAGCGCAAAGCGGCTTTGGCAGGGACGCTGCTCGAAGGCTTGAGCGCGTCGGTGGCGAACTTGCGCTCAGTCGCGCGGCTTCCATCGCCTGAGCAAGAGGGCATTGCCCATCACACTGACTGAACTGAGCGCCATGGCGGCGCCCGCAATGACCGGGTTAAGGTAGCCCAGCGCCGCCAATGGGATGCCTGCCACGTTGTAAGCAAAAGCCCAAAACAGGTTTTGCCGTATCTTGGCCACGGTGCGCGCCGAAATGTCGAGCGCCGCGCCCACCAGCGCCACATCGCCACGCATCAGGGTGATGCCTGCGGCATGCATGGCCACATCGGTGCCGTTGCCCATGGCCAGGCCCACGTCGGCGGCGGCCAGTGCCGGGGCGTCGTTCACACCATCGCCCACCATGGCAACGATGCGACCACTTTCGCGTAACTGCTGCACCTTGGCGGCCTTGTCGCCGGGCAGAACATCGGCCAGCACTTCGCCGTCTTCGGGCCGCAGGCCCAGTCGCCGTGCCATGATCTCGGCGGCAGCCTGGTTGTCGCCCGAAATCATCACCAGCTTCAGGCCGCGTGCGCGCAAAGCCGCCAGCGCCTCGGCAGCACCCGCCTTGGGTTCGTCGCCAAAGGCCATGAGCAGCAAACCTTGCACGCCCGTGGCGGTGCGCTCGGCCAGGGCCGACAGCGTGGCCCCTTGCGCTTGCAAGGCGAGCACTTCGCTGGCCCACAAGTGTTTGTCCATGCCTTCTTGTTGCAACCAACGCAAGCTGCCCAGCAACAAGGCGCGCCCCTCGACCGTGGCCTGCACACCCCGACCTGGGGCTGCTGCCAGGTCGATAGGGGCAAAAAGACTCAGCCCTTGCGCCTTGGCGGACGCCACCACGGCGCGTGCCAAAGGGTGTTCGCTGCCGCTTTGCACACTGGCCGCCCAGCCCAAGGCCAGCGCCATGTCTTGCCCGGTGGCCGTCACTTGTTGCGTCAAGCGCGGCTGGCCCACGGTGAGGGTGCCGGTTTTGTCAAAGGCCACGGTCTGCACGCGGTGCGCGGTTTCAAGCGCCTGCGCTTCTTTGATCAAAATACCGTGTTTGGCCGCCACTCCTGTGCCCGCCATGATGGCCACGGGCGTGGCCAGCCCCAGCGCGCAAGGGCAGGCAATCACCAACACCGCCACCGCGTGGATCAGCGCCGTTTCAAAGTTCGCGCCTTGGAACATCCACACGGCCAAGGTGAGCAAGGCGACCAGCAACACCACTGGCACGAAGACTTCGGCCACTTTGTCCACCAGCCGCTGAATCGGGGCTTTGGCCGCTTGTGCATCTTCGACCAGACGAATGATGCGCGAAAGCACCGTCTCGTGGCCCACCGCCGTCACGCGCATGAGTACACGGCCGTCACCGTTGATTGAGCCCCCCGTGAGCCGCGCACCCAAGGCTTTGGACACGGGCAAAGGCTCGCCAGTCAGCATGGATTCATCCACCTGCGTTTGGCCTTCAACCAACTCGCCGTCGAGTGGAAAACGCTCGCCCGGGCGCACCACGATCAAGTCACCTTTCAGGATTTCGTCCACCGGCACGTCGACTTCGCCGTCTTGGCCCATCCAGTGCGCCTTGTCGGGCCGCAGGGCATGCAGGGCACGGATGGCTTCGGTGGTCTGGCGCTTGGCGCGGGCTTCTAGCCATTTGCCCAACAGCACCAGGGTGATGACCACCGCCGAGCCTTCAAAGTACAAGTGCGGCGCATGGTGCCCGCTGGCCGTGAGCCACAACCACACCGACAGCATCCAGCCTGCGGTCGTGCCCAAGGAGACGAGTAAATCCATGTTGCCCGTGCGTGCCTGCAGGGCATGCCAGCCCGCCTTGTAAAAGCGGGCGCCCAAAATAAATTGCACAGGCGTGGCCAGTGCAAACTGCATCCAGGCCGGCAACATCCAGTGCTGGCCCCACAAGCTTGCCAACATGGGCAGCACGAGCGGAGCAGACAGTGCGAGGCCCCAGGCCACGGGCGCAAACCCGGTCCACGGTCTGGCGTTGTTGGCATCGGTCTCTGCAGCCTCCGACGAGCGCGGCTCGTATCCCGCATCGCGGATGGCGCGGCGCAGTCGCGCATCGGTGAGTTCGGGGTCTACCACGGCAATGCGCGCCGATTCGGTGGCCAAGTTGACAGCTACGGATGTGACGCCAGGCACCTTGTTCAGCGCCTTTTCAACCCGTGCCACACACGAGGCACAGGTCATTCCCCCAATGCCGATGTCGACGGTTTTTGCTTGTGCTGTCTTGATCTGCGTCATGTCGAATGTACTTTTTTCACTTAAGCTTGTGGCGTACCCCTGAGGGGTGGGCATCGCAAGGAAGAAACATGAACCAGATTTTCACCGTTGAAGGCATGACCTGTGGGCACTGCGAAAAAGCCGTGACCAAAGTACTGCTCAGCCTCGATGCCCAAGCCAAGGTCGTCATCGACCGCAGCCAAAACAAAGTCGAAGTAGATTCCGCGCAACCCCGCGAAGCATTGGCCCAAGCCATTGTGGAAGAAGGTTACCGGGTTCAGTCTTGATTTTCGTCAATCGACCACCCATTTGATTCATTCTCTGCACCATTGAGCACATGACTTTGTTTGTTCAAAATCCCCGCGGTCTGGAATCCCTTGTCGCTGGCCGTGCCACCCGTGACGGGGCAGGCGTCAAGCTGATGCGCGTGCTCACAGGTGAATGGCAGCAGCGCCTGGACCCTTTCTTGATGCTCGACCAATTTGGCAGCAACGACCCCAAGGACTACGGTGCTGGTTTCCCGGACCACCCGCACCGGGGGTTTGAAACCGTGACTTACATGATCGCAGGGCGCATGCGCCACCAAGACAGCACAGGCGCTCAAGGCCTTTTGCAAAATGGCGGCGTGCAATGGATGACCGCTGGCCGTGGTGTAATCCACAGTGAAATGCCCGAGCAAGAAGAGGGCGTCATGGAAGGCTTTCAGCTTTGGTTGAACCTGCCATCGCACCAAAAAATGTGCACGCCTTGTTACAAGGACATCCAAAGCGACAGCATCCCAGAAGTGAGCACGCCAGAAGGCGTGCAGGTGCGCATCATCTCGGGCCACAGTCACGGTGTGACAGGCGCCATGGACAGGCCGGTCAGCGCCTACCCCACCGATCCCCTCTACCTGGACCTGCATTTTTCGGGTGACCAGACTTTCAGCCAGCCTTTGGCCAGCACGCACAATGCCTTTGTCTACGTTTACAGGGGCACCTTGCAGGTGCTGAGCGCAAGCGGCGAGGCCCAGGATGTGCCGCTGCACCGCATGGGCGTGCTGCGCAACGAAGGCGATGGCGTGACTTTGCGAGCCAGTTCGGGCGCCCGTGCCCTTTTGATCGCGGGCAGTCCTTTGGGTGAGCCCATAGCGCAATACGGCCCTTTTGTGATGAACACGCGGGATGAGTTGATGCAGGCCGTCGAAGACTTCCAAACCGGCCGGTTTGGCCATTGAGCGCTGCACCACGGTTGTGGAGCACCGATTTTTTCAACTTTACACAGCAAGTGTGCTTGTGCATGTTCGCTTTACATGCGGCACCCACAATGGCCTTTGACCTGAACGCACGGGCTTTCAGGCTCTTCTTTGAAAGGAACTCTGATGAAACTCGCCCACCGTCTGTTGATCACTGCGGGCTTGCTGTCTTTGCTGGCAGGCACCGCTTTCGCCCAAACGACCCCTGCTCCTGCGCCAGACGGTCAGCGCCCTTCACGCATGGAGAAAATGCGCGAGCGCATGACAGAACGCCACAACAAGCACTTGAATGAGCTCAAAGCCAAACTGCAATTGCAAACGGCTCAAGACGCTTCCTGGACTGCTTTTACACAAGCCATGCAGCCGCCTGGTACGCCCCTGCCACGCCCTGACCTTTCTGCAATGGAAAAGTTGACGACGCCCGAGCGCATCGACCAGATGCAGGCATTCAAAGCACAGCGCGATGCACGCATGCAAAAACGCGCCGATGCCACCAAAGCCTTTTATGCCAGTTTGACTCTTGAGCAAAAAAAGACTTTTGACGCTGAAACCGCACAGTTCATGGTTCAGCGCATGGGCCAAGGCATGGCGCATGGCCACCCAATGCGCCATTGAAAATACAAGCCAACGGCATGGGTGATCGGTCCATAAGTCAATGCACAAAGCTGTGGATAAAAAAAGAGCAACACCGGAGTTATCCACAGTTTTTTCGATCCACTCAAGTTGTTCATGGTTTGAAAGCAGATGCGAAGCAGGGGCTTCCACAGGCCTCAAGACAACGCAAACCTTTGTCAAACCAGACAAAATCAGCCTTGTCCACAGCACATGGCTTCCCTTATCTACTACGACTATTTAAAGATATAAAACGATAGAGATACAGACAGGGACAACTGGACTGTTAAGATTTCGCCCTACTTCACACCCACTGGCCCCATGTCGCTCGCTTCAGCAGCTCCCTTGTTCCATTGCTATGACATCAAAAGTGCCGATTTGCCACTTTTGGCCTTGCTGCTCAAGACCACAGACATCCATGCCGTTGAAGCGGCTTTGAAAGCGCAATTGGCAGAGTCTCCTGGCTTTTTTGACCAGGACCCGGTCGTGATCGATGTGACTGCGCTCGAACTCGATGAAACTTGCCCGGTCATGGATTTTCCAGGGCTCACAGCGGTCTTGCGGCAGCAAGGTTTGTTGCCTTTGGCCATCAAAGGCGCCGAAGGGGCTCAACAGGCCGCGGCTCAAGCGTGCGGATTGGTGGATGCTTCTGACTTGCGCATGCGCAGGCCAATGCCCCAACAGGCGGTCTCAGAGACCATCCCAGAGCCTGTTCAAGCCGAGACAAGGGCTCACCCCCCAGCGCATGCTGTGGCCACCTTGGTGATCGACAAACCGCTTCGGTCTGGCCAACAGGTTTATGCCAAGGGTGGTGATCTGGTGGTACTGGCCATGGTCAACCCTGGAGCCGAGGTGATTGCCGATGGCAACATCCATGTCTATGCGCCATTGCGTGGCAAGGCGATTGCAGGTGCACGGGGCAACACCCAAGCCCGCATTTTTGCCCAGTCCATGGAGCCTGAGTTGGTGTCCATTGCCGGTGTTTACCGGACCACCGACAAAGCATTGCCGGCCGATGTGCACGGTCGCCCAGCCCAGGTTTTTTTACAATCCGGGCCTGAGGGCGAAAAACTTTTGATTCAGCCTTTACTGGCTTGATCCTCCTCTTTGATCTTCATTCCATTCCAGAAAGAAAACCCCATGGCAAAAATTGTTGTCGTCACTTCCGGCAAAGGCGGTGTGGGCAAGACCACCACCAGCGCCAGTTTTGCCACTGGCCTGGCCCTCAAGGGGTTCAAAACAGCGGTCATCGATTTTGACGTCGGCCTTCGCAATTTGGACCTGATCATGGGGTGTGAGCGTCGTGTGGTATACGACCTGATCAATGTGATCCAAGGCGAAGCCAACCTGAACCAAGCCCTCATCAAAGACAAACAGTGCGACAACCTGTTTGTGTTGGCCGCTTCACAAACCCGTGACAAAGATGCTTTGTCTCAAGAAGGTGTCGAAAAGGTTTTGAATGACCTGAGCGGCATGGGTTTCGAGTACATCGTGTGTGACTCGCCTGCAGGCATCGAGACCGGTGCTTTGATGGCCATGCACTTTGCCGACGAAGCCTTGGTGGTGACCAACCCTGAAGTGTCTTCGGTGCGCGACTCAGACCGTATTTTGGGCATGTTGGGCAGCAAAACCAAACGCGCCATTGAAGGTTTGGACCCGATCAAAGAACATTTGTTGATCACCCGCTACAACCCCAACCGGGTTGAAGAAGGTCAGATGCTGTCGCTGCAAGACATTCAAGACATTTTGCGCATCAAGTTGTTGGGCGTGATTCCTGAGAGTGAAAACGTTTTGCAGGCGTCCAACCAAGGCACCCCTGCGATCCACATGGCCAACAGCGATGTGTCGGAGGCTTACAAAGACGTGATTGATCGCTTCTTGGGCGAAGACAAACCGATGCGTTTCACTGAAGCCGAAAAACCCGGTTTCTTCAAGCGTATGTTTGGAGGCAAGTGAACCATGTCGTTTCTTTCCTTCCTCTTGGGCGAAAACAAGAAAACCGCCAGTGTGGCCAAAGAGCGCCTGCAGATCATTCTGGCGCACGAGCGCAGTGGCCGCAATGCCGCCGAGCCCGATTACCTGCCCGCTTTGCAACGTGAGCTCGTGGCAGTGATCAGCAAGTACATCAAGATCAACCCTGATGACATCAAAGTCAATTTGGAGCGTCAGGACAATCTTGAAGTGCTGGAAGTCAAGATCGAGTTGCCCGACGCACGCTGATTTTTTTTCGTCCCATCCCACATGAACCATCGCCTTGAAAAAGGCGATGGTTTTTCTATGGTGCCCTTGCGTTACTGAGTGCTCAGTGAGGTCCACAAAGCGCGTGCTGCACGGATATTGCGATCCTTGACATGGCCAAAACCCTTGATGTTTTCCGGTACACGCGCCACGCTCACCGCATGGGCATGTGAATCGGCTGTCAAGTTGTCCAGAACGGCATCGATGTGCGCCATGTATTCCCGAATCAAGGCACGCTCGGTCTGACGTTCTTCGGTTTTGCCAAAGTAGTCCAATTTGGTGCCACGCAAACCTTTGAATTTGGCCAAGATTTTGAAACCGGTCAACATGATGGGGCCAAACTTGCGTTTGACCAATTCACCTTGGCTGTTGTGCTTGGCCCAAAGCGGTGGGGCCAAGTGGTAGTGCACCTTGAAGTCGCCTTCAAAGCTGTTCTGAATGCGCTCTATGAAACCCGTTTGTGTGTGCAGACGGGCCACTTCGTATTCGTCTTTGTAGGCCATCAAGCGGTACAACTGGCGAGCCACGGTGTCGCTGAGCAAGGTTTTTCCCAGAATGGCTTCGGTGGCTTGCACACGGGCCACGATGCTTTGGTAAAGCTGGGCGTAAGTGGCGTCTTGGTAGTCGGTCAAACGGGTCATGCGGTCTGCAATCAGTTCTTCCAGGATGTCGCGTTTTTTGAACTGGATCACTTGCGCAGGTTGCATCTGGGCCATCAACGCAGGCATTTGGTGCGCGGCATGGCGTCCCCATTCAAATGCGGCCAGGTTATTTTTGACCTGCACGTCGTTGAGCTCGATGGCCCGCACCAAAGACTCGCGGTGCAAAGGCACCCAGCCTTTTTGCCAGGCGTAACCCAAGATCATGGGGTTCACATAAATCGTGTCGCCCATGAGTTGTTTGGCCAGCATGTCCGCGTCAAAGGCGCCGACAGCCTCGGCACCTACTTGGGCTGAAATTTCAGCCACGCACTGTTCAGCTGGGTTTTGCCAATTGCCGTTTTTCACAAACGCAGCAGTGGGTGTGCTGTTGCTGTTCAAAGCCACATGCGTGCGACCTGGCCGCATGCGCAAGGTGGTTTCTTTGGAAGCGCTGACGATCGGGTCACAGCCCATGATCAGATCCGCTGCCGCCATGCTCACACGGGTGGTGCGAATTTCGTCCTGGGTGTTGGCCACGAGAATGTGGCTCCAGGTTGCGCCGCCTTTTTGCGCCAAGCCCGCCGAATCTTGCGTGACGATGCCTTTGCCTTCCATGTGCGCGGCCATGCCCAGCAACTGGCCGATGGTGATGACACCCGTGCCACCCACACCGGCCACCACCATGCCCCAAGGCTCGTGGATCACAGGCAGTTCTGGTTCAGGCAAAGCACCTAACGCGGCAAGGTTGGGGGTTGCGCTGGTGGACGAGGCTTTCTTTTTGAACGTGCCGCCTTCCACGGTGACAAAGCTCGGGCAAAAGCCTTTGAGGCAACTGGTGTCCTTGTTGCAAGTGCTTTGGTTGATGGTGCGCTTGCGGCCCAAAGGCGTTTCGAGCGGTTCCACCGACAGGCAATTGGACTGCACGCCGCAGTCGCCACAACCTTCACACACTTCTTCGTTGATCATCACGCGCACGGCAGGGTCGACCATGGTGCCGCGCTTGCGGCGGCGGCGTTTTTCGGTGGCACAGGTCTGGTCGTAAATGATGACGGTGGTGCCTCTGATCTCTCGCATCTCGCGCTGAATGCGGTCGAGCTCATCACGGTGGAACACGCGCACGCCTTCGGCCAAGGCCACGCCCTCGTATTTCTCAGGTTCGTCGGTGACCACCACGATGCGCTGCGCACCTTCGGCCTTCATGCTCATGGCGATCTGCACCACGCTGTGGCCCTCAGATCGTTCGCCGATGGCTTGGCCACCCGTCATGGCCACGGCGTCGTTGTATAAAATTTTGTAGGTGATGTTCACACCCGAAGCCACGCTCTGTCGCACCGCCAAAATGCCACTGTGGAAGTAAGTGCCGTCGCCAATGTTGGCAAAGATGTGCTGGTCGGTGCAGAAGGGCTGCTGGCCTGTCCATGGCACGCCCTCGCCACCCATCTGGGTGAAGCCCGTGGTGCTGCGGTCCATCCAGAGGCTCATGAAATGGCAGCCGATGCCCGCCATGGCGCGCGAGCCTTCGGGCACCTTGGTGGAGGTGTTGTGTGGGCAGCCCGAGCAGAACCATGGGGTGCGGTCAGCGGCGGCACCCAAGGTCAAGGTTTGCAGGGATTTTTCTTTGGCGTCCAGGACAGCCAAGTGGGCATCGATGCGGGCGGTGGTGTCGGTATCGATGCCCAGTTTTTTCAAACGCTTGGCAATGGCCCGCGCAATGATGGCCGGTGTCAGGTCGGCGTTGGCCCGCAGCAAAGTGCGTTCGGTCGGATTGGACGTTGACCATTCCCCGCCCGAGGTGTCGCCTTCGGCTTCGTCGAATTTGCCCACGATGGTGGGGCGCACATCGTCGCGCCAGTTGTACAGCTCTTCTTTGAGTTGGTATTCGATGACTTGCCGTTTTTCTTCGACCACCAAAATCTCGCGCAGACCGGTGGCAAATTCGCGGGTGGTGTGCGCTTCAAGCGGCCAGACCACGCCCACTTTGTGCACCCGAATACCCAACCGTTGGCAAGTCGCGTCGTCCAGGCCCAGATCGAGCAGGGCTTGCCGTGTGTCGTTGTAAGCCTTGCCGCTGGCGAGCAGGCCAAACCGGTCGTTGGGTCCCTGAATGACGTTGTGGTTGAGCTTGTTGGCGCGGATGTAGGCGAGTGCCGCATACCACTTGTAGTCGAACAAACGCGCTTCTTGTTCCAGCGCAGTGTCGGGCCAGCGGATGTGCACGCCACCGGGTGGCATGACGAACTCGGGTAAGACGATCTGCACGCGCTCAGGGTCGATGTGCGCGGTGGCGCTGGACTCGACGATTTCCTGGATGGTCTTCATGCCCGACCAAATGCCTGCAAAGCGGCTCAGAGCCAAGGCGTGCAGACCTTGGTCCAGGATGTCTTGCACGCTGGCCGGGAAAAACACGGGCAGGCCGCAAGCCTTGAAGATGTGGTCGCTCTGGTGCGCGGCAGTGGAGCTTTTGGCCACATGGTCATCGCCCGCCACAGCCAGCACGCCGCCCCAAGGGGTGGTGCCCGCCATGTTGGCGTGTTTGAACACGTCCGAGCAGCGGTCCACGCCTGGGCCCTTGCCGTACCAGATGCCGAACACGCCATCAAACTTGTTGGTGCCGGGCGGCGCAAAACCCAGTTGCTGTGTGCCCCACAAAGCGGTGGCGGCCAGCTCTTCGTTCACACCGGGTTGGAACACGATGTGCTGGGCCTTCAGGTGGTCTTTGGCCTTCCACAATGACTGGTCATAGCTGCCCAGGGGCGAGCCCCGGTAACCGCTGATGAAGCCCGCCGTGTTTTTGCCTTGCAGGGCGTCGCGTTGTCGCTGCAACATGGGCAGCTTGACCAGGGCTTGCACGCCGCTCATGAAAGCGCGGCCGACATCCAGGCTGTACTTGTCGTCCAGCGTGACCGTCTCAAGAGCCTGGCGAATGGAATCGGGCAAGGGGGCGTTCATGGTCTGTCCTGCGTCTGAAATGGATGACACAGTGTAGGACGGGCTTGATGACAAGTGCTTGCTTTCGGCGACAGGATTTGCCCTAGGTTCGTGAAGAATTTTGTGCACCAAGCCCATGAAAATGCCGGGAAGTAATGAATACAAAATAAATCACTCTGAATCTGAATGGGCGCAACACCCGCGTTGGCCAACCAAGGCCAGGCGTTCTTGAGGGTGGGCACGTTCAGGCCCTGCCTGTAAAATAAGCAGATTCGGCCGACCCCGTGGCAGGGCGGCCCATGGCGCAGTTGGTGCCTATTTTTGGCCTTCATTCAAGGCGGACTTTTCATGCTTTACCCTCAAGAATTCGACGTGATCGTGGTCGGTGGTGGCCATGCCGGCACAGAGGCGGCTTTGGCCGCCGCGCGCATGGGCAGCAAAACACTTTTGCTCAGCCACAACATTGAGACGCTGGGTCAGATGAGTTGCAACCCGTCCATTGGCGGCATTGGCAAGGGGCACTTGGTCAAAGAGGTGGATGCTTTGGGTGGTGCCATGGCGCTGGCCACCGACGAGGGCGGCATCCAGTTTCGGATTCTCAACAGCTCCAAAGGCCCGGCCGTGCGCGCCACCCGCGCCCAGGCCGATCGCATTTTGTACAAGGCCGCCATCCGCCGCATGCTGGAGAACCAGCCCAATCTGTGGTTGTTTCAGCAGGCGGTGGACGATTTGATGGTCGAAGGCGATCGCGTGGTCGGCGCCGTCACGCAGGTGGGCGTCCAATTCCGTTCGCGCACCGTGGTGCTGACGGCCGGAACATTTCTGGACGGCAAGATCCATGTGGGTTTGCAGAACTACGCCGCAGGCCGCGCCGGCGACCCGCCCGCGTTGAGTCTGTCCGCACGCCTCAAAGAACTCAAGCTGCCGCAAGGGCGCCTCAAAACCGGCACGCCACCGCGCTTGGATGGCCGCACCATCGATTTTTCCAAGTGCAGCGAACAACCCGGTGATGGCATGCCCGGCGGCATGAACCCCGATGATGGGGTGCCCGTGTTCAGCTTCATGGGCAATGCCCAAATGCACCCCGAGCAAGTGCCTTGCTGGATCACCCACACCAATGAGCGCACGCACGAGATCATCCGCTCCGGCTTTGACCGCAGCCCCATGTTCACCGGCAAGATCGAGGGCGTGGGGCCGCGCTATTGCCCCAGTGTCGAAGACAAGATCAACCGCTTTGCCGACAAGGACAGCCACCAGATTTTCTTGGAGCCCGAGGGCCTGACGACGCATGAGTACTACCCCAACGGCATCTCGACCAGCTTGCCGTTCGACATCCAGTACGAACTGGTGCGTTCGATGAAAGGGTTGGAAAACTGCCATATTCTGCGTCCCGGCTACGCCATCGAATACGACTACTTTGACCCGCGCGCACTGAAAAACAGTTTTGAGACCCGGCAGATCAGCGGCTTGTTCTTTGCGGGCCAGATCAACGGCACCACCGGTTACGAAGAGGCTGCGGCACAAGGCTTGTTCGCGGGCATCAACGCCGTGTTGCAATGCCGGGGTGAAGCCGCCTGGTTGCCAGCGCGTGACCAAGCTTACTTGGGCGTGTTGGTGGATGATTTGGTCACACAAGGCGTGACCGAACCTTACCGCATGTTCACCAGCCGTGCCGAATTCCGCTTGCAGTTGCGCGAAGACAATGCCGATGCCCGCCTGACCGAAGTGGGGCGGCAAATGGGATTGGTCGACGATGCCCGGTGGGACGCCTTCAGCCGCAAGCGCGATGCTGTTTCACGTGAAACAGAGCGCCTGAAGTCGGTTTGGGTGAACCCGCGCAATCTGCCCGGCGAAGAGTCTCTTCGGGTTTTGGGCAAGGCCATTGAGCATGAGCACAGCCTGTTCGACTTGCTGCGCAGACCCAATGTGACGTATCTCGCATTGATGTCTTTGGATGAAGGCCGCATGGCCAGTACCGATGTTTCACGTGAAACGCTGGGCGAGTTGAGCGCCACGGTCATTGAGCAAGTTGAAATCGCGGCCAAGTACTCCGGCTACATCGATCGCCAAAAGGGCGAAGTGGAAAGGGCGGCTTTTTACGAGCACCTGCGCTTGCCCGAAAGCTTGGACTACCTGAAGGTCTCGGCCTTGTCGATTGAGGCCCGCCAGAAGTTGGCCAAACACCGGCCTGAAACTTTGGGCCAAGCCTCGCGCATCTCGGGCATCACGCCTGCGTCCATCTCTTTGCTGCTGATCCACCTGAAAAAAGGTGGTTTCAAAGGTTTCCGTGCTCTGGCCGAAGAAAGCCAGCCCGCATGAGCGAAGCCCTCGGTATCCTGAAAGCGGGCGCTGCCGAACTGGGCTTGACCTTGTCACCCGATCAGTTGGAGCAACTCATGGCCTATCTGGTTCTGATTCAGAAATGGAACAAGGTCTACAACCTCACGGCCGTGCGTGATCCGCAAGAAATGGTGACCCACCACCTGCTCGACAGCCTGACCGCCATCGCACCGCTGGTGCGTCACACCCAAGGCCAGCCGGCCAAAGTTTTGGACGTGGGTTCGGGCGGCGGCTTGCCCGGTATCGTGTTGGCGATTTGCCGGCCAGAACTCGATGTCAACTGTGTCGACACGGTGGGCAAAAAAGCCGCCTTCATCCAGCAGGTGGCAGCCACCCTCAAACTGCCAAAGCTGCGCGGCATTCACGCCCGCGTTGAAACGCTCACTCGGCCGTTCGATGTGATTTGCTGCCGGGCTTTTGCTTCGCTGCCGGACTTTGTGAACTGGTCGCGCAGCGCGCTTGCAGGGCAGGGCGTTTGGATGGCCATGAAGGGCAAACACCCGCTAGGTGAGATCGACGCGCTGCCCGCCGATGTCAAAGTGTTTCACGTGGAACCACTCAAGGTGCCTGGGCTCGATGTTGAGCGTTGCCTGGTCTGGATGAGACCCTCGGTCACCGCCTGACGGGTACACGCAAGACGGTTTTGGACTTGCCCAAGGCGGGTTCGAGCCGCCTCCAAAAGCCTTGGCGTACACTCAAACCCCCGACCCTGCAGTCGGTGCCCCTTTAGGAATGTTCGGATGTTTTTCGGTATCTCGGATTACGGCGCGCTTGTCGCAGCGACGGTGTTGTTCCTGGCCATCCCTGGCCCGGGCAATCTGGCGCTCATCACCTCCACCAGCAAGGGCGGCATCGCAGGGGGCCTGGGCGCCACTTTGGGCGTGATTGCCGGAGATCAAGTCCTCATGTGGTTGGCGGTGGCCGGTGTGGCCACGGTGCTGGCCACTTACCCGGCAGCGTTTGCTGCGGTGCAATGGCTGGGCGCGCTGTACCTGGCCTGGCTGGGCTGGAAGATGCTGTCGGCCAAACCCGGCGACGCGCCCGTGCTGAACATCCGACCCCGCCGCTATTTTCAGCAGGCCGTAGCCATCACCTTGCTCAACCCCAAGGCGATTGTGTTTTACATGGCTTTCTTCCCCTTGTTCGTCGACCCTCAAACCCATCTGGGCCTGATCAGCTTCGGCGTCATGGCCGCCACCATCGCGGCCCTCACGTTTCTCTATGGTCTGGGCATGACCTTGCTGACCCACCACCTGGCCGAGCGCATGCGTGCCAACCCAGGGATCGGCCGTGTGCTCGAGAAGCTGGCGGGCGTGTTCCTTATCGGCTTTGGCCTCAAACTGGCCCTTTCCAAATAAAGAGGGCGCACCACCATGGCCAAAATTTTCTGCATTGCAAACCAAAAAGGTGGCGTCGGCAAGACCACCACCACCGTCAACCTGGCCGCGGGTTTGGCGAAAGTCGGTCAGCGGGTTTTGCTCGTGGACCTGGACCCTCAGGGCAACGCCACCATGGGCTCGGGCATCGACAAGCGCCAACTCGAACTCAGCGTGTACGACGTGCTGCTGGAGTCGGCTTCCATCGCCGAGGCGGCCATCCCGGCCGACAAGTGCGGCTACGACGTGCTCTGCGCCAACCGCGAGCTGTCTGGGGCCGAAGTGGAGTTGGTGCAGCTGGAACACCGCGACCAGCGCCTGCGCAACGCATTGGACGAGGTGGACGCGCAGTACGATTTTGTGTTGATCGACTGCCCGCCGTCGCTGTCGATGCTCACCCTGAACGGCCTGTGCGCGGCGCATGGTGTGATCGTGCCCATGCAGTGCGAGTACTTTGCGCTCGAGGGCCTCACGGACTTGGTCAACACCATCAAGCAGGTGCACGCCAACCTGAACAAAGACTTGAAGATCATCGGCCTCTTGCGGGTCATGTTTGACCCGCGCGTTACCCTGCAAATGCAGGTCAGCGACCAGCTCAAGGCCCACTTTGGCGACAAGGTGTTCGACTCCGTGATCCCGCGCAATGTGCGTTTGGCCGAAGCGCCCAGCTACGGCCTGCCCGGCGTGGTGTTTGACCCCTCGGCCAAGGGCAGCCAAGCCTATGTGGACTTTGCCAGCGAACTGGTTCGCCGCGCCCCGACCCTCTGACATGAGCACTGTTCTGATCTTGCCCGGTTGGCAGGGCAGTGGCCCGGACCACTGGCAGATGCACTGGGTGCGCCAGCATGGCTACACCGTGGTGGAGCAGGACGATTGGATGCGACCGCGCCGAGGCGACTGGTTGGCGCGCCTCGACGAGGTGGTCATCGACACCCCAGGCCGACTGGTGCTGGCGGCGCACAGCTTGGGCTGCATCCAGGTGGCGGCGTGGGCCGCAGTCTCGCGCCACACCGCGCGCGTGGCCGGTGCTTTGCTGGTGGCGCCAGGCGATGTGGAAAGGCCAGACCTGCGCGAGCAGCTGCCCGGCTGGAGTCCCATCGCGCGCCAAAAGTTGCCTTTTTCCAGTATTTTGGTGGGCAGCCAGAACGATCCGTTTTGCAGCGCTGAGCGGGCGCAGGATCTGGCCCGAGACTGGGGTGCTGAATGGGTGGACCTGGGGTCTGCCGGGCACATCAACGCCGAAACACAACTGGAGGGCTGGCCTGTGGGCCAGGCCCAATTGAGCAGATTGACGAAGGAAACATGACCATGGTCACCAAAAAACCCAAAGGCCTTGGCCGCGGACTCGAAGCCCTGTTGGGCCCCAAAGTGCAAGATGCGCCTGCGGCGTCCAGCGCCGCCAACACGGGGGTGCCGACCCAGCTCAAACTCGAGCAGATGGTGGCCGGCATGTACCAGCCGCGCACCCGCATGGACGAGGGCGCGCTGTACGAACTGGCCGAGTCGATCAAGGCCCAAGGCATCATGCAGCCCATCCTGGTGCGCCAGCTGAGCGAGGGCGATAACGCAGGCAAGTACGAGATCATTGCCGGTGAGCGGCGTTTTCGGGCCAGCAAGCTGGCGGGCCTGGACAGTGTGCCGGTGCTGGTGCGCGACGTGCCCAACGAGGCCGCCGCGGCCATGGCGTTGATCGAAAACATCCAGCGCGAAGACCTCAACCCACTCGAAGAAGCCCAAGGACTGCAACGCCTGATCAAAGAGTTTGGGCTCACTCACGAAACGGCGGCGCAAGCCGTGGGCCGCTCGCGCAGCGCCGCCAGCAACCTGCTGCGCCTTTTGAATCTGGCCGATCCGGTGCAAAGCATGCTGATGGCTGGCGACTTGGACATGGGCCATGCCCGCGCTTTGCTGTCGCTCGACAAGGCAGCGCAAATCACCGCGGCCAATCAGATTGCGGCCAAAAAAATGTCGGTGCGAGAGGCCGAAAGCCTGGCCAAAAAGCTGGGCGCTGAATTCAACCTGGTGCAGCAAAAACCCAAAAAAGAAAAGTCGCGCGATGTGCGCCGGGTCGAAGAAGAGCTGTCCGACCTCTTGATGGCAGAGGTGGAAGTGCGTGTCAAAAAGCGCGTCAAGCGCTTGGGCAAGATCGAGGAAATGGGCGAGCTGAGCATCCAATTTGGCTCGCTCGATGAGCTCAATGGCTTGATCGAGAAGCTGCGCGCTTAAGGGCACAGTGCCATGGCGGGTTGGGGCACGCTTTTGACGTTGAATGCGCAGTTGCGCAGTTCTTTGTATTTTCGCCAAAGCCTTTTGGCGACGTACATGCTTGCCGCCAGCCTGACTTCGCTTGTTTTTTACTTGATCCCCCCTGGCAGCTACGCCCGCAACGCCAACCTGGTGTTTTCATTGCTGACCATGGCCATGCTGCCCTTGGTACGGGTGCGTGCTCTGTTCGTCCCTCTGACCCATCTGGTGACCTTGCTGAGCCTGGTGTTGGTCACCTACATCGCCAGTCAGACGGGGGCCATCAACTCCTCGAGCCTGGTCTGGCTCAATGTGCTGGCCGTGCCCGTGCTCTTGTTGCAGGGCCCGCGACCCGCTGTGCTGTGGATCGTGATCGTGCTGGCGACCCTCATGGCGCTGTTGTTGGCTACGCTCATGGGCTACCAGGACAGCCACATCCATTATTCACAGCAAGCCGTGCCTTGGGCGTTCATGAACCACGCGCTGGCCATGGGCAACCTGATGCTGGCCGTGCGTTTGTATGAGTACCTGCACGAGCAGCAAATGCAGCAATTGCAAGAGCGCAATGCAGACATTCAGCGCACCCACGAAGCCTTGCTGCAGGCCCAAGCCCACAAAGACGAGTTTGTCGCGGCAGTGGGTCACGAGCTGCGCACCCCCATGAACGCGATCCTGGGCTTCAACGGCGTGCTGCGACAGGAGTTGGCCGACCGGCCCGAACAGGTCGAGGTGGTGGACCACATCCGCCGCTCCACCGCCCATTTGCTGCATGTCGTGAACGACATTCTGGATTTTTCACAGCTGCAAGCCGGCAAGCTGATGCTGCACCTCGAAGACTTCGATCTGCGCGCCCTGATGGACGAGGCCCTGCAGGCTGGCCGGGACAAGGCGCACGAAAAAGGCATTGGCTGGCACGGCACGTTGGACCCGGCGCTGCCCAAGCGGGTGAGGGCCGACCGCCAGCGTTTGCTTCAGGTCCTGCGCAACCTCCTGAGCAACGCGCTCAAGTTCTCGGCGCAAGGAGAAGTGTTGCTGCACATCCATGCCGGGCATGACCGCTTGAACTTTGAGGTGTGCGACACCGGACGCGGCATCGCGCTGGACCAGCAGGCGCACATCTTCAGGCGCTTTGAGCACGCGGACGTGCAGACCACCCGCGCCTATGGCGGCACGGGCTTGGGGCTGTCCATTTGCGAAAAGCTGGTTGAGCTGCACGGCGGCCAAATTGGCGTGCGCAGCTTGGAGGGGGAGGGAGCCACCTTCTGGTTTCACGTTCCCTTGGTGCAGGCCCAAACGGCTTACAACACCCAGCAAGCGGATGACACCTTGCCTACAGATGAAGCCTTGCGCATTTTGTTGGTCGACGACAACGCCATGAACTTGATGGTGGCGAGGCTTCAAATCCAAAAGTGTTGGCCGCGCGCAGAAATTGTCACGCTCGACAGCGCGGCCAAAGCCTTGTCCCTGCTCGGTGGGCAAGTGTTTGACGTGGCTTTGGTCGACATGGTCATGCCCGAGATGGACGGCATGGCGCTGACACAGCAAATCCGGCAACAGTTTCCGCAGATCACCGCCCGCATGCCCATCATTGCACTCACCGCCAACACCAACCCGGTGGACCGGCAGCGCTGCAAGGACGCGGGCATGAGCGATGTGCTGGACAAGCCCATGGACTTGCAGATGCTGGTGCGCTGCGTGAGCCACCATGTGCTGAAGGCGCGGGGGTGATTGTGCAGATCAAAGGCGCATTGCAGCAAGGCTTTGAGCGCATTGTCGCGCGAATGCCTGGACCTTACCGCGAAGGCAAGATGCCCTACATCGTGTTCTTCGTGAGCCTGGTCATCGCCATCATGCTGGTGTATTCGGCCATCAGTCCGTACCACAATGCCACGCCTTTGTTTTTGTCGATGGCCGCCTGGCTGTCGCTGCTGCTGCTGTTGATCAACTTTGGCATGCCGCTGTCTTGGGGGGTGCATTTAGGCACAGCAGCAGGCGCTTGTGTGCTGGCCTATGCCGTCTGGAACGCAGGCGGTGTGTTTTCACCGCGACTGACTTGGCTGTTGATCCTGCCTTTGACGCCGTTTTATGTCATCAGCCGCCGTGCGGGCCTGGCTTGGCTTGGCCTGGTGTGGCTGGGGCAGGCGGCCATCGCATTGGCCAACCACTTTGGGCTGGTGCCGGCATTCGAGCCCGGCCCTGAACACGCCATTTCGTCGTGGGTCACTTTCAGCCTGGTCACTGGCATGCTCATCATCGTGCCCCTGATCTATGACCGTTTGCACGTCATTGCCGTGAAGAAAAGTTTGCGCTATCAACAAGAGCTGGAGGCCAAACGCCAGGAACTGGAGTTGACGCTGCAGATGCGCGAGCACTTCATCGCCACGGTGAGCCATGAGCTGCGCACGCCCATGAACGCCATTTTGGGCTTCAATGCTTTGCTGCTGTCCAGCGTTCAGGGCAAGCCCGAAGCGCTCAAAGTGCTCAACCACACGCGCCAATCGGCCGATCACCTGATGACGGTGATCAACGACATCCTTGACTATTCTCAGTTGCAGGCGGGCAAACTGGTGGTGCAGCCGGAAACCTTTGAGCTGCGCCGTGTGGTTGAACACGCCTTTGAACTCTTCAAGCCGCGGGTCAAAAGCATGGAGCTCGATTACCACATTGAGCTGGACGAACAGTTGCCTGCCTGGGTCCACACCGACCGCCACCGCCTGATGCAGGTGTTGGTGAACCTGTTGGGCAACGCCCTCAAATTCACCCACCAGGGCGCGGTGGTGCTGCGTGTGCAATGGCAAAACCCGGGGGTGTTGTTTTCGGTGCAGGACACGGGAATTGGCATTCCCAAAGCGCGACAGCTGAACATTTTCAAACGCTTTAGCCAAGCCGAAGACGACACGCAGGCCCGTTACGGCGGCAATGGCCTGGGTCTGGCCATTTCGCAAAAATTGGCCCACCTGCTGGGTGGAGAGATGGGTTTTGAAAGCGAACCCGGACAGGGTTCGCACTTCTGGCTGCGCTTGCCGCTGACGGCCGTGCCAGCACCCCTGCAGAAAAAGACCAGTCACAAACTGGAGGTCCAAACGGCCCAGACCGCTTGGCACTTTTTGGTGGCTGACGATCACCCCATCAACCGCCTCCTGGTCAAGAAGGTCTTGCAAAGTGCCTGGCCTGCGTGCACGGTGCTCGAAGCGGTGAACGGGCAGCAAGCCCTTGACCTGCTGCACACCGAGCCGGTGGACCTGGTGCTCATGGACATGGTGATGCCCGTGATGGACGGCATTGCCGCCACGGCCGCGCTGCGCATGGGCACCGATCCGCGCTTGAGCCAGCTGCCCGTGCTGGGCCTCACGGCCAACGTCAACCCGGTGGACCTGGAGCGATTTAAAATGGCCGGTCTCAATGAGGTGATGCTCAAGCCCTTTGAGCCCGCGGCGCTTTGCGAGAAGATCGAGCAGCTGCTGCGCATGCCGTGACGGCTTCTGGCTCCTTGAAATGGGGGATGGGGCAAACCCCGTGGCCCATTGCAGCAGGTCGGTATGTAATCTGCACATCCCCTCAACACCTGACAACCATGTACCTGAGCTCAAAACAGGCTACCTTGCTCGGTCAAATCATGCAAACGTTGACCGAGCCCCACGAGGAAAACGAAATTCGTAAAATCATGGGCGACCTCGTCATGCAGTTGCTCGGGGCGCAGTTTTATGCGAGCTTTGTCTGGCAGCCTCTTGAACAATCTTTTGCGCAACCCACGCAAATCAACATGGACCCCATGAACCTGCGGGCCTATGAAAATTACTACCAATTCAACGATCCGATCACGCCGCTGATGCAGCGCTACCAGGTGGCGGTGCGTGCCACCGATGTCCTGCCCCATGAAGCATTGAAGAAAACCGAGTTTTTCAACGACTTTCTGAACAAGGATGGCCTGTATTGGGGGGTGAACCTTTACGCGTGGCATCAAGGCCAGAATTTGGGAGACATGCGCATTTGGCGCGACAGACGCCGAGAAAATTTCACACAGGATGAAATGCGCTTGCTCGACATGTTGCAACCGGCTTTTGTCACAGCGCTGGCCCGAGCACAGACCCCAAAAGGCACCAACGCACCCACCATGAACTTGTTGTCGCAGCGCCTGACCACACGTGAGCAAGACACGGCGCGCTTGGTGATGCTCGGACTGTCGGACAAAGAAATCGCGCGCAAACTTGAAATTTCAACCACCACCGTACGAACCCACCTGGACAACGCGTTTCGCAAGGTAGGCGTTGGCAACCGGGCCGCATTGGTTCACAAATTGAGCCCATGATCCCGCTTGGACATCCTCAGACTTGAGGATGTCCTTGTTTCACGGGTTTTCCTAGCATGGAGCGACGCCATTGACGGCGTCACCATCAACAGGAGACCAACCCATGACAGCCACTTCACGTCGCGACTTTTTCAAAACCACCGGAGCCGTTTCGGCCGCCACCCTGATGGGCGGCGCAACTTTGAGCGCTTGTGGCGGCAGTTCTGGCGCCACGCCATTGACCGGTCAGGAACAACTGGACTTGACCGCCACCCAAGCCCTCGCGGCTTACAAAGCGGGCACCTTGACCGCAACGACCTATGTCACCACATTGATCGCTCGGGCCAAGGCGGCGTCGGACCTCAATGCCATGATTTACATCGACGAGGCCGGTGCGATGGCCGCAGCCAAGCAGGTCGATGCCGATCGCGCTGCAGGCAAAACCATGGGTGCCTTGGCCGGTTTGCCGATGGTGGTCAAAGACAACATCAACACCAAAGGCATGAAGACCACGGGCGGCACTTCTTCGCTGCGCAACTTCCAGCCCAAAACCAACGCCCCTTCGGTGCAGAAACTGCTGGACGCAGGCGCCATCATTTTGGGCAAATCCAACCTGCACGAGTGGGCCTTTGGCATCACCTCGACCAACTTCACCCTGGGCATTGACCCCATCACCAAAGAAGCCACTCGCCCGGCCAAAAATCCCTATGACACCAGCCGCATCCCCGGCGGTTCATCGGGCGGTACAGCCATTGCAGTTGCCGCACGCTTTGCGCCAGCAGGTTTGGGCACCGACACAGGGGGCTCCACACGCGTGCCTTCATCTTTTTGCGGTATTGCAGGGTTCCGTCCATCGGTGGGTGATGGTGCTGGCAAGGGTCGCCGCTACCCAGACACGGCGACAGACGCGCTGCCGATCAGCACCACACGCGACACCGTGGGCCCCATGGGTCGCACCGTTGCAGACATTGCCTTGCTCGACGCGGTCATCACGGGCGGCGCTGCGCCCACGGCCAAAGCGCTCAAAGGGCTGAAAGTTGGTATTCCCGCCGCCTTCTGGGCGGGTCTGGACGACGGCGTCAAACCAGTGGCAATTGCAGCGAAGCAAAAGCTGGCAGATGCCGGCGTGGTGTTTGTGGACGCCGACTTGACCGGCATCATGGCGCTCAACGATTCGATGTCTTTCCCGATTGCACTGCACGAACCCGTCGCTGCGATCCCTGCCTACTTGACTGCGAACGGTGCGCCAGTCACCACCGTTGCACAAGTGCAAGCCGGATTGGCCAGTCCAGACGTGGTCGGTGCTTTTGGCGCGATTGCCGTTGATTATTATGGCGCCGCTTATGCCACGGCCATGGTCCCCACGACAGGTGCCCGCGCGCAACTGCAAAAACTCTACAAAGACTATTTTGCTGCGCAAGGCGTGGAGTGCGTGTTGTTCCCAACGACCCTGTTGGCAGCGCCCAAGATCGACGCCGCCAATGGTTCCAAAAACCTCAGCTACACCGTTGGCGGTGTTGAACAAAAAGACAAAGACACCTTTGTCACTTGCATCCGCAACACCGATCCCTGCACCAACGCCGGCATCCCCAGCCTGTCGATTCCTGCGGGTCTGACAGCTGGCGGTTTGCCGGTTGGCATGCAAATTGACGGCCCTTTGGGCTCGGACACCAACTTGCTGGCCATTGGCATGGGCATCGAGCTGATTTTGGGTTCGGTCAAAGCGCCTGCGGTCTGATGTCTTGAATTGCGCGAGGCCTGTGAAAAGGCCTCGCGTCTTTCACATCGAAAAAATCTTACCTGGGTTCATGATGTTGAGCGGGTCCAGCGCGCGCTTGATGGTGCGCATCATGTCGACGGCGCCTTCACCCGTTTCGGTGCGCAAGAAGTCCATCTTGTGCAGGCCAATGCCATGCTCGCCGGTGCAGGTGCCGCCCAGGCTCAGAGCTCGGCTGACCAACTTGTGGTTCAGGGCTTCTGCGGTTTCGCACTCTTGGGCGTTGTTGGGGTCGATCAAATAACCGAAGTGGAAGTTGCCGTCGCCCACATGGCCAACCAAAAAGTAGGGGATGCCGCTGGCATCGGTTTCTATGACTGAATCCAAAAGGCAATCGGCCAGGCGACTGATGGGCACGCAGGTGTCGGTGCTGATGGCGCGGCAGCCGGGCCGGCTTTGCACGGCAGCAAAATAGGCGTTGTGCCTGGCGGTCCACAGGCGCGTGCGCTCTTCGGGCGTGGTGGCCCATTCAAACGCGTTGCCACCGAATTCGCTGGCGATTTCCTGCACCGTTTCGGCTTGTTCTTTCACGCCCGCTGGCGAGCCGTGGAACTCCATCAGCAGCAAAGCTTCTTCGCGCAGACCCAGCTTGGCATAGGCGTTGACCATGCGCACGGTGTTGTGGTCGATCAACTCCACGCGGGCGATCGGCACGCCCAGCTGGATGGTCTGGATCACGGTGCGCACAGCGGCTTCGATGCTCGGGAACGAGCAAATGGCCGCAGAGATGGCTTCCGGCAGCGGGTACAGGCGCACGGTGATTTCGGTCATCACGCCCAGGGTGCCCTCGCTGCCCACCATCAAGCGGGTCAGGTCGTAGCCTGCGCTGGATTTTTTGGCACGGGTGCCGGTGCGGATCACTTCGCCCGACGAAGTCACCACTTCGAGCGCCAGCACGTTCTCGCGCATGGTGCCGTAACGCACGGCGTTGGTGCCGCTGGCTCGGGTGGCGCTCATGCCGCCAATGGTCGCGTCTGCGCCTGGGTCGATCGGGAAGAACAAGCCGGTCGATTTGATCTCTTCGTTGAGCTGCTTGCGCGTCACGCCCGGCTGCACCGTCACCGTCAGGTCTTCGGCATTGATGGCCAGCACCTTGTTCATGCGCGTGAGGTCAATGCTGATGCCGCCTTGAACCGCCAGCAAGTGGCCTTCGAGCGAAGAGCCCACGCCAAAAGGGATGACCGGCACCTGGTGCTCGGCACACAGCTTCACAGCATCGGAGACGTCTTGGGTGTTTTCGGCAAACACCACCGCAGCCGGTGGCGGCACATGCGTGAAAGCCGACTCGTCGCGGCCATGCTGCTCGCGCACCACCAAAGCGGTGGAGCAGTTGTTGCCAAAGCGGGCCTTCAGGGCCGTCAAAAAGGCTTCGGGCACAGCGCGCTGCGCAACTTCGGGGGCCAAGTGGGCGGTGGCGGTGGGGGCGTTCATGGGGGTGTCTCCTTGTGCGACGGGCGCGGGTCGGTGCTTCTGTTGCCAGTTTAAGCGCTCAAGACGGTTCTGTTTGTCCTTTGTCAGACAGCCACAGGCCACATGACAGACAATGACGCAAGACCACCAATCATTGCAGAGACAGTCACATGGGCAACCGACTCACACAAATCGCCACCCGCACGGGTGACAACGGCACCACGGGCCTGGGCAACAACCAGCGCGTGTCCAAAAACAGCTTGCGTGTGCACGCCATGGGCGAGGTGGATGAACTCAACTCCCACATCGGCCTCTTGCTTTGCGAAGACATGCCCACCGACTTGCGCGAGTTGTTGGTGGAGGTGCAGCACCAGTTGTTCAACCTGGGTGGCGAGTTGTCGATTCCTGGCTTTGAATTGCTCAAGGAAGAGGCGGTGGCGGCATTGGACGAGGCCTTGGAAAAATACAATGCCCAGCTGCCCAAGCTCGAAGAGTTCATTTTGCCCGCAGGCAGCCGTGGCGCGTCGCAAGCGCACGTTTGCCGCACCGTGGCCCGACGTGCCGAACGAGCTTGTGTGGCGCTGGGCAACGAAGAAGCGCTCAACGACACCCCACGCCAATACCTCAACCGCTTGTCTGACTTGATGTTCGTGCTGGCCCGCGTGCTCAACCGCCTGAATGGTGGTGACGATGTGTACTGGAAAAGCCAGCGCATGAAGCCCGCTGAGTGATGCCAGCCCGCTCCCGCCCTGTCACCTAGGTGTACGTTGGCGGGTTTGACCGAGTGACAACGGTGCACACCCGCTGATACCCTCGGCCCCATGAACACCGCCGTCACCCCGAGCCAAGCACCTTATGTGCCCCAGATCCGTCTTTACCAAAACTGGCTGCGCGACCAGCGCGGCCTGACCTTCGACACCTACAACGACCTCTGGCACTGGTCGGTGAGCGAGCTCGATGCGTTCTGGCAAAGCATCTGGGACTACTTTGAGATGCAGTCGCCCACCCCGCACACGGCGGTGCTGGCCAACAACGCCATGCCGGGCGCCAAGTGGTTTCCTGGTGCCAAGACCAACTACGCTCACCAGGTGCTGCGCCATGTGCAGGCTGCCCACGCAGCCGGGTTCCCGGCGGTCATCAGCATCAACGAAAAAGGCCTGCGCCGCGAAATGAGCTGGCCCGAGCTGCGCCGCCAAGTGGCCGCGATGGCCCTGCACCTGCAAGCCCAGGGCGTGCAGCCGGGTGACCGCGTGGCCGCTTACTTGCCCAATATCCCTGAGGCCATGGTGGCGTTTTTGGCCACCATCAGTGTGGGCGGGGTGTGGAGCATTTGCGCCCCAGACATGGGCACCAACGCCGTGCTCGACCGCTTCCAACAAATTGAGCCCAAGATCCTGATCGCGGTCGATGGGGTGAGCTATGGCGGCCGCGACTTTGACCGCATGGCTGTGGTGCAGGAACTCAAAGACGCGTTGCCCAGCGTGCAGCACGTCATCGTCCATGACAACCTGGGCACGGTGGACATCGCTCAGTGCGACGTGGCCGCCAGCGTGCCCATGTCGACCGTCACCGCCCGAGACGATGCCGATGTGCAGGCCTTCGAGCCCTTGTGGTTGCCCTTTGACCACCCGCTGTGGATCGTCTATTCAAGCGGCACGACCGGCTTGCCCAAGCCCATCGTGCACGGCCACGGCGGCACCGTGATCGTGGCACTGGCCAACAAAATTTTGCACAACGATGTGGGCTGCAGCTACCACCGCAACAGTTTTGGCGAGCGCTTTCACTGGTACAGCTCCACCGGTTGGGTCATGTGGAATGCGCAGGTCGCAGGCTTGCTCAACGGCGTGACCTGCGTGATTTATGACGGCAACCCTGGCGGCAGCAAAGACAACCCCGACTGGGGCATTTTGTGGCGCATGGCCTCCGAAGAAAAAGTCACCTTCTTTGGCGCGGGCGCGGCCTTCTTTGCCAACTGCCAAAAGGTCGGGGTCGACCTCTCGCGTTGCGGCGACCTGTCGCTGATCCGCGCTTTGGGCACCACCGGCTCGCCCTTGTCCCCTGAAACTCAAAGCTGGGGCACCGAAGAGTTCAATAAGATCGGCACCGACATCTGGTGGTGCAACATCTCGGGCGGCACAGACTTTGCGGGTGCCTTTGTGGGCGGCCACCGCGAGCTGCCGCAAGAGCCCGGCGTCATGCAGTGCCGCATGCTCGGCGCGGCGGTGGAATCGTGGAACGAGGCCGGCGAGCCGGTCAAAGGCGAAGTGGGCGAGCTGGTTTGCACGCAGCCCATTCCCTCGATGCCACTTTTCTTTTGGGGTGACAAAGAGAACGCCCGTTATTTGAGCAGCTACTTTGAGATGTACCCCGCAGGCCATGGTCGAAAGCCCGGTGGCGGCGACGGCCCGGCCAGCATGGGCGGTGTCTGGCGACATGGCGACTGGCTGCGCATTGGCAATGCGCAAGGCGAGGGCGAAGGCTGTGTGATCTTTGGCCGCAGCGACGCCACCATCAACCGCTACGGCCTGCGCATGGGCACCAGCGAGCTGTACAGCGCAGTCGAGGCCCTGCCCGAAGTCATGGACTCGATGGTGGTGGACCTGGAGTATCTGGGCAAGGAAAGCTACATGCCACTCTTTGTGGTGCTGCGCCCAGGCACGGTGTTTGACGACGCGATCAAAGCCAAGCTCAACAACGCCATCAAGGTGGCGCTCAGCCCGCGCTTCATTCCGAACGAAATCTTCCAGGTCGCCGAGATCCCACGCACGCTGTCTGGCAAAAAGCAAGAGTTGCCTATCAAGAAACTCATGCTCGGCCAGCCACTGGAAAAGGTCGTCAACAAAGACGCGATGGCCAACCCCGCTTGCCTGGACTGGTATGTGGAGCTGGCCAAGCAGCATTTGGCCAAGGCGTAAAACAAACGGCGTGCCGCTGTCGCGTGCACGCCGTTTGTTTTGAGCAGAACCTGAAATCAGTTCTTGTGCAACTCAGCATTCAGCTCGCCCCAGCTCTTGTTGCGCGGAATGGCGTGCAATGCACCCGACTGTGAATCGCGGCGGAACAGGATGCCGTTTTTGCCGGACAGCTCTTTGGCTTTCATCAGGCTGCCGTCGGGCAGCTGCACGCGGCTGCCGCCGGTGATGTAGCAACCGGCTTCGACGATGCAGTCGTCGCCCAACGAGATGCCGATGCCGGCGTTGGCGCCCAGCAGGCAGCGCTTGCCGACCTTGATGACTTCTTTGCCGCCACCTGACAGCGTGCCCATGATGGACGCGCCGCCGCCGATGTCGCTCGCGTCATCCACCACCACGCCCGCGCTGATGCGGCCTTCGACCCTGCTGGCGCCCAGGGGGCCCGCGTTGAAGTTGCAAAAACCCTCGTGCATGACGGTGGTGCCGCTGGCCAGGTGCGCGCCCAGGCGCACGCGGTCGGCGTTGGCAATGCGCACGCCAGACGGGATCACGTAGTCGGTCATCTGTGGGAACTTGTCCACGCCCTTGATTTCGAGCATGCGGCCGTTGGCGCGTGCCTTCATGCGGGCAGCAGGCACTTCGCTCACAGCGCAAGGGCCGAAGTTGGTCCAGGCCACGTTGGCCAGCAGGCCAAAGATGCCGGTCACGTTGGCGCCGTGCGGCAACACCAAACGGTGGCTCAGCAGGTGCAGGCGCAAGTAGGCGTCGTGCGTGTCGGCAGGCGCGTCGGCCAGCGATTTGATCTCGGTGCGCACAGCCACCACGCTGGTGCCGCGCACAGCGCAGGCAGTGAGCGCCTTGGCCACGTCAGCGCCCAGGGCTGCCACAGCGTCGGCTTCGCTCAAGCGGGTGCTGCCGCTGGCGGCCACATCGCCTGCCAGTTCGGGTGCTGGGAACCAGGTGTCCAGCACGGTGCCGTCAGCGGCCAGAGTGGCCAGGCCCGTGGCGCGAGCGCCGGTGGTTTGGAAAGTGCTCATGGGTTGCTCCGAAAAAATGGCCCGCAGTGCCTGCGGGCCGTTGGAAATATCAAGGTGTGATTATCGGGGATGCCGGGCTTAGGGCCGTGACTGGCTGGATACATATTGGCGCAGCACGCTGTCCATGAGCGACTGCCAGCCGTCGCCCGTGGACTTGAAATAGGCCAGTACCTCGGGGCTGTAGCGCACCGAGACAAGTTGTTTTTTGTTTTCGGACTTGGGGCGGCCGCGCAAACTTTTGAGCGGGACCATGGCCTTCAATTGGGTGAGCGTGAGTGGCTGCGCATCCGGATCGCTCCGGGCTGCGGCGGTGATGGCCTTGTCCTCTTGAAAGCTGGGCATGCGCACTGTGGGGCGCTTAGAAATTTTCGACATAGTGCTTTACCTCGCGTCGATTGGCACGGCGAAGGCTGATGATTCTTCGCGCTGTTGCCCGGTCAACAAATGCCACGAAGTACAGGGTTTCGGTCTTGGGTGCGAGCGCGATCATTCGCAGCTCGTTGTACTCAAACCGATCATCAACCCACACCAACGCGGACTCCCAATCGAGTTCATCGGCCATGCCCAGTGATAAACCATGTTTGATCTGGTTAGAGGCGCCTTTGATGGGATCGAACTCGATACGCATTATATTAAATGTAGCTACTGAAAATCAATGTGTCAATCTTGAGAGCCAAGCTTTTGTCGTACTCGACCTGTGAATAGCCAACAGGGTGCCCAAGCGCCTAAGCCTGCTGAACTTGTACCCCTGTCACTTTCTGCCAATGCCTTTGAGGCTTGGCGCGATTGCACAAGCGCGCCCGTCTGGGTGCAATCTGTGGGTGCCGCCCGCACATGCAAACGCGGCTGCAGGAGACGAAACAATGCATTTGAATTCCGGCTTGAACCGCCCACCGCTGCAAGGCGTGCGCGTGCTCGACCTCACCCGCCTGCTGCCCGGCCCCATGTGCACTTTGCACTTGGCTGACCTTGGCGCCGACGTCATCAAGATCGAAGACTTGGGCGCTGGCGACTACGCATCGCCTGCGGTGCGCGAAATGCTCAACCGCAACAAACGCGGCATGCGCCTGGACCTGAAGCACCCCGAAGGCGTGCAGCTTTTGCTCAAGCTGTGCGAAACCGCCGACGTGCTGGTTGAAGGCTTTCGCCCCGGCGTGATGGCGCGGCTGGGTTTGGGTTACGACGAGGTGTGTGCACGCAACCCGCGCCTGGTGTACTGCAGCATCAGCGGCTACGGCCAGACCGGGCCGCTGAGCCAAAAGGCCGGGCACGATCTGAACTACTGCGGCTATGCCGGCGTGGCCGACCAAGTGGGCACGCCCGCTGGCGAGCTGGCCCTGTCCAACCTGCCCTTGGGCGACTTGCTCGGCGGCACCATGCCCGCCGTCACGGGCATCTTGGCCGCGTTGTTTGACGCGCAGCGCACCGGCCAAGGGCGCCATGTGGACGTGGCCATTGCCGACGGCGTGCTGGCCCACGCGGTCATCCCGCTCGCTGGCCTGCACAGCCGGGGCCGCGTGCCCGCGCCCGGTGGCGACAAGCTCACCGGGGCGCTGCCCTGCTATGGCCTGTACCCCACGCAAGACGGCCGCTACCTGGCCGTGGGCGCTTTCGAGCACAAGTTCTGGGACACCTTTTGCACCCTGCTGGGTCGCCCGGATTTGGCCGAGCACCACATCCCCAAAACGCAGGCCTTGAACGACTGGGTGCGGCGCGAAGTGGCTCAGGCCGTGCAGGCCCACTCGCTGGCCCACTGGTCGCAGGTCCTGGCAGGTGCCGACTGCTGCGTGACTCCTGTGCTCAAGCTCGACGAGGCGCAACAGCTACCGCACTTTCAGGACCGGGGCATGTGGGTGCAGGTGCAGACCGCGCAGGGCGAGACCATGACACAAATGGCCATGCCCGTGCAGATGAGCGGCTACCGTTTTGAAGTGCAGCGCCCCGCGCCCCAGCAGGGCCAGCACACCCGCGAGCTGCTGACCGCTGCGGGACTCGATGACGCCGAGATTGATGTTTTGTGCCAACGCAAAGTCGTAGGATAGAGGCACTGTCTTGACCGACCGAGCCATGAACCGCCCCCCCAACGCCACGCCCACCCAACACAGCATTCAGCACACCATCGCGGCTTACCAAGTGGTGCAGATGCTCATGGCCATCGAGGACGAAGACCAGCGTGCCACCGTGCTGCGCCGTGCGGGCATCCTGCCTGCGATGCTCGAATCCAAGCTGGCGCGCGTCACCCAGACGCAATTTGCCCGCCTGATGACGGCGCTGGTGCGCCACCACCGCGACGAGTTCTGGGGCCTGAGCACCACAGCGCTGCCTCTGGGCTCGTTTGCCATGGGCTGCCGCATGCTGGTGGGCCACCGAAAACTGGGCGACGCCCTGCGCGCCGGGCTGCGTTACTACCACGCGCTGCTGCCCGACTTTGTGCCGCGCCTGGTGGTCAGCGGCGGCGTGGCGTATCTGCGCATGAGTCCGCGCCACGCCCTGAACGACCGCCAGGCCTATGCCGTGCGGGTCTTCATGTTCCTCAGCTATGGCGTCTTGTGCTGGCTGGCGGCGCGGCGCATCCCGGTGGATGAAGTCGTCTACCAAGACAGCGAAGTGGCCCGCCGCAGCGATGCGTCCAAACTGTTTCAGGCGCCCATCCACCTGATGGCGGGTGAATGGGGCTACCGCTTTGATGCCAAATGGCTTGACCTGCCCGTGGTGCAAAACACCGAAAGCGTGGAAGCGTTTTTGCACCAGGCCCCGGCCTGCCTGCTGGTCAAGTACCGCGACCAAGCCAGCCTGACCGAACGCATCCGCCGCATGCTGCGCCGCTACCTGGCCGAAGAAATGCCCTCACTCGAAGCCGTCAGCGACATGCTGGCCACCACGCCCCAGACCCTGCGCCGCCGCCTGCAGCGCGAAGGCCAGGGCTACCAAATGATCAAAGACGCCCTGCGCCGCGACGTGGCCGTCGAGTTCCTCACTCAGTCCGATTTGCCGCTATTGGAAGTGGCCGCCCGCGTGGGCTTTTCAGAAGCCAGCACCTTCCACCGCGCCTTCAAGGCCTGGACGGGCTTGACCCCCGGCGCCTACCGCCAGGCGCACAACGAACCGGCGGTGGACGAAGCGCTGGCTTGAGCGTTTTTCTTTGTGGGAGCGGCGCCCTCGCCGCGATAGAGCACCCGCAGCCCACAGACATTCGCCCCGAGGGCGGGGCTCCCACACAGGGGGTCCTTGTCATCACAAAATGTCATTTCCTGCCAATCATCTTGACCTGATTGGCGATTGGTGAAGCCTCCTTGCCGCTCGATACTTTGTCCGTATCGAAGCCTTTCAAGGAGCAAGCATGGCCGTGAGCAAGCGCGCTGTTCACGTCGTCGGCGTGGGCATGATCCCCTTCACCAAACCCGGGGCCAGCGAGTCCTACAACCTCATGGGTGCGCGTGCGGCCAAGCTGGCGCTCGACGACGCGGGCGTGCCCTACGACGCCGTGCAGCAGGCCTATGTGGGCTACGTTTATGGCGACTCCACCGCCGGGCAGGCCGCCATCTACGGCGTGGGCCTGACCGGCATCCCGGTCTTCAACCTCAACAACAACTGTTCTACCGGCTCGAGCGCGCTGTTCCTGGCGCGACAAGCGGTCGAGAGCGGCATGGTCGAATGCGCCATCGCGCTGGGCTTTGAGCAGATGGTGCCCGGCGCCCTCAAAGGCGCGTATGACGATCGCCCATCGCCCATGACCCGCTTTGCCGAGGCCATGACCGCGCACCAAGGGTTTGACCCGGCCGCGCCACGTGCTGCGCAGTTCTTTGGCGGTGCGGGCATGGACTACATGTTGGAATACGGCATCCGCGCCGACACCTTTGGCCGCATCTCGGTCAAGGCGCGCCAGCACGCGGCGCGCAACCCGCTGGCCGTGTTCCGCCAGACGCTCACGCTCGAAGAGGTGATGGCTTCGCCCACCGTGTTTGGCCCGCTCACGCGCTACCAGTGCTGCCCACCCACCTGCGGCGCAGCTGCCGCCATCGTCTGCTCGGCCGACTTTGCCAAAAAGCACAAGCTCGACGCCAGCGTGGTCATCGCTGCGCAGGCCATGACCACCGACACCCCCAGCACCTTTGACAGCGACGACATGCGCCGCGTGGTGGGCTACGACATGACGGCCAACGCGGCAAGCCAAGTGTACGAAGCCGCAGGCATCGGCCCCGAAGACCTCGACGTGGTCGAGCTGCACGACTGCTTCACGGCCAATGAACTCATCACCTACGAAGGCCTGGGCCTCACGCCCGAAGGCACCGCCGAAAAGTTCATCGTCGACGGCGACAACACCTATGGCGGGCGCATCGTCACCAACCCCTCTGGCGGCCTGCTGTCCAAGGGCCACCCGCTGGGGGCCACCGGGCTGGCGCAGTGCTACGAGCTGGTCTCGCAGTTGCGCGGCAAGGCCGATCAGCGCCAGGTCGAAGGCGCACGTTTGGCACTGCAGCACAACCTGGGCTTGGGCGGTGCTTGCGTGGTCACGCTGTACCAAAAAGTCTGAAGGGGGCCTGACCATGATCGACCGCCAATTCATCGGCCACACCATGCCCGCCTTCAAGGTCTTGGTCGAAAAAGGCCGCTTGCGCTTTTTTGCCAAGGCCACGGGGCAGACCGACCCGGTCTACACCGACGAAGCCGCCGCCCGCGCCGCCGGGCACCCGGCCTTGCCTGTGCCGCCCACGTTTTTGTTTTGCCTTGAGATGGAGTCGCCCGACCCGGCCGCGATCCGCAACCTGCTGGGCATGGACTACCGCAAGCTGCTGCACGGCGAGCAGGGCTTCACATTTCACCGCATGGCTTATGCGGGCGATGTGCTGCGTTTTGAACAGCGCATCGAAGACATCTATGACAAAAAAGGCGGTGCACTCGAATTCGTGTTGCGCAAAACCCGCGTGAGCAACCAGCGTGGCGAGCATGTGGCCGACTTGCGCGCCGTGACCGTTTTGCGCCACGGATAAGGAAACCCCCATGACACTCCCCTCTTTTGATGCCCTGCAAGTGGGCGACACCATTCCTGCGCTGGAGCTGCCACCCGTCTCGCGCCTCACGCTGGCGCTGTACTGCGGCGCTTCGGGCGACCACAACCCGATCCACGTCGACACCGACTTTGCTGCCATCGCGGGCTTGCCCGACGTGATCGCGCACGGCATGTTGTCCATGGGCTGGCTGGCCCGCCTGCTCACCAACTGGGTGCCGCAAACGGCCATTCGCGACTACAGCGTGCGCTTTGCCGCCATGACCCAGGTGCACGAAAAGATCACCTGCACCGGCCAAGTGACCGAAAAGTTTGAAGTCGATGGCGAGCGCCGCGTGCGCCTGTCGCTCACCACCGCCAACGCCGAAGGCCAGGTCAAGCTGACCGGCGACGCCGTCATCGCACTGGCCTGAACCCGTTTTAAAAATCTCCATTCAAAGGATTCCCCATGACCCGCAAACTCGAAGGCCAGGTGGCCCTGGTGTCAGGCTCCGGTCGCGGCATCGGCCGTGAAATCGCGCTCAAGCTCGCCAGCGAAGGCGCCCGCGTCGTCATCAACGACCTCGACCAAGCCCCAGCCGAGCAGACCGTGGCCGACATCATCGCCAGCGGTGGCCAGGCCGTGGCCTGCATTGGCAGTGTGACCGACACCGACTTTGGCGAACGTTTTGTCCGGGCCGCGCTAGACAACTTTGGCGGCATCGACATCATCGTCAACAACGCCGGTTACACCTGGGACAACGTGCTGCAAAAAATGAGCGACGAGCAGTGGGATGCCATGCTGGCCGTGCACATGACGGCACCGTTTCGCATCTTGCGCGCAGCGTCTAACTTCATCCGCGACGCGGCCAAAAAAGAGGCCGAAGCGGGCATATCCAAGCACCGCAAGGTGGTCAACATCTCGTCCACCTCGGGCGTGTACGGCAACGCAGGCCAAGCGAACTACGCGGCGGCCAAGGCCGGCATCAACGGATTGACCAAGGCCATGGCCAAAGAGTGGGGCCGCTACAAGGTCAACGTCAACAGCGTGGCCTTTGGCCTGATCATGACGCGCCTGACACAACCCCTGACGGCAGGTGACGCCAGCGTGGAGATTCAGGGCCGCACCATCGCCGTCGGCGTGCAGCCTGATCGCTTGAAGGCCGCCGAATCCACCATCCCGCTGGGCCGGGGCGGCACACCCGAAGAAGCCGCAGGCGCGGTCTACATGTTTTGCATTCCCGAATCCAACTATGTCAGCGGCCAGGTGCTGGTTTGCGGCGGCGGCCGTCCCTGAGGCGCATATGGACAGCATCCTGACTTTCCCCCGCAGCGTCTTCCGCGAAGACCACGAGATGCTGCGCACCACCGTGCGCCGCTTTTTGGAGCGCGAATGCAAACCCCGCCAAGCCGAGTGGGACAAGGACGGCAAGGTCGACCGCGAAACCTGGCTCAAGGCCGGACGTGAAGGTTTGCTCTGCGCCACCATGGACCCTGAATGGGGCGGCGGCGGCGGCGACTTTGGCCACGCGGCCGTGATCGTCGAAGAGATCGGCCGCTCGGGCGTGAGCGGCTTGGGCTTTGGCCTGCACTCGGATGTGGTGGCGCCTTACATCGAGCGCCTGGGTACGCCCGCACAAAAAGCCCAATGGCTCCCCAAATGTGCCACGGGCGAAGTCATCCTGGCGATCGCCATGAGCGAGCCGGGCGCGGGCAGCGACCTCAAAGCCATCCGCACCACGGCGCGCCGCGAGGGCGATGAGTACGTCATCAACGGCGCCAAGACCTTCATCTCCAACGGCCTGAACTGCGACCTGGTCGTGGTGGTGGCCAAGACCGAACCCGAGCTGGGCGCCAAGGGCGTGTCGCTGATCTTGGTCGAGGCCGATCGCGCCGGTTTTCGCAAAGGCCGCAAGCTCGAAAAAATGGGCCAAGAAGCGGCCGACACCGCCGAACTGTTTTTTGAAGACGTGCGCGTGCCGGTCAGCAATGTTCTGGGCGAAGAAAACAAAGGCTTTGCCTACCTGATGCAAGAGCTGGCACAAGAGCGTTTTGTCATCGCGCTGGGCGCAGCCGCCAAGATGGAAGCGATGTTTGACGAGACTGTGCGCTACACCAAAGAGCGCGTGGTCTTTGGCAAGCCGCTGTTTGACTTTCAGAACACCCGCTTCAAGCTGGCCGAGATCAAGGTGCGCACCACCGCCGTGCGCATGATGGTGGACCAATACCTGGCCGAGCACCTGCGCCGCAAACTCACTGTGCAAGAAGGCGCGATGGCCAAACTCTTTGCCACCGAAGAGCTGGGCAAGGCGCTCGACGAATTGCTGCAGTTGTATGGCGGCTACGGCTACATGATGGAGTACCCCATCACCCGCGCCTTTGTGGACTCGCGCGTGACCCGCATCTATGGCGGCACCAGCGAGGTCATGAAAGAGCTGATCTCCAGAAGCCTGTGATGAGCCCATCGTCCACACCCTTCTGGCCCAAAGGCGTTCCGCGCACGCTGAGCTTGCCGCAGGTGCCGCTCACGCATTACGTGCAGGTCGCGGCCGAGCGCTTTCCGAACAAGCCTGCCGTGATTTTTTGCGGCAGCACGCTGACCTACGCGGCGCTGCTCGCACGCGTGGAGGCGCTGGCCGGTTACCTCACCCAGCGGCTGGGTGTGCAGCGCGGTGACCGGGTTTTGCTGATGAGCCAGAACTGCCCGCAATACGTGGCGGCCTACTACGGCATCATGCGCGCCGGTGCGGTGGTGGTGCCGGTCAACGCCATGTGCACGCCCAGCGAAATCCGCTACTACATGCAAGACAGCGGCGCACGCGTGGCCATGGTGGCGCAAGAGTTGTTGCCCCAGGTCATGCCGCTGCTGCAGCCGGGCGATGGTGGTGCTTTGCAAGCCGTGTTGGTGCATGCGTATTCAGAAGGCCTGCCCGCGCAGCCCGTCAGCGACGAAGTGCCGGATGCGGTGCCGGATGTGGTGTTCGCCCCGCGCCAGTGGACTGAGGCCCCGGGCCTGCACGGGCTTGAAGACGCCATTGCACAAGCCTTGCCCGCACCCGCAGAGCACCCGGGCAGCCATGACCTGTGTGTGCTGCCCTACACCTCGGGCACCACCGGTCACCCCAAGGGCTGCATGCACACCCACGCCACGGTGTTGGCCTCCAACATGTCCTCGCAGGTCTGGCGCGGCCTGCACATGGACTCGGTGTTTCTGGCCGTCGCGCCGCTCTTTCACATGCTGGGCATGCAGGGCGGCCTGAACGTGCCGATCACGCTGGGCGCCACGGTGGTCATGCTGCCGCGCTGGCATGCGGCCTCAGCGGCGCGCCTGATCGAGCACCACCGCGTCACGACCTGGTCGGCCCCACCGGCCATGCTGATCGACTTCTTTGCCAACCCGGCTGCTGCGCAGCGCGACCTGAGCAGCTTGTCCACCCTGTCGGGCGGCGGTGCCGCCATGCCCGAGACGGTGGCGAACTTGCTGCAAACGCGTTTTGGCATCGCCTACAACGAAGCCTACGGCATGACCGAGACCGCCTCCTTTTTGCTGGGCAACCCACCGGCACGCGGCAAGCGCCAGTGCTTGGGCGTCATCACCCCCGGTGTGGACGCGCGCATCGTGGACCCGGAAACCCTGCGCGAGTTGCCCGTGGGCGAAGTGGGCGAGTTGGTCACGCGCGGCCCGCAACTGATGCGCGGCTACTGGCAAAACGAGAGCGCCAACCAGACCTCATTTTTTGAGCTCGGTGGCCAAACCTTTTTCCGCACGGGCGACCTGGCCAGCGTGGACGAAGAGGGTTACTTCTTCATGCGCGACCGCCTCAAGCGCATGGTCAACGTCTCGGGCTTCAAGGTCTGGCCCGCTGAAGTGGAAAACACGCTCTACGAACACCCGGCGGTCCACGAGGCCTGCGTCATCGCCGTGCCCGACACCCAGCGCGGCGAAAACGTGATGGCCCTCCTGGTGCTCAAGCCTGCCTTCAAAGGCCAAGTCACCGAGCAAGACGTCATCGACTGGAGCCGCGAGCACATGGCCGTTTATAAAACCCCGCGCACCGTGCGCTTCGTGGACGTGCTGCCCAAGTCGGGCACGGGCAAGATCCTGTGGCGGCAATTGCAAGAACAAGAACACGCGCGTCTGGCCGTGTCCACCCCGCAGGTGATCCCATGACCCGTCATTCATGCAGGAGCCCCGCCCCCGGGGCGATGGGTGGTGGTTGGCGGATGCCCCATCGCGGCGGGGGCGCCGCTCCTACAGATAAAACATGCCACTTTTTCCAGCAGGAGACCCCATGCGCATCCCATTGAGTTTCAACGGCCAGTCGGTGTTTGTGGCCGGTGGCAGCAGCGGCATCAACCTGGGCATCGCCACCGCGTTTGCGCAGGCCGGGGCCAGGGTGGCGATTGCCAGCCGCAACGCCGAGCGCGTGGCCCAAGCGGTGGACCAGTTGCGCCAACATGGCACGCAAATCGAAGGCTACAGCGCCGATGTGCGTGACGCTGCAGGCATTGCCGATGCGCTGCAGCAAGCGCGTGACGCGATTGGCCCGTTTGACGTGCTGATCTCGGGCGCTGCAGGAAACTTTTTGGCGCCTGCTTTGGGCATGTCGGCCAAGGGCTTCAAGACGGTCGTCGACATTGACCTGAACGGCACCTTCCATGTGCTGCGTGCGGGCTTCGAGCACCTGCGCCGACCGGGTGCTTGTGTGATCAACATCTCGGCGCCACAGGCTTTCAACCCCACCAAGCTGCAAGCCCATGTGTGCGCGGCCAAGGCGGGCGTGGACATGCTCACGCGGGTGCTGGCCATGGAATGGGGGCCTGAAGGCGTGCGCGTGAACTCGATCGTGCCCGGCCCGATCGCTGACACCGAAGGCATTCGCCGCTTGGCACCCACGCCCGAAGCGCTGCAACGCATGACGCAGTCCGTGCCCCTGCAGCGCATGGGGCGGGTGGAAGAGATCGCCGACATGGCGCTGTTTTTGGCGTCCTCGCACGCCGCATTCGTCACCGGCGCCATCATGGCGGTGGACGGTGGCAGTTCCCTGGCCGGTGGCCGCGATTACTCAGGAAGCCTCTCATGATCATCTCCTCCAAAAGCTCCCCCTCTTTGCTGCAGTTCGATGTGACCGACCAGGTCGCCACCATCACCTTTGACAGCCCCAGCAAACGCAACGCGCTCGAACCCGCCATGCGCGACGAGTTGGCGGTGGCCTTGCAACACATCCAACACGACCGCACCATCCGCGCCGTGGTGCTGACGGGCGCGGGCGGGCATTTTTGCTCGGGCGGTGACCTGAAAAACATCGCGGCGGCCAAGCTCGACAACGGTGGCTGGTTGGGCCGCATGGAGACGCTGCACGAGTGGGTGCAAGTGCTGCTGACGCTCGACCGCCCGGTGATCGCGGCGGTCGACGGTGCGGCCGCCGGAGCGGGTTTTAGTCTGGCCTTGTCGGCCGACTTTGTGCTGGCCACGCCGCGCACCTGGTTCAACATGTCCTTCCTCAAGGTCGGTCTGGTGCCCGATGTGGGCGCGCTCTACACCCTGCCCCGCGTGGTGGGTGTGCAGCGTGCCAAAGAAATCATGCTCTCGGCCCGCGACATCGACGCCCACGAGGCCTTGCGACTGGGCATCGTGATGGAGTTGCACGAGCCCGGGCAACTGCTGCCCCGTGCCCAAGCCATGGCCCGCAGCTTTGTGGGCGCTTCTCCCGCCGCCGTGGCGCTCATCAAGCGCAGCCTCAACAACGCCTTGGGCGGCGGCTTGCAAGACATGCTGAGCTCAGAAGCGCAAGCCCAGTCATTGGCCGCAGGCACCGCTGAGCACCGCGAAGCCGTGGCCCGGTTCCTGGACAAACAGGCACCGCTGTTTGCCTGGCCCGCGCTCAAGGACTGAGGTGTTCTGTTGTGGGAGCGGCGCTCCCGCCGCGATGCAGCGCCCGCAGACCACCACCATCGCCCCGAGGGCGGGGCTCCCACAACAGGCTGCATCGCCCCGAGGGCGGGGATTGTGCAAAAAAGCAGTGCCGAAACCAAGGGCAATCCCTGAGTTCGGCAATCCAAAACCCCCGCTTCAGCATTCGAAGATTGTTCAGAATCACTGAACACATCAAGATACATCAACCCCCATGGGGTGCGCAGACCCTGAGCGGCCCGCACCCCGGCACCCACAGGAGAAAAAATGAGCAAAGCCCGATTGGTTGAAAACAAAGTTGTCGTGGTCACCGGCGCAGGCGGCGGCATTGGCCGCGACATCGCCTTGGCCATGGCGCGCGAAGGCGCCAAGGTGGTGGTCAACGACATTGGCGCGTCCGTCTCGGGCGAAGGACAAGACGCAGGTCCGGCGCATAAAGTGGTGGACGAGATCAAAGCCATGGGTGGTCAGGCCGCTGCCAACACCGACAGCGTGTCTGACGCTGCAGGCGCGGCCCGCATCGTCCAAACGGCCATCGACAGCTTTGGCCGCATCGACGTGGTGGTCAACAACGCAGGCATCTTGCGCGACCGCTTCTTCCACAAGATGAGCATGGACGAGTGGGACGCCGTGCTCAAGGTGCATTTGTATGGCGCGTTTTACGTCAGCCGCGCCGCTGCGCCGCACTTCAAGGAGCAGGAAAGCGGCAACTACATCCACATGACCTCGACCTCGGGGCTGGTGGGCAACTTCGGTCAGGCCAACTACTCGGCGGCCAAGCTGGGCGTGACCGCGCTGTCCAAGTCGATTGCGCTCGACATGCAAAAGTTCAAGGTGCGCTCCAACTGCATCTCGCCCTTTGCCTGGAGCCGCATGATCGGCTCGATCCCGACCGAGACGCCCGAAGAGCAAGCCCGCGTCGAGCGCATCAAGCAAATGACGCCCGCCAAGATCGCGCCCATGGCCGTGGCCCTGGCCAGCGACGCCTCGGCCCATGTGAACGGCCAGGTCTTTGCCGTGCGCAACAACGAAATCTTTTTGATGAGCCAGCCGCGCCCCATCCGCTCAGTGCACCGCAGCGAGGGCTGGACACCGCAATCGGTTTTGGACCAAGCCATGCCCGCCCTCCAGTCCAGCTTCTTTGACCTGGACCGCTCGGGCGATGTGTTCAGCTGGGACCCCATTTAAGGAGCCACGATGAGCGACAACCCACAAGGCGTGCAAGCCCAACATCAGGCGGCCCTGGCCGAAGGCCGATTTCTGATTCAGCAATGCGGTGATTGCAGTCAACACATTTACTTTCCGCGTGAGGTCTGCCCGCACTGCGGCAGCAGCCATCTCGCGCTGGTGGCCCCTGCGGGCTTGGGCACCGTGTATTCCGTCACCACCGTGCGCCGCAAGCTCGACGCGGGCGGTGACTACAACGTCTGCCTGATCGACCTGGACGAAGGCGTGCGCTTGATGAGCCGGGTTGAAATAGACCCCGTCGACGCCGTGCAGGTGGGCCAGCGGGTGCAGGCCCGCGTGGCCGTTGATAATGGGCAAGGCTTGGTGGTGTTTGACCCGGCCAGCACCGCCGCCACTTCTGCCAAGCCCGTGCCCCGTGGCCCGGCCGCATCGGCAGCGGTGCATTCGTCCACCGGTCTCAAGGCTTTGCGCGGCAGCGCCGCCATCGCGGGTGTGGCCACCTTCGGTTGTGGCGAGGCCCCGGGTTTTACCGAGATGGAAGTGCTGGCCCGCGCCGCGCACGCCGCCGTGGCCGATGCCGGTTTGAAGATGAGCGACATCGACGGCCTGTGTACCGCCAGTGTGCTGTCCACCATGTGGCCCATGCCGGTGACCGAGTATTTGGGCATCAACCCCCGCTACATCAACGGCACCATGCTCGGCGGCTCCAGCTTTGTGGCGCACCTCCTGCCTGCGATGATGGCTTTGCAGTCAGGCCAGTGCAACGCCGTGCTGGTGTGCTACGGCAGCACGCAGCGCACGTCCACCTTTGGCCGCGCCGAGATCGCTCAGGCCCGCCGCGTGATGGACCCGCAGCCCTACGAAACCCCCTACGCCCCGATGCAGCCGCTGAGTGCCTATGCGCTGGCCACGCGCCGGCACATGCACGAGTACGGCACCACCCGCCGCCAGCTGGCCGAAGTGGCCGTGGCTGCCCGCGCCTGGGCGCAGCTCAACCCCGAAGCCTTCATGCGCGACGCGCTGTCGATTGACGAGGTGCTCAAGGCCCGCATGGTGTCTGACCCCTTGTCTGTGCGCGACTGCTGCCTGGTCACCGACGGCGGCGGCGCCTTCGTGCTGGTGCGCGCCGACCGTGCACGCGACCTGCCCAAAAAACCGGTGTACGTGCTGGGCAACGCCACCGCCAACTGGAACCGCCAGATTTCGGCCATGCACGACCTCACCGTCACATCGGCCAGCCAGTCCGGCCGCGAAGCTTTTGCCATGGCCGGCATGAAGCCGAGTGACATGGGCGTGGTGCAGCTCTATGACGCTTTCACCATCAACACCTTGCTGTTTCTGGAAGACCTGGGCTTTTGCAAAAAAGGCGAAGGCGGCGCATTTGTCGAAGGTGGTGCGATCGCACCCGGTGGCCGCTTGGCGGTCAACACCAACGGCGGCGGTCTGTCGTGCACGCACCCGGGCATGTACGGCATCTTCACCGTGATCGAGGCCGTGCGTCAGCTGCGCGGCGAAGGCGGCGATCGCCAAGTGCCCGGCGTGCAGACTGCGCTGGCCCACGGCAACGGCGGCACGCTGTCGAGCCAGTCCACGGCCATCCTCGGCACTTTTGAAACTTTGTAAAAACTTCCTGAATTCACCATGATCCGAGACCCAGAAACCTTTGAAGCCTTGCTTGACACCGTGCGCCGTTTTGTGCGCGAGCGGCTGGTGCCTGCCGAGAACGAAGTCGCAGACACCGACGAGATCCCGCCAGCCATCGTGCAAGAGATGCGCGAGATGGGCCTGTTTGGCCTGACCATCCCCGAGTCCTATGGCGGCTTGGAGCTGACCATGGAAGAAGAATCGCGCCTTTTGTTCGAGCTGTGCAAGACCTCTCCCGCTTTCCGCTCGGTGATCGGCACCACGGTGGGCATCGGCTCGCAAGGCATCCTGATGGACGGCACCGAAGCGCAAAAAGCCTATTACCTGCCTAAGCTGGCCACGGGCGAGTTGTCAGCTTCGTTTGCTTTGACCGAACCCGACGCGGGTTCGGACGCGGCCTCGCTGCGCACCACGGCCATCCGAGGCACGGACAGCGAGGGAGATCATTACATCGTCAACGGCACCAAGCGCTACATCACCAACGCGCCACACTCCAAAATCTTCACGCTCATGGCGCGCACCAACCCGGCCGACAAGGGCGCGGGCGGTGTGTCGGCCTTCATCGTCGACGCCCAATCGCCCGGCATCAGCCTGGGCAAAAACGACAAGAAGATGGGCCAAAAAGGCGCACACACTTGCGACGTGATGTTTGACAACGTGCGCGTGCCTGCCGCCAACCTGATCGGAGACAAAGAGGGCCAGGGCTTCAAGACCGCGATGAAGGTGCTCGAAAAAGGCCGCATCCACCTGGCCGCTGTGTGCGTGGGCGTGGCCCAGCGCATCCTGGACGACGCGCTGCGTTACGCCATTGACCGCAAACAGTTCGGTCAGCCGATCGCCGAGTTCCAGCTGGTGCAGGCCATGCTGGCCGACAGCAAGGCCGAGTTGTACGCGGCCGAGTGCATGGTGATCGATGCAGCCCGCAAACGCGACGAAGGCCGCAGCGTGTCCACCGAGGCCTCGTGCTGCAAGATGTTCGCGTCCGAGATGTGCGGCCGCGTGGCCGACCGTGCGGTGCAAATTTTGGGCGGCGCGGGTTATCTGTCGGAGTACGGCATCGAGCGCTTTTACCGCGATGTGCGTTTGTTCCGCTTGTATGAGGGTACGACCCAGATACAACAAATCATCATTGGCCGCAACATGGTGCGCGAGGCGCGCGGCTGAACATTGAAAGCACGCGTTCACGACAACAAACCAAGGAGACAAGACATGAAAAAGACAATCACACGCCGCACGGCCCTGGCCACGTTGAGCCTCGCCCTGCTGGGGGCAGTCGGTGCGCAGGCGCAAACCGCCTACCCTAGCCAGCCCATCAAGTTCATCGTGCCTTACCCCGCCGGGGGCGCCACCGACGCGCTGGCCCGCATGGTGGCGCAAAAGATGCAAGACAGCTGGCAGCAAAACGTGGTGGTCGAGAACAAGCCCGGCGCAGGCGGCACCATCGGCAACAACCAGGTGGCCAAGGCGCCTGCCGACGGTTACACCGTGCTGTTTGGCATCGTGGCCATGGTGCAGCAAATCACCTTGATGAAGTTGCCCTATGACCCCATCAAGGATTTCGCGCCCATCAGCCGCGTGGCCATCAGCCCCAGCGTGCTGGCCGCAGCGCCCAACTTGCCCATCAACACTTTGCCTGAGTTCATCAAGCTGGTGAAAGCCGAGCCCAACAAGCACAGCATTGGCTCGTATGGCCCGGGTACTTCGGCCCACCTGCAAGGCGCTTTGCTCAACCTGCAGTCGGGCCTGGACCTGACGCATGTGCCCTACCAGGGCGGCGCGCCTTTGGTGACCGCCATGATGGGGGGGCAGTTGTCTTCCGCTTTCTTTGATGCAGGCTCTTCCAAACAACACCTGCCCAAGTTCAAGTTGCTGGGCGTGACGGGCACCGAACGCTTGTCCTGGCTGCCCAATGTGCCCACGCTCAAGGAGCAGGGCCTCAACTCCTATGAACCCATGGGCTGGTTTGGTTTGTTCTTGCCCGCGGCCACGCCCAAGGCCGTGGTGGACAAGTTTTCAGCAGAAACCCAGCGCATCCTCAAGCTGCCCGAGGTGCGTGAAAAAATCGAAGCCATGGGCTTGATCCCCGGCGGTGAGACCATCGACAATTTTGCCAAGGTCATGAAGTCCGATGCCGACATTTATGCCCGCATCATCCGCGACGCCAAGATCACGCTGAACTGAACGCGGCATGAAAACACGCGTCACCGAAGCGTTGGGCATCCGCTACCCGATCATTCAGGGTGGCATGCAATGGGTGGGCAAGGCCGAGCTGGTCTCGGCCGTGTCGAATGCCGGTGGCTTGGGCGTGCTCACCGCGCTGACGCAGCCCACACCGCAAGCGCTGGCGCAAGAGATTGCCCGCACCCGCACCCTGACCGACCGGCCCTTTGGTGTGAACCTCACCATCTTGCCCTCGATCAACCCGCCGCCTTATGCCAAGTACCTGCAGGCCATCATCGACAGTGGCGTCAAGATCGTCGAGACCGCAGGCAACAGCCCCAAAGACTTCATTGGCCGCATGAAGGACGCGGGCATCACCATCGTGCACAAATGCACCTCGGTGCGGCATGCCCTGTCGGCCGAGCGCAATGGCGTGGACATGGTCAGCATCGACGGCTTTGAATGCGCGGGCCACCCCGGCGAAGACGATGTGCCGGGCCTGGTTTTGATCCCGCTGGCGGTGCGTGCGCTCAAGGTGCCGGTGATCGCGTCGGGCGGCATCGCCGATGGGCGGGGTCTTGCCGCCGCCTTGGCGCTGGGCGCTGAAGGCGTCAACATGGGCACCCGCTTTTTGGTCACGCAAGAAGCGCCGGTGCACGACAACATCAAGCAAGCGCTGGTGGGCGCGAGCGAGCGCGACACGAAGTTGATGTTCCGCACGATGCGCAACACCACCCGCGCTTGGAGCAACGCCGTCTCGCAAGAGGTGGTGGCCACCGAAAACCGCGCAGGCGGTTGCAGCTTTGAAGACATCCGTCACCTGGTTGCAGGCCAACGCGGCAACCAGGCCTTGCAATCGGGCGACGTCGACGGTGGCGTGGTCGCGGCCGGTCAGGTGATTGGCCTGATCGACGATGTGCCCAGCTGCGCTCAATTGATGGAACGCATGGTGGCCGAGTGCCGCCAGCAACTGCAGCAGGCGTCCCGCTGGGCGCAGGTTTGAGGAAGACCGGATGAGCGAGATCGACACTTCCACCTTGTACGACAAAGTGGCGTTTGCCAAGTTGCTGGGCTTGAGCCGCTGAAGAACATGATTCCAACCACAACAGGAGACACCCCATGAGCCCTTTGAAACATCTTCTTGCCCGCCGGGGTCTGGTGAGTGCATTGTGCGCAGCCATGACTGGACTGGGCGGTGCTGCTTGGGCTCAGAGCCAGAGCACAGGCCCCACCGTCAAACTCATCGTGGGTTACGCCGCAGGCGGCCCGGTGGACTCGGCCGCGCGCGTGTTCGCCCCCGTGTTCAGCCGTGAGCTGGGCCAGCCAGTGATTGTGGAAAACCGCTTGGGCGCAGGCGGTGCGGTCGCGGGCAACAGCGTGGTCAAAGCTGCTCCTAATGGCCAGGAGATTTATTTCGCGGCCAGCCCCACCATGACCATCAGCCCGCATGTGCTCAAAGCCATGGCTTTTGATCCGCTCAAGGACCTGACGCCGCTGGCGCCCATTTTGAGTTACGCCAATGTGCTTGTGATCAACCAAAACCAACCCTTCAAGACCCTGTCCGAGCTGGTGGCGCATGCCAAGGCCAACCCCGGTCAGCTGGCCTATGGCTCGGCGGGCATGGGCGCGTCCAACCACCTGAGCGGCGAGCTGTTCGCGCGCCGTGCGGGCATCACCATGACCCATGTGCCCTACAAAGGCAACGCCCCGGCCATGACCGATGTGATGGGTGGGCAGATCCAGATGATGTTTGACATCGTTGGCGGTGCGAAGTCCTACATCGACGGCGGCAAGGTGCGCCCGCTGGCGGTGACGTCCAAAGAACGCAACCCGGCGTTGCCCCAGTTGCCGAGCATGTCCGAGCTGGGCATCCGCGACTACGACATCGGCGGTTGGTATGGCCTGTACGGCCCGTTGGGCATGAGTGCTGAGGCGAGCCAACGCATCGCCGCTGCCACGGGCCGCACTTTGCAAGACGCCGACTTGCGCAAGCGCTGGATCGACCAAGGCTATGTCATCTGGAACGCCAAACCTGCAGATTTGGCCGAGCGCATGCGCCGCGAGCACGCGCTGTGGGCCGAAGTGACCAAGGGCATGGCGTTCGAATAAAACATGTTTCACACGTCCCCACACACCCGAATCCATCAGCTGTTTGACGAGCGCGTCCAGCAGGCGCCGAACCACCCCTTTCTCTTCATGCCAGACAGGGTGATGACCATGCAAGAGTTGGCGCAGCAAGTGGACGCACTTGAAGCCGAGTTGCGCGAAACCGGTGTGCGTGTGGGCGACCGCGTGCTGGTGGCCGCAGAAAACTGCCCCGAGCATGTGGCGCTGGTGCTGGCTTGCAGCCGTGTGGGGGCTTGGGCTTGCGGGGTCAATGCGCGCATGACGGCGTCTGAGCTGGCAGGCTTTGCCGCCAAGGCCGATGCCCGTGTGTTGTATTTCACGGTGGGCGTGTCACCCGCTGCGCGCCAGCATGCCGCGCAGTACAACACCCGTGCCAGCGTGCTGCCTGCTTTGCAACGCACGCTGGCGGATGCGCAAGCCACGGCGCAAACGGGCGACCTGGCCGAGCGCGTGGCCGCCATCATCTTCACCTCGGGCACCACCGGCCAGCCCAAGGGCGTGATGCTCACGCACGTGGGCTTGTTGCAGTTCGGCAAGGTGTCGGCGCAGTCGCGCCAATTGGTGCCTGCAGACCGTTCGTATGCCTACTTGCCGATGACGCACATCTTCGGTCTGGGCACCGTGCTCATGGCCTCGCTGCACGCTGGGGCTGGCCTGCTCATGCGCAGCCAATTTGACGCGGCCGATGTTTTTGATGCGCTGGCCCATGAAGGCATGACGCAGTTGCAAGGCCCGCCCGCCATGTTCACCCGGCTGCTCGCTTGGCTCGATGCCCAGGGCATTGATCACCCCGCAGCGCCCGACTTGCGTTACATGTACACCGGCGCTGCGCCGCTGGACCTGAGTGTCAAACAAGCCATCGAGGCGCGCTTCAAGCAGCCCTTGCACCATGGTTACGGTCTGTCGGAATACGCAGGCGCATTGACCCTGTGCCGCCGGGGCGAGTGGCGCGATGACACCAGCGCCGGTTATTTGGTCGAAGGGGCCGAGCTGCGCATCATCGGGCCCCAAGGGCAAGACTTGCCGGCTGGCGAAACCGGCGAAATCTGGATGCGCGGTGTGGGCTTGATGCCCGGTTACTTCCGCGACCCTGAGATCACTGCACAGGTCCTCAAGCCCGGCGGCTGGTACGCCAGCGGCGACCTGGGCCGACAAGACGCCGACGGCGCGTTGCAGGTGGTGGGGCGTCTCAAGGAAATGATCATCCGCTCCGGTTTCAATGTGTACCCCGGCGAGGTCGAAGCCGTTTTTCTGGCCTGGCCCGGTGTGCAGCGTGCGGCGGTGGCTGGGCGCAAAACGGCCGACGGCAACGAAGACATCCTGGCCTTCATCGAGCCCAAGCCCGGTGCGCAAATCGACCTGGACGCCCTCAAGGCCCATGCCCATGAACACCTGTCGCCCTACAAACGGCCTTCGATGGTGACGCTGGTGGCCGAGATGCCCATGACCCTGAGCGGCAAAGTGCTCAAGCGCGAGCTGGTCGAGCATTACAGCCAGCTGTGAAACCCGAGCCATGATCGCGTCCCTCTATCCCCCTGCAGGAGCGGCGCCCCCGCCGCGATGGGCTTGCGCAGACCTCAAGCCTTCGCCCCGAGGGCGGGGCTCCCACAAAGAGATGCATCTGTCCACGTCATGGCACCCCCCCGTAGGAGCGGCGCCCCCGCCGCGATGGGCTTGCGAAGACCTCAAGCCTTCGCCCCGAGGGCGGGGCGCCTACACAACCATGCACCCTTATTGCTCGCCAAAGACGGGCTTTCGCAAAGACAGACCCCATCGGGCTCAGGCGGCCCTGAACTCAGCGAAGATACGGCCATGAACACCCCCACCACCCTTGACGCCGCCCAAGTGGCCCACTTGCGCAGCTGGGAAGGCCGCAGCGAAACGCTGACCGACGAGATCAGCGCCGCCCCCTTGCGCGGCCAAAGCGCGCTGCTGGACCGCGACGACGTCCACCAAACCGCTGGCAGCGAGGTGCCACCGCTGTGGCACTGGCTGTACTTCTTGCCGCAGGCGCGGCAAAGCCAGATCGGGCCCGACGGCCACCCCTTGCGCGGGGGCTTTTTGCCACCCGTACCGCTGCCGCGCCGCATGTGGGCTGGCGGCCGTCTGCAGTGGCAAAGCAACCCGTTGCGTGTGGGCGACGCTGCACAAAAGCAATCGCGCATCGCATCGGTCAAGCACAAGTCGGGCCGCACGGGCGACCTGCTGTTTGTCGAAGTCGAGCATGCTTTCAGCAATGCCCAGGGCCTGTGCCTGACCGAAACGCACGACATCGTGTACCGCGCAGCAGCAATGCCCGGCACGCCCGAAGTTGCTCCCACCGCGGCCGAGACGGGTGCGCCCTGGCAGCGCGAGTTCGTGCCCGATCCGGTCTCGCTGTTTCGCTATTCGGCGCTCACCTTCAACGGCCACCGCATTCACTACGACCGCAGCTATGTCACGCAAGAAGAAGGCTACCCCGGCCTCATCGTGCACGGCCCGCTGATCGCGACCTTGCTGGTGGACCTGGTTCGCCGCCAAATGCCTGAGGCCCGCGTGACCTCGTTCCAGTTCCGTGCCGTGCGCCCCACTTTTGACCTGCACCCCTTCCGTTTGAACGGCCTTCCGTCTGCCGATGGCAAGACGGTTGAGCTGTGGGCCTGCGACCACGAAGGCTGGCTGACCATGCAAGCGCAAGCCACGCTGGCCTGAAACTTTTGACCTGACACTTTTTACCGAATCAAAACCATGCACACCGCACCCGACCAATACCAAGACATCCGCGACGCCGTGCGCGCCCTGTGCGCCCAGTTCCCTGACGAGTACCACCGCAAGGTCGACGAAAAACGTGCCTACCCCGAAGCGTTTGTCGATGCGCTGACCAAAGCCGGTTGGATGGCCGCGCTGATCCCGCAGCAATACGGCGGCTCGGGCCTGACCATGGCCGAGGCCTCGGTGATCATGGAAGAGATCAACCGTTCGGGCGGCAACTCGGGCGCGTGCCACGGCCAGATGTACGTGATGAATTCCATCGTGCGCAGCGGATCTGACGCGCAGAAAAACACGCTCTTGCCCAAGATCGCCACGGGCGAGTTGCGCATCCAGTCCATGGGCGTGACCGAGCCCACCACGGGATCGGACACCACCAAGCTCAAAACCACCTCCGTGCGCAAGGACGGTCGTTGGGTGATCAACGGCCAGAAGGTCTGGATCTCGCGCATCCAGCACAGCGACCTGATGATTTTGTTGGCCCGCACCACGCCTGCCGACCAAGTGAAGAAACGCTCAGAAGGTCTGTCGTGTTTCCTGATCGACCTCAAGCAAGCGATTGGCAACGGCCTCACCGTGCGCCCCATCCTGAACATGGTCAACCACGAGACCAACGAGCTGTTTTTTGACAACCTCGAAATCCCCGAAGACGCGCTCCTGGGCGAAGAGGGCAAGGGCTTCAAAACCTTGCTTGACGGCCTGAACGCTGAGCGCGTGCTGATCGCCGCCGAGTGCATTGGCGACGGCTACTGGTTCATCGACCGCGCCACCAAATACGCCAAAGACCGCGTGGTGTTTGGCCGCCCCATTGGCCAAAACCAGGGCGTGCAGTTCCCGATTGCCGACGCATTCATCGAGCTGGAAGCCGCCAACCTGATGCGCTGGAAGGCCTGCGAAAAAATCGACGCCATGCAAAACGCCGGGGCCGAAGCCAACATGGCCAAGTACCTCGCGGCCAAGGCCAGCTGGGAAGCGGCCAACGTCTGCCTGCAAACGCACGGCGGCTTTGGCTTTGCTTGCGAATACGACATTGAGCGCAAGTTCCGCGAGACGCGCTTGTACCAAGTCGCTCCGGTCTCGACCAACATGATCTTCAGCTACGTGGCCGAGCACATCCTCGGGCTTCCCCGCTCGTTTTGATGTTCATCGTGCTTTCGCAGACCGCCACCCATCGCCCCGAGTGCGGGGCTCCCACCATGGGCGTTCAGCCCCTCTGTAGGAGCGGCGCCCCCGCCGCGATGGCTCCTCCGCGGACCACGAACCATCGCTCCGTCCCATTAAGGTGCACACGATGACCAGACCCCTGGACGGCATCACCGTCGTCTCACTCGAACACGCGATCGCCGCGCCGTTTTGCACGCGGCAACTGGCCGACTTGGGCGCACGCGTCATCAAGGTCGAGCGGCCCGGCTCAGGCGACTTTGCCCGTGCCTACGACACGCGGGTGCGCGGCCAGGCCTCGCACTTTGTGTGGACCAACCGCTCCAAAGAAAGCCTCACGCTCGACCTCAAAAACCCCGAGGCCATGGCCGTGCTGCGCGGGCTGCTCAAAGATGCTGACGTGCTGGTGCAAAACCTCGCGCCCGGCGCGGCCGCCCGCATGGGCCTGTCGTTTGAAGCGCTCAATGCGACGCACCCGAAGCTGATCGTCTGCGACATCTCGGGCTATGGCGAAGACGGTCCCTACCGCGACAAAAAAGCCTACGACCTCTTGATCCAAAGCGAAGCGGGTTTGTTGTCGATCACCGGCACGCCCGATGCGCCGTCCAAGGCGGGCAACTCGATGGCCGACATCGCGGCGGGCATGTACGCCTACACCAACATCCTCTCGGCCCTGCTGCTGCGCGGCAAGACCGGCCAGGGCAGCCACATTGACGTGTCCATGCTCGAAGCCCTGAGCGAGTGGATGGGCTACCCGCTTTACTACGCTTTTGAAGGCGCCGCACCGCCACCGCGCACGGCCGCCTCGCACGCCAGCATCTACCCCTATGGCCCGTTTGCGGCGGGCGACGGCGGCACCGTGATGCTGGGCCTGCAAAACGAGCGCGAGTGGAAAGTGTTTTGCGAAGTGGTGCTGGGCGATGCGGCTTTGGCCAGCGATGCGCGCTTTTGCACCAACGCGCTGCGCAACGCCAACCGCGCCGAGCTGCAACAACTGATCTTGGGCATGTTCGCCACCATGAGCACGGCCGAGGTCGAAGCACGGCTGGACCAGGCACAAATCGCCAACGCCCGCATGAACGACATGGCAGGCGTCTGGGCGCACCCGCAGCTCAAGGCGCGCCAACGGTGGCACAGCGTGGTTTCGCCCGCTGGGGACATTCCTGCTCTCCTGCCGCCTGGGCGCAACAACCGATACGACTACCGCATGGACCCCGTGCCCGCCGTGGGCGAGCACACCGGGGCCATCTTGCGCGAGCTGGGGCTGGACGATGCGGCGGTGCAAGCGCTGCGGGATGCGCAAGCCATATGAATCGTGAATTTGTAGCAGCTCCGCCCTCGGGGCGAGGGGGTCGTGGTCTGCTAAAGGCCCATCGCGGCGAGGGCGCCGCTCCCACACAGGACGCCGCTCCCACACAGGACGCCGCTCCCACACAGGGCGCTGCATCTACAAAATGACAGAAGACTTGAACCTCAACAAGGAGACCGCATGACATCCAACACCGCCCAACTCGCCGCCTTTGCATCCGCGCTGCGCTTCGAGGACATCCCTGCGCCCGTGGTAAGCAAGATCGAAGACCTGCTGGTCGACTGGTTCGGCTCGGCCGTGGCCGGTCACGGCACGCGACCTGTGGAGACCATCACCCGCTTTGCGCAGGCCATGGGGCCAGCAGAGGGTCCGTCCGAAGTCATCATCAACGGCGCACGCACCACGCCGTATTTAGCGGCCATGGCCAACGCCGCTGCCTCGCATGTGGCCGAGCAAGACGATGTGCACAACGGCTCGGTGTTCCACCCGGCCACGGTGGTGTTTCCTCCCGCTGTGGCGGTGGCCCAAGCCCTGGGCGCGAGCGGCAAGCAGCTGTTGGCTGCTTCGGTGGTGGGCTACGAAGTTGGCATCCGCGTGGGTGAGTTTTTGGGGCGTTCGCACTACCGCGTGTTCCACACCACCGGCACCGCAGGTACCTTGGCATCTGCTGCTGCCGTGGGCCACTTGTTGGGCCTGAACGCACAGCAGATGCTGCACGCGCTCGGCTCAGCGGGCACGCAGTCGGCGGGCTTGTGGGAGTTCTTGCGCACCGCCGCTGACAGCAAGCAGCTGCACACCGCGCACGCCGCAGCAGCGGGCCTCATGTCGGCGTACCTGGCCAAAGACGGTTTCACCGGCGCGGCAGAAATTTTGGAAGGCCCGCAGGGCATGGCTGTGGGCATGTCGAGCGACGCCGATCCGAGCCGCTTGGTGGACGGTCTGGGCACGCGCTGGGCCACGGCCGAGACCTCGTTCAAGTACCACGCCAGCTGCCGCCACACCCACCCGGCGGCCGATGCGCTGCTGCACGTCATGCAGACGAATGGCTTGAAGCTCGATGACCTGGCCCAAGTGGTGACCCATGTGCACCAAGGCGCGATCGACGTGCTGGGCCCGGTGGTTCAGCCCACCACGGTGCACCAGAGCAAGTTCTCGATGGGCACGGTGGTGGCGCTGGTGGCGCAGCACGGCCACGCGGGCCTGACCGAATTTGACCGCGACTTTTTGAGCCAGCAGACGCAGGCCCTGCGCGACAAGGTCACGATGCAACTCGATGCCGAAGTGGACAGCGCCTACCCCAAGCGCTGGATCGGCAAAGTCACCGTCACCACCACCGACGGCCGCGTGCTGCACGGCCGCGTGGACGAGCCCAAGGGCGACCCGGGCAACACCCTTTCGCGTCAAGAGATCACCGACAAAGCCTTGCGCCTGGCCGCCTTCAGCGGCGGTGCCACGCCTGAGGCCATGCGCCAAAGCGTGGACGCGCTCTGGCAAGTGGCCACTTGGCCCAAGGTCGGCGCACTGCTGTCATGAGCGGGCCGAGGCAGGCCGCACCGCGAGAGGCGGTGGGCCTGATACAGCGCGCTCAGTGTTCGCTGCGCGCCATCGATCCCGTGTGAGCCCCCGCATAGGGGCTGTAGGGAAACGCCAGTGGCGCGGCAGCATGGTTGTTGGCCAGCGCCTGCATGCCTGCGGTGACGTGCTCGTCTTCGGCATGCGCAGCCGCTGGGCCAGTCAGACCCGTGGTTGCGGCGTAGACATCGCCGCCCTCGCCACCCGCCATGAGCAGGAATCTGGCTTTTTGGGCGCGGGCGCAGGTGTTGAGCACGCGCATGGCCCGGTCCACCACTGGCTGACCGCTGACGAAGGGGTTGGTGCCCGCTGGTGCGCTGGCGCGCGCCTTGAGCTTGGCCACCGTGCCGTCAAAGCCCGGGTGGTTGCTCAAAGGCACGTCGATGCCCCAGCGCGCTGACAGCTCGCGCATCCGTTCGGTTTGCGCAATGTAGCCATCCAAGCGGAGCATGTCGCGGCCAAAGTTGAATGAGGTGCCGCCCCAAATCATGGCCTTGTGCACCCTGCCGCCATCGCGCACGTCGAACACAGGCGAGATGGTGCCCAGCGTGTGGCCGGGGGTGATCACAAAGCGCACGGTGGTGTCGCCCAATGTGAGCGTGTCGCCGTCCTTGATGGCGATGTCGCGTTGGGGTGGGCGGTCCCACATCTTGGAGTCGAACTCCAGACCGGTTTCCATCATCTTCCAATCGATCTCGCTGGCGACCACGCGGGCGCCGTAACGCTCGGCGATCATCTGCGCGCCACCGTAGTGGTCGCCGTGGCCATGCGTGACGAGCACGTAGCGAATCTGCGCCGGGTCCAGCCCCAGACGGCGCATGCCGCCCTCGATAAGGTCGGCCGCTTCCTTCTTGTTGTTGAGCGCATCGATCAGGATCAAGCCTTCGCTCGTCTTGAGCACCCAAGCGCTGACCCAGGTTGCGCCCACGTAATACAGGTTGTCGAAAGCCTGGCCGGGTGCGGGCGGCGGCTGGTTGATCAGCTTGGCCAGCGACTCGTCCATGGCCGCGCTGGGCGCAGCACGCACAGCCGGTTGCGGATTGCACACAGGCATGAGGAACTTCAGATCTTCGCCCGCAATGCGGCGCGCATCCTCCACATATTGATCCACTGAGACGGGCGGTTGCGAGCCTGTGGTGCAGGCAACGAGCGAGGCCAAAGCCAGGCTGCTGAGGATGGCTGTTCGGATCATGGGGTCTCCTGAATGTGAGCTGTTTGGACTCGGCTGCGCCGTGGGGTGAGCCGATGCACTTCACGCTAACACAGCGCGCTGCCAGCGCCAAGGGTGCTTACGCCTGAGGGGTGAGCCGAATGTGACGCGCCGCCGAAAGAGCCGCACCCCGCTGGCACAATCACCGCATGTCTGTTCATTTCGATCTGGTGGATTTGCGCCTGATGGTGCGGGTGGCCGAAGCCAACAGCCTCACCAAGGGGGCTGAGGCTTCGCACATCTCGCTGCCTGCGGCCAGCACGCGCATCAAGAACCTTGAAGAAAGCATCGGCGCCAAGCTGCTCAACCGCCACAGCCAGGGCGTGACGCTCACCCCTCCGGGGCAAGCCTTTGTGCACCGCGCGCGCCTGGTGCTTGGCCAGATCGAACACCTGCGTGGCGACCTGCAGGAATACGCCAGCGGCATCAAAGGCCACCTGCGCGTGTACGCCAACACCACGGCCCTGGGCGAGTTTTTGCCCGAGGTGCTCAAGCGCTACCTGGCCACGCACCCCGATGTGAACATCGACCTGCAAGAAAAACTGTCGAACGAAATCGTGCGCGCTGTCATCGACGGCAAGACCGACATCGGCATCGTGGCCGGGTCGGTGCGCACCGAAAGCCTGCAGACCTTGCCCTACCGGTCAGACAGCCTGGTGCTCGTGGTGCCCGAGCACCACCCTGTGGCCGACTTGCCCAGCATGCCGCTGATCGACGCGCTGGAGTTTGACCATGTGGGCTTGCACGAAGCCAGCGCCCTGCATGCCTTCCTCAACCGCGAGTGCGAGCAACTCAACAAGCCGCTCAAAGTGCGCATCCAGGTCAGCAGTTTCGAGTCGGCCTGCCGCATGATCGAAGCCGGCGTGGGCGTGGGCGTGCTGCCCGAATCGGCCGCCCGCCGCCACGCCCGCAGCATGGCCATCCGTCTGGTGCCCCTGTCCGACCCGTGGGCGCTGCGCTCCATGCAGATTTGCGTGCGCAGCCTGGACGAGCTGCCCAACTTTGCGCGGGACTTGATTGATTTGTTGTCAGAGGATGCGCGCTTGGCTGTACCAGTCTAGGCATTTGAGCGGGTTAGTGTTTGCCAAGGCATCAGAAGACGCCTTGGCAGGACAGTTTCTAGAAGCGCATCAAGCTGCAATTCACTGATGCTGCCAGTTGGACGGATTGAACAAAGTTCACTTAACCTGCTTCGTAGTCAGGACTAGGCTTTTGCTGGCTTTGGGAAGAAGCGTGTAGACCCTGCTGTCAGATGTTTGAATTTGAGTGTCTGAAGAAATTCGTGCCACAAAGGTTCCTCCGAGCAATGAACTGGGGTTCAGAGGACTTGCGAAAACGAGATTGCCAGCAGTACCACCCAAATCGGTAGCCGTTGGGAGGGTGCCCACTGTGATCATGGTGCTACTTGCGACGTCCCAACGCCTTAACATACCGCCTGCCAAAGTCTGCGGCACAACATAAACACTGTCACCCGTAAATGTGTTGCTGGACGTTTCGTAAGTGGTCTCATTAGTTCCATAGACCATGGCGTTGCCAGCGTCGTAAATTAAGTTGTCAGATGGGTCCAGGAAACTCAGGGACCAGCTACCGTTGATGGAAGAAATTCCCGTCACGGCCAATGCACCAGACAAGGACGAGGCCGTATAAATTGTGGACGATGGCGCCTTTAAGACGGTTTGGTTACCTGTTGTGGTATCCACTTTGATCAATGACCCTGTGCTACCCGAGCAGACAGTGCCGTACACAGCGCCATTCAGAGTGGTCGCTGCGACCAAGCTTCCGGTGCCTGTGGCCAAAGTATTGGCAGATGCGGCAGATCTCGAAACAGAGGTAATTCGCCAAGTGCCTGTGCATGAGGTGCTGGCGCCAGAACTGAAATATGCATAAGCGTGCGTCGCATCGTTGCCCGCCAGTTTCCAGCCGGAAGTTCCTGACAACGCAGAAACATTTGAAATACTAGGCGTTCCGTTGACCATTCGCATGGCTTTCAGCAGACCGTCTTGCGTGTAGAGAATCAAATCTGACAGGTTAGCCACACTGGAAAATTGAGGCGTAACTGTAGAGACACTGGATTCAATCGGGGTTGTTCCGGGTTGATCAATAGACCATAACTCAATTTGCCCGCCGTTTTTCCAGGTAACAAGCCAATGAGTGGGTTGTCCCGTAGTGGGTGAGCGCAAGTAACCCAAATATCGATATTTAGATGACACAGTGGAGATGGACGGCACACCAACATCTGAAAATGTGACCAGTATTTGTCCGTCATCGCTGGTGTTGCACAAGCCGTCGACGCCAGGAGTGTCAACAATCAGTTGACTGGCAAAAGGTTTGGAAAAGTTTCTCGCCAACTGACTGGTGCCGCACAAGTCGGCGGCTGGGGCAGTCCATTGAGTGGGACGTGAACCATTGGCCTGCAGTAAGGTGACGCGCACAGTGCCATTGCGGTTATCAACGTAAGCCGTATTCTGCAAATCAGTGAACTGACCCTTTGTTGGGTTCCATTGACCTTGATTCAAAGACTCACCCAGTTGTGTAGCTGCACTTGATGTGTCGATCTGGTATTCAGTTTCAGGTGTAGAGGCATGCACCAGCGAAAGAGACATTTGTATTGGGTTTGCTGTTAATGAGCCTGATGGCTTCAATACCACCTCATAGCTCCCAGAACTCGGCCATGTACTCGAGTTCGTTTCAGTAATATTGGTCGAACCACCACCACCACCACAGGCGGAGATCAATAGGAAGGCTGTGCTCATTGCCGTCAGTTTGACGGTGGACATTGATAGCAAATGGAATGTGGGCATTGTTTTCCTTGGCAGCAATTTAAAGCTGAAGAAATCTTACCTCTATAAATATTTCCAAAGTATTCAATTTTTGATTAATTAACACATTCTTATTGATTCGGCCGTATGAAGTATTCAATGCTCAAAGTTGTTGTCGGCGGTCGAAGACCCCGACATGGGCCTGTGCCGAAACCCATCATGTCGAACTCTGCGAGTGCCGATCTAAAAGATGAGATTTCGCGCACATTTCAACCGTCAGCGTGCCGGATCAATAGTGTTGAATTTAATGCCTACTTTGGCATCGTCTTCAAGTTGTGATCAAGGGGCTCAATTGCAAGTGTGAGCGCTTTACGTGGGCGTGCTGCCCGAATCGGCCGCTCGCCGCCACGCCCGCAGCATGGCCATCCGCTTGGTGCCACTGTCCGACGCGTGGGCGCTGCGCTCCATGCAGATTTGCGTGCGCAGCCTGGACGAGCTGCCCAACTTTGCGCGGGACTTGATTGATCTGTTGTCAGAGGATGCAAGGCATGCCATTGCCTAAGTGTCTGCAGCATCAGGACAAGCGCATGCAATGGCCTCACTCGCCCGACACATGCCGCGCAAACGCCTGCACCTTGGCGGACTGACGCCTTTGGGGTGGGCTCACCAGGTGGATCGGCAGCGATGGTGCGGGCCAGTCGGGCAACAGCACTTGCAACTCGCCGTTGGCCAGCTCTTTTTCAAACAGCCAGGTGGGCGAATAGCCGATGCCCATGCCCGAGAGCACGGAGGTGCGAACCACTTCACTGCTGTTGGTTTGCAGATTACCTTGCGCACGGATGGTGACCTGTGAGCCCTCGGGTTCTGCCGCACCCGGACCCGCAGTGAATGTCCAGGCGTTTTGCGTGGCCAGTTCCGAATAGACGATGCAGTTGTGTTGCAGCAAGTCCTGCGGCACGCGCGGCGCTTTCAGGCCTTGAGGCAATGTGCTCAGATATTCGTGGCTGGCGAGCAGCACGCGTTGGGTGGTGCCGATGCGCTTGGCCAACAGGGAGCTGTCGGCCAGTTCGCCGATCCGCACCGCCACGTCAATGCCTTCTTCAATCAGGTCGATGAAGCCATCGTTGAGCCGCAGATCCATTTTGACCTTGGGGTGTGCAGCGAGGAAACTCTTCACCAGTGGCATCAGTTGGAGCCTGCCGTAGCCCACCGAAGCGGCCACGCGCAGCCAGCCACTCAATTGCTGTTCGCCCTGCAACAGCGTGGCCTCCGCTTCGGCGATTTCGGCCACCAGGCGACGCGCCTGAGCGAAGTAACGCTCACCTGCCTCGGTCAATGCCAATGAACGGGTGCTGCGGCTGAGCAGCTTGGCGCCCAGTTCACGTTCAAGCGCTGCGACTTGTTTGCTCACGCCGCTTTGCGTGCTGCGTGTCTCGCGGGCCACGGCCGAAAAACTGCCGCTCTCCACCACCCGCACAAAGGTCTGCATGGCCGCCAATCTGTCCATGGTTCTTCCCCATTCATTCTGATTTGGAATAAATCATAGTCTGATCAGAGGCCTAGTGAAATTGTTGGGATCGAATCAAACTCCAAGCCATCACTTGTGCAAGGACGCCTCCATGAACACCCGCACGCTGTCTGACATGCAGGCAGGACAGACCGATTCCAGCCAATTTGCCCGAGGCATCGCCGTGGGCTTGGTTGCTGCCAGCATTGGTTCGCTGTACACCGTGTTTGCCCGCTGGGGCATTGCGCATGGTTTGTCCTCACCAGACCTCACGGTGTTGCGCTTTGGTGTGGCGGGCATTTTGATGCTGCCTGTGCTGGTCTTGGCGTGTTGGCGTGACATGGCGCAGTTCACCACGCGTTGGCGGGTGTGGTTGTCGGTGGCCTTGCTGGCGGGCACACCCTTTGGTTTGTTGATGTTTGGTGCGCTGCAATTTGCCCCGCCCAGCCATGCGGCGGTTTTCCCGTTCACGGCCATGAGTGTGATGGGCATGGTGCTCGGCGCGGTGGTGTTGGGCGACCGCATGACCATGCGCCGCCTGTTGGGCATTGCTGTGGTTTTGGCTGGCTTGGTGCTGGTGTCCGGGGTGGAGGCGTCCAGCCTGACCCCGCGTGCTGCGATCGGCGATGCCATGTTTTTGGCTGCGGGCACCTTGTGGGCGGGCTTTGGCATCGTGCTGCGCAAGCACCGACTGGACCCGTTGCTGGCCACAGCGGTGATCTCGATCAGCGCTTTGCTCACCTATGTGCCAGCGTATGCGTGGTTCACAGGGGGTGAAGGTTTGGTCAAGGCAGTGCCGTTTGTGTTCTGGGTCGAGGTGTTGGTGCAAGGTGTCATTGCAGGTGCTGGAACGCTCTACACCTATTCAAAAATGGTGTCGCTGCTCGGCCCGTCGCGTGCGGCGGTTTTCCCGGCACTGGCGCCGGGTCTTGCCGCATTGATGGCCTGGCCCGTCTTGGGCCATGTGCCAGCGGTTATGGAGGCCATCGGATTAATTTTGGTCATGACGGGCTTGTTGGTGGCCGTCACAAGCGCGAGGGTGGCGGCTCAAAAAGCTTGAAGTTCTGACCCGCCCTCAATGGCACATGACAAGGTCCTCAAAGCATCTGTGGGTAAGCTGGCGTTTGGATTGGAAATTTGCGCTTGCAAGCCGGTCTAATCACCCAACGAAGTCATGACCGAATTGAGATCAGGCCCAGAAAAGTGCGGCTGCGGTGTCAACGCCTCAAATGGCAAACCTTGCCGATTGACCCAATGCGTCATGAAGCCAAACCATGTGGCGCCCAATGCATCCCATGCATTGCTGGATACGAAAAGGACTTCGTCCTTGTTGACCGCAATGGTTTTTTGTACCAAGCCGTAGCTTTCTGGCGAAGTCTTGAACAGCCGAATCGGATCGACTGAGATGACGTGGTCTAAAACGTCTTCCATGCCCGCGCTCTGGATGGCCGAAGTCAGCATGTCCACGCTGCCGTTCGAAAGGATGGCCGTCGTGATGCCCATGGATTTGATCTTTTGCAGCACAGCCAAATTTTCTGTAAATGGCGTGAGGTGGGCATATTGCTGCATCAGTTTTTCAACCTGCCCAGATGCGCGATCCAACTTGAGGCGGTCCAAGGTGTATTCCAAGGACAAGCGCGTCAACTCCCAAAACGGGCGAAAGTACCGACTGCCCTTCGCGCTGTGCGGGTCTGACTGTGTGATCAGCCGGGTGTATTCAATCTGCTTGTCACGCCACTTCACGGCAATGTCAGCCCCTTGGCCTGGATAAAGTGAATCAGCCAGGACTTGGATGGAGTAGACGTCAAACAATGTGCCGTAAGCGTCAAAAACAACTGCTTTGATGGTCATGGAAGTTCTATCGGTGAATGTCAAACAACGGTCTTGGTATCTTGGCCAAACAAAATGGACTTGGCGTTTTGGTCCACGGTGGGCGCTGTGTTGATGGACTTGGCCAACTCATACGCCCGCTGGGTCGCTGGACGGTTTTTAACCCGATCAAACCACAAGGCCAGCGCGGGAAACTGCCCCATGTCCTGGCGCTGTCGTTCGTGCGGAACCACCCATGGATAGGCCGCCATGTCGGCAATGGAATAGTCGCCGCAAATGTAATCGCGGCCATCCGCCAGGTGTTTGTTCAAGACGCCATACAAACGCGAAGTTTCTTTGACGTAACGCTCGATGGCGTAAGGCAATGGCTCAGGTGCGTATTGAACAAAGTGGTGGTTTTGTCCCGCCATAGGCCCCAAGCCGCCCATTTGCCAGAACAGCCATTGCAGGCATTCATTTCTGCCACGCAAATCTTGTGGAATCCATTTTTGAGTCTTGTCTGCCAAGTACAAAAGAATGGCGCCTGATTCAAAAATGCCCATCGGCTCACCACCCCCTGTGGGTGATTGGTCAACGATGGCCGGTATGCGGTTGTTGGGCGCGATCTTCAAAAAAGCAGGGTCAAATTGTTCACCCTTGCTGATGTTGATGGGTTTGATGTTGTAGTCAAGACCAGATTCTTCGAGGAACATCGTGATCTTGTGACCATTGGGTGTAGTCCAGTAGTAAAGGTCAATCATGTGTCATGCCCCCGCTTTTTTGAGCCGTTCGTTGGAGGGAAACATGGCCTTGAGCGCATCGTCATCCAGGGTGGTCTTGAATTCGTGTTGGGTCTGCAAAGCCAACGCCCTTTTGGCGGCAGGCCGCTCACTCACTTCGTCCAAAAATCGCTTGACGTTGGGCAGACTCTTGAAGGCGTCTTCATTCAGAATTCTTGGGATCATTCGGGCCCAAGGCCACAAGGCCATGTCCACAATGCCGTAGGTGTCGCCCAGCATGTATTTGTGCGTTCCCAGGCGCTCTTCAATGATGTTCCAGTGCCTCCAGGCCTCGAAGTCATAACGGTTGACGGCGTACTCTTTCGGTTCAGGTGCGAAATGTTTGAAGTGCACCGATTGGCCGCAATAGGGCCCAATGCCGGTCGCAATGAACATCAACCATTGCAGCATCTCACCCCTGTCTTTGGGATTGTTGGCCGGGAGGAATTGGCCAGTTTTTCCAGACAAATAAAGCAAGATGGCCGTGCTGTCAAAAACCGTGATGTCACCATCTTGGAGCGTCGGTGTTTTTGAATTGGGGTTGATCTTTTTGTAATCCGCCGTGTGTTGTTCCCCCTTGCGGGTGTCAACGGGAACGACTTCGTAAGGCGTTCCTGTTTCCTCCAAATAGAGCGCAATCTTGAAGGGGTTGGGCGTGGGGTGAAAGTGCAGTTTGATCATGTTGGATGCCTTTATGGGTGTGGTGAAAAAAATCAAATGAATGCAAGCCAAATACCAAGCGGCAAAAAGGCCAGGCTCAGAAAATGACCGACGATGACGGTGGACGCCACCTTGTTGGGCTCAACCTGAAATTTGTCGGCGAGCATGAAATTGAAGACGGCGGGTGGTAAACATGCAAACAATACCAAAGCGCCGCGCTCCAGCCCTTGCAAGGGGATGAGCCAAAGGGTGACAGCCACTGCCGCGAGTCTGACGATCAAAATCAGCACGCCAGACTGCGCGCCCACCCATGCGTCAGCAACTTGGCTGCTGGCCAGTCTGGACCCGAGAGACATCAGCATCATGGGCACCAGCACACCGCCAATCAGGGTGCAGGATGTTTGAACCCATTCAGGCAAAACCAATTGCCATTGAGAACTGGCCACACCCAGCACTGTGGCCCAAACCAGTGGGTTCGCATACACCATGCGCCAGTCCACTTTGCCGCTCATCACGCCTGCGCCGAGTGTGAAATGCAAAATGTTGGAGATCACCAACAACACCACCGCCGTGGCCATGCCGTCGGGTCCGTAGGCCAGGGCAATCAAAGGGATGCCAATCGGACCCACATTGGTGAACATGGCACAGGGCAAGAATGCGTGCAACGATGCGCCTGAAAATTTGGCCAGCGGCCGAGCGATCAATCCAGTCAAAAAAATCAAGATGATGGATGCCCCGGTGAACGACAGGGCTGCCATCGGGGCAAACGATTTGGCCGACAGCGATATGAATATCAAGACGGGCAGTGCAATGTCCACCACCAACTTATTGGCTCCTCCCAGGTCTGGTTTGACGCGGCGGCTGTACAGAAAGCCAACCAACACCAGGGTGAAGATGGGGAGGGTGATGGATGCAATTTTTGAATACATGGTCGCTGGCTCGGGGAGTGGGCACACTCAACTTATTGCATTATCTTGTACGTGGTGCAACAATACGTACATATAAATTTGCAATTCGTACAAATGGATACGCCTCGCCTGGATCGACTCACGGCCTTGTTGGAAGGGCTCAGCCCCAAAGTCACGCGCACCGCAAAGGCGGACGGGTTTTCCTTGCACATCGTTCAGGCCGTGACCCCAGCGACTTCCTCGAATGGCTTTTCGCCCATTGAACTGGACGCTCTGTCTTTGCTGGTTTGCCCAGCCGGTCACGCGCCGCAAAATCTCCTTGAAGCTGATCAGCAATGCCTGATGAGTTTGGAAGTCGTTTTCGATGGGCCCATGGGACCGAGCTTTTTAGCGGAGTTGTCTCAGCCCATCTCTATTGATATGAAGGACGCTGATCCATCCCTTGTGCAAGTGATGTCTCTGATTGCCAATGAAATGCAGGCCAGTCGGTGTGGGCAACCGCTTTTTATCAATCGGGCAGGTGATATTTTGTGGATCAGCTTGCTGCGGCATCTGACATCTCGCCCACAACAAGCTTCAGGACTTTTCTTGGCCTTGTCCGATCCTCGAATTGCCAAGAGTTTGGTGGCCATGCACACCCAACCTGCGCATCCTTGGACATTGGAATTGCTGGCGCACTTGGCAGGCATGTCGCGAACGTCATTTGCCAACAACTTCAAAGAGGTGATGAAGGTTTCGCCTGGAAAGTATTTGGAAAATTTGCGTCTCGCCATTGCACGGCAATTGGTACACACCGGAATCGGTTTGAAAAAAATTGCGGCCCGGACAGGCTACGCCAGTCCTTCTACGCTTTCCAGGGCGCTCAGCCGCATGGATTGACGGATGAAAAAGTACGTGACTTCAGGCGCATCTTCAAAGGTGATGGCTGCCATGGCGGCACCTCAGGGCTGGTAGCCCGACTTCTGCACCACTGGCGCCCACTGGGCGCGGTAGGCCTTGAGCATCGATGCTGTCTCTGTCTGACTTGAAGCCACAGGGATCATCTTGGCATCTTTGAACTTCTGTCGCGTGTCGGCGTCTTTCATGATGGCGTGAATGGCACTGGCATAGCGGGTCGCTCTTTCTGTCGGCATCGCAGCCGGCGCGAAGAACGTGTTCCAGCCCATGGCAGCCAGATTCAGGCCTGATTCCTTGAAGGTTGGGATGTTGGGCGCCATGGGTGAGCGCTGCAGACCCGAGGTGGCCAAAATGCGCAATTTGCCCGCTTCATGTTGCGCCAGCAAGCTGTCGAAAGTGTCCACTGCAACAGGAATCTGTCCACCCAGCAGGTCGGTGGTCAGTGGAGCCGATCCACGGTAACCAACCACTTGGGTGCTCGCGCCGGCCTTTTCCCCGATCATCAATGCAAAAAAGTGCGGCAAGCTTCCGGTGGCAGGCACACCAAAATTCGCCTGCGTTGGATTGGCTCTTAACCATGCCAGGAGGTGGTTGAGTTCGCGAACGGGAACAGCAGAGGCAACGGCAATGGCAAATTCGTAGTCGTTGACATGCGAGACAGGCACAAAGTCTTTTTCTGCGTCGTAACCGTTGTCCTTGAAGACTTGCGGTGCCACGACCATCACGGCCGGGTTGGCCACCATCAGGACATTTTGACCAAGAGTCCCCGCCTTGATTTGCTGTGCCGCCAGTCGTCCCCCGGCACCAGGGCGGTTGTCTACGATCACAGGCGTACCCAGACGGCTCTGAAGCTTTTCAGCCACGATGCGGGCCATGCGATCACTGGAGCCGCCCGGTGGGTAACCGACCACGATGCGCAGGGTATTGTCTTGCGCGAAGACAGGCTTCAGCAGCGCCGATGCGGCCAAGGCGGCAAGCAAGGTCAAAGGGGTGCGGCGATTGAAAATTTGCATGTGTTTCTCCGGGGCCGTATTGTCACCTGAAATCTCAGAGGGTTGGCTCAACACCCCGTGGGTGATTCCGGTCATCTGCCTGTGGCTGAGAACACTAAGACGACATCCTCGACAACACATCAAACACCGCCGCCGTGTCGTGCTCGGCGTGCCCCAGCGCCATGGCGGCGTTGTAGACGGGGACGGTCGCGGCAAACAGCGGTGCGGGCACTTGAGCATCGGCCAGTGCGGCGGCAATCAGCTTCATGTCTTTTTGCCAGATGCCGACCTTCATGGTGGGCGTGTTCCAGCCTTGGCCATGCATCAGCGGGCCACGCACTTGCAGCATGCGCGAGCCGCCTGCGCCGTCGCTCAGCACTTTGACCGCATCCTTCGGCTGGATGCCCCAACGCTGGCCCAGCAGCAACGCTTCGGCGGTGGACACGTTGTGGATGGCCACCAGCAGGTTGGCCATCAGCTTCATCTTCATGCCGTTGCCAAAGGCGCCCAGGTCAAAGCAGTTTTTTGAAAAGCCTGCAAAGACGGGCGCGAGTTTTTTGATCGCGGCTTTGGGCCCGCTGGCGTACACCGTCAGGTCTTTGTGTACCGCTTGTGCACCGGTGCCCGACAAGGGGCAGTCAAGCATGACGATGCCCTTCGCGTGCAGTGCATCGCGGGCGGCGGTTTTGTCGGTGATGTCGAGCGTGCTGGTTTCCACCACCAGCAGCTTGCGGTGGCCAAAGGCGGCGATTTGCTGCGCCGCACCGTGCAGCGCTTCAGGGCTGGGCAATGCGCAAATGATGACGTCAACCGTACCTGCCATGTCGCCCGCGCTGGCGCAGGGTGTGCCCCCGGCCGCTTTCAGGCGTTTCATGGTTTTGGGGTCGGGGTCGTAGCCGCTGACCACAAAGCCCGCCTTGACCAGGTTGGCGGCCATGGCCCGGCCCATGATGCCCACGCCCAACATGCCCACGCGCTGGATGGGCGAAGCGGGTTGGGCGGTGTGGGTCTTTTGGGGCGCCCTGCTCATGGCGGCGCTTCCAATGAAGCGGTGGGCGAGAAGGACGTGGACCGCAGCATCTTGGTGCTTTGTTCCACGACCACGTCCAGATCTTGCAGCGCCTGGCGGTAAACCGCCCAGCCGGGGTCGGCCTCCATCAGGGCGCGGCGGCGCTCGCGCTCGGCCAGGCTGGTAAAGCCCCACAGATGCACCACTTCGTTGAGCGGACCAATCTCAGACACATAAAAGCCGATCAAGTGCCCCAGGTACTTGAGCTGCAGCGGCAGCGCTGCTCGCTCGTAGAGCTTCAAAAAGTCGCCTGTGCGCAGTGCTTTGATGGTGTAAGTGCGGTGCTCAACGATCACGCTGCTGTCCTCATGCTTGCCCTCATTCGGCCTTGATGCCCAGATCGTTGATCACCTTGTTCCAGAAGGCGTAATCGGAGTTGGCCACGGTGTCGAGCGCAGCCGCGCTGGTGCCCGTGGGCGTGAGGCCCAGGTCAATCAGGCGGCTCTGGATTTCAGGCAGCTTCACGATCTTGACGATCTCGGTGTTGAGCTTGGCGATGATGTCGTTGGGGGTGCCTGTGGGCGCAAAGATGCCGTGCCACGAACTGCCGATCACGCCGTTGACGTCGAGGTTGGCGTCAAACTCGGTCATGGTGGGCACGTCGGGCAGGCCGGGGATGCGCTGCGCACCCGAGATGCCCAAGGCCTTGACCTTGCCCGCCTTGATGAGCGGAATGGCGGTGGTCGAGGCTTCGACCGACAGGCTGATCAGGCCGCTCATCACATCGGGCGAGGGGTTGGTTTTGTAGGGCACGTGGTTGAGCTTGATGCCCAGGCGCTGCGACCACACCTCCAAGGCCACATGGGGCTGCGAACCGACACCCAGTGAAGCAAAGTCGATCTTGCCGGGGTTGGCCTTGGCGTAGGCCACCAACTCTTTCATGTTGTTGTAGGGCGCTTTGGGCGTGGCGGTCAGCACATGGGGCACTTGCAGAATTTGGGCGACGGCCTTGAAGTCACGCGGCGGGTTGTACTTGGCGTCACGGTACACATTGGGGGCAATGGCGTGCGAGGCCTTGACGCTGTAAAAAAGGGTGTAGCCATCGGCCGGTGCGGTGCCCGCAGCCACGGCGCCGATCATGCCGCCTGCGCCGGGTTTGTTGTCGACCACCACGGGCTGGCCCAGGGCCACGCTCAGTTTGTCGCCAATCAGGCGGGCCACCACATCGGGCGAGATGCCCGCGGGAAACGGCACCACCAGCTTGATGGGGCGATTGGGGTAGCCCGCAGTTTGCGCAAAGGCACTGGGCATCGATATGAGTGTGCTGCTGAGTGTGGCAGTGGTGGCCAGGGCGAGCAAATGACGGCGTTTCATGGTGGGGTCTCCTGAGGGGATGGATGAGCAAAAAAAGTGGGTGAATCGTTGGCAGGCGAGTCAGCTCAAGGTGGCGAAATGCGCCATGCCTGCTGCGGCCACAATGCCGTCCTCAAACGACTGCACGCCCGAGATGCCAATGGCGCCGACAAACTGGCCATCGCGCACCAAGGGCAGGCCGCCTTCAATGGGTGTGGCGCCGGGCAGCATCATCATCACGTTGCGCCCGCTGGCCACGACGGCTTCGATGGCTTGCGTGGGCCGCTTGAACAGCAGGGCGGTTTTGGCTTTTTCTTGGGCGACCACACTGGAGGCTTTTTGGGTGCCGTCGAGTCGTTCGAGGTACATGGTGTGCCCGCCGTCATCGACGATGGCGATCACCACGTTCCAGCCGTTTTGAACGGCACAGGCCCTGCAGGCGTTGGCGATGGCTTTGGCGTCGTCGATGGAAAGCGCCCATTGGCTGTACATAGCTGCTCCGCTGATGAAAGGGTTGACCCCGCGAGGGCGGGAATTCTCATTCCATCGTAAGGGGGGGCACCCCAAGGCCACATCGCGTTAACCCTGAGACCAGACACCTGTGTTACAGGCCAGCGTCTTGTGCGCGTTGCGCGCGCTGTTCGCTTCTGAGCATGTAAAGGTAAAGGCCTTCGACCTTCTCGCGAGCCCAAGGCGTCTTGCGCAAAAACTTCAGGCTGGAGCCGACGCTGGGGTCGTGCGTGAAGCAGCGCACCGGAATTCGCTCGGCCAGCTCGGCCCAGCCGTAATGCGCTTCGAGCGCCCGGACGATGGCCTCCAGGGTGAGGCCATGCAGCGGGTTGCGCGGTTGTTCGGCTTGGGGTTGCAGCTCATTCATGGGGTGATTTTGCCTGCTCAAGGCCGCCTCAAATGATCCCTTTGCGAATCAAGCCTTGGAGTTGCGCCTCGCTCAGCCCCAGTTCATCGCGCAGGGTCTGCACGCTGTGCTCGCCCAAGCTTGGCGGCGCTTTGTGTGTCACGGGCGATGCCGACCAATTCAGTGGGCTGCGCACCACGCGCACGGTCTGGCCTGAGCTGTGAGGCAGTTCCACCACCAGCTGGCGGTGCTGTGTTTGCGGGTCGGCAAAGACCAGCGCCATGTCGTTGATCGGGCCGGCCGGAACGGTGGCGTCACCGAGTTGTTTCAGCAACTGCGCCCGCGATCGGCCACGCACCAGGGCCTGCAAGGCGCCTTGCAGTTCGCTGCGGTGGGCGATGCGTTGCATGTTGGTGGCAAAACGGGGGTCGGTGGGCATGTCGGGTGCGCCCAGCACGGCGCACAGTTGCTGGAACTGGCCGTTGTTGCCTGCCGCGATGATGATGAGCCCGTCAGCGCAGTCAAACACTTCAGAGGGCGATGCGATCGGGTTGGTGTTGCCCACGCGCTTTGGGGATTTGCCGCTCATGAGGTAGCCCACGGCCAAGTGCCCATTGAAGGCCACGGTGGCGTCGAGCATGGCCGCGTCGATGGCCTGGCCTTCGCCGGTTTTTTGCCGGTGCATCAGCGCACCCAAAATGCCGATGGTGGCGTACAGACCGGTCACCATGTCGGTCATCGGAATGGATGTGCGCATGGGGCCGCCACCGGGCTGGTCGTCGGGCAGACCGCAGGTGCTCATGGGTCCGGCCATGCCTTGCAAGATGAAGTCGTAAGCTGGCTTGGGCGCATAAGGGCCGGTCTGCCCGAAGCCGGTGACCGAGCAATAAATCAGCTCGGGCTTCAAGCCTCGCAAGCTGGCCTCGTCGAGGCCATATTTGGCCAGCGAGCCCACCTTGTAGTTCTCGATCACCACATCGCATCGCAGTGCCAGATCGCGCACCAGCTGCGCGCCTTCGGGCGTGGCAATGTCCACAGTGACCGAGTGCTTGCCCCGGTTGTAAGCCAGGTACAGCGCCGAATCGTTGCTGGGCTGGCCAGTGGCCGGGTCTTTTAAAAAAGGCCCCATGCGCCGCGTGTCGTCGCCTTCACCGGGCTTTTCGATTTTGTAGACGGTGGCGCCCATGTCGGCCAGGATCTGTGTGCACATGGGGCCCGCCACCACGCGGGTCAGGTCGAGGATCTTGATGCCTTCGAGGATGGCGCTCATGGGGTGTCTCCAGTGGCGGGTGCGTTCAGCACCGAGGCGGGCACGCGCAGCGGCATGTCCAGCAGCATCTGCGCAAACGATTTGCCCAGGGGGTCAGAGCGCAGGCTGCACACGCCGCCGCCGCCCAGTGCTTGGTGCAGTACAAAGTTGAGCGCCTGCAAGCCAGGCACTTCGTAACGCAACACCGGCCCTTGCACCAGGTGGCTGAAATAGGCCTGCACCTGATCGGCCTGCAGCTGTGTGCGCAGCCAGGCCCATGCGCGGGCGTGGCGTGCGATCACGCCAATGTTTTCATCGTCACCCTTGTCCCCACTGCGCGCCCAGGCCAGGTCGATCAGGCGGCAGTTGAGCAGGGGCTCATCGCTTGCAGTGGTTGTCTCGGGCGTCGCTGGCGCATTGCTGTCAACGGGAAGCGCGCTGGCAGCTGGTGGCAGTTCCACGTCGCTCGCGTCCTGCACATCGTCACCCAGCAGCATCTGCAAGCGCACCTGGCCCTTGGGCACCAGAAACGAACAAAGCTTGATGACGGGCTGAATATCAGCACGCCCCGAAAACGAAGAGCGTGTGCCTGGCCCCATCGAGGTGCCGCTGCTCGCGCATTCGCGTTGCAACACTGCCAGCGCTTTGGCCTGCGTGTGGCGCACCGCGATGCGCAGCACCACTTCGCGGGCGGTGTGCGCCTGTGCGTGGGGGCCGTAATGTGACTCTCCGCCCAGCAGTTCCACGCAGGTGTCGCTGTAATCACCCAAGTCCTGCTGCGCCATCAACAGGCGAGAGCGCGCCAGCAAGGCCTGCGCGGTGCGCTCGGCCTTGAGGGGGGCGTCGATGCCGCGAATGGCCATCATCAGCTGCAGCTGGTAGCCGTCTTGCCAAGTGGCGTTGGCTTTGTAGTGTGTGGGGGCGGGCAGGCCGCGTGCGCCGCTGACCTTCACAGTGTCATCGCTGCTTCGTTCCACTTGGACATGCCGCCAGTCGCAGCACACATCAGGCATCAGGTACTGCGCGGGGTCGCCCACTTCGTAAAGGATTTGTTCGGCCACCGCACCGGGGTGGATCAGGCCGCCTGTGCCTTCGGGCTTGCTCAGTTCCAGGCAGCCGTCTTGGGCCACGTCGATCACCGGATAGCCGATGTTGGCCCAGTCGGGCACGTCTTGCCAGTCGGTGAACAGGCCGCCCGTGGCCTGCGCGCCGCACTCGATCAGGTGACCTGCCAGTGTGCCGGCAGACAGGCGGTCCCAGTCCTGCCAGGACCAGCCGAACTCGTGCACCAGCGCGCCCAGCACCACGGCGCTGTCCACGCAGCGTCCGGTGATGACCACGTCCGCCCCTGCGCCCAGCGCCTGGGCAATGCCGCGTGCGCCGATATAGGCGTTGGCCGAGAGGGGCTGCTCGGGCAGAGGCTGGTCTGCGGTGGTGCGCAAGCCTTGGGCCTGCAGCGTGTCCATCTGAGGCATCAAGTCGTCGCCCGTGACCACGGCCACACGCAGCGCGATGCCTTGCTTTTCAGCAAGCTGCAGCAGCGCATCGCGGCAGCCTTCGGGGTTCAGCCCGCCCGCGTTGGCAATGACCTTGATGCCCTGCGCGTGGATAGCCGCTAGGTGCGGCGTCATGACGGTCTGCACAAAGTCGGTGGCGTAACCCAGCGCCGGGTCTTTGGCGCGCGCCTTGGCCAGGATGGCCATGGTGGTTTCGGCCAGGTAGTCATAGACCAAATATTGCAAGCCCGGCACCTGCAACAGCTGCGGCGTGGCCATGGCCGAGTCGCCCCAGAAGCCGCAGGCCCCGCCGATGCGCACGCGACGCGTGGCATGGTTGGCTGCGGTGTTCATACCAATTCCACCTCTATCTGCAACAGCAGCGCACCCTTGAGCGCCTGCCCTCCTGCTTGTGCCAGCAGTTCGCGCACCACGCCGTTGAAAGGCGCAGTCAGCATGTGTTCCATTTTCATGGCTTCCAGCACCAGCAATTTCTCGCCCGCTTGCACGCTCTGGCCGGGTGTCACCATCACCTGCAGCACACGCGCCGTGAGGGGGGCCAGCACGGCGCCGCTGCCGGCTTGAGGCCCGATCGCACGGTGCGTGGGCGGGCACTCAAAAGCCCAGGCGCGACCCTGATGAAACAGCTGCACCCCGGTGTCGGTGCGGGCGATGCAGATCTGCTCGCGCAGGCCGTCGCATTCGACGACCAGGGTGCTGCGCGCGCTGTCCAGCCACTGCACATGCGTGAGGCTCAAGCTGAACGGTTCAGCGGCTGCGCTTTGCGGTGTGCATTGCACTTGCCATGCCGTCACTGGGTCTGAAGCGGCGTGTTGGATGCGGTAATGCCAGCGCTGCTCGCCCAGTTGCAGCAGACCCATGGCCTGGCCTTGCGCCATTGCCGGGGCTTGCAGATGGCCTTGTGCATCACAAGGCAAGTTGTGCATTTGCGCGGCCAGAGCGGCCAGCGCCACGGTGCGTGCGCTGGGCACAGGCGCGGTCGGAGGCAAACCCATGCGCTCGGCCACAAAGCCGGTGTGCACGCCCGTGCCTTGCACGAACACAGCATCGCTCAGGCAATCGGCCAAAAAGCCCTGGTTGCTCGGCAGGCCCAGCAGCACGCAGTGGCGCACGGCCGAGAGCAGTTTGCGTCGGGCCTCTTCGCGGTCGCGGCCGTGCGCCACCAGCTTGGCCACCATCGAGTCGTAATGCGGGCTGACCTCGCCGCCTTCGACCAGCGCGGAGTCAATGCGCACGTCGTGACCCGAGCTCTGTGGCGTGGGAGGCCGCCAGCGCAGCACCGGGCCGGTCTGCGGCAAAAAGCCTGCAGGCACGTCTTCGGCCGTGAGCCGCACTTCGATGGCATGACCATCCAGTTGGATGTCCTGCTGCGTAAAGGTCAGCGCCTCGCCCGCAGCCACGCGCAATTGCCATTCCACCAGGTCCAGCCCGGTGATGGCTTCGGTCACCGCGTGCTCGACCTGCAGCCGGGTGTTCATTTCCATGAAGTAAAACTGCCCCTCGGCGTCGAGCAAAAACTCCATGGTGCCTGCGCCGATGTAGCCCATCGCGCGGGCGCTGTCGACGGCGACCTGGCCCATGCGTGCGCGCAGCTCGGCGTTCACGGCGGGCGATGGCGCTTCTTCGATCAGCTTTTGGTGGCGGCGCTGCACCGAGCAGTCGCGCTCGCCTAAATGGACAACATGCCCATGGCTGTCGGCCAACAGCTGGATCTCGACGTGGCGTGGGTGGATAACGGCGCGCTCCAGAATCAGCTCGTCCGAACCAAAAGCGCTGAGTGCTTCCGAGCGGGCCGAGGCCAGCGCGCTGGGCAGCGCATCGGGCGCGTCCACCCTTCGCATGCCGCGCCCGCCGCCACCGGCTGCGGCCTTGCACATGACGGGAAAGCCGATCCGCGCCGCTTCGCGCACGAAGGCTTCGTCGCTTTGATGATCGCCTTCATAACCGGGAATGCAGGGCATACCCCAGCCTTGAATCAGGCGCTTGGCCCCGGCCTTGTTGCCCATGTCGCGGATGCTCTGGCCAGAGGGGCCAATGAACACCAAGCCTGCCGCGTCCACCGCGTCGGCAAACTTGTCGTTCTCCGACAGAAAGCCGTAGCCCGGGTGAACCGCATCGGCCCCGGCCCGGCGGGCGGCGGTCAGGACGGCGTCGATGTTCAGGTAAGACAGCGCGGGTGCGGCCGGGCCAATGCACACGGCGCGGTCGGCGGCCAGCACATGGGGACTGTCCCGGTCGGCTTCGGAATACACCGCCACCGAGCCGTAGCCCAGACGGCGCACGGTGCGCAGCACGCGCAGCGCAATCTCGCCCCGGTTGGCCACCAGTACGGTGTGGAAGGGGCGGATGTTTTTGTTCAATGGCATGGACAGCTCAAGGGGGTGTAAGGGGTTCGCTGCGGCCATGCAGGCGCGCGACGTCGGTGGCTTGCAACGTCACTGCCCAGGTCGGGGTGCGGCGTTCGCGCAAGGCTGCAATGCCCTCGGCGCCTTCACTGCGCATGCACTGTGCAAAGCGTTGGGCCGCGTCATCGAGCCATGCGCCGAGCGCATCGGAGCTGTTGTCTGATGCAGGGCGTGAAAGCAGTGCTTTGAGCGAACGGTTGGCCTGCGGTCCGCACGCCAAAATGCGGTTGAGCCACTGCGCTTGCAAGGCGTTCAGCGCTTGGCTGTCAGCGGCCAGTGCATCCACCAGGCCCAATGACTGTGCCAGCGCGCCGCTCACACGTTCGCCGCTCAGGCCCAGGCGCAGCGCCACACGGCGGCCCACGCGGGCCTGCACAAAGGGTGCAATCTGCGCGGGGATCAGGCCCAGACCAGTTTCACTCAGTGCAAAGCGGGCGTCTTGGGTGGCCAGCACGATGTCGGCGCAGCAGGCCAGACCCATGCCGCCGCCCATGGCCGCACCTTCGACCACCGCCAGCACCGGCATGGGCAGGGCGGTGAGGGCCTGCAGCACATGGCCAAAAGCGCGGTTGCGGCTGACCACGGGGTCCTCGCCTTCATCCGCATTGGCTTGCAAGCGCGACTGGAAGTTGCCTACATTGCCACCCGCACAGAAAAAGCCTGCGCTGCCACGCAGCACAAAAGTACGCACGCTGCTGTCCTCGGCCGCCTGCGCAATGGTTTGCGACAGCTCGGCCACCATGTCGGGCGACAGCGCGTTGCGCGTTGCAGGGTGGTGCAGCGTGACCCACACCATGCCGTGTTCTCGTTGAACGAGAAGGTTGTCAAACGCCATGCCTTGCCCTTTCAACTGGCCGGGTCCATCAGCCCCATCTTGCGGGCAATGACCATCAGCATCACCTCGTCGGCGCCGCCGCCGATCGAGCCGAGCCGGTAGTCGCGGTAGGCACGCGAGACGCGGTTGTCCCAGGTGTAGCCCATGCCGCCCTGAAACTGCATGCACCAGTCGGCCACGTCGCGCCCCAAGCGTCCAGCCTTGAGCTTGGCCATCGAGGCCAGCTCGGTCACGTCTTGCCCCTGCACATAGGCGTGCGTGGCCATGTAGATCAGGCCGCGCAGGGCTTCGATTTCGGTCTTGAGTTCGGCCAGTTTGTACTGGATGAACTGGTTGTCCAGCAAGGGCTTGCCAAAGGCCACGCGCTGGCGCAGGTAGGTGGCGGTTTCCTCGATCAGATCCACCGTGGCCAGGCGGCGCGCGGCGCCGTCCAGGCGCTCTTCCTGGAACTGCTTCATCTGGTAGATGAAACCCATGCCCTCTTCACCAATGCGGTGGCGCACCGGCACGCGCACTTCGTCAAAAAAGATCTGCGCGGTGTCTGAGCTCCACATGCCGAACTTTTTGATCTTTTGCACTTCGATGCCCTTGGCGCGGCGGCCAGCCGCGTCCTTGAGCGGCACGATGATGAGCGACTTGTTCTTGTGCGAGGGGCCGTCCGAGGTGTTGCACAGCAGGCAGATCCAGTCGGCTTGCGTGCCGTTGGTGATCCACATCTTGGCGCCGCTGATCACGTAGTCGTCGCCGTCGCGCCGTGCACGGGTCTTGAGCGAAGACACGTCCGAGCCCGCACCTTGCTCGCTCACGCCGATGCTGCACACCACCTCGCCCGCAATCGCTGGGGCCAAAAATTCGCGCTTGAGTTCGTCCGAGCCAAAGCTGGCCAGAGCCGGGGTGGCCATGTTGGCCTGCACGCCAATGCCCATGCCCACGCCTTGGGCCTTCACATGGCCAATGGCCTCGGCGGCAGCCAAGGCGTAGCTGAAGTCCAGCCCCATGCCGCCATAGGCCTCGGGTTTGGTGATGCCCAAAAAGCCGAGCTGCCCCATCTTGCGAAACACCTCGTGGGCGGGAAAGATTTCGGCGGCTTCCCATTCGTCGACATAGGGGTCGATTTCGGCGCTGATGAAGCGGCGGATGCTGGCCATCAATTCGTGGTGTTCGGCGGTGTAAATCATGGCGAGACTTTCCTCAAAGATTCAGAAGCGGGGCACGGCGAACTGCATCGCGTGCGGGGCGCGTGCAGCGGCTTCGCGCACGGTGGCCAGGACCAGCGACAGCACTTCGCGGGTTTGGCGCGGGTCGATGATGCCGTCGTCCAGCATATGCCCGCTGGTGTAGAAGGCACTGGCCTGGCTCTCGAACAGGCCCACGATCTCGGTTTTTTGCGCCAGCAGCCGGGCTTCGTCCACAGCTTTGCCGCTGCGTTCGGCTTGCTGTCGGGCCACGATGTCGAGCGTGGTGGCGGCCTGCTCGCCGCCCATCACGGCCGATCGGGCGTTGGGCCACGAAAAACAAAAGTGCGGGTGAAAGGCGCGCCCGCACATGCCGTAGTTGCCCGCGCCAAACGACGCGCCGCAGTGCAGGGTGATGTGGGGCACCTGCGAGTTGCTCAGCGCCTGGATCATCTTGGCCCCGTGCTTGATCATGCCGGCCTCTTCGGAGGCGCGGCCCACGATGAAACCGGTGGTGTTTTGCAAAAACACGATGGGCGTGCCCGACTGGTTGCACAGGTGGATGAACTGCGCCGCCTTGGTCGCGCCTGCCGGGTCGATGGGGCCGTTGTTGCTGATGAAGGCCAGGGCATAACCGTCGATGCGGGCGTGGCCGCACACGGTGGCGCTGCCGTAGTCGGGTTTGAAGTCGAGCCAAGCCGAGTCGTCCACGAGCCGCGCAATGACTTCGCGCATGTCGATGGGCTGGCGGTGTTCCAGCACCATCACGCCCGCGAGGTCGTCGGGATTCAGCCGGGGCGGGCGCGGCGCTTGGTTGGGCGGGGGCACTTGCGCCAGGGGCCAGTCGATGGCGGCGAGCACATCGCGGGCCAGGGCAATCGCGTGGGCGTCGTCTTGCGCCACGTATTCGGCCAGGCCGCTCACGGTGGCGTGCATGTCGGTGCCGCCGAGCGCCTCGTCGGTGGCGACCTCGCCCGTGGCGGCTTTGAGCAAGGGTGGCCCCGCCAAAAAGGCTTTGGCTTGACCGCGCACCATGATCACGTAATCCGACAGGCCGGGCATGTAAGCCCCGCCTGCGGTGGACGAGCCGTGCACCACAGTGAGCACCGGCAGGCCAGCGGCCGACAAGCGCGCCAGGTTGTAGAACATGCCGCCGCCCCGGATGAATTTCTCAACGCGGTATTTACGCAAGTTGGAGCCTGCCGATTCGACCAGGTGCACAAAGGGCAGCTTGTTTTGCAACGCGATCTCCTGGCAGCGCATGAGCTTTTGGTTGCCCGCTTCGGTCAGGGCCCCGGCGTCGATGCCCGAGTCGGTCACCACCACCATGCAGCGCACGCCGCTGACTTGGCCAATGCCTGCCAGTTGCGAGCCGCCGGGCACGCATCGCGACAAGTCCGGGTCGTCCATGCCGTAACCGGCCAGCGTGGCCAGTGGCAAAAACGGTGCGCCGGGGTCCAGCAGTTGCGCCAGCCGCTCGCGGGGCAGCAAAGCGCCGCGTTTGGCAAAGCGCCCGGCCGATTGGGCCGAGGCGTCTGTGGCGCGCTGCTCCAGCGCATGCCAGGCGTCGATCAAGGCCAGCATGCCTTGGCGCTGCGCGGCAAAGGCTTGGGACGCGGGATGAATCTGGGTCTGAAAAGGGGTCATGCACCGATTGCAGCGCAGCACATGTGCCGTGACCATGCCTGGTCAACCTGATGTGCATAATGTGCACTTGGTGCTTTCCCTGATGTTTCACCGATGAACCACCCGACCTTGCCTGGGGCTCGCCCGGGTGCCCAGAGCATCGAACGCGCCATGGGCTTGGTGAACCTGGTCGCCTTCCACCACGATCAGGGCACCACTTTGCAGGCTTTGGTGCAGGCCAGCGGTCTGGACCGCACCACCGCCTGGCGCATGTTGGGCAGCCTGCAGCATGCCGGGCTGCTCGAGCGCGATGCACAAAGTGGCCGCTATACCCTGGGCGTGCAAGCCACAGCCTGGGGCGCCGCGAGTCTGGGGCAGGCGGCCTTGATCCGCCAGTGCCAGCCCGCCATGAAGACCCTGGCGCGCCTGAGCGGCGACAACGTGTTTTTGGTCTTGCGCTTGGGCGACTACAGCCACTGCCTGCATTTGGAGCAGGGTGAGCATGCGGTGCCTGCTTTTCGCCAGACGGTGGGCGAGACGCGCTTGCTGGGCCTGGGTGTGGCCAGCATCGCCATGCTGGCCGCACTGGATGATCCGACGGTCCAACTGCACCATGCACAGCACCGCGAAGCTTATGAACTCGAAGGCGTCACGCGTGCACAACTCATGCGCTGGGTGCAAAGCACACGCCAGCGCGGCTTTGCTTACCGCAACACGGCCGGCATCGCTGCGGTGGGTTTGCACTGGCAGTTGGGCGGCGCCGCAGTGGCTGCGCTGTCCATTGGTGCTTCACGCACACGGCTGCCGCTGAGCAGGGCTTCAGAGTTGGCCGCACAGATGCGCACCCATCGGCCCGCAACAAATTCGGGCGTGCACCACGGCGTTGTCTAAGCTGACCGCAGATGCTTTTCCAAACAAGCCAACCCGTTGGGTTTGGATTTTCTGAACTGCGGCTGCGGCTGCTGCGCACAGACCACATAGGCAAGCATCGGTCATCCAATGGCCGGTGCAGGCCTCACAGGCCAGTTTGGCATTTTTTCAAGTTCAGCCCACAAAGTCAGACTGGCTTGTTCCAAGCTACCGTTGTTGGAAATCTGAATCGCCCCTTCGGGTGCAGTCCATGTGCTGGCGCGTTGGACGCGTTGCTGGATTTCATCAGGTGATTCCCGTTGACGGGCCGTCAGGCGTTGCATCAGGACAGTGGGTTCTGCTGTGATGTGGACCACCTGCAAGCCCGGATGGCTTTGCAAGGCCTGGTGCAAGTGGCCGCGTGAGCCGTTGACCAGCACCCAGTGGCCTTGTTGCAAGAGCGCCAATTCGGTGTGTCGAACACCGTAATGCAAACCGTTGGCCTGCCATGTCAGCGCAAAGGCGCCTTGGCTGCGCAAATGCTCAAAGGCTTGTGCATCGGTCGCTTCGTGCGCCTCGCCGCCCGCTGACGCGGGTCGGGTGATGGTGCGCCTTGCCCAATGCACAGGGAAATCGGCAGGCAAGTGTTCGCGCAACCAGCCCAACACGCTGTCCTTGCCCGCGCCCGAAGGCCCCATCACATAAATCAGTCGCCGGTTCATGCGGTCAAGGCCATGGTGTCGACCAATTCAAAATCGGCTCCCGCTTGGGGCTCTACAAACAAGGCCAAGTGGCCAAAGCGGCAGATCGGCAGGTCCTCGAAATGCGCTGTTGCCGCGGCCTGCAAGGCGTCTTGGACCTCTGGCGACAGTTCGTTCAAGGGGCCCGTCAAAGACAGGTGAAAGCGAAACTCGTCAAACACCCAGGGGTAGCCCCAAGCCAACAACAGGCGGTCTTGTTCTGGCGTCAAAGGGGCTTTGCGGCGCCTCGCCAAATCCGCCACGCTCAAGGCTTGGGCCAGGGGGTGCAGCTTCGTGACACAGGCCGCGGCAGTGGCCTGGATCTGAGAGAGGTCCCCTTGAGGCACCAACGCCAAAAAGCTTCCCATCCGGGTGACGTGCAGGGGTGGCATGTCAAAGGCGGGCAAGCTGAGGGCCAGTTCTCGCATGGCTTTTTGCACCGCGTGAAGGCTTTGCCCAGCTGCCAAGCGAAAGGGCGCTTTCAAGGTGGCGTGCCAGCCGTAGCGCCGGGGGTCGGCAGTGCAGGCCTGAAATACCGAGGTCGCCACACCTGCAATGTCCGGCGGCGGGTAAGACGCTCCGCTGGCCCCGCAGCGCCCCAGCCATTGGCTGCCCGCCTGCCACCAGGAGCCGTGGACTTCGGGCACAAAATACACCGCACAGCGGTAGGGCAAAGGGTGTTCAGATTTCATCGTTTTTCACCGTCAAGGTCACGCGGTCGCCTGCAAACCAGGCCAACGCAAATTCAATGGGCACGCCCTGCAGGTCCACGTTCACGCTGCTGACCAGCAGCACAGGCCGCGAATTCACTTGGCAGAGCAAGGATGCCACGTCGGAACTGGGCAAGCGGGCGCTGATTCGGCTTTCTTGCCGTTGGTAGTCGCTCACGCCATGCTGGGCAAAGGCTTCAGTGATGGAGCCGCTTCGGGCCACCGCATCGGCCAAGCCTGCAAAACGCGGTAGCGGAAAGTAACGTTCGCTCACATGCAGGGGTTGCCCTGCGCCTTCACCCAGCACTTGCAGGCAAAGCAAGGGGCTGCCTGTGTTGACCTTGAGCGCTTGGGCTTGATCGGCCAGGGCCAACACCGTTTGCGATTGCAAGATTTGCAAACCCCCGCGCACGCCCGCTTGTGCCAGGCTTTGCCGGTGACGCGTGCGTTTGCCCAGCGCCAAGTCGACGGCAAAGGCCTCGACAAAAGTCCCCCGCCCTTGCGTCGAGCGCACCAAGCCGCGTTGACCCAGATGGGCCAAAGAGCGGCGAATGGTGTGGCGGTTGACGCCGAACTGCTCGGCCAGAACATGCTCAGAAGGCAAGCGTTCACCGGGGGTGTATTGGCCTTGTCCAATGGCATCGGCCAATTGCTGTGCAATGCGCGACCAAAAGCTGTCGCGCTCAGGCTGCGTGGGTCTTGTATCTTCGAGATGCGGTGACGCAAGCGCTAAAGGAGTGGCCAAAGAAGTCTCCAAAGAAGTCGACAAACAAGGTGTGGGTTTGTCATGAAAGCTACACACGCCTTGCCTAAGCTGGCAACCATGTTTGAGTTGTATAGACAAGCCAGAGGGTGCCACAGCGATGTTTCAATCATTTGACAATCTTGGCGTGCAACGGCCCACCACCCGTCCCGAGTGGATGGCTTTGCTGGCCAGAGCGCCCCAAAGCTTGTTGGACGGTGCATTGCCCCAGCAAGTCAGCACCGCCCCCCAATGGCTGCGCAAACCCGAAGCGGGTTTGATGATGGTGCAGGGCCGTGCAGGGGGCACGGGCGAGCGGTTCAATCTGGGCGAGATCACCGTCACCCGCTGTGCTTTGCGCTTGGCCGGTGCAGATGCCCATGCGCCAGTGGGTGTGGCCTATGTGCTGGGACGTAACCACCGGCAAGCACAATTGGCCGCGACGGCTGACGCCCTGTTGCAAGACCCGACGCAACGCGATGCGTTGGAAGACAAACTGTTGAAGCCCTTGCGCGAACACCTGCAACAGCAGCAGGCCTTGCGCCACGAACGCGCCCTGACCACCAAGGTGGACTTTCTCACCGTGGCCCGCGAAGCCGGCAGCGCTGATGACGAGGGAGACGAAGCATGAACGCCGCCGATTTGCAAAGCATCGTGGCCGGGTTTGACCACGAGGCCTTTGGCAGCCAAGCGGTGTTTCGCGTGGCGCTCGAGGCCTTGTCGCACCCCGGCCGCGTGTTCGACATGCCACTCGATACCGCGTTGCCGCGCCAAGGCCATGGCGCAGCAGCAGCACTGTTGCTGGGCTTGCTCGATACCGACACCACCTTGTGGCTGTCACCGGCTTTGGCCCGCAGTGATGCGCCGGCCTGGTTGCGCTTTCACACCGGCTGCCAGATCGTGACCGATGCGTCAGCCGCTCAGTTCTTGTGGGTGGCACAGGGTGACGACATGCCCCAGCTGACAAGCCTGCAAAAGGGCAGCGATGCTTACCCCGACCAGTCTGCCACTTGCGTGCTTGAAGTGGACAGTCTGCACAGCAATGCCGGTGCTTGGCGATTGCAAGGCCCCGGTATTGAGTCAGAGCGAAATTTGCACGCGCGCGGCTTACCCAGCGATTTCACGCCGCAATGGGCCGACAACCACGCCAGTTTTCCCAGGGGTGTGGATGTGTTTTTCAGCACCGCCAAGCAAGTGTCGGGTCTGCCGCGCACTGCCCGCATCTTGCCCGCCACGGAGTCTTGACATGTACGTTGCCGTCAAAGGCGGAGAAACCGCCATCCTCAACAGCTACAAGCTGCTGGCCGTGCAGCGCCGTGGTGACAGCGCCCAGCCCGAACTCACTGTGCGCCAGATCTGCCAACAGCTCAAGCTGTCGGTGGACCGCGTCATGACAGAAGGCTCGGTGTACGACCCTGAATTGGCCTCCCTTGCCATCAAACAAGCCAGTGGCGACTTGGTCGAGGCCATCTTTTTGCTGCGCGCCTACCGTGCCACCTTGCCGCGTTTGGGAAGCACCTGTCCGCTGGACACCACCCACATGCAGTTGGACCGCCGCATTTCGGCCACTTTCAAAGACTTGCCCGGCGGCCAGGTGTTGGGCCCCACTTACGACTACACCCAGCGCCTGCTGGACTTCAGTTTGCTGGCCGAGGCGCAAACGCTGGACAGCACATCCGATGCCGTGGCCGCGCCGCTGGTGGACAAGGTCCCCGAAGCCGTGCCCCGCGTGGTGGACTTGCTCAACCAAGAAGGCTTGATCGAGCGCTTTGAGCCGCTGACGGGCGACCCCGCACCCTCTGATTTGACGCGTGAGCCGCTGCGTTTTCCGGCCGGTCGCGCCACCCGCCTGCAAAACCTGGCGCGTGGCGACGAAGGCTTTTTGTTGGCCATGGCCTATTCCACCCAGCGTGGTTATTCACACACCCATCCTTTTGTGGGCGAGGTGCGCTTGGGCCAAGTGGCGGTCGAGATCGAACCCGAAGAACTGGGGTTTGCCATCTCGATCGGTGACATCGAGATCACCGAGTGCGAGATGGTCAACCAGTTCGGCGGCAGCAAAAGCGAGCCCCCCCAATTCACCCGTGGCTACGGCCTGGCCTTTGGCCACAGCGAGCGCAAGGCCATGGCCATGAGCTTGGTGGACCGTGCCTTGCGTGCTCAAGAGTTGGGCGAAGCCATTGAGTCGCCCGCCCAAATGCAGGAATTCGTGCTCTCGCACAGCGACAGCCTGGAGGCCTCGGGTTTTGTGCAGCATCTGAAGCTGCCGCACTACGTGGATTTTCAGTCCGAGCTGGAGCTGGTGCGCAAGATGCGCGCCCAGCGCCACGCGCCCGAAGTGGCGCCGACCATCGCCCCCCCAGCCGGCATCCTTCTGAAGGAGACCCCATGAACGCCCCCAGCGAATGGCCAGCAGTGGCTGACCTGAGCGAAGACTTGCCGCAGAGCACCGCGCCCGACGTGAACTTCGCCTACCTGGACGAGCGCACCAAACGCATGATCCGCCGCGCCATCTTGAAGGCCGTGGCCATCCCGGGTTACCAAGTGCCTTTTGGTTCTCGGGAGATGCCACTGCCTTATGGTTGGGGCACAGGCGGCATTCAGGTCACCGCCTCGGTGATTGGCCCGCAAGATGTGCTCAAGGTCATTGACCAAGGCTCGGACGACACCGTCAACGCGGTCAACATCCGCCGCTTTTTTGAGCGCACAGCAGGTGTGGACACCACGACCCGCACGCACGAGGCCACGCTGATCCAGACGCGCCACCGCATCCCAGAAACACCTTTGCTGGAGGGCCAGATCATCGTCTACCAAGTGCCCGTGCCCGAGCCCATGCAGCGCCTGGAGCCACGCGAGACCGAAACCCGCACTCTGCACGGCTTGGCCGAATACGGCTTGATGCATGTGAAGCTCTACGAAGACATCGCCCGCTATGGCCACATCGCCACGACCTACGACTACCCGGTCATGGTGAACCAGCGTTACATCATGTCGCCCTCGCCGATTCCGAAGTTCGACAACCCCAAGATGCACATGAACCCGGCACTGCAGTTGTTTGGTGCAGGGCGAGAAAAACGCATTTACGCGGTGCCGCCGTATACCCCCGTTGAGAGCCTGGCCTTTGACGACCACCCGTTCGAGGTGCAAAAGTGGAACGCCGCTTGTGCGCATTGCGGCGCCACCGATTCGTTCTTGGACGAAGTCATCATTGACAACGCGGGCGCACGCATGCATGTGTGCTCTGATTCCGACTATTGCCAAACCCGCCAGGACGAAGCGCGAAGCTTGGGACTGGCTGCGCCGGGGGTGATGGCGTCATGAACCTGCTGATCCGCGAAGCCACCGAGGACGACTTGCCTGCTGTGCTGGCCTTGTACGCCCAGCCGGCCATGGACAACGGCAAGGTTTTGACACTCGACGAGGCCAAGTCCTTGCTGGCCCAGTTTCGCCAATACCCCAGCTACCGTTTGTGGGTGGCGTGTGAGGCTGCACCAGATGCTTCATCGGTCGCCGAGAGTGGTGGCGAAGTGGTCGGCACCTACGCTTTGCTCGTCATGCACAACCTGGCGCACCAAGGCACGCCCTCGGCCATCGTCGAAGACGTGGTGGTCAGCAGCCACCTGCAAGGCCAGGGCATTGGCCAACACATGATGCAGCACGCGCAAGAGCAAGCCCGGGTGGCCGGTTGCTACAAGCTGGTGCTGTCGTCCAACCAAAAGCGCGAACGCGCCCATGCCTTTTACGAGTCGCTGGGTTTTCAGCGTCACGGCTTCAGTTTTGTGATCGGGATTTGAGATGGACACCCTCGATAACACGCTGCCTTTGCTTCGCGTGCGCGGCGTGGGCAAAAGTTATGGCGAACGCGTGGCTTTGCACAATGCCAGCTTCGACCTGTGGCCAGGCGAGGTCATGGCCGTGGTCGGCGAATCCGGCTCGGGCAAAACCACCTTGCTCAATGCGATTGCCGCACGCAGCCGCCCCGATGCCGGGCAGGTCGAGTTTTTGAGCCGCGATGGTCAGCTGCAAGACATCTACCGCATGAGCGAAGCGCAGCAGCGCTTGCTGGCCCGCACCGACTGGGGCTTTGTGCACCAAAACGCGGCAGATGGCTTGCGCATGGACGTGTCGGCCGGGGCCAACGTGGGCGAGCGCCTGATGGGTTTGGGCCAGCGGCATTACGGCCAGCTGCGCCACACCGCGCAAGAGTGGTTGCAGCGGGTCGAGATCGACGCGGCCCGCATCGACGATGTGCCACGCACCTTCTCGGGCGGCATGCGCCAGCGCTTGCAAATTGCCCGGAATCTGGTCACCCGCCCGCGTTTGGTGTTCATGGACGAACCCACATCCGGCTTGGACGTGTCAGTGCAAGCGCGTTTGCTGGATTTGCTGCGGCAGCTCACCCGCCAAATGCAATTGGCCGTGGTCATCGTCACGCACGACTTGGCTGTGGCGCGTTTGCTGGCCCACCGCATGATGGTCATGCAAGGCGGTCAAGTGGTCGAGGCCGGCCTGACTGACCAGTTGCTGGACGACCCGCAACACCCTTACACCCAGTTGCTGGTGTCTTCTGTTTTGCAACCTTGAACCTCAGAGAGCTTTCCCATGCTGCAAATGAAACAGGTGTCCAAGCGCTTCACGCTGCACCACCAAAATGGCGCAGAACTGCAAGTGCTCAGCCAAGTGGACTTGTCGGTGGGCCCGGGTGAATGCGTGGTGCTCGATGGCCCCTCGGGCATGGGCAAAAGCACCTTGCTCAAACTTATTTATGCCAACTACCGCGCCACCAGCGGCCAAATTGAAGTGCGCCAAGCCAACGGCCGCGTGCTGGACCTGACACAAGCTTCGCCCCGCGAGTTGGTGCGCATGCGCCAAGACACGGTGGGTTATGTCAGCCAGTTTTTGCGCGTGATTCCCCGCGTGTCTGCACTCGACGTGGTGGCCGAGCCCTTGATCGAAGATGCCGCCGACCAAACTGAAGCCATTGAGGCCGCTCGTGCCCAAGCGCGAGTTTGGCTGACCCGCTTGCGCATTCCCGAGCGCTTGTGGCACCTGCCGCCCGCCACCTTTTCGGGTGGTGAACAACAACGCATCAACATCGCTCGCAACATGATCAAACCTCGCCCTGTCTTGCTTTTGGACGAACCCACCGCTTCGCTGGATGCGGTCAACACGCAGACCGTGGTGGACTTGATCCGTGAAGCGGTCGGTCGGGGTGCCGCACTGGTGGGCATCTTCCACGACGCACATGTCGGTTCCGCCGTGGCCACTCGCCGTGTCGACGTGACCCAGTTCAGGAGTGCAGCATGAGCAACGACACGTCAGATTCTACCGTCTTCAAAAATGCCCGCCTGGTATTGCCCACGCAGGTGGTGCAAGGAAGTGTGGCTGTTCACGATGGCCGAATCCATTCGGTAGACCAGGGAACGGCTTCAGGTGCGCAAGGCTGGGACATGGAAGGTGACTACCTCATGCCCGGTTTTGTTGAGATGCACACCGACAACTTCGAGCGCCACCTGATGCCCCGGCCCAAAGTGCAATGGGCCGAGGTGCCCGCTTTGATCGCCCACGACGCCGAAGTGGCGGCAGCGGGCATCACCACCGTGTTTGACGCGTTGGGCGTAGGCGACGCCGACCCCGAAAGCTTGCGCGGCAGCACGTGGGACAAGGTGGTCACGACGATTGAGCAGTGCACTCGGCAAAACCTGTTGCGGGCCGACCACCACTTGCATGTGCGCTGCGAACTGCCGGCACCCAACACCATTGAGTTGTTCAAGCCCTTTCACGGGCATCAGCGCTTGTCGCTGATCTCGTTGATGGACCACACACCGGGCCAGCGCCAGTGGGAAAACATCGACGTGGCACGGGTGTACTACACCGGCAAAAAAGGCTGGTCGAATGAAAAATTTGAACGCCAAGTGCGCTTGTCGACCGAGTTGCAAGAACGCTATGCCCAACCCCACCGGGCTTATTTTGTGGACTACTGTCGCAGCCACGGTATTGCCATGGCCAGCCACGACGACACCACCATGGCCCATGTGGAACAAGCCCATGCTGAAGGCGCCAGCATGTCGGAGTTTCCGACCACCTTGTTGGCCGCACGCACAGCGCATGCGCACGGCCTGCTCAATGTGATGGGCGGCCCCAACGTGGTGCGGGGCGGCTCGCATTCGGGCAACGTGGCGGCGTCCGAGTTGGCTCGCCATGGCCTGCTGGACATTTTGTCGTCCGACTACGTGCCCGGCAGCATGCTGAGCGCAGTGCTCCGGTTGGTGGACGACGGCATCTTGAGCTTGCCCCAAGCCGTGGCCACCGTCACGCACAACCCGGCTCAAGCCACGGGTCTGAAAGACCGGGGCCAGATCGCCCCAGGTTTGCGAGCCGACTTGATCCAGGTGCGCGTCGTGGAGATGGCCCAAGGCCAACGCCATGCAGTGGTGCGTGCAGTGTGGCGAGAGGGTGTGCGGGTGCTTTGAAAGGCGTGCGTGTTTGAAGCGTCAAAACTTGTCACGGCTTTTTAACGCAAGCTTCATAAACTGGCAATTTCCTTGAATGGCCATGCTCAGGAACTCTTTGCGCCCAAGTTTGACGATGCTTGCCGTTCTCCTGGTCTTTGCATTGAGTGCGTGCGTGCCGCGCCAGTTGCTGGTCAATGGTGCGGCAGAAGCTTTGACGGCGCAGAGCCAAGCTGAAGAAGAAGACATCGGTCTGGCCCGTGAGGCCAGTGCCTTTTACCTGAAGCTGTCCGAGTCGTTGTTGCGTCAGTCGCCAGGGCATTTGGCATTGGCCGAGTCCGTGGCCTCCGGGTTCACGCAATACGCGTATGCATTTGTGGCCTCGGATGCCGAACGCATGATGAACACCGATGCCAAGGCCGCGCACCTGCTCAACGAACGCGCCCGGCGCCTGTACCTGCGTGCCCATCGGCATGCCATGGCCGCGTTGGCGAAATCGAACCCTGGCTTGATGGCGACTTTGGCCAAGCCTTCTGCCACAGAGCTTTTACTCCTCAAGCCCGATCAAGTGGGCGTGGCTTATTGGGCAGCGGCGTCTTGGGGTGCATACATCGCCTTGTCCAAAGACGACCCGGACGCCGTGGCCGACTTGCCTTTGGCGGTCCGGCTGGCTGAAGGAGTTTGGCGTACCTCGCCAAACTTCGGCCAAGGTGCAGCGGCCAGCCTCATGGGCCAGTTTGAGGCATCACGGCCAGGCGGCACCATGGCCAAGGCGGCAGCTTATTTCGATGAAGCCATTGCGGCCGGTGGCGGACAAAACCCGGGCCCTTATGTGGCCAAAGCAGAGTCGATTGCCCAAGCCGCGGGCGATCGACCCGCCTTCGAAGCGCTCCTGCAACAAGCCTTGGCTGTGAGCGCCAAGCGCACCGACTTGTCCAGTCAGATCATGCGCCAGCGTGCGCAGTGGCTCCTGGACACTGTGGACGATCTTTTTTGAATGGATGCAACGATGCGTTGGATGCAAATGCCTGTGTGGAAAAAATGTGCAAGCGCCGCTTTGCTGGGCTGCATGGTGCTGAGCGCTTCTTGGACCCAGGCGGCCGAAAAGTCATTGCGCATTGGCTCCTTGGTGCCCAAAAATTCGCTGTACCACCGCCAGTTGCTGGACATCGCGGAGAGCTGGCGCACTGCGCAAGGTGCGGGCGCCAAATACCTGGTCTACCCCGATGGGAGTCAAGGCGGCGAGGCCGAGATGGCTCGCCGCATGCGCATTGGGCAGTTGCAAGGGGCGTTGTTGTCCGTGGTGGGTCTGCGTGAAATTGAGCCTTCGATCGCAGCCTTGCAGTCCATGCCCTTGTTGTTTCGCAATTGGGAAGAGGTCGACTACGTGCGCGAAAAAATGCGCCCAGCCATGGAAAAAAAGTTCCTGGACAAAGGCTTTGTGGTGTTGGCCTGGGGAGATGCGGGTTGGGTCCGGTTTTTTTCAAAAGAGGCTGCGGTCAGGCCCGATGACTACAAACGCATGAAGTTCTTTGCATGGGGTTCCGAGCCGGACCAGCAAGCCATCATGAAAAGCCTGGGCTATACCCCGGTGCCTCTGGAGACCACCGACATCTTGCCGGCGATTCAGACCGGCATGATCAATGTGGTCCCGTCCACACCCTACTTCGCCTTGGCCACCCAGATCTACAACACTGCGCCGCACATGCTGGAGATCAATTGGGCACCGATTGTGGGCGCTTTGGTGGTGACCCGCAAAGCCTGGGAGGACATGTCGCCAGACGTTCAGCAAGCGGTTCGGGCTGCCAGTGACAATGCCGGTGCGCAGATCCGCACCAAGGCCCGTCAAGAGGTGGAAGAGGCGGTCGAGGCGATGAAAAAACGCGGGCTCACCGTTCACAAAACCAATGCCGAGCAAATGAAAGAATGGAACGATTTGGCCGACAAGCTCTACCCGCGCATTCGCGGCACGATGGTGCCGGCCGAAACCTTTGACGAGGTCATGGCCCACATCAAAACCTATCGGGCTGGCAAATCCAAGTGAAGCGCCTATTGAAGGCTCTGCAGAGCCCAAAGGGGTGGGCTGCGCTGGATGAAAGCCTCTCCTCGGCGGCTTTGCTGCTGATGGTGTTGATTCCGGTGCTGGAAATTTTGATGCGGCCCTGGATGGGCAGTGGTATTGAAAATGCCCCGGTGCTGGTGCAGCACTTGGGGCTGGTGTTGACCATGTGGGGTGCTTTGGCGGCCGAGCGGCATGGCCACTTGACGACCCTGGGCGGGGGTGGTTTGAACGACAAAGGCGGCCCCAAACCCTGGACCCGCGCCATAGGCAACAGCCTGGCGGCATTGGTCTGCGGCATGTTGTTCATGAGCAGCTGGCGTTTGGTGGCCAGCGAGCGCGAGGTGGCACAGATGTTGGCCTACGGCGTACCGACTTGGTGGGTGCAGGCGAGCATGCCTGTGGGCTTTGCCCTGCTGGGTTTCAAGTTGGGTGCGCGCTGTGCCCGTGGGGTCTCGCTGAGGGTTTTGTTGGGCGTGCTGCTGCCTTCGATCGGTGCGGGCTTGGCCGCGCAGTTTGACAGCGTAGCCGTGCCAGTGTGGCCCAGTGTGTTCTTGTTGGTGTTGGCCCTGCTGGCAGGCGCGCCTATTTTTGTGGTTTTAGGCGGCTTGGCTTTGGCCTTGTTTTGGCAAGACGGCATGCCTTTGGCCTCGGTGGCTTTGTCGCATTACCAAATCACCGTCAACCCTTCCTTGCCCGCATTGCCCTTGTTCACCTTGGCGGGCTTGGTGTTTGCGCGCACGGGTGCGGCCCAACGCTTGGGCCAGTTGTTTGTGGCCCTCATGGGGCAAGGCACCACGGGCACGGTTGTCGCAGCAGCATTGCTGTGTTCGTGTTTCACGGCCTTCACGGGGGGGAGCGGTGTGACCATCTTGGCTCTGGGCGGCTTGTTGTTGCCTTTGCTGCGAAACGCCGGCTACCCCGAGGGACGCGGCGTCAGCTTGGTCACAAGTGCCAGTGCGCTGGGGGTGTTGCTGGCACCATCCGTGCCGCTCATCATGTACGCCATCATTGCTCGCGTGCCCATCAACACCATGTTTTTGGCGGGGCTGGTGCCTGCACTGGTCATGGTGGTGTTTTTATTGGTCTTTGGCGGCTATTTGCGCCGTGCACCTGCGAGCAACGTTGGGGTCAATCCAGTCCAGCCGGCCTCACCATCAGCACCGTTTTGGACCGCCGCTTGGGCGGCCAAATGGGAGATTTTGGCGCCCGTGGTGGCCATTGGTTCATTGGTCAGTGGCTTGGCCACACCGACCGAAAGCGCTGCCGTCACTGCCCTTTATGCCATCTTGACCCAGGCCTGGGCACACCGAGAGTTGGGCTGGCGCTTGTTGGGCAAATGCCTGAGCGAGTCGACCCAAATCATTGGCGGTGTCTTGTTGATTTTGGGCATGGCCTTGGCTTTGACCAATTACCTGATCGACGCGGGCATACCGGATGCGGCCATTGAGGCTGTGCAAACGGCCATTCCCAACAAGTTCATGTTCATGCTGGCCCTGACGGTCTTTTTGTTGCTGGCCGGAGCGCTCATGGAAATTTATGCGGCCATTGTGGTGCTGGTGCCTTTGCTGCTGCCCGTGGCCATGAGTTACGGCATTGATCCGGTGCATTTTGGCATTGTGTTCTTGGCGGCACTGGAAATGGGTTTCCTGTGTCCACCCGCCGGCATGAACATCTACTTCTCGTCGGCCATGTTTGGCAAACCAGTGCGCGAAGTGGCAACAGCCGTTTTGCCTGCGTTGCTGGCCATTTTTCTCGGCACTTTGGCCATTGCAACTGTCCCTTGGTTGGCAACAGGTTTGCCTGACTTTTTCAAGGCATGACGGCCAATCTTTCCTTAAGTGTCAAAAGCCTGTCATACAGATTGTCCAGACTCTTGTTGTATAGACATCTTTCGGAGTCGACATGGCCTTGCGCATTCAAAAACTCAACAAGCATTTTGCCAACGGCAAACATGCTTTGCGCGACATCGACCTGAACATTGGCGAGGGCGAAATGGTTGCGTTGATCGGTGCGTCGGGATCGGGCAAATCGACTTTGCTGCGCATGGTGGCGGGTTTGTTGGTGGCTGACACCGGTCCTGGCTCGGTGATTGAAGTGAATGGCCAGTGTGTCCAGCGTGAAGGCCGCATCGTCAGCGACATTCGCGCCATCCGCTCACAAGTGGGTTTCGTGTTCCAGCAGTTCAACTTGGTGGACCGCCTGCCCGTGTTGACCAACGTGCTGGTCGGGCGACTGCACGCCATGCCCTGGTTGCGCGGCGTGATGGGCTGGTTCAGCGCACAAGAGCGCTCTGCTGCACTTCAGGCGCTGGAGCGTGTGGGTATTTTGGACTGCTGCAAACAGCGCGCCTCGACTTTGTCGGGCGGTCAGCAACAACGCGCGGCCATTGCCCGCACGCTGGTCCAAGGCGCCAAACTGGTTTTGGCCGATGAGCCCATTGCATCGCTGGACCCAGAGTCTTCACGCAAGGTGATGGAGATTTTGTCTGCAATCCAACGCGAAGACGGTCGCACCGTGATCGTTTCTTTGCACCAAGTGGACATGGCCATTCGCTATTGCCCCCGCGTGATCGCCTTGAACCAAGGCCAAGTGGTTTACGACGGCCCTGCTGCGGCCCTCACACCCGCTTTGCTTCGTGATCTTTACGGCATGCAAGCCGACGAGTTTTTGAGTGCCAGCGGGTTGCTGCAGTCTGCCCAGGCACAGACACCCGCCCCAGTTTTGGCTTGGACCAACGACGTTGCCCAAGCCGCCTGATTTTTATTTCACACCCCTGGAGTCTTTACATGTACAAGAAAACCATCGCAGCTTTGGCCATTGGCCTGAGCTTTACTGCCGCCATGGCCCAAGACATCAATTTCGGCATCATTTCCACAGAAGCCACACAAAACCTGAAAGCCGACTGGCAGCCTCTGCTGGACGACATGGAAAAGCAAACCGGCTTGAAGGTCAAGGCGTTTTTCGCCCCTGACTACGCCGGCATCATCGAAGGCATGCGCTTCAACAAAGTGCAAGTGGCCTGGTTGGGCAACAAAGCAGCCATGGAGGCTGTGGACCGCTCCAACGCGGAAGTGTTTGCCCAGATGGTCAACGCCGACGGCACACAAGGTTATTACTCGCATCTGATCGTGCACAAAGAAAGCCCGCTGAACAACCTGAACGACATGTTCAGCAATGCCAAAAATCTGAGCTTTGGCAACGGCGACCCCAACTCCACATCGGGCTTCCTGGTGCCCGGCTTTTATGTGTTTGCGTTGAACAAAGTGGACGCCAGAACGGCTTTCAAAATCACGCGCAGTGCCAACCACGAAACCAATGCTTTGGCCGTGGCCAACAAGCAAGTGGACGTGGCCACCAACAACAGCGAAAACCTGGACAAGATCAAAGAGCGCCAGCTGGCCAAGTTCAATGACATCAAAATCATCTGGACTTCACCCTTGATTCCTTTGGACCCCATGGTCATGAGCATGAGTTTGCCTGATGCCACCAAAGTCAAAATCAAGACCTTTTTCTACAACTATGCCAAGACCGACGCACGCGAAAAAGACATCGTCATGAAAATCTCCAAGTTGTCAGGCTTCAAGGCCTCGACGAACGAGCAGCTCAAACCGATTCGCCAGTTGGATCTCTTCGCGCAGCGCAACAAGGTGGATGGTGACACCACTTTGTCTGCTTCTGAAAAGCAAACCAAGCTGGCCGACATTGACCAAAAATTGGCAGCCCTGAAGTAATTTGCTTGGGCCTGGATGACGGCTTCTCTTTGCAGGCTTGATGCATTGAGAGGCCGCATTAACTGGGGCTGCTTATTTGTTCCTTTTGTTTTGAATTGAGCCCCATGTCTTCAGTCACCCACCCCCCATTGCACGAACTGGCCAAAACGGCAACGGTCAAGCGCAGCCTGACTTGGCACATGTCGTGGGCACTCTTGCTTTTGCTGCTGGTGGCGTCTTGGCAAGGGGCTGACATGCGCCCAGCCGAGTTGTTCCGTGATTCGGGCAACATGGGCCAGTACGCGGCCGAATTTTTCCCGCCCAATTTCCGGCAATGGCGCATGTATGTCGACGAAATGGTCATCACTTTGCAAATTGCTTTGTGGGGCACCGCGTTGGCCGTGGTGACGGCGGTGCCGTTGGCGCTTTTGGCGTCATCGAACATCGTGCCTTGGTGGGTGTACCAACCGGTGCGCCGTTTGATGGACTCGTTTCGCGCCATCAATGAGATGGTGTTTGCCATGTTGTTTGTGGTGGCTGTGGGCTTGGGTCCGTTTGCCGGTGTACTGGCCTTGTGGATTCACACTTCGGGCATTTTGGCCAAGTTGTTCTCTGAGGCGGTTGAGGCGATTGACCCGCAACCTGTGGAAGGGATTCGCTCCACCGGGGCGTCTGCCATGCACGAAATTGTGTACGGTGTGATCCCGCAGGTCATGCCACTTTGGATTTCGTTCACGCTTTACCGTTTTGAGTCCAATGTGCGATCAGCCTCGGTGGTGGGCATGGTGGGTGCGGGCGGCATCGGGGTGGTGCTGTGGGAAATCATTCGTGGTTTCCAGTACGCCGAAACTTGCGCTGTGATGATCATCATCATCGTGACCGTGAGCGCCATTGACTTGGTGTCGGCGCGCATTCGCCAGTTCTTTGTTTGAGGTGAACCATGTCCCTGAACTTGTCGGAAGTGATTTCTGTGCTGGAACGCCGCGGCCAAAACCAATACGGCATGGAGGCCATCAGCCAGCTAGAGCACGCTTTGCAGTGCGCCGATTTGGCCGAAAAAGCGGGTGAAACGCCAGAGACCGTGGTGGCCTCTTTGCTGCACGACTTGGGCCACTTGTTGGCCGCTGAACGTGATGGTGTCCAAGAACACAACAGCCAGAAAGACGATTTGCACCAATACATGGCATTGCCATTCATTCGCACATTGTTCCCGGATGCGGTGCTGGAGCCGATCCGCTTGCATGTGGACGCCAAACGCTATCTTTGCTTCATCGACGCGGGTTATTGGGCCGAGTTGTCCCCCGCATCCAAGCACAGCCTGGAACTGCAAGGTGGCGTGTTCACAGAGACCCAGGCGCAAGCCTTCATGGCGCAGCCTTTTGCCGCCGAAGCCGTGCGCTTGCGCCGCTACGACGACTTGGCCAAGGTGCCCGCCAAGCGGGTGCCGCCACTGGCTTTCTACAACCCCCACTTGCAGCAGGTGGCGTTGCAGGCTGTTTGAGCAGTTGTGCTTGCCACAGCGGTGAGCGAACAAAAATTCTCACCATCAGAGGCGAGCTTGGTTCACTTTGGTTGAGTGCAGTCTTGGATGAAGTCATGCCACATCGCATGCAGTGGCCAGCCAAAGTGCATCGATGGCACGCAACCTTTCGCTGTCAAATTTTTCAGACTCTTCCCAATATCTGCCAGATTCGACCCAATAGCCAAGCGCTGATTCGGCTTGCAAGGCGTTTTGAACAGCCCCTTCGTCAGCAGCGTTGATGAGGGGTACTTGGGTCATGCTTTCCAACACCTGCCATTCGACACGCGGGACCAAAAGCCTTGAGCTCGATTGCCGGGACAAATTAAGCACCGAACAACCTTGGCGACTGGCCAATGCCTGTAAACGCAAAGATTTGGCTTCAAGGCTTTGGAGCGTGACATCCTGACGCAGTGGGTCGGCCGCACCCGTCCCATAGAAATGGGTGTGCTGCCCTGCTTTTTGCTCGTAGACCATGTCGCAGCCGATGTAGGCGATGACGTCGGGTTTCAGTGCACCAAGAGCCCAATACCCAGCGGTGAATGCCATGGTGCCACCCGCATACACAAAGCCACCAAACTCGTTTTGAACCGGTACGAATTCTTGGGCGGTGACCACTTGTTTGCCACGAAGCACCTCTGCCCCCGGGTGTCTGTCCATTGGAAAGTCCTCAGGATAAATCAAACAATTCCAAGACGGGCAAGCCATCCATGCGTTGTTGATCACAATGATGTGACTGAGACAGGAGGTGTCCCAGGCAGCGGTTCTGGTGGCATCGGGGGCACTGCCCACAATCAAGACTTTCTTCAACGGATTGGTCATGGGGGTTTTTGGGTCAGTGCAATCCTTGGATGGTCGATTTAGGACATGACACGCTGATGAATTTCAGTGAGCATTTGCGCGCGCTTGAATCGCCCATGAAGCCGATTTTTGATGGTCTCGACAGGCTCATACCCTGCACAAAAGACCCTCTCGTTTGTTCAAAGAGTCAAAGACTCCAAGAGGCCAGCCCGTCTTGGTGGTTCACGTTGACCACCACCCGCCCTCGCACTTGGCCCGCCAAAATCTCCGCGCCCAGACCGATGGCCTCGGCCAGACCGACTTCACGGGTCATGCGTTCGAGTTGCGCCGTGTCCAGGTCCTGGGCCAGCCGCGCCCACGCGGCTTCGCGGACGGCATGCGGAGCCATCACGCTGTCGATGCCTGCCAAGGTCACGCCACGCAAGATGAAAGGCGCCACGCTCGATGGAAAGTCCATGCCTTGGGCCAGGCCGCAGGCGGTGACCACGCCGCCGTACTTCGTGCTGGCGCAGGCGTTGGCCAGCGTGTGGCTGCCCACGGTGTCGACCACGCCCGCCCAGCGCTCTTTGGCCAGCGGCTTGCCGGGGGCAGACAGTTCGGCGCGGTCCATCACGTCGGCCGCGCCCAGCTGGCGCAGGTAGTCAGCCTCTTGCAGGCGACCTGTGCTGGCCACGACGCGGTAGCCCAGCTTGGCCAGCAGCGCAATCGCCACGCTGCCCACGCCGCCACCTGCGCCTGTGACCAAAATGTCGCCGCTGGTTGGCGTGACGCCGTGCTTTTCAAGCGCCATCACGCACAGCATGGCGGTGTAGCCTGCGGTGCCAATCGCCATGGCCTGGCGCGGGGTGAAGGCGGCAGGCAGTTTGACCAGCCAGTCGCCTTTGAGGCGCGCCTTTTGCGCCAGACCGCCGCTGTGGCTCTCGCCCACACCCCAGCCGTTGAGCACGACTTGATCGCCCGCCTTGAACAGCGGGTGCTGGCTCTCGGTCACGGTGCCTGACAAGTCGATGCCGGGCGTGAGCGGGAATTTGCGCACCACGGGCGATTTGCCGGTGATGGCCAGGCCGTCTTTGTAGTTGAGAGTGGAGTAGTCCACTTGGACGGTCACATCGCCCTCGGGCAAGGCGCTGTCATCCAGCGTTTGCAGTGTGCAGTGGTAACCGGCGTCGTCTTTGTGGATGTGCAGGGCTTGGTAAGTCATGGGTGGGGTTCCTGAAAGATGCATCACTGTGCACCAAAACGCAGGGGCTCGGTAGCGCCGGGCGTCACCTGTGCGCTAGCATGGCAAGGTCTGAAAGGGTCGTCATGCGTGTTGCTCACTCTGTATTGCTGGTGCTTCTGGGCTGGGGCCTGAGCCTGACTTCGGTTCTGGCCGCGCCCGACGAAGCGGCCTTGTGCAAGGACCAGGGCTACCCGGTGGGCACACAGCGCAACTGGTTTTTTGACGAATGCGTGCGGGTGGGCTCGTTCACGCACCACGCTGAGATCCCGGGCCTCATGGGCGGGCGCGCCAACGCCATGGCGCCTGCCGCGCAGCCGCTCGCATTGCCCCAAGTCCCGCAAGAGCCCGCCTACCGCTGGGGCATCAGCCAGCAAAGCGGCCTCAGCATCGACGACTACATGAACCGCCAGCGCGTCATGGCCTTGCTGGTGATCAAGGACGGTGTCATCCAGGTTGAGCGTTACCAATACGGACGCAACGCGAGTCACCGCTTTTTGTCGAACTCGATGGCCAAGACCATCACCGCTATGGCCGTGGGCCTGGCCCTGCGCGAGGGGCGCATCCAGTCGCTCGACGACCGGGCCGACCGCTATGCCCCGACGCTCGCAGGCACGCTTTACGGCGAGACCACGGTGCGCCATCTGCTGCGCATGTCCTCGGGAGCCAAGTTTGAAGAGCGTTACGACGGCAAAGACGATCTCGCCCGTTACGGCATGGCCGCCTACCGGGGTGGCGCGGCCGAGGGGGCGCGGGTCATCACCGAGCGGCTTCACGCGCAAGGCGAACGTTTCAACTACGCCAGCGCCGAGACCGACATGCTGGCGCTGGTGCTGCAAGGCGCCACGGGCGAGACGCTGAGCAGTTATTTGCAAACGCGCCTGTGGCAGCCCATGGGGGCCGAGACCTCGGGCCTGTGGCGGGCTGGGGCCAATGGGCTGGAGCGCGCTGCCGGCAACTTCAACGCCACCGCCCGCGACTACGCCCGCTTAGGGGTGCTGCTGGCCAACGATGGCACGCGGGCCGACCGCCCCGACTTGGGCGAGATCTTGCCCCGCGACTATCTGCTCGAAGCCACCGATTGGAAACGCCACCCGTCGGCCTTTGCGCCGCTTCGGGCCACGCCGTATTACGGCTACGGCTACCAGGTCTGGACTTTCCCCGGTCAGCAGCGCCGCTTTGCACTGCTCGGCGTGTACGGCCAGGCCATTTTTGTCGACCCATCGCAAAAGCTGGTGATGGTGCACCTGGCGGCCAACGCCACCGCCAAGGCCGGGCAGACCAGCATGGGCCGCGAAATGGTTTCACTCTGGCACGGCTTGGTCACACACCAAGGCCGCTGGTGAATGCCTTCAGCGCTTGTTGACCAGCACGATGCCAATGGCCACCAAAGCCAGCGCGGCCATCAGCGAGGGGGTGGCCGCTTCGCCCAAGCCCAGTGTGCCAAACAGCAGCGCAAACAGCGGCGTGAGGAAGGCGAACACCGAAATTTTGGTGGCCGGGTAGCGGCCCAGCATCCACATCCAGACCAGGTAGCTGGCAAACGCGCCGATCACGGTTTGCGCCAGCATTGAGCCCCAGGCCAAGGGGCTCCAGTCCAAAGACCAGACTTCGCCCAGGGCCAACGAGACCCAAGGCACGGCAATGGCGGTGGTGGCGATTTGATAAAACAACAGCTTCTCGGGCGAGATGCGGGTGAGGTTGGTGGCGCGGATGGACACCGTCGTCAGCCCCCACAAAGCGCCAGCGGCCAGGCCCAGCAGGTCGCCTGTGGCACTGGTTCCTGTGGCCTGGCTCAGGCCTTCGCGCATGGCAAAGACCACGGCCACAAACGCGCAGGCCAGCCCGACCCATTGCAGCGGGCGCAGGCGTTCGGACTTGACGAACAGCGGCACCAGCGCGGCCACCCAAAATGGCGAGGTGTACAAAAACACCGTCAGGCGCGAGGCGGCGGTGTGCTGCAGCCCCAGGTAGATGCAGGCGAACTCGGCGGCAAACAGCCCGCCCGCCAGCAAACCGGCCCAAAGGCTGCCGTCCCGCTCGAACAAACGCACCCCCCGCACGCGGCACCAGACCATGAGCAACACACAGGCACCCATGCAGCGCAGGCTGGCCTGAAACAGCGGGGCCACCTCGTTCATGATGGCCTTGACCAACACCTGCTGTAAGCCCCAGAACATGCAGCACACCACCAGCAAGCCGATGGCCAAGGTGTCGAGGTGGTCTTTGCGCTGGACGGAAGAAGTCATCCTGGCATTGTGCCGCCTGTGTGGCCCTGTTCACTGTCGCCCCCAAGGCAGTGGGGTTCACGCGGGTAACATCCGTACAGGCAGCCGAGAATGGCCCGCCGCTGGATGGAAGCCCGCATGTCTGACGCCGATTTTTTGAATACCACCAACAACCCACATGGCTTGACACGACGCGACTGGGGCCGCCGTGCTTTGGCATTGGCCCTGGCTTCCTGGAGCTTGCCCATGGCGCAGGCACAGATGTCTGTGCAGGGGGCCAGCAGTGCCGACGCGGCCAAAGGCCCACGCTGGCAAACAGACCCGTTCGGCTTGGGTGTGGCCAGTGGCCAGCCTCTGCCCGACAGTGTGGTGCTCTGGACCCGCTTGCTGATCGCCGAGGCCGATGCCGCGCACAAGGCGCAGCCGCAGACGGTGCTGTGTGAGGTGTTTGCTGACGAAGCCCTGCGCCAGCCTGTGCGCCAGTGGTGGGTGCAGACCGACGCCAGCCGAGCCCACAGCGTGCATGTGATCGCCAGCGGCCTGCAAGCCGGGCGCAGCTATTGGTACCGCTTTGTCTCGGGCAGCGCCACCAGCCCCGTGGGCCGCACCCGCACCTGCCCGGGTGACAATGACAAGGTCGCGCAGCTGCGCATCGCGCAGACCTCGTGCCAACATTTTGAGCAAGGCTACTACGTGGCCCACCGCGAGATCGCCAAGCGCGATGTGGACTTTGTGCTTTTTTTGGGCGACTACATTTACGAGAGCAGCAACCCGCGCTACATGGTGCGCAAGCACATCGGCGGCGTGCCGCAGACGCTGGACGAATACCGCCAGCGACACGCGCAGTACAAGGGCGACGCCGACCTGCAGGCGTGTCATGCGGCGCACCCCTGGGTCATGACCTGGGATGACCACGAGGTGGTCAACGACTACGCCAATGACCAAGACATGAAGTACACCGACCCACAGGTGTTTTTGCGCCGCCGTGCGGCGGCTTACCGGGCGTACTTTGAACACATGCCTGTGCGCTTGGGGCCAGACCCGGCGCAGCCGCACCAGATGCGCATCCACGACCAAATGCGCTGGGGTCAGCTGGCCGACATTTGGACGCTCGACTGCCGCCAGTACCGCAGCCACCACGCCTGCCCCGATCCTAACCGCGGCGGCGGCCGAGTGGTGGTGGGCTGCACCGAGTTGAGAGACGCCGAGCGCAGCATGCTGGGGTCAGCGCAAGAGCAGTGGCTGTACCCGAGTCTGGCCCAGAGCACCCGGCGCTGGAAGCTGGTCGCGCAGTCCACGCAGATGAGTTCGTCGGGCATCGCCACGCCGCAGGGGCGCAGCAGCTTCACCGATGGCTGGGATGGCTACCCGGTGGCCCGTGAACGCTTCTTGAACACCATCGCGCAGGCCCAGCTCAAGGACGTGCTGGTGCTGGGCGGCGATGTGCACATGAACGTGGCGGCCAACCTGCGCGTGCGCCCCAATGACGACAAATCGCCCATCGTGGCCAGCGAGATCGTCACCACCTCGATCAGCTCGCGGGGCATGTCCGAGACGCTGCTGGCGCACATCCGCGACAACAACCCGGACATCGTGCACGCCCGCTCAGACGAGCGCGGGTACACCTTTGTGCAAGTGCAGCCCTCGGGCGTGCTGGCGCAAATGCGCACCACCCCGCACCCGGCCATGGAAGGCAGCCGCCTTCAGACCCAGGCCCAATGGGCGCTGGCCAGCGGCGTGCCGGGCCTGGTGAAGGCTTGATGGAGGTGCGCTCAAAAATGTGACGCATCAGTCACGAGCTGAACGGGGTGCTTACAATGTGACCCCATGAGCACGAACCCAGCGGCCCCGCCCAAAAAATCTTTCAAGCAACAGATGCTCGCAGCGCGCGAGGTGGCCATCATCGGGTCGGTCAACCGCTTGCTGGCCGAAAAAGGCTTTGACGCCATGACGGTGGACGAAGTGGCAGCCGAAGTGGGCATCGCCAAAGCCAGCCTGTACAAACACTTTGCAAGCAAGGAAGCGTTGGCTTGCGCCGCCATGGTCACAGCCATGCAGCGGGCGCAAGCGTTCATCCATGAATTGCCCACAGAACCCTCGCCCCTGGACAAGCTGAAAAGCGTCACACGCTGGACCATGGCCCTCAAAATCCAGGGCCAGATGCCTTCGCTGCCGGCCCAAAACTCCAGTCTGCGCGCCACTTTGATGGCCAGCAATGACTACATGGATGGGCTGATGGAAGTCAGCGACGTGTTGGGTGGATGGATCGAACAGGCGCAAGCCCAAGGCCAAATCAACCCGTCACTGCCCGCCGTGGCCGTGCTCTACACTTTGTTTGCGCGCGCCTGCGACCCGGTGATCGAGTTCCTCAAAATGGGCGAGCAGCACAGCGACGAAGACATCCTCGATCTGGTGATGAGCACCTGCTTTGACGGCCTGCGTGCCCGCTGATCGGGCTTCAGCGCACCAGCAGCAAAGGCACTTTGCACAGTGCCAGAACCTGCGTGGCCACCGAGCCCATGACCAGGTTGGCCAGCGCGCCGTGGCCGTGTGAGCCCAGCACCACCATGTCGAAATGGCCGCTTTCGGCCGTTTTGGCGATGACCTCGCCCGCATGGCCCACCTTGCTCAGGCTTTTGGCGTCGATGCCGTGGCGCAGCAAAAACTGGATCACCGGGCCCAACACTCTTTCGGACTCTTCGCGGTGGTATGTCTCGACCACGTCTTAGCCGACCACTTTGCGGGCGTGCGTGGGCAGTTGGGCTTGCACCGCCAGCAGGGTGAAGCGGTGAGAGGGGCTGAACAGGTCTTCGAGCGTGGCCAGGTAAGCCAGCATTTTTTTGGTGTACGCGCTTCCGTCGACGGCGAGCAGGATTTTCATGGAATGCCTTGGGTGAGGTGCACAGCGGTGTTGTGAACTGCAGCCACTTTAGGGTGCACCCCTACACGCGCACCGTGCGCTGCGCCACAAAGCCCAGGTGTTCCTGCTTCTTGTCGTAGCCACGCGGGTTGGCCACCACGCGGCAACCCGCGTGTTCGTAATCGCTGGGGCAGTGCAGGTGGCCATGCAGCCAGAGCTGGGCGTGCGACAGCAGCGGGTCGAGCGCGTTGCAAAACCCCGCCGTGCCCGGCACCAGGCCGTAGCGCGGGTCGCTGCTGCGCAGGCTGGGCGCAAAGTGCGTGACGACCACGGTGGTGCCGTCAAACGGGGTGTTCAGCGTTTGTTGCAGCCATTCTTGGCAGACCAGCGCCTGCTCGCGCACCTGGGGCGCGAGCCATGGCTCACCGCCTCGCCTGGTGCCGGTTTTGCTCAAGTAGTAATTGGCGGCGCGAAAGGCTTTGTCACGCGCTTTGAGCTGGCGTGTGAATTGGCTGTTGGGGTGTTTGAAGTGCGCGGGGAAATTGCTTGACGCCGGGTCGGGCAGGGTCTGCCCCGCCAGCGGGCCCAACGCGTCAAAGTCGCTCCACAGCGTGGTGCCCACAAAGCGCACACCGCCGAGCAGCACCACCTCGCGCTCGAGCCAGGAGATGCCCAGCCGCTCGCAGGTCTCTCGCAAGCGGGCGTGGGCTTCGTCAAAGTCCAGGCCGTCGTACTCGTGGTTGCCGGGCACATACAGCACAGGCGTGGGCCAACCGTGGCGCGGCGAAAAGCGTTGCAGCCCGAAGTCGGCGTCGCCCAGCGCAGCAAGGGCCGATCCGGCTTGGTAGGAGCCGATGTCACCGGCCAAGACCAGCACATCCGCCCCTGGCGCGGGCGCGGCCACAAAGTCAGGGTGCGACTCCAGGTGCAAGTCAGAGAGCAGTTGGATGTTCATGTGGCCTCATCTTGCCCGAAGGCTTCGCGCGCCACTTGCAGCAGGGCTTCGCGCAGCCACTGGTGGGCGCTGTCGTGTTGAACCCGGCGGTGCCAAATCGCCTGCACGTGCACGGGCGGCACGTCGAGCGGCAATTCGTGCAGCACCAGTTGGTCGATCATGCCGGTGGTGGGCACAAAGTGGCGGGGCAAGACCGTGAGCAGGTCCGAGTTCACCACCACGCGGCCAGCCGTGAAAAACTGGTTCACTGTCAGCACGATGCGCCGCTGGCGGCCAATGGAGGCCAGGGCTTCGTCCACGAAGCCATAAGGCCGCCCCGAAAAACTCACCAACAAGTGGCGTGCTGCGCAATACGCATCGAGTGTCAGCGCTTGATCGGCCAGCGGGTGGCCGCGCCGCATGACGCAGACGTATTCCCCGGCGTACAGGTGCTGGTGCCCGAAGGTGACCGCTTCGCCCGATTGGGCGCGGGCCGTCAGGTCGGTCAGCACGGCCGGAAAGTAACCCAAGGCCACATCGGCCACACCGTCGGCCAGCAACTGGCGGGGGTCGCGTGTGGTCAGCGGCAGCACCCGCAGCGACACACCTGGGGCGCTCTGTTCCAGGCGGCTGGCCATGCCCCCCATCAGCTCGGCCGCGGTGGCGTCGGCCATGCCCAGCACAAAGGTGTTGCTGGCTTGCGCAGGCACAAAGGCGCTGGGTACGATGGCCGATTCGAGCTGGCGCAGGGCCTCGCGCACGCTGGGCCACAGTGCCAGCGCGCGGGGGGTGGGGGCCAAGCCCTGGCCTTGTCTGCGCACCAACTCGTCGCCCAGGGTGTCGCGCAAACGGCGCAGGGCGTTGCTGACCGCAGGTTGGGTGAGTGACAGGTTGTGCGCCGCCCGGGTCAGGCTGCGCTCGGCCATGACTTCATCAAAGACCCGAAGCAGGTTCAAGTCCAGGGAGCGAAAAGAAAGGGTGGGGGCAGCGTTCATGGTCTGTTCATCACTGTGGTGAATGATACACATCATGAATATAAAGTTGAACAACACGGGTAGAAACCCTATATTCAAAACATGAATTTGTTAACTTGAATTCACAAAACTGTAAACCAGTCGAAAGGGAATCCAAAATGAATGCTCAAACACACACCGCCATGAACACCTCGGTGCAGTCGAAAAAGCCCGCCACCGCATCCAAAACCTTGGCCAGTTTGCTGCTGGGTGCCGGTGTGGCCACCTTGGTGGTCATGGCTGACCAGCTGATGGAGCCTTGGGCCGAGAGCCATGTCATTGCCGCATGGATCGCCTTGTGGGCTGTGGCCGCACTCGCCATTGCCGTCCTGCGCGGTGTCACTCGCCATCTGGCACAAAACGTGATGCTGGGCCTGGACGGCTGGTCGGCCAACTTGGCCCAACAACGCTCGGACCGCCGCTTGTGGGCCATGGCCCAGAGCGACAGCCGCATGATGTCGGACTTGCAAGCTGCCTTTGACCGCGAAGACGACGAAACGGCCCCCACCCAAGACCTGGTGGCCTTGGGCCGCCGCCGCGCAGCCCGCATCGTGCGCAACCGCCAGCACTGCATCTGAGCCGCCTGACGGCGCTCAGCATCCAAGCCACCCTCGGGTGGCTTTTTTGTTGGGCAGTGGCCCATGAAAAAACCGCCCCGGTTTGTGGCCGGGGCGGTTTCGAAATTCTGCGCCGGGTGGGCGCTGAAACTGTTTTGGGGTGGGCTTGAGTGAGCCAGTTCAGGCGGCCAGACGGGCTTGCAGTGCAGCCTTGGTGTCCAGCAGGGCCTGGGGCAGGTGGTAGGTCAGCTGGGCAAAGTGCTCGTCGTGCAGCTTGAATTCGGCTTGCCAGGCGGCTTTGTCGATGCTGGTGACGGCCTTGAATTGCTCAGCGCTGAATGCGATGCCATTCCAATTGATTTCGCTGTAAGTGGGAACGATGCCGAACATGGTTTCTTCGCCAGCGGCTTTGCCTTCCAAACGGTCGATCATCCACTTCAAAACCCGCATGTTGTCGCCGTAACCGGGCCAGACAAAGGCACCGTCTTCGCCCTTACGGAACCAGTTCACGCAGTACATGGCGGGCAGTTGGTGGCCAGCAGCCTCAGCCTTGGCACCGGTGTCCAGCCAGTGCTGGAAGTAGTCGCTCATGTTGTAGCCACAAAACGGCAGCATGGCGAACGGGTCGCGGCGCACCACGCCTTGCGCGCCAAAGGCGGCGGCGGTGGTCTCGGAGCCCATGGTCGCGGCCATGTACACGCCTTCGGTCCAGTTGCGTGCTTCGGTGACCAAGGGCACGGTGGTCGAGCGGCGGCCGCCGAACATGAACGCGTCGATCGGCACGCCTGCAGCGTCGTCCCATGCGGGGTCGAGCGCGGGGTTGTTGGTCGCGGCCACGGTGAAGCGGGCGTTGGGGTGCGCGGCCTTGGCGCCGGTCTCTTTGGCGATCTGGGGGGTCCAGTCCTTGCCTTGCCAGTCGATCAAATGGTCGGGCAACTTGCCGGTGTCTTTTTCCATGCCTTCCCACCACACGTCGCCATCGTCCGTGAGGGCCACGTTGGTGAAGATCACGTCCTTGTGCAGGCTCAGCATGCAGTTGGGGTTGGTCTTCATGTTGGTGCCGGGGGCGACGCCAAAGTAACCGGCTTCGGGGTTGATGGCGTACATCTTGCCGTCGGAGTGGGGCTTGACCCAAGCGATGTCGTCGCCGATGGTGGTGACTTTCCAGCCGTCAAACGCCGCGGGGGGCACCAGCATCGAGAAGTTGGTCTTGCCGCAGGCGCTGGGGAAAGCGGCTGCAATGTGGTACTTTTTGCCTTCGGGGTTGGTTACGCCCAGGATCAGCATGTGCTCGGCCAACCAGCCTTGGCTACCTGAGGGGCCGCCTGCAGCTTGTTTGCCCATGTTCGAGGCGATGCGCAGTGCAAAGCACTTCTTGCCCAAGAGGGCGTTGCCGCCGTAGCCCGAACCGTAAGACCAGATCTCTCGGGTCTCGGGGTAGTGCACGATGTATTTGGTGCTGGGGTTGCAAGGCCAGCTGGTCTTGTCTTTTTCGCCAGCCGCCAAAGGTGCACCCACGGTGTGTAAGCAAGGCACGAACTCGCCGTCGGTGCCCAGCACGTCGAACACGGCTTTGCCCATGCGGGTCATGATCTTCTGGTTGACGGCCACGTAGGCGCTGTCGCTCAACTCAATGCCGATGTGGCTGATGTGTGAACCCAATGGGCCCATCGAAAACGGCACCACGTACATCGTGCGGCCAGCCATGCAACCGTCAAACAGCGGGTTGAGCGTGGCGCGCATCTGCGCGGGTTCCATCCAGTTGTTGGTCGGGCCGGCGTCTTCTTTTTGGGCCGAGCAGATGTAGGTGCGGTCTTCCACACGGGCCACGTCCGACGGGTCAGAGCAAGCCAGGAAAGAGTTGGCGCGCTTGGCGGGGTTGAGTTTTTTGAAGGTGCCCGCTGCGACCAGTTCGGCGCACAGGCGGTCGTATTCTTCTTGGGAGCCGTCACACCAGTAGACCTTGGCCGGCTTGCACAGGGCGGCCATGTCGGCGACCCAAGCGATCAGTTTCGCGTTCTTGACGTACGCGGGCGTGTTGAGGTTCAGGCCCTGCATCACGGGTGAATTCATGGGAAAGCTCCAAAGTTTGAAAATCGTTTTTTCAAAAGTCCCCAGCAGACCCTTTGAGAAAACGACCGCACTGCTGACATACTCCCGTCATCGGCCCCCTGTAACAGCGTGGTAACCGACCGGGAACCCGATTTTAGGGAGGCCGCCTCACCTGTGCCTGTCCTCCACCTGAAAATCTATGCAAAAAAAGCATGAAATTATGCCGAGCCTGATTTTACCTGTCCAGAAGGTCTTCAACCGCCGCACCGCGTGGGTGGTTTGGGGCCTCGCCGCAGCGGCCATTTCACCTGGCTTGCATGCCCAAGCCAGCCTTGCCAGTCCGTTGAAGGTGGCCGCCGCAGCCAACTTGAAGTTTGTACTGGCTGACATTGAAACCCAATACAGGCGGCAATCTGGGCAAGGCGTGCAGTTCAACTTCGGGGCGTCGGTGCCGCTGGCTCGGCAAATCCAGCAAGGCCTGCCCGTGCAGTTGTTCATCTCGGCTGACGAGGAGCAGGTTGACTGGTTGCAGCGTCAGGGCATGACCCAAGACGGCGGCCAGCGCTACGCCGTGGGGCGGTTGGCGCTGATCGCCCTGCAGACCCATCCGCTGGCCCAAGAGGCCAGCCCCGAGGCCGCGCTGCGCGCGCTGGCCCCGGCCGACAAGCTCGCCTTGGCCAACCCCCAACTGTCACCCTATGGCTTGGCAGCGCAGCAGGCCTTGCAAAAAACCGGGCTGTGGCCCCGCCTGCAAAAACAAGTGGTGCTGGGTGAAAACATCGGCCAGGCCACGCAATACGTGCTCACGGGTGCAGCGCCCCTCGGCTTCACTGCTGCCGCCCTGACACTGGCGCCTGAGACCGCGGGCCTGTTCAAGGTCTGGCCCATGTCGGCTCAGTTGCATGCGCCATTGAATCAGCGTTTGGTGCTGCTCAAAGGGGCCAGCCCGCAAGCGCAGGCCTTTCGGGATTACTTGCTGGGTTCGCAGGCCAAGGCCCTGTTTCTCAAGCACGGCTATGCCCTGCCACAATGAGCTTGTTTTTTCAACAAGCCTTTTTGAATTGACCTTCTGAGTCCCGTATGGATTGGTCTGCCCTTCACGTTTCGCTGCTGCTCGCTGCTTTGACCACGCTGGTTCTGTTGCCGCTGGGCTTGGCGCTGGCCCGTTGGCTCGCGATCACCACTTGGGCCGGGCGACCGCTGGTGGAGGCCTTGCTGTTGCTGCCCTTGCTGCTGCCGCCCACGGTGATGGGTTTTTATTTTTTGGTGCTGCTCGGGCAAGGCAGTGCCCTCGGGGGGTGGTTGGCCAGCCAAGGCGTGCGGCTGGTCTTCAGCCTGCAAGGGCTGCTCTTGGTGAGTGTGCTGGTCAACCTGCCTTTCATGGTGCAACCGATTCAGCGCGCCTTTGCCGCCGTGCCGCACAGCCTGCGCGAGGCGGCCTGGGTGTCGGGCCTCTCGCCCTGGCAAACCTTCTGGCGGGTCGAGCTGCCCCTGGCCTGGCCGGGCCTGCTGGCGGGCATGGCGCTCACGGTGGCGCACACGCTGGGTGAGTTTGGTGTGGTACTCATGGTGGGCGGCAACATCCCAGGCCAGACGCGCACGCTGTCGGTGTCCCTCTACGACAAAGTACAGGGCCTCGAATTGCAATCGGCCCATGTGATGGCGCTGGCGCTGGTCGCCACGTCGATGTTGGCCCTCACGGTGGTGCTGGCGTTTGACCGCATCGGACAGCGCCACCGCGCTTTGCAGGAGCGGTGATGAGCGGCTTGACGGTGCGCCTGCAGTCTGCTTCGCCCATCCGGCTGAATGCTGCGTTTGACTGCGCACCGGGCGAGCTGGTGGCGCTGGTGGGCCCCTCGGGCAGTGGCAAGACCAGCTTGCTGCGCGCGATCGCCGGTTTGTGGTCTGCGGCCGATGCACGGGGCCAGATCGTTTGCGCTGGGCAGTCCTGGCTGGACACCGATGCGGGTGTGCGAACCACCCCGCAGCAACGGCGCGTGGGCCTGGTGTTCCAGCACTATGCGCTGTTTCCGCACATGGACGTTTTGGCCAACGTGGCCTTGGCCGCTGGTGCTGCTTGGTCGACCCCAGCGCTGACGGCGTTGCTTGACCGCTTGGGCCTGTCGGGCTTGCTTGAGCGCAGGCCCGCGCAACTGTCGGGCGGGCAGCAGCAGCGCGTGGCGCTGGCGCGCGCGCTGGTGCGGGTCATGCCTGCACCAAGCCAGGGGCCAGAGGCGGCATCGGGCGTGTTGTTGCTCGATGAGCCCTTTTCAGCGGTGGATGCGCCCACGCGCCAAACCCTGTACCGGGAGCTGGCCGCTTTGCGCCAGCAAGTGGCCGTGCCCATGGTGCTGGTCACACACGACCTGCACGAGGCCCGCCGATTGGCAGACCGGGTGGTGATCATGGACGCGGGTGAAACCTTGCAGACCGGCACGCCCGAGCGCGTTTTTGCCAACCCGCGCAACGCCCGCGTGGCCGAACTGGTGGGCATCCAGAACCACTTCAAAGGCCAATTTTTCAAGCATGCACCGGGTTGGGGTCGGCTGGCATGGCAGGGCCAAAGCGGTCAGATCGAAGTGCGGGTGATTGATAAAAACAAGATCAACGAAGGCATGCCCGTGACCTGGGTGCTCAACGGCGAAGGGGTCGATGTGCTGCCGCTGGACGCACCGACCCGCGCCGACCCGCACGTCAACCGCCTGCGCTGCCAATTGCGCGAGGTCTTGCCATTGGGCGAGATCAGTCTGTGCACCCTGGTGCCCGAAGGTTTGACCGATCAGTTGATCACCCTCAATCTGAGCGGGCGGGTGTTGCACCGCCTGGGGGTGGGCCCCGGTCAGTGGGTGCAGCTGGAGCTGGCGCCCGAGGCGCTGCACATCATGCCCGTGCGTTGATCTTCAAATCGGGTGGCTCACACCGCAGGACAGCCTGCGCCAAGGAAAAAAAAACCCGCCTAGGCGGGTTTTTAGCTGGGCATTGAAGAATTAGCCCATGAAAACGGCGATGAAAGCCAGCATGAAAATCAGCAGGGCACCGACGACGGGGATCACCACCGGGATGTGCTTGACCACGGCTTCAACCGGATCTTTGGGCGTTGTTTCGTTGTGAGCAGACATAGATTACCTCGAACTCTGTGATGGCCCCTATTGTAGCCAACCTTGTTGTGGCCAATGAACGCGGGCGTTCGGTCAAGACTTGGCAGCCGGACGAACACCGTGGATGCGTGTCAGGTCAATGTGCGATTTTCCCGTGGTGGCATCTTCGGCAAACATGTCTACAAAGCGGTGGCCCCAAAGGAGGTCTGCATTGGAATAGATGTGGTTGGCATGGACCGTCTGCGAAATCGTTTCGTCCAGGCCTTTGATGGTGGCAATCAGTGCGAACTCCGACTTTTGCAGTTCGTCAGCCGACAAGCCCAGCAGTGGACTGCCTTCTCCTATCGGGTGGCAGATGAGCCATGTCAAAGACAACATGGGGGTGTGGCTGCGAAGCAGCTTGAGGTCGTGAATTTTCCGAAGGCTCAAGCCCTCTTGGGTGGTTTCGCGAATGAGCAAACTCAATTCCACATCGGCCCCAATGATGCGGTTGTTGCGTTCATTGGCCACACGGAACATCAATGTGGGCACCCCCTCAAAGGGAGCGATCACGGCCACATCGCTGAAGATGATGCGGGCCTTGGGGATGGACAACCGGGCGAAAGCGACGGCAGCGAACAAACCCAAGCCCAACAAACCGAGCATGGCCTCCAGCGTGACCAGCACATCCGCGTAGAGGGTTTGCGGGAATTTGCCGCCGTACCCGATGGTGGCCAATGTCTGGACGCTGAAGAAGAAATATTCCCAGTACGAGGTGCTCGTCAAACCGCCGATGGACGATTCGCCGAGGTAGTACAGCAATCCAAAGAGCGCATTGACGAGCAGAAATGAGCTGGCAAAAACACCCAAATAACCGAGCCAGCCCATCGACACCACCCAGTGGTAAAGGTCCATTTGGGCACTGGTCGACACCTCGACGGTGGAACCCCGCAGGGCGTTGACTTTGAACTTACTGGAGGCCACGGGAATGCTTTCAGCGGATTTGGACAGAGCTCGGGTAGGTCGGTGGGCGGCGCCGCTTGGAGGCTTGCTCATAGGCATAGGCCATGGCAATCAAAGCAGGCTCACTCCAGGCCTTGCCGACCAAGGACAGGCCGCATGGCAAACCGTGTACAAAGCCCGCAGGCACGGTGATGTGGGGGTAGCCTGCCACCGCAGCGGGGGACGTGAAGCTGTTGCCTGACGCATCGCCGCGGATGAAGTCGGTCAGCCAGGCCAGCTCACCCGTGGGTGCCAGCAAGGCGTCCAGTTGGTGCTCGTTCATCACTGGGTCGAGGCCTTGCTCGCGAGAAAATGTGCGATTGTTGGCCAGCGCTTGCAGGTACTCCGGGCTGCTCAAGTCGCCTTTGGCCTGCGCCATTTCCAACAGTTCCTGTGCAAAGTAAGGCATTTCTTTGGCACGGTTTTTCTCGTTGAAGGCGATGACATCGGCCAGGGTTTTGACGGGTGCATCAGGGGCATAAGTGGCCAGGTACTTGGGCAAACTGTCTTTCAACTCGAACAGCAGCACGGTCAGCTCTGACTCGGCATATTTCACCGCGTTGGGGATCTCTGCCACGTCGATCAGCTCAGCGCCTTGGGCCTTGAACACCGCCAATTCGGCTTGCACCACGCGGGCCACCCCATCGCTTTGCATGGCAAACTGGCTGCGCACCACGCCAATGCGTTTGCCGCGCAGGCCGTGGGGGTCCAAATAGCGGGTGTAGTCATGGCGGTGCTGGCTGGCGGCTTGTGTGGCCGGGTCATCAGCATCTGGCCCGGCCAGCACGGTGAGCAAGGCGGCCGCATCGGCCACCGTGCGTGTCATGGGGCCGGCTGTGTCTTGCGATGGGGCGATCGGGATGATCCCTGCACGGCTGACCAAGCCCAGCGTGGGTTTGATGCCCACCAGACTGGCCAGGGCAGACGGCGAGGTGATCGAGCCATCGGTTTCGGTGCCGACGGCCACCGCGGCCAGACTGGCCGCGATGCTGGCGCCAGAGCCTGAGCTCGAGCCACTGGTGTTGCGGTCCAGGGCATAGGGGTTCTTGGTCAAACCTCCGCGTGCACTCCAGCCGCTGGTCGAACGGGTGGACCGGATGTTGGCCCACTCCGACAAATTGGTTTTGCCCAAGATCACAGCGCCTGCGTCACGCAGCTTTTGGACAATGAAGGCGTCTTTGGCCGCCCTTTGCCCGAGCAAGGCCAAAGAACCCGCGGTGGTTTGCATGCGGTCGCCAGTGGCGATGTTGTCTTTGATCAAAACCGGTATGCCGTGCAAGGGGCCGCGAGGCCCTTTGGACTGGCGCTCCTTGTCCAGCTTGGCCGCCACCGCTTTGGCCTGGGGGTTCAGCTCAATGATGGCGTTGATTTTGGCGCCCGACCGGTCGATGGCTTGGATGCGGGAGAGGTAAGCGTTGACCAACGCCAGAGACGTCAGTTTCCCCTTTGCCATGGCGTCTTGAAGTTCGGTGATGGACGCCTCCACCACCACTGCTGAGTTCGGTGCCGCTGCGGCACCCGCCGCCACCGTGCCGGCGCCAGCGGTCAGCAAGCCACGTTTGATGCTCAGTTTCAGCAGGTCTCGTCGGTTCATCGCATCAGCGCCGTTCAAGCCAGATTGGCCATTGTTGGTTGGGGTTCAGTCCGCCAAAATTTTGCGCTCGCGGATCACGCGGCCCCACATCGCGGTTTCGCTGGCCATGTAGCGCGTCAGTTCGTCGCGCGTGCCCGGCATGGGGGTCAGGCCATGTTTGTTGAGCTGCTCGACCACATCGGGCGTGGTCAGCACTTTGACGAGTTCGGTGTTCCAGCGCTCGAGCACGGGTTTGGGCACTTTGGACGAGGTCACAAAGGCGTACCAGTTGGTCGCATTGAACCCGGCCAGCCCCGACTCGGCCACGGTGGGCACCTTGGGCAAGGCCGCCAGCCTGTGCGTGCCTGTGCTGGCCAGCGGAATCAATTTGCCCGCTTCGATGTGCGGTGCCGCCGTGGCCATGGTGGCGTACCAACCGGTCACGCGCCCGCCCAGCACGTCTTGCAAGGCTGCTGCGCCCCCTTTGTAGGGCACGTGCACCGTGTCCAGGTTGGCCATGTCATTGACCAGTTCGCCAGCCAAGTGCGATGCCGAGCCTGGCCCGGTGGAGGCAAAGGTCAGCTTGCCGGGGTTCTTGCGGGCGGTGGCGATGAATTCGGCAAAAGTTTTGATGCCAGCGCCCGGGTTGACCACGAGCACGTTGGGAAAGTTCACCGCCATGGTCAAGGGCGCCAGGTCTTTGACCGGGTCGTAAGGCAGCTTCATCATGTGCGGCGCGATCGTCAGCGGCCCCACCGAGCCCAGCAAAATGACACTGCCGTCAGCGGGCCCCGTGGCCGTGAACTGGTGCGCGATGTTGCCGCCTGCACCGGCCTTGTTCTCGACTGTGACCGACACGCCCAGGTTCTCGCCCAAACGCTTGGCGATGATGCGTGCGCCCATGTCGGCTGCGCCCCCGGCCACAAAGCCCACCACCATGGTGATGTTCTTCTTGGGCGGAAATTCTTGCGCCAAGGCTTTGGGTGCTTGCAGAGCCAAAGCGCCTGCCAGCAGACTGGCGCTGCCCAGCACGAGGGCGCGGCGCAGCGTCAGTGAACGGGATGGAGAGAAGGTCGGGATGTGTTTCATGGGGATGACTCGATCAACAGGGATGCCACCTTAGCAGCGATTGAAAAGCCGGGCAGTGACGGGCTTCGCTTGAGGCAAATTCACATCAGCGCATAAGTCGTGCTTGCCCGGAACACGCTTTTGCCATCACTGGCGCCGCGCAGGTCGATTTCGCCAAAGGCCATGCTCTTGCCCGCCCGCAGCACGCGGGCGGTGATGAGGGCGTCCTGACCCGACAGGGGCTTGAGGAAGGTGCTCGACAGTTGCACCGTGCTGCAAGGCTTGAAGCTGCCGAAGTGGCTGATCAGCGCCAGCACCATGGCGGTGTCTGCGGCGGCCATCATGGCTTGCCCGCACAGCATGCCGCCCACGCGCGAGAGCTGGTCGCTTTGCGGCAAGCGCAGCGTGGCTTCGCCCGGGCCGAAACCCTCCACGCGCAGGTTCAGGGCCTGCACCCAGGGCGCAAACAGCTCGGTCAGGGCTTGTTGCAGTTGCTCGGTGGTGACGTCGGTGGGGTTCATGCGGCTTGGGGGTGTGCGTTGGACAGGCCTATTTTGACGCACAGTGTTGATTGGGCAGTCACGCCTGTGGCTCGGCACGCTTTGCAGCCGCTGATGTCTGCGCTAAGGTGTCTGCACAGCAACGACAAAAGCAAGCCACCATGAGCGATTCAGAAGTTCGAGTCACCCGACAAGGCCCGGTCACCATCGTTTCGATCAACCGACGCGAGGCGCGCAACGCGGTGGACCGCGTGACGGCGCAGCAGCTGGCCGACGCGTTTCGCGCCTTTGATGCTGACCCGGTCGCGGCGGTGGCCGTGTTGCATGGCGAACACGGTACTTTTTGTGCCGGGGCTGACCTCAAGGCGCTCAACGACGATGCGCGGCGCAACCGACTGGACCCCGAGGGCGATGGGCCCATGGGACCCTCGCGCATGCTGCTGTCCAAGCCGGTGATCGCCGCTGTTGCCGGGCACGCGGTGGCGGGTGGGCTGGAGCTGGCGCTGTGGTGCGATTTGCGCGTGGTCGAGCGTTCTGCCGTGCTCGGCGTGTTTTGCCGCCGCTTTGGCGTGCCCCTGATCGACGGCGGCACGGTGCGCTTGCCTCGGCTCATTGGCCTGTCGCGTGCGCTGGACTTGATCCTGACCGGCCGGGCCGTGGGGGCCAAAGAAGCAATGGCCATGGGCCTGGCCAACCGCGTGGTGGACGACGGCCAGGCGCTGCAAGCGGCCATCGAGTTGGCCGAGCAATTGGCGGCTTTGCCGCAAACCTGCCTGCGCAACGACCGCCGCTCAGCGTATGAACAATTCGGCATGGGGCTGGACGAAGCTCTGGCCCACGAATTTGACTTGGGTCAGCAGACCCTGGCCAGCGGTGAAGCGTCGCGCGGGGCGCGGCTGTTTGCGTTGGGGGCGGGGCGCAGCGGTCAGCGGCTGGACGGCACCTGAGAAGGCATGAAAAAAGCAGGCACCTTGCGGTGCCTGCTTCAAGCTCAGACGCCCCAGGGTTCAGGGCCGGTGCTTTTCAATCACCGCCTTGACCGCGTCCGACAGCGCAAAGCCTGCGCCGTAGCGCGCGGCCAGTTCGGCGCTGCGCTTCGTGAAGCGCTCCACGCCTTCGGAATAGATGAACTGCATGGCGCCGCCCGTCCAGGCCGGAAAGCCGATGCCGAAGATCGAGCCGATGTTGGCGTCGTGGGTGGAGGTCAGCACGTTCTCGGCCATGCAGCGGGCGGTCTCGATCGCCTGGCGGTACAGCAGGCGGTCTTTGAGTTCGGCCAACAGGGCTTGCGGGTCGTCTGTCAGCGGTTTTTCAAAGGACTTGAGGCCGGGCCACAGCTGCTTTTTGGCGCCCGCCGGGTAGTCGTAATAGCCGCCACCCGCAGCGCGCCCAGCGCGGTGCAATTCCTTGACCATCTTCTCGGTGAACAGCTCGCCGCGTGTGGCGGTGTAGGTCTGGCCGTCGGCGGCGAAGTCGGCGCGTGTCTGGTCGAGCACATGCACCGACAGCGACAGCGAGGTTTCGTCCATCACCGCCAGCGGGCCCACGGGCATGCCTGCGGCCAAGCCCGCTTGTTCGATCACCGAGGCCGGGATGCCCTCGTCCAGCATGGACGCGCCTTCCATCACAAAGGTGCCAAACACGCGGCTGGTGAAGAAACCGCGTGAGTCGTTGACCACGATGGGGGTCTTGCCGATGGCCAGCACATAGTCGTAGGCACGGGCCACCGACTCGTCGTCGGTGTCCTTGCCGCGGATGATTTCGACCAGCTTCATCTTGTCGACGGGCGAGAAGAAATGGATGCCGACAAATTTTGCGGGCCGTTGGCTGGCCTGGGCCAGGCCGGTGATGGGCAAGGTCGAGGTGTTGGACGCGAAGGTGCCGCCAGCGGCCATCACGGCCTCGGCCTCGCGGGTGACCTGCGCCTTGAGGGCGCGGTTTTCAAACACGGCCTCGATGACCAGGTCGCACCCGGCCAGCGCCGCCACATCGGCGGTGGGCTCGATCAGGTCCAGCAGCGCGGCTTGCTTGCCCGCGTCCATGCGGCCCTTGGCCACTTGCTTGTCGGTGATCTGGCGGCTGTAGTCGCGCCCGGTCTGTGCTTTCTCTAGCGTGACGTCGCGCAGCACGCTGGCGATGCCACGCGCAGCGTTGGCGTAGGCGATGCCCGCACCCATCATGCCCGCGCCCAAAATGCCGACCTTGGCGGGCTTCCAGGTCGCGATGCCGGCAGGGCGTGACTTGCCCGCCTTGATGGCGTTCATGTTGAAGAAGAACGCGGTGATCATGTTCTTCGCGTTCTGCCCCACCATCAGCTTGGACAGTTTGCGGCTTTCGATGCGGCAAGCTGTGTCGTAGTCGACCTGCGCGCCTTCGACCATGGCTTCCAAAATGGCTTGCGCCGCCGGATACAGGCCGTGCGCTTTGTTGAACATCATCGCAGGCATCACGGCCAGGCCTTGCGCGATCTTGGGCGACGACGGTGTGCCGCCGGGCATCTTGTAGTCCTTGCGGTCCCAGGGCTGGCTGATCTGCGGGTTGGCCTCGATGAAGGCCATGCCCATCTGGTGCAGCTCGTCTGGGGTTTTGGCCAGGCCATTGACCAAGCCCATGTCCAGCGCCTGGCGAGGGTTGAAGAGCTTGCCCTCCATCAGGTAGGGCTGCGCCCCCATCAGGCCGAGCCAACGAACCATCTTGGTGATGCCTGTGGCGCCGGGCATCAGGCCCAGCGACACCTCGGGCAGGCCGAGTTGGATCTTGGGGTTGTCGAGCGCAAAGCGGGCGTGGCCGATCAGCGCGACCTCCCAACCGCCGCCGAGCGCTGCGCCATTGACCAGCGAGACCACGGGCACGCCCAGGGTTTCGATGCGGCGAAAGGCCTTTTTGAGTTTCTCGATGCCCGTGAAGCCCGTGGCCGCATCGGCGTCCTTGAGCTTGAGCACGCCTTTGAGGTCAGCGCCTGCAAAGAAGGTGGTCTTGGACGAGGTCAGCAGCACACCACGCAGTTGCTCGCGGTCGGCGGCCAGACGCTCGGCCAGCATGGCCATGTCAGCCTGCCACTGCGGCTTCATGGTGTTGACCGGCGAGCCGGGTTCGTCAAAGGTGACGGTGGCGATGCCTTGGTTCAGGGCGTAGCGGATCGTTTCCATGTTCATACCCGTTCAATGATGGTGGCAATGCCCATGCCGCCACCCACGCAAAGGGTGACCAGGCCGCGTTTGAGCTGGCGTCGCTCGAGCTCGTCGAGCACGGTGCCGATCAGCATGGCGCCTGTGGCGCCCAGGGGGTGGCCGAGTGCAATCGCCCCGCCGTTGACGTTGACTTTGTCGTGCGAGACGCCCATCTCGGCCATGAAGCGCATGGGCACGGCGGCAAAGGCCTCGTTGACTTCAAACAGGTCGATGTCGTCGATGGTCAAGCCCGCCTTGGCCAGCGCCTTGCGGGCCGCAGGCATGGGGCCCGTCAGCATGATGGTCGGGTCTGCGCCCGACAGGGCCGTGGCCACGATGCGCGCGCGGGGCGTGAGGCCCAGCTCGCGCCCTTTGGCCTGCGAGCCGATCAGCACAGCGGCTGCGCCGTCCACGATGCCCGACGAGTTGCCTGCGGTGTGCACGTGTTGGATGCGCTCGACCTGCGGGTAACGCGCCAGCGCCACGGCATCAAAGCCCATCGCGCCCAGATCGGTGAAGGAGGCCTTGAGGCCGCCCAAGCCTTCAAGCGTGGAGCCGGGTTTGATGAACTCGTCTTCTTCAAGCACGGCCAGGCCAATCTCGTCGTGGACGGGGATGACCGAGTGTTTGAAGCGGCCTTCAGCGCGTGCGGCGGTGGCGCGGCGCTGCGATTCGAGCGCATAGCTGTCCACGTCGTGTCGGCTAAAGCCACCCAGTGTGGCGATCAGGTCGGCGCCAATGCCTTGAGGGGTGAAGCCGGTGTCGCAGTTGGTGGCCGGGTCTTGCGCCCAAGCGCCACCGTCCGAGCCCATGGGCACGCGCGACATGCATTCCACGCCGCCTGCGATGACCAGGTCCTCCCAGCCGCTGGCGACTTTTTGCGCGCCCAGGTTGACGGCCTCCAGGCCCGAGGCGCAAAAGCGGTTGACCTGCACGCCCGAGACGCGAAAGTCCCAACCCGCCTTGAGCAGCGCCGTTTTGGGCAGCACAGCGCCCTGGTCGCCAATGGGGGTGACGCAGCCCATCACCACGTCGTCGACCTGGGCCGAGTCAAAGCCGTGGCGCTGGCGCAGTTGCGCGAGCAGGCCGCCGAGCAGGTCCACGGGTTTGACTTCGTGCAGGCTGCCGTCTTTTTTGCCTTTGCCACGGGGCGTGCGCACCGCGTCAAAGATGAACGCATGGGTCATGGAAATCTCCTGAGTGGGCCGGGTTCTACAGGGGAAACCGGCGATTGACAAAGGGATTATGGGTGTGCACACTGAACAAAGCAAGTGCTTGGTTGACACGCTTTGAGCGATGTTTAGGCCCCTTTTTTTGAAGCACTTCACGGAGAGCGTATGAGCTACAAAAGTGTGTTCCGCCCCGGCCTTTTTGAAGGCCAGGCGGTGATCGTGACCGGCGGCGGCTCGGGCATCGGGCGCTGCACCGCGCACGAGCTGGTCAGCTTGGGCGCACGGGTCGCCCTGGTCGGACGCAAGATCGAAAAACTGCAGGCCGTGCAGGCCGAGATCGCGGCGGTGGGCGGCACCGCTTCCATCCATGTGTGCGACATCCGCGAAGAAGAGCAGGTTCAGGCCACCGTGGCCGCGGTGCTGGCCGCGCACGGGCGCCTCGATGGGCTGGTCAACAACGCGGGGGGGCAATACCCCTCGCCACTGGAGAAAATCAGCGCCAAAGGCTGGGACGCGGTGGTGCGCAACAACCTCACAGGTGGTTTTTTGATGGCGCGCGAAGCCTACAACCAATGGATGGCCCAGCACGGCGGCGCCATCGTCAACATCATTGCCGACATCTGGATGGGCATGCCCAGCATGGGCCACTCGGGCGCAGCGCGCGCGGGCATGCTCAATTTCACCGAAACCGCCGCGCTGGAGTGGGGTCCAGTCAGGGTCAACGCCGTGGCGCCGGGCTGGATCGCGTCCAGCGGCATGGACCAGTACCCGCCCGAGATGGCCCCGATGATCCGCAGCATGGGCAAAAAAGTGCCAGTGCAGCGCATGGGCACCGAAAGCGAAGTATCGGCCGCGATCGTCTTCTTGCTGTCGGAGGCAGCGGCCTTTGTCTCGGGTTCTTGCCTGCGGGTGGATGGCGCCGCCCCCAACGCCAAGCGCATCTGGCCCGAAGTGGGCAAGGGCGGCAAGACGGTGGCCTTCAACGGCTTTCACCTGGCCACCACACCCCGCGTGCTCAAGGACGCGCCATGAGCGCCAACACAGAACACATGTTGGCGATGATCGCGCAGTGGCGCGGCATCGAAGAGCGCACGCGCTCGCGCAGCGCGCAGGCCGGACCGCTGTATGCCAAGCGTGGGCAGTTGCTGCCGCGCGAGCGGGTGCAGCGCTTGCTGGACCCGGGCACGCCCTTTCTCGAACTCTCCTCGCTGGCGGGTTGGCTGCAAGACACACCCGACCCGGACAAGTCCACCGCAGGCGGAGGGCAGATCGTGGGCATCGGGCTGGTCTCGGGCACACGGGTGCTGGTCGTGGCCGATGACGGCGGCATCGACGCGGGTGCGCTGCAACCCATGGGGCTCGAAAAGCTGCAACGTGCGCAGCAGATCGCACTCGACAACCGGCTGCCCTTTGTGCACTTGGTTGAATCGGCCGGGGCCAACCTGCTGCAGTACAAGGTGGAACAGTTCATCCACGGTGGGCGCAATTTTTACAACCTGACCCAACTGTCGGCTGCAGGCATCCCGGTGATGGCGGTGGTGCACGGGCCATCCACGGCGGGCGGCGCGTACATGACGGGCTTGTCGGACTACGTGATCATGGTGCGTGGCCGGGGCCGCGCCTTTCTGGCCGGGCCGCCGCTCTTGAAAGCGGCCACAGGCGAAGTGGCCGACGACGAAACCCTGGGCGGCGCAGACATGCACGCGGGTGTGTCGGGCCTGGCCGAGTACGTGGCGGAAGACGATGCGCACGGCATCGGCATGGCGCGCGAGTTGGTGGCGTCGCTGGGCTGGCAAGCGCAAGGCACGGTCTGGCCCGATGGCCCCGCGCCGCTGCAAGATGCCGAAGGTCTGCTGGACTTGTTTTCGCCCGACCTCAAGACCCCGGTGGACATGCGCCAAGTCATTGCCCGCATCGTGGACGCCTCGGCCTTTCTGGAATTCAAGGAGGCCTACGGCAGCGCCACCGTGTGTGGTCATGCGTCCATCGCTGGGCAGCGCGTAGGCATCGTCACCAACAACGGCCCGATCGATCCGGCGGGCAGCACCAAGATCACGCACTTTGTGCAGGCGTGCGACCAGAGTGGCTTGCCCATCGTCTGGCTGCAAAACACCACCGGTTTCATCGTTGGCAAAGACGCCGAACAGGCGGGCATGATCAAGCACGGCTCCAAGCAAATCCAGTCGCTGTCTAATGTGCGTGTGCCGCAAATCACCATCCAGTGCGGCGCATCGTTTGGCGCGGGCAACTACGGCATGTGCGGGCGCGGCTTTGGTCCGCGCTTCTTGTTCGTCTGGCCCAACGCCCGCACCGCCGTGATGGGGCCGCAGCAAGCCGCAGGCACCATGGGCATCGTGCTCGAAGAGGCGGCCCGCCGCAAAGGCGAGGAGCCCGACCGCGCCAAGTTGCAGGCCCTGCAAGACAAAATCGTGCAGACCTTTGAGCGGCAGATGAGCGCTTTCTACACCTCGGGGCTGATGCTCGACGACGGTGTGATCGACCCGCGTGACACGCGCCGTGTGCTGGCGCTCACGCTCAAGATTTGCGCCGAAGCCGAACATAAAAACCTGCGCCCCATGCAGTACGGCGTGGCCCGTCCCTGAGCCAACCCCAAAGATTCGACAAGGAGACCTCCCATGCAATTGACCCATGAACACGAAGAGCTCAAGCGCAACCTCAAGCGCTTCATCGATGACGAGATCAACCCGCATGTGGACGAGTGGGAAAAAGCGGAAATGTTCCCGGCCCACGAAGTCTTCAAGAAGCTCGGCAACCTGGGTTACCTGGGACTGACCAAACCCGAGGCCTATGGCGGCGCAGGTCTGGACTACTCCTATGCGGTGGTCATGTCCGAGGCCTTGGGCCACATCAACTGCGGCGCTTTGCCCATGGCCATTGGCGTGCAAACCGACATGTGCACCCCGGCGCTGGCGCGCTTTGGCTCGGATGCCTTGCGCGCCGAGTTCTTGGCACCCGCCATTGCGGGTGACATGGTGGGCTGCATTGGCGTGTCCGAACCGGGCGCGGGCTCGGATGTGGCGGCGGTCAAGACCACCGCGCGCAAGGACGGCGACGACTACATCATCAACGGCGGCAAGATGTGGATCACCAACAGCCTGCAGGCCGATTGGATGTGCCTGCTGGCCAACACCTCCGAAGGCTCCGCCCACAAAAACAAGAGCCTGATCATGGTGCCCATGAACACGCCCGGCATCACCGTGGCCAAGAAGATCCGCAAGATCGGCATGATGGCCAGCGACACGGGCTTGATCCACTTTGACGATGTGCGTGTGCCCCAGCGCAACCGCATTGGCGAAGAAGGCATGGGCTTCACTTACCAGATGCAGCAGTTCCAGGAAGAACGCCTGTGGGCCGCTGCCAATGCGATCCAGTCGCTGACCAATTGCATCGAACAAACCATCGCCTACACGGGCGAGCGTTTGGCGTTCGGCAAATCCATTCTGGACAACCAGACGGTGCATTTCAAAATGGCCGAGCTCAAAACGGAAGTCGAATCCTTGCGTGCATTGACCTACATGGCCACCGAGCATTACCTCGCGGGCAAGGACGTGACCGAGTGGGCTTCGATGGCCAAGCTCAAGGCCGGGCGCTTGCTGCGCACCGTGCCCGACAGCTGCCTGCAGTACTGGGGCGGCATGGGCTTCACCTGGGACAACCTGGTCTCACGCCTGTACCGCGACGGCCGCCTGGCCTCCATCGGCGGGGGAGCCGATGAGGTGATGCTGGGCATCATCAGCAAGCACATGCACATCTTGCCCAAGCAGCGCTGACCCCATGCTGCGCACCGAACGTGATGGCCCCTGGTGGGTGCTCTGGCTCGATGCCCCGACCAGCCGCAATGCCTTGACCGACGAGATGGTCAGCGGCCTGCGTCAGGCCTTGAGCGACGCCGCGCAAGACCCCACTGTGCGCGCCGTGCTGCTGCGCGGCGCGGGCGGCACCTTTTGCGCAGGGGGCGACTTCAGCCGCTTTCGCAGCCTGATGGCCGAGCCCGCCCCGCCCCAAGGCCCCGACCCGATCGCGGTGTTCAACCGCGCTTTTGGCGCCATGCTCGAAGTGCTGGCGAGCTGCCCCGTGCTGACGGTGGCCTGCGTCGAAGGCGCGGCCATGGGCGGGGGCTGCGGCCTGGCCGCCGCCTGCGATGTGGTGCTGGCTTCAGACACAGCGGTGCTCGCCACCCCCGAGGTCACACTGGGCCTGCCCCCGGCGCAGATCGCCCCCTTTGTGGCCGCACGGCTGGGCGAGCGCCAGGCCCTGCGCCTGATGGCCAGTGGTCAGCGGTTGAACGCTGCAGAGGCACTGCGCATCGGGTTGGTGGACGAAGTTGTTGCCCAAGCCGAAGTGGAGATGGCTTTGGCGGCCTGGCAGCAGCGGCTGCTGCGCGCCGAGCCGCAAGCGCTGCGGGCGACCAAAGCCATTCTGGCGCGGCGCAGGTCAGGTGCAAAACAGGGCGCTGAATTGAGCGATGGTTTGGGCGAGACACTGGACTTTGCGGCCGACGCTTTTGCCCGCGCCTTGCGCAGCGGCACCGCCAGCGAAGGCCTGGCTGCCCTCAGCGCCAAACGTGTGCCCGAGTGGGCCACATCGAAAGATCCTTCATGAGCGCTTCATCCTTAGCGAGTCAATTGCCCTTGCGGCCCTTTGACACTTTGCTGATCGCCAACCGCGGTGAGATCGTGGCCCGCGTGGCGCGCAGTGCACGGGCGCTGGGCATCCGCACCGTGGCCGTGTTTTCCGACGCCGACCGCGATGCACCTTTTGTGCACAGCTGCGACACGGCGGTCGGCATTGGCGGAGAACGCCCAGCCGACAGCTACCTGCGCATCGACGCCATCCTGGACGCTGCACTCAGAAGCGGGGCGCAAGCCATCCACCCTGGTTACGGCTTTTTGTCTGAGAACGCCGCGTTTGCGCAGGCCGTGATTGACGCGGGTTTGGTGTGGGTCGGTCCACCGCCTGCCGCCATCGACACCATGGGCGACAAGGCCAGCGCCCGCCGCCGCATGCAAGCCGCGGGTGTGCCCGTGCTGCCCGGCACGGTGGACGCCAGCGAAGACCTGGCCGCCTTGCAAGCGCAAGGGGCTGAGCTGGGCCTGCCGCTCATGGTCAAGGCCTCGGCCGGGGGCGGTGGGCGCGGCATGCGCCTTGTGCAAGACGCTGCGGCCTTGCCCGACGCATTGCAAGCGGCGCACGCTGAAGCCCGCGCCGCATTCGGTGATGGTCGTTTGCTGCTGGAGCGCGCTTTGCTCGCGCCCCGCCATGTGGAGGTGCAGGTGTTGGCCGACGGCCATGGCCAGGTGCTGCACCTGGGCGAGCGCGACTGCACTGTGCAGCGCCGCCACCAAAAATTGATCGAAGAAGCGCCGTCGCCTGCGGTCAACGCGCTGCTGCGCCGTCGCATGGGCGAGGCCGCTGTGCAAGTGGCCCGCAGCGCGAGCGAAGCGGGCTACGTGGGCGCGGGCACGGTGGAGTTTTTGCTCGACGCCGATGGCAGTTTTTGGTTCATGGAGATGAACACACGCTTGCAGGTCGAGCACCCGGTGACCGAATGCCTTACGGGGCTGGACCTGGCGGCCTGGCAGCTGCGCATCGCCGCAGGCGCCAGGTTAGACATCACGCAAGACGAGGTGCTGCAACGTTTCGAATCGGGTGGGCACGCCATCGAGGCGCGCCTGTGCGCCGAAGACCCGACCCAAAACCATTTGCCGCAAGCGGGCAGCTTGCTGCGCTGGCAAGCGCCTGCGGGCTTGCGCTGCGACGCGGCGCTGCAATCGGGCATGCAAGTCAGCCCGTTTTACGACTCCATGCTGGGCAAGCTGATCGCGCACGCCCCTGACCGCGCCAGCGCCTTGCGCCAACTGGCCGATGGTCTGGACCGCACGCAGTGCATTGGCCTGCCCACCAACCGCGCCTTTTTGGCGCAGGTGCTGCGGCACCCCGTGTTTGCGGCGGGCGACTTCAGCACCGCTTTCTTAGGCCAGCACCTGCCTTCGCCTGTGGCGGCCAGTGCGGTGCACCTGCATGGCATTTTGGCCCTGTGCCTCGCGGCCACGTCCGACGTACCCCTGCCTGCGCTTTGGGCAGGCTGGCAGTCGGCTGGCCGTGTGGACACGGCCGTGCCTTTGCAAGTTCAGGGCGAGCGGCAGGTTTGGGCGGTGCAAGGCCAGGGCGGTGCGTGGCAAGCGCACTGGAAAGACGTTGTTGTCGCCATCAACAGCTTGCGCAGGGTGGCTGGCGGTCAGGTGTCGGCGCTTGTGAACGGGCAGCCTGTGGAGGCGGTGCTGGTGCGTCAGGGCGATCGGTTTTGGTTGCAATCTGGCGCGGTGGAACTGCACGGCGAAGACCTGCGTCTGCAAGCGGCCAGCCGCACCCAGACCGCCAGCGGCGGTGCGGTGCTGGCGCCCATGCACGGCCGCGTGGTGCGCGTGGAGGTCGCGCTAGGCCAAAGCGTGCAGGCGGGTCAAACCCTCTTGGTGATGGAAGCGATGAAAATGGAACACCGCTTGCTCGCGCCCATTGCCGGGCAGGTCAAGGGCCTGCACGCCCATGCGGGCGAGCAGGTGGCCGCGCGCCGTGTGCTGGCCGAAATCGAAGCGGACGCTTGATCACGGAGACGACACCATGAGCCCCTACACCGCCGCCCATGAAGACTTTCGCGCCACGGTCCGGCAGTTTGTCGAGCGCGAAATCGCGCCCCACGTCAACGACTGGGACGAAGCCGCCGAGCGCGGTGAGTACTTTCCTCGCGCGCTCTACAAAAAAGCCGCTGATCTGGGCCTGCTGGCCATCGGCTACCCCGAAGCTTATGGTGGCATCGAGGCCGACAACCTCTACCGCCTGATCGTGAGCGAAGAAGTCGCCAAGGCCGGCTCGGGTGGGGTGTTGGCGAGTTTGTTCTCGCACACGATCGGGCTGCCGCCCTTGGTGGCGCTGGGCTCGGACACGCTCAAACAACGCATCGTGCCCGAGGTGCTGTCGGGCGACAAAATCGCGGCGTTGGCCATCACCGAGCCCGGTGGTGGCTCGGACGTGGCCGCCATCCGCACCACTGCCCGCCTCGATGGCGGCGAGTGGGTGCTGAACGGCGAGAAGGTGTTCATCACCTCCGGCTTGCGGGCCGACTGGATCACGGTGGCGGTGCGCACGGGCGGGCCGGGCGCTTCGGGTCTGTCGCTGATCGCGGTGCCGGGCGACGCACTGGGGCTGTCGCGCACGCCGCTGCGCAAAATGGGCTGGTGGGCCAGCGACACGGCGCACCTGCGATTTGACAACTGCCGCGTGCCGCACGACCACCTGATGGGCGAAGAAGGTGCAGGCTTTCGCGCCATCATGACCAACTTCAACACCGAGCGCCTGACGCTGTCGGTGGGCGCATGGGCCTTTGCCAGGGTTTGCTACGACGACGCACTTGACTGGGCGCGCCAGCGCAAGACCTTTGGCGCGCCGCTCATCGAGCGCCAGGTCATCCGCCACAAGCTGGTCGACATGCAGATGAAGATCGCGTCTTGCCAGCCTTGGCTCGAGCAATTGGCGCAAAAGCTCGACGCTGGCGACCACAGCCCACGCACGGTGGCCGAGCTGTGCATGCTGAAAAACCACACCACGCAGACCATGCAGTTCTGCGCCGATCAGGCGGTCCAAATTTTGGGCGGCATGGGCTTCATGCGCGGCACACGGGTGGAGCGCATCTACCGCGAGGTCAAGGTGATGATGATCGGTGGTGGTGCCGAGGAAATCATGAAAGAGCTGGCGGGCAAGCAGCTGGGCATTTGATGGCGCTTGAAACCCACCAGGAAACAGCCATGGTCAAACAGTACTTGGCAATGGACGCCCAAGGTGCACGTGTGCAGTATTCGGACCGCAAGCGACTGTGGTGGTTGCTCTCGCTGCTCTACCCCTTGGGGCCCTTGGTGGGCATGGCGGCTTGTGCCTGGAGCGGCTACGAGTTGGCGCTGGCCTTGCCCATTGTGGTCAGCCACGGCCTGATGCCCATGTTGGACTACTTGTCGGGTGAAGACGAAAACAACCCGCCCGAAGAAGTGGTGCCTGAACTTGACCAAGACCGCTACTACCGCTACCTGACCTGGGCCACGGTGCCCCTGCATTTTGTGGCCCTGATCGCCAGCGCCTGGTGGGTAGGTGAGCATGCGATGTCCTGGGGGGCCATTGTGCTGTTGGCGTATGTGGCGGGCATGCACTCCGGCTTGGGTTTGAACACCGGACACGAGTTGGGGCACAAATACACCCGGCTGGAGCAGTGGCTGGCACGCTTGGTGTTGGCGGTGCCCGTGTATGGGCACTTCACCGTCGAGCATGGGCAAGGCCACCACCGTTGGGTGGCCACGCCCGAGGACCACGCCAGCGCCCGCATGGGCGAGAGCATTTACCGCTTTGCCTTGCGCGAGTTGCCCGGTGGCGTGCATCGCGCCTGGCAGATCGAAAAGAAGCGGCTCCAAAAAGCCGGGCAAGCCGTCTGGGGTTGGCACAACACCATGCTGCAGTCCTACGCCATCGCGGCCACATTGCAGTTGGGGCTGGTGCTGGCGTTTGGCTGGGTGATGGTGCCGTTTTTGGCCATCCACAACATGGTGGCTTGGTGGCAATTGACTTCGGCCAATTACGTCGAGCACTATGGCCTGCTGCGTGAGCGACTGGCGAGTGGCCAATACGAAACGCCCAAGCCGCACCACTCGTGGAATGCGAACCATGTGGTGTCGAACCTGTCGCTGTTTCACTTGCAACGCCACTCAGACCACCACGCTTACCCGTCCAGACGCTACCAGTCGCTTCGCCACTTTGAGAATTTGCCTCAACTGCCCAGTGGTTACTTTGGCATGTTCCCGCTCGCCTACATACCGCCCTTGTGGTTCAAGGTCATGGACCCGCGCTTGCTGGCCTTGCCCCATGTGCGAGGCGACATGCGCAAGGTCAACATCGACCCCGCACACCGGGACAAACTGCTGCAGCGTTACGGTTGAAAGTGACGACCCGATGGCTTTGCCAATGTTCGCTCAATCGCTCAGTTGCATGAGCTGCTCAGAGGCGGCTGTTCAAGGCGCGACCACAGCGCCTTCGATCTGGTGCCGCTTGAGCGCCGCCGCCACAAAGCCATTGGCTTTCATGTCGTTCACGAACCGGCTGAGCACCTGGTTGGCATGGGCCGAGCGGGTTTTGGGCAGGCCCATGGCCTGGTCAATCACCATGAAGCGACCGGGCAGCAGGCGCACACCGGGGGTGGTGCGCGCATCGGATTCGAGCTGTTGTTTGACGCCCGCGGCCACGTCGTAAGTGTTGCCCATGAAAAACGACACCACCTCGGGCGATGTCGGCGCGCGCACCAATTGCGCTTGCTTGAGTTCGCGCGTGAGGAACAGGTCGTAGGCGCTGCCTTTGCCGACCACCACGCGTTGTGCGGGGCGGTCCACTTCGTCGTTGCTTTTGAGGGGTGAGTCTTGCCGCACCAAATAGCTGCCCTCGATCTGGACATAGGCCGATGTGAAAGCGATGCCCTGCCCGCGCACCGGATCGATGGCGAAGAAGCCGACGTCGGCTTTCTCTTGCGTCACAAGTTCCACCGATTTGCCCGCCGCGTCGACCGGGATCAACTTCAAGGGCAACTTCAATTGCGCGGCCAAGGCCCGGGCCAAGTCCACCGACACGCCCACAGGTTCGCCCTGCGCATCTTTGCGCGCCAAGATGGGGTTGCCCAGGTTGATGACGGCACGCAAAGTGCCTGTGGGGGCGATGTCAGCAGGGGTCATGTCAGAGGCGGGCTGGGCCCAAGTGGCGCTGCACAGCGCCAGGCCCAGCACGGCGCAGGACCGTCGGGTCAGCTTTTGCATGGGGCTCAGAACTCGACGCTCTGGCCTTCGGTCATGGGCACCACTTTGACGCTGCTGCCCTTCATGGCCTCCTGGAACTCGGCCAAGGTGCCGGGGGTCAGGGGGTTGGAGTTGTAATGCATCGGGATTACCATCTTGGGCTGAATCCAGGTGCGAACGGCAAAGGCCGCGTCATCGGGGGCCATGGTGAAGTTGCCGCCAATGGGCATCAGCACCAGATCGGGCTTGTAGCGCTCAGAGATGAACTTCATGTCGCCAAACAGGCCTGTATCGCCCATGTGCCAGATCTTGAAGCCGTTTTCCAGCTCGATGATGTAACCCACGGCCTCGCCCGCAGGGTGCGATTCGTTTTTGTTGGTGGCGGGGTTCTTCCACACCAGCAGCGAAGAGTGCTCGGCCTGAACCGCAGTGACCTTGATGCCAGGCAAAGGCTTGACACTGCCGGTCTTGTTGAAGCGGTGGCCCAGATCGGCGGGCAGCACGCCCAGCGTGATCAGCGGCGTGACCATGTCGGCAGGGCCGTAGAGCTTGGTCTTGTGCATGATGGCCAGATCGGGCGCATCACCGATGTGGTCCACGTGCGCGTGCGTGACCAGCAGCAGGTCGACTTTGCCAAGGGCAGCGATGTCGGTCTTGTAAGGCGCAGGCGTCTTGGGGCCGCCCGTGAGCCAGGGGTCAATGACGATGGTTTTACCGCCGGGGGATTTGATGCGAAAGCCGGCTTGACCCAGCCAGAGCAGTTCGGTCTTGCCGGTTGCAGCGGGTGCGGCAGCGGTTTGGGCCGAAGCGGGGTGTGCGCCAAAGGCCAGCAGGCCAGCCAACAGGCCAGCGGCGAAGCCGCGGGGTTTCAACCATTTCATGAAGGGTCTCCAGTGATGAACAAGGGCAAGTCAGGCAGCAAGGCCTGACCGGGCTTGCCCATCTTAGGAGCAGGCACAGACCTCGGTCAATGCGGGGGTATACCGTGGGCGACTCGCTCAGAGCCACCCATGCCTGCTTGAGCTTGCCAGATCATGTGCGTGCAGGCAGCACCGTGCCCACACATTCGCCAAAGCCAATCCGCGCTGCGCCAGACTTTTCGCACCAGCCGCGCAGCACCACGCTGTCGCCGTCTTCCAGCCAGGTGCGCTGCTCGCCGTTGGGCAGGGCAATCGGGTTTTTGCCGCCCGTGGTCAGCTCGATCAGGGCGCCCGCCTGGTCGAGAGTGGGGCCTGACAGGGTGCCGCTGCCGAACAGGTCGCCTGGTTGCAGGTTGCAGCCGCCCACCGTGTGGTGCGTGAGCATTTGCGCCACGGTCCAATAGGCGTGGCGGTAGCTGGTGCGGCAGATGCTGGCGCCGGGCTGACCGGCTGCCCGCATTTGCGGGGTTTGCAGGCCCACTTGCAGTTGGATGTCGAACGCGCCGCCGCTGCGGTTGGCTGGCGAGTCCAGATAGGCCATGGGCTGCGGGTCGCTTTCGGGGCGGGTGAAGGCCGTGCGGTAAGGGGCCAGTGCTTCGAGCGTCACCACCCAGGGCGAAACCGTGGTGGCAAAGTTCTTGGCCAGGAAGGGGCCAAGAGGCTGGTATTCCCAGCCTTGGATGTCGCGGGCCGACCAGTCGTTGAGCAGGCAGATGCCGAACACATGGTCTTCGGCTTCGCTGATGGGCACGGACTCGCCCAAGGCATTGCCGCTGCCGACAAAAATGCCCAGCTCCAGTTCGATGTCCAGCCGCTTGCAAGGGCCAAACGATGGCTCAGTCGCGCCAGGCGGCATGGTTTGACCCACTGGACGGCGGAACTGCTGGCCCGACACGCCAATGCTGGACGCGCGGCCGTGGTAACCAATCGGCACCCATTTGTAGTTGGGCAGCAGCGGGTTGTCAGGGCGGAACTGTTTGCCGATGTTGGTCGCGTGGTAGACCGAGGTGTAGAAGTCTGTGTAGTCGCCAATGCGGGCGGGCACGTCGTATTCGGCCTCGGCTTGCGGCACGAGGCACGCTTGCAGGGCAGCTTGGTCAGACGAGCCTTCACGCAGTGCGCGCGACAGGGCCAGGCGCAGCGCGCTCCAGGCCTTGGTGCCCATGGCCATCAACGCGTTGAGCTTGTCGTGCGCGCCCGCTTGCGCAGCTTGGGCGGCATCGCCTTGCAAAACGCCCGACTGGGCGAGCGCCGCCAGGTCGAGGATGTGGTCGCCAATGGCCACGCCGCCCCTAAAAGCTTCGGCAGAGGCTTCGCGCCGGAATACTGCATAGGGCAGGTTCTGGATGGGGAAGTCGGTGCCGCTGGCGTTGGCCGAGGCGATCCAGCTCTTCAAGGCGGGGTCATGGGTTTCGTTCAAGGTCGTCATCATTGTCTCGTTGTCATGTGGTTCAAAGGTCTTGCAGGGCGGCGTCGACCTGCTGCTGGAATTGCGCCTCATTGCCCAGCGCATTGGCCTGGAGCAAGGCGAGTTTCACCAGGAACAGCTCGGCTTTGTCCGGGCCCGCCTGGTCGATGGCCGTGGCTAGCGCATCGTAGACGGTTTCGAGGCCGCCAATGGTCAGTGGTTTTTCGGTCATCAGGGTCATATTTTCCTTATTTCGGCAAGGCATTGACGAGGGCGGCTTGCAGGCGCGTGGCGTCGAGCGTGAGCCAGCGGGCGCAGATGTGTTGGTCGGGGCGCAGCAAATACGCGCCCCCGTTGGCGGGCACGCCGTAGCGCTGGCGCAGGTGGCCGTCGGCGTCGTGCAGGTGCTGGTCGGCACCCGCCACAGGCTGGGCTGCGCCCACAGCGGTCACGGTGATGGGCATGCCTTGTTGTCGTGCGTTCTGGATGACCTTTTGCAAGGCCTCGGGCACTGAAGTGTCGGTGAAGTACAGCAGGTCAAAGCCGCCACCCAGGTGGTCGAGCAGAAAGTCGTTCGCAGCCAGGCGCACGTTTTGCGGCGGTGCGCCGTGGGCGGGGCCGCTCTTGAAGAGGCCGTTGTCGTCGCCCGTGCTGTTGAGCATGGAATGCGTGTACTCGTGCGGTCGCGAGGTGCGCCAGTGGTAAAGCGGCCGCACAAAGTCTTGTGTGAGCGAGAGCGACAGCACCGCGTCGCGCAGCAACCTGAAGCCCCGACTGGGCGGCGCCATGAAGCGGGTGCTTTTGCCCGCCTCGGTGATGATCTCGCGGGCCGCGCCCACGCGCTCGGTGCTGTGGTTGGTCAGCAACTTTTGGCTCGCCAGACCCTTGACCACAAAGGCCAGGTGCCAGCCCAGCGACTGCGCGTCCTGGAACGCGGTGTTGGCCCCGCGCACGCCAAAAATCGGCAGCAGGTGCGCCGCGTCGCCCGTGAAGATGACTCGGCCGTTGACAAAGTCGGGTAGGGTGAGCGTGCGGGCCGAGTAGACAGAAGACCAGTCCATTTCCCACTTCAAGCCTGCATGGCCGATCATGGCCAGTTGGGCGTCGATGCGTGCTTTGAGCGATTCGGGACGCAGCGCCTCTTCGGGCGTTTCGCCCGGGGGCAATTGGTAGTCCACCCGCCAGATGCCGTGGGGCTCGCGGTGCATCAAGATGGTGTTGCCGGGGTTCCAGTCAGGGTCGAAAAAAGCCAGGCGCTCGGTCGGGTAGGGCAAGTCAATGTGGATGTCGGCGATGACGAAAAAACCTTCGTAAGACGCGCCTTCCATTTGCAGGTTCATGGCAGAGCGGATGCCCGAGCGGCCCCCGTCTGCGGCGACCACCCAGTCGCTCTCCAGCGTGTAAGGGCCTTCAGGCGTGTCGACTTCGAGCAGCGCGTAGCCGTCTTTCTGCTCGACTTGCGTGAACTTGTTGCCCCAGCGGAAATCGATCAGTGGGTTCGCTTGGCAGGCGTCGTGCAGGTACTCTTCCATGAACTGCTGCTGTACGTTGATGATCGGAAAAAACCGGTCATCGGCGTCGTACGGTGCTTCCAACCGAAACACGCGCTGGCCCCGGTAAAACGAGTTGCCAAAGCGCCAAGGCAAACCGCCCGCCGTCATGCGGTCGGCCACGCCGACCTGCTGCAAGATCTCCATCGAGCGGCGGGTGAAGCAAATCGCCCGGCTGCCCTGCGAGAACTGCAATTCGGCCGACAGCACCACGCTGGGCACGCCGTGGCGGGCTAACTCCAGTGCCGTGACCATCCCCGCGGGGCCTGCACCGACGACCACGACCTTCTTGCGGTCTTGCTTGGGGTGCGCCGAAGCCAGCCAGGGCTGGAAGACTTCGTAGTTGTAATAGATCGAAGGGCGTGCTTCGGTGCTGGGGTTGTGCATGGGGGTCCTTGCGGCCGATCAGGTGCCGAGGTTGTGGGCGATCAGGCGGTCCAGCAGTGCGCTGAGGGTGGCTTGCTCTTGGGCGTTCAGGCAGCCGAAGATGTGCTGGTTGCGGTGTTCGATCAGGGCCATGGCTTTTTTCCAGAGCTTTTGACCCTCGGGGGTCAGGCTCAGCTCAACGCCACGCCCGTCGACGGGGTGTTCGTTTTTGCTGACCCAGCCTTTGTCCACCAGGATTTGCGCGGCGCGGCTGGCCTGGCTTTTGTTGAGGTTGCCTTTGTCGGCGAGTGCCATGACCGACATGGGTTGGAAAGCGCCGATCGCGGCCAGGCTGCGCGCTTCGCTGAGTGACAAGCCCAGCGTCTGCAGGTACGACTGGTGGCTGAGCTGGTCGGAGACCTTGTGCAGCAGGTGCAGGCGGTAGGTGAATGAACGCTCAAGCGGTTTGGTCATGACGCCATCGTAACCGCATTTGGTTGCGTGCGCAACCAAATGCCCGACACCCAAAGAGGGCGCACAGCGGTGGTGTGAACGGGCAAAAAAAACCGCCCGAAGGCGGTTTTTTAAAAGAGAAGGAAAGGTTCAATCGAGCTTGTAGTACTCGGACACGATCTTCCACTTGCCGTCCTGAATTTGCGACAGGCGTGACTTGTTCGAGCCCAGGTGCTTGGTGGCAGAGAACGTGCCTTCTGGGCTGCCAAAAATGTCGGTGGGCACCGTCATCTTGTCCATGGTGGCGATGAAGCTGTCGCTGGTCAGGTTGTTGCCGGTTTTTTGGGCGGCTTGGATGAAGGTGTCCAAAATCACATAACCATAGACCGAGAAAACCGAAGGGTCTTCGTTGAACTTGGTTTTGTACTTGTTGGCCCAAAAGCGGATCGGGTTGGAAGCTTCGTCCAGGTAAGGGTGGGGCACGGTCATGGTGGCGTACATGCCGTCCATGGCTTTGCCACCCAGTTTGTGGATGAGGTCGGTGTAGGCGGCGCTGGAGCCGACGAAGACCGGGTTGAAGCCGGTTTTGCGTGCCTCGGCAATGGTTCCCACCGTCTCGCGGATGATGGTGCCCAGCACCACCATTTCGCAGCCTGCTGACTTCATGCGGGCCACTTGTGAAGAAAAGTCGGTCGCGCCACGCTTGTAAGAAGTGTTCTCAAGGAAAACCATGTTGAGGGTCTTCAGGCCGGCTTCCGCGCCGCGCATCACTTCGAGACCGAATTCATCGTCTTGGTGGATGGCACAGACTTTGGTGACTTTCTTTTCTTTGACCAATGAGGGCACAGCGGCTCGCATCTGGTCAAAGTAGGTGGCGAACAGAGCGTATTTGAACTTGTTCAGTGGCTCGTACATTTCGCGCGCAGCAGTCACGGGCAAGAAGTTCACAACCTTCTTGTCGAACTGCACCGGCATGGCCGCGTTGTTTTGCGCGGTACCAATGTGGCCGGCCATGATGAAAATCTTGTCTTGGTTGACCAGCTTTTGCGCGGCCAGCACAGCCCGCTTGGGGTCGTAGCCGGAGTCTTCGGTGATCAGCTTGAGTTTGCGGCCATTGACGCCGCCTTGCTCGTTGACCTCGTCAATGCGCAGCAGCATGCCGTTGCGCACCGCTTTGCCATAACCGGCCAGCGGCCCGGACAAGTCCTGGATGGTGCCGATGGTGATCTCGGTCTTGCTCACGCCTTGCTGTTGGGCAAGTGCTGCGCCGCTCAGGGCCATGGCCACCAGCGTGGTGATGATTTGCAGTTTCATGGTTTCTGTCTCCTGGGTAAAAAAGGGTTGCTCAATTGCGGTACATGGTGTCGATGTTTTCGCTGTACTTCTTCTCTACCAATTTGCGTTTGAGCTTCATGGTGGGGGTCAATTCTTCGTCTTCGGCCGTGAGCTGCGTGTCGAGCAGGAAAAACTTCTTGATCTGTTCAACCCGAGCAAACTTTTTGTTGACCCGGTCGATTTCGCTCTGAATCAAAGCCTGTACTTCCGGGGCGCGGGTCAAAGAGGCGTAGTTGCTGAAAGGCACATCGGCATCTTGGGCAAATTTCTCCACGTTCTCTTGGTCGATCATGATGATCACGACCAGGTAAGGTCGCCGATCACCGATCACCACCGCATCGGTGATGTAGGGCGAGAACTTCAGCTCGTTTTCCAACTCGCTGGGCGTGATGTTCTTGCCGCCTGCCGTGATGATGATGTCTTTCATCCGATCCGTGATGCGGAAAAACCCTTCCTCGTCCACTTTGCCCACGTCGCCCGTGTGCAGCCAACCCTCAGGGTCAATGGTCTCGGCCGTTTTTTCAGGCAGGTTCAGGTAGCCCATGAAAACGTTGGGGCCGCGCACCAGAATTTCTTCAGTGAGCGGGTCCAGACGCACTTCGTTGAAGTCGGCGGCTGGCCCAATGGAGCCTGGTTTGATACGGTTGGCAGGCACGCCTGTGGCCGCGCCGCAGGTCTCGGTCATGCCCCAGACTTCGAGCATGGGCACGCCCAGCGCCAGGTACCAGCGCACCAGCTCTGGCGAGATGGGCGCAGCGCCCGTGACCAGAAATTTGGCGCGGTGGATGCCGATCAGCTTGCGCACATTGTTGAGCACCAAAAGGCGGGCGATGTGGAACTGCAGCTTGAGCACTGCGGGCACCGCTTGCTGGGCCAGCACCTTTTCGGCCACGCGGTGGCCCACGCCGATGGACCAAGCGTAAGCCGCCTGCTGCAGGCCGCTTGCCTCCTTGAGCGTGATCATCACCCCGGAGTAAAACTTTTCCCAGACGCGCGGCACGGCGGTGAATACGGTGGGGGCGATCTCGCGCACGTTCTCGGGCACCGTCTCGGGGTTCTCGACGAAGTTGAGTTTGGCGCCGGTGTAAAGCGAAAAATATTCACCGCCCATGCGCTCGGCAATGTGGCACAAAGGCAAAAAACACATGCACTCGTCGGTCTCGTCGCGCACCACCAGCGTGTTGTAGCCCCTAACCGAATGCACCAGACCCGCATGGCTGTGCATGGCGCCTTTGGGCTTGCCCGTGGTGCCCGAGGTGTAGACCAGGATGGCCAGGTCCTCGGGGCGGCAAGCGGCCGCGCGCTCGTCCAGTGTCTGTGGGTGCGCTTGTCCGTAGGCGCGGCCCAAGGCCCGCAGTTCGTCCAGGCCAATCACTTGCGGGTCGTTCAGGCCCAGCAGGCCTTCCATGTCGAAGACCACGATCTTCTTGAGCAGGGGCAGGCGCTCGCGCACTTCGAGCGCTTTGTCCAGTTGCTCGTCGTCTTCGACAAACAGCACCGTGGTGCGTGAGTCTTCACTCAAAAAATGAACCTGCGACGCTGCATCGGTCGGGTAAATGCCGTTGGCCACGCCGCCTGCGCTCAGCACAGCCAAGTCACACAGCACCCATTCGATGTTGGTGTTGGACAGGATGGAGGCGGTCTCATGCGGTGCAAAGCCAAGTGATAGCAAACCGTTGCCGATTTCGCGCACCGCTTGGGCAGTCTGGTTCCAGGTCCAACTGCGCCAGATCCCGAAGTCCTTTTGGCGCATCCACACGTTGGGCCCACGTGCGCGCACCGCATTCCAAAAGATGGCGGGGATGGTGTCGCCCGCCATCACCACCTCTTTTTGAGGTTGGATGCCCGAGAGGTTCCACAAAGTGCTCATGGGTTCATCTCCAGTTTTTCTTTTTCTTCCAGCGGCGGTCAGCGCGCACGCCTTCTTCCTTCATGCCGAGGTAGAACTCTTTGATGTCTTCTTTTTCGCGCAGGTTGGCACAGGTGTCCTCCATCACGATGCGGCCGTTTTCGAGCACATAACCGTAGTCCGAGGCGTTGAGCGCCATGTTGGCGTTTTGCTCGACCAGCAAGAGGGTCGTGCCGCGCTCGCGGTTGATGCGCACCACGATCTCGAAAATCTCTTTGGTCAGTTTGGGACTGAGCCCCAAACTGGGTTCGTCCAGCAAGATGAGGTCGGGGTTGGCCATCAGCGCACGCGAGATCGCCAGCATCTGTTGTTGGCCGCCTGACAACAGGCCCGCATCTTGCGCCGCCCGCTCGCGCAGAATGGGGAAGTAGTTGAACACCACTTCCATGTCACGCGCTACGCCATCGCGGTCTTGGCGGGTGTAGGCGCCCATGAGCAGGTTGTCTTTGATCGACAGCAGGGGAAACACTTCGCGGCCTTCGGGCACATGCATCAGGCCTGCCTGAACGATGAGCGAGGGGTCGCGGGCTGTGATGTCTGCGCCTTTGAATTCGATCGAGCCCTTGCGCGGGTCGATGATGCCGCTGATGGTTTTGAGGATGGTGGTCTTGCCTGCGCCGTTGGAGCCCAGCACCGTGGCGATCTCGCCTTTGCGCACTTGCAAGCTGACCCCACGGATCGCTTTGATCGGGCCGTAAGCGCTCTCGACGTTCAATAGTTTGAGCACCATGTTGTCTGTCGTCATGCAGACTCCTTCGCGTTTTCACGGCGCAAACTCGACACATCGTCGACCGTGCCCAGGTAGGCCTCGATCACGCCCGCGTCGCTTTGCACTTGCTGCGGCGTGCCTGTGACGAGCTCCATGCCCTGCGCCATCGCCAGCACCCGGTCAGAGACTTTGGAGACCAGGGTCATGTCGTGCTCGACCATCAACACGGTGATGCCCAGCACGTTCTTGATGTCGCTGATCCAGAAAGCCATGTCTTCTGTTTCTTCGACGTTCAGGCCCGACGAGGGCTCGTCCAGCAGCAGCAGTTTCGGCTCGGTGCACAGTGCCCGGGCCAGTTCAACCACCTTGCGAACGCCATAGGGTAGGCCTGCCACCATCGATTCGCGGTGGTGCTGCAAGTCGAGCAGCTCAATCACTTGCTCGACTTTTTCGCGGGCTTCGATCTCGGCCGCGCGGGTTTTGCCCGTGAAAAACATCTCGCTCCAAATGCCCGTCTTGCGGTGCGTGTGGCGACCGATCAAGAGGTTTTGCAGCACCGTGGCGTGCTCGAACAGCTCGATGTTCTGGAAAGTGCGCGCAATGCCCAGTCCTGCCACCGTATGTGGCGCGACATCGGTGAGCACTTGCCCGTCATAAAGGATCTGGCCCAAGGTGGGGGTGTAGATGCGGCTGATCAGGTTGAACACGGTGGTTTTGCCGGCACCGTTGGGGCCGATCAGGGTGAAGACTTCGCCGCGCTGAACGTCGAAGCTCACGTTGTTGACCGCCAGCACGCCGCCAAAGCGCACCGACAGGTTTTGTGCAGAAAGAAGGATGTCGTTCATCATTTCAGCCTGTCCGATTTCTGGAAGCTCTTTTGCCGTTTGAACATGCCCTTGCGGTAGAACGGGAACAGCTGGAACCAGGTGCGCACCTTGAGCCAGCGGCCATACAACCCCATGGGCTCGAACATCACAAAGGCGATGAGCACCGCCCCATAGACCACCGCTTGCAGACCAGGGGCCTGGCCAATGAACGCAGGCAGGTAGTCCTTGCCCAGCGAAATCAGCTGCGGCATGGTGATCAGGAAGATGGCTCCGAGGAAGGCGCCGTGGATCGAGCCCAGCCCGCCGATGACCACCATCAGCAAGAGGTCCACCGACTGCAGGATGTTGAACTGATCAGGGCTGATGAATTGCAGCTTGTGTGCATAGAGTGCGCCGCCCATGCCCGCGAGCGCAGACGAGATCATGAACGACAGCGTTTTGTAGCGTGCCAGATGGATGCCCATGCTCTGGGCAGAAATCTCCGAGTCGCGGATCGCGACAAAAGCGCGGCCCGTCGCGCTGCGCAGCAAGTTGAGCACGGCCAAGGTACTCACCACCACCACAAGCAGGCAGACCCAGTAAAACGATTCACTGGAGTTGGCTTCCCAGCCGAACATCTGGATGCCTTTGACGTGCATGCCTGCGTTGCCGCCCGTGACGCTGTCCCAGCGGGCCAGACCTTCTTCGACGATGAAGCCAAATGACAGCGTGGCAATGCCCAGGTAAATGCCCTTGACGCGCAGCGCAGGCAAGCCCACCACTGCGCCCACGGCGGCCGACAAACCGGCCGAAATCGCCAGCGACACCGGGAATGGCCAGCCCTTGGCGGCCAGCACAGCCTCGGTGTAGGCACCAACGCCCAAAAAGGCGGCGTGCCCCATCGAGAACAGGCCTGTAAAACCCGCCAGCAGCATCAGCCCCAGGCCGACCACGCTGTAGATCAGCACAAAAGTGAGCTGGGCCAGCCAGTATTCCTCGATCAGCCAGGGTGCGGCCACCAAAAAGGCCAACAGCAAGCTGTACCAAAAGACGTGACCCCCGTGTTTGGCAAGCCGGATGTCCTGGTCGTAATCGGTCTTGAAAATGAAGCGCATGGGTCAGACTTTCTTGCGCAGGTTTTCGCCAAACAAGCCATTGGGCTTGAGTACCAGCATCAACAGCACCACGATGTAGGCCGCAATGTCTTTGAAGCCCTCGGGCAGCCAAAATCCCGACAAGGCCTCGACCACGCCGATGATCACCCCGCCGACGATGGCGCCGGGCAAACTGCCAAAGCCGCCCACCACCGCCGCTGGGAATGCCTTGAGGCCGATGAAGCCCATGTTGGCGTGCACAAAAGTGATGGGGGCCAGCAGCAAACCGGCAATGGCGGCCACCGCCGCGGCCAGCGCCCAGACCAAGCCGTTGAGCTTTTGCACGGGAATGCCCATGTAATAGGCGGCCAGTTGGTTCTGCGAAGACGCCTGCATGGCGATGCCTACCCGAGAGTAGCGGAACACCCCATACAGCACCAACGACAAGAGGGCCGTAGCCCCCACGACCACCACCTGCGTGGCGCCCAGCACCACGCCGCCCACGTCAAACGAAGTGTCTTTGTAGGGCACCAGCAGGGTGTGGGTTTCGGTGCCGATGTCGGGGATCATGGTGATCAGACCACGCGCCACGTAGCCGATGCCGATGGTCAGCATCACGATCGAGAAAGCCGGTTGCCCCAGCACGGGCCGGATCACAGCGCGCTCGATCAGCCAGCCCATGATGGCCATGGCCAGCATGGACGAGGGAATGGCCAGCCAAAACGGCATGCCCAGCCAGTTGACACAGGCCAGGCCACAAAAAGCGCCCAGCATCATGAGTTCGCCCTGGGCAAAGCTCACGGTTTCGGTGGCTTTGTAGATCAACACAAAGCCCAGCGCGATCAAGCCGTAAATACAGCCTTGAGCAACCCCGCTGAAGATGACTTGCAACTCCTGCATCCTTGCCTTCCTGCCTTGTTGGGTGGGTGATATCAAAGGAAAGTCAGTTCATTGACAGCAAAATCGAATCCACTATCATGACCAAACAAGCACTTGCTTTTTATCTTAGGCTGTGAACTTCACGCCGCAATTTGGGGAAACCCCTAGGCCATGGTAGAAACCCGCAAACGAGTGAAAAGCCCTGGCGCAGGCGGCCAGGACGAAGCCAACCGCAGGCAAGCCTTGATCCGTGCATCGGCCCGTCTGTTCCGCGAAAAAGGCTTTGAGGCCACCACGGTGCGCGACATCGCTGGGGCCGTGGGCATGCGCTCGGGCAGCCCGTTCTACCACTTCAGCAACAAGCAGGACATCCTCAAGGCCGTGATGGAGGAGGGCCTGCGCCAAGGCCTGGACCGCACCGAAGAGGCCCTGAAAGCGGCCACCACGCCACAGGAACGCTTTCGAGCCATGGTTCGCACCCAGTACGGCATCCTGCACGACGAGGGCAGCGAGTTCATTGCCGTGCTGCTCTACGATTGGCGCAGCCTGCCTGACGGACACAAAGATGACATCATTGCGGTGAAAGACCGCTACGACTTTCTCTGGCACGCCTGCCTCAAAGAGATGTTGGGTCTGGGCCTGATTGGTGCCAACTCGGGTCACGACAAGGCGGCAGCGGTCGATGTGAAAATGGCGCGCCTGATGATCATGGGAGCGATCAATTTCACGGTGACTTGGTACAAGCAGCAAAGCGGACGCGGTGCGATGGACCTCGATGCCTTGTCTGACCGCACCGTCCGATTTTTCATGCGAGAGGCCCCATGAAAACCATCCGCATTGCTTCCGGTCTGGGCTTTTATGGCGATGCCTGGGCCCCCATCCGCGCGGCCATCGAACAGGGCGACGTGCAGTACGTTTGCTCCGACCACTTGGCCGAGTTGACGCTGGCGATCTTGCAAAAAGACCGCCAGCGTGACCCGACCACGGGCTACGCCAAAGACCTGATCCCGATGTTGGCTGAGCTGTGGCCATTGGCCGCCGCACGCGGTGTGCGCTTTGTGCTCAACGCGGGGGGACTCAACCCCCAAGGCGCGCGCGATGCGCTGGTGCAACTTTTCAAAAAACGCGGCTGGAAAGCGAAGATCGCCGTGGTCACAGGCGACGCCGTGCTGGACCGCATCGACGCGCTGCAGCAGTCGGGCGAGCGCTTGGTCCACATGGACAACGGGCAAGCCATCGACGCGGTGCGCGAACAGTTGGTGTTTGCCAACGTGTATTTGGGCGCCCGCCCGATTGCGCAGGCCTTGGACCAAGGCGCTGACATTGTCATCACCGGGCGCGTGGCCGATGCGGCGCTGTTTTTGGCACCCATGCTGCACGAGTTTGTCTGGCAGCCCCATGAACTCGACAAGCTGGCCCAGGGCATTGTGGCCGGGCATTTGCTCGAATGTTCGGGCCAGGGAGCGGGCGGCAATTTCGGCTCGGCCGGGGCCTGGCAACGCATGCCCGACTTTGCCCACATTGGCTACCCCATTGCCGAAGTGAGCGAAGACGCCCGCCTCTTCATCACCAAAGCGCCGGGCACGGGCGGCCGCATTCACTTTCACACATTGCGCCAGCAACTGCTCTACGAGGTGCACAACCCGCACCGCTATGCCACGCCCGATGTGGTGCTGGACATGGGCGAGCTGGAGCTGCACGATGCCGGGCACGACCGCGTGGAGGTGGTGGGCGCCAAAGGGCACCCTGCCCCTGAGCACTTCAAGCTGGTCGCGGGTTACCAAAAGGGCTGGATGGGTCACGCCGTGGTCGGTTTCAGCTGGCCCGATGCCCTCACCAAGGCCAGGGCCGTGGCCGACAACATCCAGCAGCAGTTGCGCGACAAGCAGATGCTGCACGAAGAGGTGTGTGTGGAGTTTCTGGGGCACAACGTATTTTTGGGTCCGCACGCCACCGCACCTGCCAGCGAAGACGACATCAACGAAATTTGGCTGCGCATGGCGGTGCGCACGCAGGACAAACGTGTGGCCGACGGTTTTGGGCGGCTCTTTCCTTGGTTGGCTTTGTCGGGGCCGCCTTACATGGGTGGCTTTCACGGCATCGAGCCGGCCAGTCAGTTGCTGGGTTTGTGGCCGTCGCTCGTGCGGCGCGAGGCGATCGAGCCGCACATCCTTGTCGATGTTCAGGAGGTCGCATGAAACTGCGTCTGGCGCAAATCGCCCACGCCCGCAGCGGCGACAAGGCCAACCGGGCCGACATCGGTTTGTTTGCCTGGGAGCCATTGGGCTACGCATTGCTCCAGCAGCACGTCACGTCCGAGCGTGTGGCCGCGCACTTTGCGCATGTGATGCAGCGGCCTGGCGCTGAAGCCGTCGAGCGCTATGAGCTGCCCCGCATTTTGGCCATCAAGTGGGTGCTGAACGACGCCCTGGGTGGCGGCGCCGCGTCGAGCCTGCGCAGTGACAACCTGGGTAAGACTTTTGGCGCGCTGCTGCTGCGCATGGAGATCGAGGTGGATGACGCCGCGGGCACAGCCGCCGTGCAGGCGGCCTTGCAGGCCCAGCAGACGCTTTGACCGGGCTCTCGACTCGGAGCAAACCGCATGGTTGCTTGCGCTGCCTTGGTGCAGGGGCTCAGCGCCCATCGCCCCAGCTCACTGGCCCAGTTGGCTAGTGAACTTCTCGGCAACGATCGCCCAGTCTGAGTCCTGGGCAATCGCTTCTTGGAGGAACTGCCGCTGGCTCTCGTTCCACAGCGGGGCGGCCACCCAGGTGTGTTGTTTGCAAATGCCTTGGTGCTGCGCAATGAAATGGTCAATGGCTGCGCCGTCTGCAGGCAGACCCAGTTGCCGAAACAAATCCGGCAAGGTGAAAAAATTTTTGTGCACGACATGCCCTCGATCTGAAAGATCCACAGCATGCAGCGCGAACGCTGGGCGATCTGCGGTTTGGCCCACAAACCGCCAAGGTGTGGCCTTCAGTCCAGCTTGGCCCCCGAGGCTTTCACCACGGCCGCCATGCGCACGTAGTCAGTGGCCAGCAATTTGCCAAAGTCCGCATTGCTCATGGCTGTGGGCTCAATGCCCTGTTTGTCCAGGCGCTCAAGGATGGCCGGGTCTTTCAGCAGCTTGCCCACCGCGGCATTGATGCGGTCGGCCTGTGCAGGAGGTGTTGCGGCGGGCCCCACAAAACCAAACCAGGAATCGAACTGGTAGCCGGGCAGGCCGCTTTCGGCCAAGGGCGGCAACTCGGGCAGGTATTTGCTGCGCTTGGGCGAGGTCACGCCCAGCAGGCGCAGGCGGCTGTCCTTGGCAAAAGCCAGCGCGCCGATGCTGGCGGCAATGACGGCCTGTGCGCGGCCCGAGATGACTTCGTTGATGGCTTCGCCTGTGGCCTTGAGCGGCACGTGCACCATGTCGATGTTGGCCAGTCCGCAAAAGTAGGCCATGGCCAAGTGCGTGGCGCTGCCCACACCCGCCGAGGCGTAGTTCATCTTGCCAGGGTTGGCCTTGGCATAACGGATGAACTCGGCCGCCGTTTTGGCGGGCACATCGGGGTGGATCATCATCACGTAATTGGCGTGCCCGATGTGGGCGTAAGGCGTGAAGTCTTTTTGCGGGTCGTAGCTCAGTTTGTTGTAAAGCGAGCCTGCGATGTTGTGGCTTGCAGCGGCGGCCACCATCACGGTGCCGTCGGCTTCGGCGCGGGCCACAAAGCCCGTGCCGATGGTGCCGCCCGCACCGGCTTTGTTTTCCACGATCACTGTTTGGCCGAGCGCAGCGCCCAATTCAGTGGACAGTGAGCGGGCCAGGATGTCTTGTACGCCACCTGCAGCAAAAGGCACCACGATGCGCACCGTTTTGGTGGATTGGGCTTGGGCCAGGTCAAAAGCGGTCAGCAGGGCTGCGCCCAGGCTGGAGGCCATCAGTTCGCGGCGTTGAATCATGTCGATGTCCTTGAGGGTTTCAGTTCACGCACAGTTGATCGGCCAGGCGGCGCATGAAGCGCTCGCACCACGCCAGTTGCTCCAGCGTCACCCATTCGTTGGGTTGGTGCGCTTGGGCGATGTGGCCGGGGCCGCACACGATGGTGGGCACACCCGCCTGGTGGAATAGAGCAGCTTCCGTGCCGAACGACACCTTGCCTGCGCCGCTCTGGGGGGCAACGTCTGCGCAGTGAAAGCACAGTTGAGCGATCTCGCTGTCGGCCCCGGTGGCAAAGCCCGGCAGCACCGATTTGAGTTCGTGCGTGATGCCTGTGCCAGGGGCCACGGCCTGCATGGCGGGCACCAGACTGTCGCCAAAGGCTTTGGCCTGGGCGAACAATTCGTCGGGACTGTTCATGTGGTGGTGGCGGATTTCCCAGGTGACCTCGCATTCGCGGGGAATGATGTTCAGCGCGGTGCCCCCGGCGATCACGCCCGTGTGCACCGTGGTGTGGGGCACGTCGTAGATAGGATCGAATGGCCCGTTGGCCACCAGGGTGCGGTGCATGGACTTGAGGTTCGCAACGAATTCGCAAGCGATCTCGACCGCATTCACGCCCAGCGGGGTCAGTGAAGAATGCGCCTCAAAACCATGCACGGTGGTCTTGTAAGCGTGCTTGCCCTTGTGGGCGATCACCACCTGCATGCCCGTGGGTTCGCCCACGATGCAGCCTGCGGGTTGGAAGCCCTGGGCCACCATGTCGGCGATCATGCGGCGCACGCCGATGCAGCCGACTTCTTCGTCGTAGCTGAAGGCCAGGTGCACCGGGCGCTTGAGTTGGCGCTTGAGCAGCTCGGGCACCATCATCAAGGCGGTGGCGCCAAAGCTCTTCATGTCGGTCACGCCGCGGCCGTACATCTTGTCGCCGATGACGGTGACTTTGAACGGATCGGTGTCCCAAGGCTGGCCATCCACGGGCACCACATCGGTGTGGCCGGACAGCACGATGCCACCGATCTTGGTTTCGCCGTCGTGTGCAGGCAAAGTGGCCCAGAGGTTGGCCTTTTTGCCCGTGTCGTCGTAGGTGCGGGTGCACTGGACGCCCAGGGCATGGAGGTGCGCTTCGGTCCAGTCAAGCAGCGCCAAATTGCTGTCGCGCGAGACCGTGGCAAACGAAATCCACTTTTCAATCAGGGGCAAAGCCGCCAGGTCGGAGGCTTGGACGGGGGCGAGTGCCGAGTGGGGTGTGGGGGCGTTCATGGAAAGTGGCTCCAGAATCCAAAAAAACCATCATACCTGCCCCCGTTTGCCTTCTGTCACGACTGGCCATTGCGCTGTCACACGCATTACCGAGTCTCTGGGCTCATGCCGCCTATCATGGCCAGCCGCCCCTTGGGCAGGCTTTGGAGACCCAAATGCACAACATGTTTTCTTTCATCGCCCGACACACTGCTTGCGCTTTGCTGCTCGCAGCGCTGGCGACCTCAGTGGGTGTTCACGCGCAAGAGAAATACCCTTCCCGGTCAGTGACCTTGGTTGTCCCGCAAGCTGCCGGGGGTGCCAACGACGCGATCGCCCGTGTGCTGGCGCAAAAGCTCACCGAGCAGACCGGCCAGTCCTTTGTGGTCGAAAACCGCACGGGTGCGGGCGGCAACGTGGGCATCGCCTATGCCGCCAAGACGCGGCCCGACGGTTACACCTTGATGCTCACGGCCGACAGCGCGCAGGTCATTAACCCGGCGCTCTACCCCAAGACGGGTTTTGACCCCATCAAAGATTTCGACCCGGTGGCCCCCGCGGCCAAGGCAGGCTATGTGCTGGTGGCCCACCCCTCGTTCCCCGGCAACACCGTGGCCGAACTGGTGCAGCAGGCCAAAGCCAACCCGGGCAAATACGCGATCGCCTCGGCGGGCAACGGCACGCTCAACCATTTGATTGGCGAGATGCTGCAAAAGGCCACGGGCATCCAGCTGACCCACATCCCCTACAAAGCGTCTGCCGCCGCCGCAGCCGATGTGGTGGGTGGCCAGGTGCCGCTGTCGGTGCAGAGCACGCCGTCGTCTCTTGCCTTCATCAAGTCCGGCAAGCTCAAGGCGTTGGGCGTGGTCAATGAAAAGCGGCTGCCCCAGTTGCCCGATGTGCCCACCATTGGCGAGACCATCAAAGGCTTTGGCACCACACCCTGGTATGGCTTGTTTGCCCCAGCGGGCACACCCAAAGCGGTGATGGCTGCGCTGCAAGACGAAATCGGCAAGGCACTTGACAGCGCCGACGTGAAAGACAAGCTGGCCACGCTCGGCTGCGAGCCCTTCAAGGGCACGGGCGAACAACTGGGCGCCATCGTCAAGTCCGATCTGGTGCGCTGGGCGCAGATCGTCAAAGACTCTGGCGCCAAAATCGACTGAACTTCAGGATGTCTGCCATGTCACAACCCCTGGCCGAGCGCTTGTCGCAGCTCACCTACGAATCACTGGCCCCCGAAGTCAAACCCCTGGCCGACGACATCCTCAAGGTGTCGAGTGCGGCACTGGGCGGACCTTACAACGCCTTGCTGCGCAGCCCCGAGATGGCACGCCGCTGCTTTGACTTTCTGGACTACCTGCGCTTTCGCACCTCGGTCAACAAGCGGCTCAACGAGTTCGCCATCCTGATCCAGGCGCGCATCTCCAACGCCCAGTACGAGTGGTGGGCGCACGAGATCATTGGCCGCAAGGCGGGGCTGCCTGACGCCGTCATGAACGACCTGCGCGAATGCCGACGGCCCAGCAGCATGCAAGCCGACGAAGAATTGGTTTACGACTACTGCGTGCAGCTGTCTCTCAACCACCGCGTGCCCGATGCCCTGTGGCAAAAAGCGGTGGACGCCATGGGCGAGCAGGCGGTGGTGGACCTGACGGTGCTGTCGGGCACCTATGTGATGGTGTCGATGCTGCTCAACGCCACCCAAGTTGGCATCCCCAATGGCGGGGCACTTCCGCTCGACGTGTTGGAGCCGGCCGTCATCCGTGAGCGTTTGCTCAAATGAAACGAACAACCATGACCTTTCCAATCAAAGAATTGTTGGCGCTTTGCGCCGCGGTCTGTGCCATGCAAGTGAGTGCTCAGGACTACCCGAGCAAAACCATCACCATGGTCATGCCCTATGCCCCAGGCGGCCCGGGAGACACCATCACCCGCGTGTTTGCGGGGGCCATGCAAAAGGTGCTGGGCCAACAGATCGTGGTGGACAACACCGCAGGGGCTTCCGGCTCGATCGGTACGGCCAAAGTGGCACGCTCCAAGCCCGACGGCTACACGCTGCTCATGATCCATGTGAGCCACGCGACCAACCTGGCCATGTACAAAAACCTGCCCTACCACCCGGTGGACGACTTCGAGCCGATTGGCCGCGCCACCAGTGGGCCGATGCTGATCGCCGCGCGCAACGAGTTCCCGTCCAAGGACTTGGGCGAATTTGTGGCTTATGTGAAAGCCAATGCCCCCAAGATCAGCCTGGCCCACGCGGGCGTGGGTTCGGCCTCGCACCTGTGCGCGCTCATGATGATGAGCACGCTGGGCGTGAAGTTCAACGAAATCCCCTACAAGGGCACAGGCCCGGCGCTCAACGACCTGATGGGCGGGCAGGTGGACTTGCTGTGCGACCAGACCTCGGGCACGGTGCCGTCCATCAAGGCGGGAAAGATCAAGGCCTATGCCGCCGCAGGCAAGAGCCGCTTGCCCTCGCTGCCGCAGATGCCCGCGATTTCCGAAGCCGGTGTGCAGGGCTTTGACATCAACATCTCATTTGGCCTCTATGCCCCCAAAGGCACGCCCAAACCCGTGCTCGACAAACTGACGGCGGCGCTGCAAGCGTCAGTGGGCGACCCCGAGGTGCGTCAGCGCTTGGAGGGCATGGGCATCTCGGCGGTCAACGTGGACTTGGCCCGCCCTGAAGCCCTGCGGGCCCACCTCAAGAGCGAAATCGACACTTTGGGAGGCTTGCTGACCAAAGCAGGTGTCAAGCCCGAGTGAGCGCTTGGCTTCCGCTGCTGGTCACGCTGGTGATCCAGGCCATGGTGTCCATGGCCTTGCTGACTTTGCCCGTGATGGCGCCCGTGGTGGCTGAGGCGCTCAAGGTCTCGCCCGCGCTGGTCGGGATGTACGTCTCGGTCACTTACGCTGGGGCCATGACCGCCAGCTTGCTGGGTGGCGCCACCGTGCGGCGCCTGGGCGCGATCCGGGTGAGCCAATGGGGCTTGTTGCTGTGCGCGGTGGGCCTCTTGCTGTGCATGCTGCCTTGGTTGCCCGCGATGGTGCTGGGCGCAGTGTGCATCGGTCTGGGTTACGGGCCGATCACGCCCGCCAGCTCGCACCTGCTGGCCCGAACCACGCCCAAAGACCAGATGTCGCTGGTGTTCTCGATCAAGCAAACCGGCGTGCCCGTGGGCAGCATGCTGGCCGGGGCGGTGGTGCCCAGCATGCTGCTGTGGGTGGGCTGGCAGTGGAGCATGGCGGTGGTGGCTGCGGTTTGCGTGGTCTGCGCGCTGGTGTCCCAGCCGCTGCGCCGTGAACTCGACGAAGACCGCGAAGCGGGCCACCGGGTGAACTTGGGCAGCCTGATCCAGCCGATCCGGCTGGTGTTGGCGCACAAGGCGCTCACTACGATGGCGGCGTGCTCGTTCATGTTCTCGATGGTGCAAATGTCGCTGACCACCTACTTGGTGACCTATCTGAACAAAGATTTGTCGTTTGGCCTGGTGGCTGCAGGGCTCTTCTTGTCTGTGACGCAAATGGGGGGCATCGGCGGGCGCATCCTGTGGGGCTATGTGGCCGACCGTTGGTTGGGCGCGCGCCGGATGCTTTTTGTGTTGGCGGGTTTGATGGTGGGCGGCGCGCTGGCCACGGCCATGCTGTCGGCCGATACGCCACGGCTGTGGATGATCCTCGTGCTGGTGGTCTTTGGCGCTTCGGCCATTGGCTGGAACGGTGTCTACCTGGCAGAAGTGGCCCGCCGCGCGCCCGAGGGCATGGCGAGCATGGCCACGGGCGGTACATTGGCGTTCACGTTTTTGGGCGTGGTGCTCGGCCCGCCCGTGTTCGGTTTGCTCTCCACCGTGTTTGGCACTTACCGTGCGGGCTTTCTGGCCCTGATGGGGGCGGCCATTTGCAGTGCGGTGGTGTTGTGGTGGAGCCAGAGGGGTCAGACAACCTCAGCTTGAGGCTGTGGCCTGCTGAGTGTGATTCACAGATTTCCCCTACCATCAGCAACAAATTTTTCACGAAAGTCGCACCTTGTTTATCGCTCTCAAACACCCTGGCGTGGTCGCCATCACACTCGCCGCAGCCGGCATTTTGATGGTCACCAACGGCGTCCGTCTGGCCAATGGCCTGTTTCTGGGGCCAATCAACACCTCTACGGGCCTGGGCATTGCCAGTTTGAGCCTGGCCATGGCCATTGGCCAGTTCGTTTGGGGGGTGGTGCAGCCCGTCACGGGCGCCTTGTCAGACCGCTTTGGGCCGCGCCCCGTGTTGTTGGGCGGGGTGGTGTTGATGTCATTGTCCACAGCGCTCACGCCTTTCATGAGCAGCACGGTGGGTCTTGCCTTGACGCTGGGCGTGCTGTCAGCGGCGGGTTCGGGCGCGGCGAGTTTTTCGGTGCTGATCGGTGCGGCCGCGCAGCGCATGCCGGAGCAGGCGCGCGGCACCGCCTCGGGTGTCATCAACGCGGGCGGGTCTTTTGGGCAGTTTGTGTTTGCACCCATTGCCCAAAAGTTGATCCAGTCCTTGGGCTGGATGGGGGCCATGTGGTCGATGGCGCTCATCACCCTGGCCGCGTTGCCGCTGGTGGGCAAGCTCACCGCCAACACGCAGGCGCCTCAAGCCAGCGCCACGCCCGACGGCGGCATGCGCCAGGCGCTCAAGGACGCGTTCCGCAACCCCAGCTACGGGCTGCTGCACCTGGGCTTTTTCACCTGCGGTTTCCACATTGCGTTTTTGGTCACGCACTTGCCCGGCGAGGTGGACCTTTGCGGCCTGCCGCCTTCGGTGGCGAGCTGGTCGCTGGCCATCATTGGCTTGACCAACATCGCAGGCAGCTTGTACGCGGGGGCATCGGTGACCAAATACCGCAGCAAGTACGTGTTGGCAGTGATGTACGCTTCGCGCGCTGTGTTGGTGGCGGCATACCTGATGATGCCCAAGACCGAGTGGACGTTTTACGCTTTTGCAGCAGGTCTGGGCTTCACCTGGCTGGCCACGGTGCCGCCCACGGCCACACTGGTGGGCAAGCTGTTTGGCACGCGCTACCTGGCCACGCTCTTTGGCATGACGCTGCTGTCGCACCAGATCGGTGGTTTTTTGGGTGCATGGCTGGGGGGTCTCGCCATCACGCGCATGGGTGACTATTCGTGGATGTGGTACGCCGACATGGTGCTGGCCTTGGGCGCGGCGCTGGTGAACCTGCCGATCCGCGAAGCGGCCATCGCCCAACCTGCTGCGGCTTGAGTCCTTGGCTGTGCGTGCTCCTTTGAAAACCCCTCCTTGCGCATCGAATTGAAGATGACCCCCAACAAGAAACTCCCGCTCGAAGGCCTGCGCGTCGTCGAGTTCACCCACATGGTCATGGGCCCGACCTGCGGCATGGTGCTGGCCGACATGGGGGCTGAGGTCATCAAGGTCGAGCCCATCGAGGGCGACCGCACTCGGCATTTGCTGGGTTCGGGCGCCGGCTTTTTTCCGATGTTCAACCGCAACAAGAAAAGTATCCAGATCAACCTGCAGTCTCCAGAAGGCGCCGAGATGGCGCGCCGCCTGTGCGCCACGGCCGACGTGGTGGCCGAGAACTTCAAGCCCGGCTCCATGGTCAAGTACGGTCTGGACTATGCGAGCTTGTCGGCCAGCAACCCTAAGCTGATCTACGCCAGCCTCAAGGGCTTTTTGCCGGGGCCGTATGACCACCGCACTGCGCTTGACGAGGTGGTGCAGATGATGGGCGGGCTGGCTTACATGACCGGGCGACCGGGCGATCCGCTGCGCGCGGGCACCAGTGTGAACGACATCATGGGCGGCATGTTTGGCGCCATTGGCGTGCTGGGTGCGCTGATCCAGCGCGGCATCACTGGGCGTGGGCAAGAGATCCAGTCGGCCTTGTTTGAGAACAATGTGTTTTTGGTGGGCCAGCACATGTTGCAGTACGCCATCACTGGCAAGGCGGCCGAGCCCATGCCCAACCGCATCTCGGCCTGGGCGGTGTACGACGTGTTCACGGTCAAGAACGGCGAGCAGATCTTTTTGGCGGCAGTGAGCGACGCGCAGTGGGCCATCTTCTGCGATGTGTTGGGTTTCGCCGACCTGAAATCCGATGCGCGTTACTTTGACAACAATGCCCGCGTCTCGCAGCGCGATGTGATGATGCCCGAGCTGCGCCACCGCCTGGAGGCATTCACCGCCGCCGAGTTGACCACCATTTTCGAAAAAGCCGGTTTGCCTTTTGCGCCCATCGTCAAACCCGAAGAACTGTTTGATGACCCGCACCTGAATGCCACAGGCGGCCTGGCCGATGTGCGTCTGACCGATGGCCCCAAGGCTGGTCAGACTGCCCGTGCTGCGCTGTTCCCCTTCACCATGGACGGGCAGCGTTTGGGCGTGCGCCACCAGCCGCCCAAGCAAGGCGAGAACACCGATGAACTTTTACAAGGTATGGGCCTGAGCGCATCAGAGATCGAACGTTTGCGCTCGCTGAAGGCCGTGGCCTGAGGCGCGCGCATTCCTTTCCTCACTCAAAGAGACAAAGCATGAATCACAACACCACACGCCGCACCGCGCTGACCACCTTGGCACTGGCAGCGATGGCACAGCCAAGTTTGTCGCTCGCGCAAGCCGATCGTCCGGTCAAGTTCATCTTGCCCAACGCCACGGGTTCGGGCATTGACGCCATCACGCGTGCGGCCGCTCCGGCCTTGGGCAAGGCGCTGGGCACCAGTGTGGTGGTTGACAACCAGGCAGGGGCGGGCGGTTTGGTGGGTTTACAGGCTTTGTCGAAAACGGCGCCTGACGGTCTCACGCTGTCGGTGGTGTCCAACAACGTGGTGATTTTCCCGAGCGTGATGAAGAGCCTGCCGTTCGACATGCCCGGCGACTTCACGCCGATTGCGATGGTGGGCAGCACCCCCATGATCCTGGTGGTGAACCCGCAAAAAGTGGCGGCCAGCAACAGCCGTGAGTTGATCGCTGCGCTCAAGGCCAAGCCCGATGGCTACAACTACGGGTCCGGCGGCAGCGGCACCATCTTGCACTTGGCGTGCGAGATGTTTGTGGACGAAGCCAAGGTCAGTGCCCGTCACATTCCCTACAAGGGTGTCGGCCCCATGGTGACCGACTTGTTGGGCGGGCAGATTGATTTTGCGGTGCTGGCTTTGCCCAGTATCCAGTCGCACATCAAGTCAGGCGCCTTGCGTGCCATTGGCGTGTGCAGCGAAAAGCGCACACCCGCGGCCCCGGACATCCCGACTTTTGCAGAGCAGGGGCTGGTGGGCTTCACCGTCGAAGGCTGGTTTGCGGTCGTTGGCCCCAAAGGCATGGTCCCCGCCCAAGTCAAAAAAGTGCACGAAGCGGTGGTCGCTGCCTTCAGTGATCCGGCCGTCAAAGACGCCATGGCCAAGCAAGGCAACACGATCAACATCTCCAGCCCTGAACAGGCCCTGAAAAGTTTCCGAGCTGAATTGGTCAAATACGCGGCGCTGGTCAAGAAGGCCGGCATCGAGCCGCAATAAAACGTGTTGGCGCGGTTGACATAGGCGCTGTCAACCGTCACCATCAACCTATGTCCATTCAAGTCCTGATCTTCGGCATCCACCTCGCGCGCAGCACGCGGGGCAAGCCGTGCGCGCCACCCGCTCAGCGCCAGTGAAATCTGTCACCCACAGCGGTGGCATTCCCCATAGTTTGATTTTTGATGCGATCACCCGCGTTTGTGATGGGTGGGTTCGCATCCTCACTGGAGTTTTTCATGGCTGATCTGTTTGACAACCCGATGGGTTTGTGTGGTTTCGAGTTTGTGGAGTTCGCCTCGCCTTCAGCGGGTGTGCTGGAGCCTTTGTTTGAAAAAATGGGCTTTTCGCTGGTGGCCAAACACCGATCCAAAGACGTGGTGCTTTTTCGCCAGGGCGACATCAATTTCATCGTCAACCGCGAGCCCAAGAGCCTGGCGGGCTACTTTGCAGCCGAGCACGGGCCTTGTGCCTGTGCGCTGGCGTTTCGGGTGAAGGACTCGCACAAAGCCTATGAACGCGCATTGGAGATGGGCGCGCAACCCGTGGAAGTGCCCACCGGACCGATGGAGTTGCGCTTGCCTGCGATCAAAGGTATTGGTGGTGCGCCGCTCTACCTGATCGACCGCTTTGAAGACGGCAGAAGCATCTACGACATTGACTTTGAATTCATCGACGGCGTGGACCGCCATCCACCTGGTCACGGCTTCAAGATCATCGACCACATGACGCACAACGTCTACAAGGGCAGAATGGCCTACTGGAGTGGTTTTTACGAGAAGATTTTCAACTTCCGTGAGATCCGTTACTTCGACATCCAAGGCACGCACACGGGCCTCACCAGCCGCGCCATGACGGCACCTGACGGCATGATCCGCATCCCGCTCAACGAAGAGTCGGGCAAGACCGGTGGGCAAATCGAAGAGTTCCTGATGCAGTTCAACGGCGAAGGCATCCAGCACATCGCGCTGTTGACCGACGACATCATGGCCAGTGTGGACGCCTTGCAGATGGCGGGCATTCCGCTCATGACCGCGCCCAACGACATCTATTACGAGATGCTCGAAGAGCGCCTCAAGGGCCATGGCGAGGCTGTGCATGAGTTGCAGGCGCGTGGCATTTTGCTGGACGGCTCGACTGCGAATGGCGATAAGCGTTTGCTGTTGCAGATCTTCAGCCAGACCGTGCTCGGCCCGGTGTTCTTCGAGTTCATCCAGCGCAAGGCCGACGAGGGCTTTGGCGAAGGCAATTTCAAGGCATTGTTTGAAAGCCTGGAGCGCGACCAAATTCGGCGCGGGGCGATACAGGTGGATGCAGCTTGAGCACAGGTGCCCGTTGACCAACGGTTCAATGGTTATTGAAAAACTGCCGTATTTCGCGGAGGCTTTGCCCTTCTTTTTTGTGCAATTTGGTGCTGGTGGGGGGTGTCGGGAAGACATCCTCCATGCGCAAGCTGTATTTTTGCAAGACCGACTGGATCTCAAGGGTGCTTTTGTCGATCGCTTCTTGTTTGAGTCGAGCCTTCTCCAACTCTGCATCCATTTTTTTGGCGGCTTCAATCGACTGAGCAATTTTCAAGTCCAACGCGGCTTTTTCCAGCTCCAACTGTTTGAGTGATGGCATGTAAAAAGTTCCCAAGTTGATTTCACAATGATGAATATCAATCTAGCATTGGAGGGTCGCTGCACTTTCATAAATCCCCGCAAAAGCTCTCAATAGCTCTCACAAAAAGCGGGCAATTGGGATTAAATTTTCGGGCTGGTGTTTTTACCAACAGCAAGCTCCTATGATTTCAAGCAACCATGAAGAAATTTTTATTTTTGCTGTTGATGACTTGGGCACTGGCCGCCACTGCTGACCAAACGCGCTACCACGTTGAAACGTCGTACCTGCAAGACACCTCTGAGAAATATTCTGTCAAAGACTTGCCTGAGTCAGAATTTTTACCCTTTACCGATCAATTGAGGGTGGGCTTCAAAGAGGGCAGCACTTGGATGCGCATCCGCACAGTGGTTGACCCTGATGGACCATTGTCGACCGACTCGGGGTCAGCCAGTCCTTGGGTGCTGGTGGTGGGCCCCTACTTTTTGGACCATCTGAATGTGTTTGAATGGGTCGAAGGACATTGGCGTGAGCAGTTGGGAGGTGCGCAGCATCCCAAGCTGGTCAAATTTTGCCCTGTTGATTTGAACTGTTTTGAGTTGGGTGCTTTGAACGATGAGAGCCATCAGGTATTTTTAAAAATCAACACCCATGGTGCTCGGGTGGTGCGTGCCGAAGTGATGCCGGCTGATCAGGTGCGTCAATTGTCCATTGAACGGATGATTCGCATCGCCGTCTCTTTGACCTTGTCGATCACACTGATGGTTTTGGCATTGGTTTTTTTGGTGCTAGAGCGCACGCGCTTGCTTTTGGTTTACAGCTGTTTTCAGGCATCGGTGGTCCTGACGACTTGCGCTGCAACGGGGGTGTTGGCTTACGCGTTTGTGGGCGTGCCCTTGGACGTCATCCACCACATCGGCAACCTCACGCAGGTGTTGAGAATTGCGATGACCGTGCTGCTGGGCCTGGCGCTTACAGCCAATTACAAGCCGAGCGCCATGTATGTCAAAGCCACTTTTGTTTTGGTGTTTGTTTGTTGTGTGAGCCTGGCACTGATGGAGATCGGTCACGTGGGTCTGTTTTATTGGCTCAATTTGGCAGTGATGGTGCTTTGCCCATTGCTCCACATCTGGGGAACTTTCCAAGTTCAATCGCCAATTCCTGGAAAGAAACTCATTCAAATTGGCTGGTTCGTTTACTTCTCAGTGGTGCTCATCGGAACGCTTTATGCATTTGGGTGGATCAATTGGCGCGATCAAATCGGCATCATCCAATACAACCGAGACATGCGATTGAATGGCATTATTTTTGGTTTGGCCGTGCTGTTGATCGTGACGCACGAAAAATCCAAACGGAAATTGCTGGACATGCGGGCGGTGCAGCAAATGGAGCTGGATGCTGAAAAATCCCGATTCCAACAAATTCAACTCAAAGAACAAATGGCGCTCATCGACATGTTGACGCATGAGCTCAAGACACCACTGAGCACCATCAAATTTGCCCTCTCAACACTCCAAAAGTCGGCACAGGCTTGGGGAGACTCCATGGTGAGAATTCAAAATATCGATGCTTCTGTGAGCCGCATGGATACATTGATCGAGCATGTGGCCATGTCCAACAAAATTGAACGCCATGGCGCACTTGTCGATGCGGAAAAAATTCTTGCAACTGAATTGATGAATGAGGTATTGCAAGAGCATTCAGACTTGAAAAAACTTTATCTCGAAATAGAAGATGGCGCGTCTTTCAATGCCGCACCTCAATTTTCGACATTGATTTTGGATAACTTGGTCACCAATGCATTCAAATACTCTTCCGATGGACATGTCAGCATCAAGATCGTGCGCTTGGACCCCGTGACCACGAGTTTTCAGATCAGCAACTTTGTCTCTGAGGGCAACCAACCGGATGAAGACCGCTTGTTTGAACGTTATTACCGGCATCCGAATTTTCAAAATCTTCCGGGCATGGGCATTGGGCTGAGTTTGGTGCACTCGGCTGCTAAAAAAATTGGCGCCACTGTGCATTATCAAAGGCAAGGTCCCGTTGTGACTTTTGAAGTGAGGTTTCCGTCATGAACTCGCTCAGGGGGGGCCCTCCTTTGATGGCGCAATCCCCACTGGTCATTGCCTTGGTGGAAGACGACCCCATGTTGCGAGATGAAATAGAGGTGCATTTGAAGGCGAATGGTTTTGAAGTGCATGCCGCCAACTGTGCGTTGGGACTCGATGACTTGAACGCCCGCATTGCTTTTGATGTGTACCTCATTGACCTGAACCTTCCGGGCGAAAATGGCTTGAGTCTCTGCCGAAGGGTCAGAGACAATCGACCAGACAGTGGCATTGTGATCATGACTGCGCGTGTCGCGCCGAACGACCGCATTGCCGGTTACAAAGAGGGCGGCGCAGACGTCTACTTGACCAAACCGGTGGTGCCCGATGAATTGGTTCTCGTGCTGCTCAGTCTGGGACGGCGCTTGCGGCAATCCTCATCTGTCCATGAATGGACCCTGGGTTTGCGAGACCGGACACTGCTGGGACCAGGGCAAACAAAAAAACTGCGATTGACCAGCAAGGAAAAAATGATTTTGCTGGCCTTGGTTCAAGCCAAAGACAACACCCTGGAGTGGGGCGCACTGTTTGATTTGTTCTCGCAACAAGACAACGACGAAGTGATGAGCAAGCGTGCTCTGGAAGAGATGGTTTCCCGGCTGCGCAAAAAATTCAAAAGCTTTCAATTGGAAGACGATGAACCCGCCATCAAATCGGTCTGGGGCACGGGCTACCAGTTGTGCGTGAAAGTCAATTTTTCGAATTGAGCCCCAGACCAATTGTTTTGAACTGCGTCTGAGGGGCCTTCAAGTTGCCCCGTTGCACACCTTGAGCACTTGCTCGCCATAGGCTTCGAGCTTTTTCACACCCAATCCGCTGATGCCCTGCAGGTCGACCAGGCTGTGTGGCGCGGCTTCGGCGATCGCGGCCAGCGTGGCGTCGTGGAAGATCACGTATGCGGGCAGGTTGTGCTCTTTTGCCACCTCGGCGCGCCAGGCTTTGAGGTTGATGAAGCGCACCATCGCGTCTTGCCCCAGGTTGGCCGCTGCCGGGCTGGGCGCGCTGCGTGAGCGGCTGCGTTTGTCGCCGCGCTGACTGGTGCTCTCGCGCAGTTGCACTGCCACCTCGCCCTTGAGCACGGCGCGTGAGCCTTCGGTCAGGTGCAGGGTGCTGAAACCGTCTTCGGTGTGCACATGCAGCGCGCCAATCGCGATCAGCTGGCGCATCACGGCGCGCAGTTGTTGCTCGCTGTAGTCCGCACCCAGGCCAAAGGTGCTGATGCTTTCATGGCCACGCTGCACCACCTTGTCGGTCTTTTTGCCGCGCACAATGTCCATGGTGTGGCCTGCGCCAAAGTGGTGGCCGCTGCTTTGCTGGCACCGGTACACGGTCGACAGCAGCTTGCGGGCCGCGTCGGTCCCGTCCCACACCTCGGGGGGATTCAGGCAGTTGTCGCAGTTGCCGCAATACGGCATGTAAACGCCTTGCGTGCTGTCCTGCTGGCCTGCACAGGTCTCGCCAAAGTAACTCAGCAGGCGCACGCGGCGGCAGTCGGTCGCCTCGGCCAGGCCCAGCAGCGCGTCGAGCTTGCCGCGCATGACCTGCTTGAACTCTTCGCCCGCCGGGCTTTCGTCGATCATGCGGCGCTGGTTCACCACGTCCTGTAGGCCATAAGCCATCCACGCGTCAGACGCCAGCCCGTCGCGTCCGGCGCGACCTGTCTCCTGGTAATAGCCTTCGATGTTTTTGGGCATGTCCAGATGGGCCACAAAGCGCACATCGGGCTTGTCGATGCCCATGCCAAACGCGATGGTGGCCACCATCACCACGCCTTCTTCGCGCAGAAACTCGTTCTGGTGGCGTTGGCGCATATCGGCGGGCAGGCCCGCGTGGTACGGCAGCGCACGGATGCCCGACTCCACCAACATGGCGGCGATCTCTTCCACCCGCTTGCGCGACTGGCAATAGACCACGCCGGCTTCTTCGGGGTGTTCACGCTCGATGAATCGAAGCAGTTGCGTGCTGGCGTCTTTTTTCTCAACGATGGTGTAGCGGATGTTGGGACGGTCAAAGCTGCTGATGAACAGCTCGGCGCTCTCCAGTTGCAGCCGCTCGACAATGTCGGCTCGCGTGAGTGCATCGGCCGTGGCCGTGAGCGCCACACGCGGCACGCTCGGGTAGCGCTCGTGCAGCACCGTCAGGCCGCGGTACTCGGGCCGGAAGTCATGGCCCCACTGGCTCACGCAATGCGCTTCGTCGATCGCAAACAAGCTCAACAGCCCGCGTTCGAGCAGCGAATCCATCTGCGCCAGAAAGCGGGCGTTGGTCACCCGCTCGGGCGCGGCGTAGAGCAGAGTGATCTCGCCACGCAGCAAGCGCCGTTCGATGTCGCTGGCTTCTTCGCTGGAGAGGGTGGAGTTCAGAAATGCGGCACTCACGCCCGCCTCGTGCAGCGCACCGACCTGGTCGTGCATCAGCGCGATGAGGGGTGAAACGACGACAGTGATGCCGTGACCTGCCCGTTGGCGCGCGATCGCCGGGATCTGGTAGCACAGCGACTTGCCGCCGCCCGTGGGCATGAGCACCAGCGCATCGCCCCCTGCGGCCACGTGGTCGATGATGGCTTGCTGCGGACCGCGAAAGGCGTCGTAGCCAAAAACTTCGCGCAGGATGGGCAGGTGGGGGGACAAAAAGGGACTCTGTGACGGCAAAACAGCCGATATTGTGCGCTACCGATTACCATTGCCGCCCATGCACACCTCCGCCCTTGTCTTGTTCTCCGGTGGTCAGGACTCCACCACCTGCCTGGCCCATGCCTTGGCCCGCTACGAGCGGGTCGAAACCTTGGCGTTTGACTATGGCCAGCGCCACAAAGTCGAGCTGGATGCCCGCCTGAACGTGCTGGCTGCGGTCAAGAGCCGCTTCCCTGCTTGGGCCGACAAAATGGGCGAAGACCACCTGCTGGATGCCGGCATCTTGGGCCAAATCAGCGAAACGTCGTTGACCCGCGACACCGCGATCGCGATGGAAAGTTCGGGCCTGCCCAACACCTTTGTGCCGGGCCGCAACCTGCTGTTCCTCACGCTGGCCGCCTCGCTGGCGTATCGCCGGGGTTTGCAGGTCATCGTCACGGGCGTGTGCGAGACGGATTTCTCGGGCTACCCCGACTGCCGCGACGACACCATGAAGGCCATGCAGGTCGCCCTGTCGCTGGGCATGGATCGCAAACTGCTGATCGAGACACCGCTCATGTGGATCGACAAGGCCCAGACCTGGCAACTGGCCTACGAGCTGGGCCAGCGGGCCGATGCGTCGGGTGGTGGACATGCGATGGTTGACCTGATCGTCGAGCACAGCCACACCTGCTACCTCGGCGAGCGCACCCTGCGCCGCGACTGGGGTTATGGCTGCGGCCAGTGTCCGGCTTGCCAGCTCAGGGCCGCCGGTTTTGAGCGTTATCAAAAAGCCTGAAAAGACCTGTAGCCCGGACTTTTACAATAGGGGCCATGAAAGCCCCTGTTTACACCCGCGCCCAAGCGCTTCCCGAGATCCTGAAAACCCGCATCGCCATCCTCGACGGCGCCATGGGCACCATGATCCAGCGCTTCAAGCTGACCGAGGCCGACTACCGGGGCGAGCGTTTCAAGGACTTCCCCAAAGACATCAAGGGCAACAACGAGCTGCTGAGCCTCACGCGCCCCGACGTGGTCCGTGACATCCACGAAGGGTATCTCGCCGCCGGGGCCGACCTGATCGAGACCAACACCTTTGGTGCTACGACCATCGCCCAAGCCGACTACGACATGCAGCACCTGGCCCGCGAGATGAACCTGCAATCCGCAAAAATAGCCCGCGCTGCTTGCGACAAGTTCTCTACCCCCGACAAGCCCCGCTTTGTGGTCGGCGCTTTGGGCCCCACGCCCAAGACCGCCAGCATCAGCCCGGATGTGAACGATGCGGGTGCCCGCAACGTGACCTTTGAAGAGCTGCGTGCCGCTTATTACGAGCAGGTTGAAGCTTTGGTGGAAGGCGGCTCGGACGTGCTGCTGGTCGAGACGATTTTTGACACGCTGAACGCCAAGGCTGCGCTGTTTGCCATCGAAGAATTCTTTGAAGCCAGCGGCCAGCGCCTGCCCCTCATCATCAGCGGCACCGTGACCGACGCTTCGGGCCGCATCCTCAGTGGTCAGACCGTCACCGCTTTCTGGCACAGCGTGCGCCACGCGCAGCCCCTGGCCATTGGCCTGAACTGCGCTTTGGGCGCGACGTTGATGCGCCCCTACATCCAGGAGCTGAACAAGGTCGCGGGCGACACGTTCATCAGCTGCTACCCCAATGCGGGCTTGCCCAACCCCATGAGCGACACTGGCTTTGACGAAACGCCAGACGTGACCAGCCGCTTGCTGCACGAATTTGCCGCCGAAGGCCTGGTCAACATCGTGGGCGGTTGCTGCGGCACCACGCCCGAGCACATCGGCGCCATCAGCCAGGCGGTTGGCCCGCTGGCACCGCGCAACGTGCACGGTGGGTTCTTCTACAAAGAAGCGGCCTGATCCGGTCAGGCCCATGCTGCGGGTCTTCCCCTAGGTCAAAGGTGACTGCCCCGAGGGCTGGGTGACTGCACAATCGGGATCAATGTTGAAGCATTTGATCTGAAAGTCCGCCATGCCCATTCAGTTCCGCCGCTCCTGGACCGACCCCGATCTGGACCAATACCGCGACACCGTGGTCCGGTTCATCGAAGAAGAAATGCAGCCCGAAGACGATGCAGCCCGCAAGCGCGGCCACGTGGGCCATGAGATGTGGCGCAAGGCCGGTGCGCTGGGCCTCTTGTGCACCGACATCCCTGAGGAGTGGGGCGGCGGCGGCGGCGACTTCCGACACGAAGCCGTGCTCTACGAAGAGATGTCGCGGCGCAGCCTGACGGGCATGAACTCCTCGGTGCACACCATCGTGGCGCATTACTTTTTGAACCACGGCACCGAAGAACAAAAGCGCCGCTACCTGCCGCGCATGGCCACGGGCGAGCTGGTGGGCGCGATCGCCATGACCGAGCCGGGCACGGGCTCGGACCTGCAAGGCATCCGCACCCGCGCTGAACGCACCGATGACGGGTATGTCATCAACGGCTCCAAGACCTTCATCAGCAATGGCTTTCTGGCCGGGGTGGTGCTGGTGGTGCTCAAGACCGATCCGAGCCAAGGTGCCAAGGGCACTTCCATCCTGATCGTCGAGACCGAAAACTGCCCTGGCTTTCGCGTGGGCCGCGTGCTCGACAAAATCGGCCTCAAGGCGCAAGACACCTCTGAGCTGTTCTTTGACGACGTGCGCGTGGGCGTCGAGCAGCTCTTGGGCGGCAAAGAAGGCCAAGGCTTCTTCCAGCTCATGGCTGACCTGCCCTACGAGCGGCTCATCATTGGCCTGACCGCCTTGGCGGCGATGGAAGGGGCGTACCAGATCACCCTCGACTACGTGCGTGACCGCAAGGCCTTTGGCCAGACCGTGGCCGACTTTCAAAACACCAAGTTCAAGCTGGCCGAAGTGGCCACCGAAATCCAGGTGGGCCGCGCCTTCATCGACCGCTGTGTCGAAGACCTGGTGGCCGGTCAACTCGACACGGCCACCGCGTCCATGGCCAAGCTCTGGGGCTCGGAGGCGCAGGGCCGCGTGGTGGACACCTGCCTGCAACTCTTTGGTGGCTACGGCTACATGAACGAGTACCTGATCGGCCGCATGTACACCGACGCCCGCATCCAGCGCATCTATGGCGGCACCAGCGAAATCATGAAAGAAGTGATTTCGCGGGCGATGTGAACGAAGATCACGCAACCGCCATGACTGCCACACCGCACCCATTTCAAATACCAAGCAGGAGACCTCTATGACACAAACCCCCCCGAACAAACCATGGGTCAAAGGATGGCTGTTTGCCGTCGCACTGACCGCCAGTCTGAGCAGCCAAGCGGCAGAAACCGTCAAGGTCGGTTTCATTGATTTGCTGTCGGGGCCTTTTGCCCTGACCGGACAAAATTCGCTCAAGCAATTGCGTGAGGTGGTGATTCAGCTCAATGCCAAGGCTGGCCCCCAAGACCCGCTGCTGGAGATCGTCGACTTTGACAACAAAGGCTCTCCTCAGGAAAGCCTGAATGCGCTGAAAGCGGCCAACGACCGCAACATCCGATTCATCACCCAAGGCGGTGGTTCGGGTGTGGCATTGGCCCTGGTGGATGCGCTGAACAAACTTGCCGAGCGTGAGCCCGAGCGTGCCACCGTGTACCTCAACTATGCGGCCATGGACCCCCAGCTGACCAATGAGCGATGCAGCTTCTGGCACTTCCGCTTCTACCCTTCGAGCGAAATGAAGATGGAGGCGCTGTCGACCTACATGCAAGGCCGCAAGGACATCAAAAAGGTGTTCCTGATCAATCAGGACTACACACACGGCCGACAAGTGTCCAAGGCCGCCAAGGAGTATTTGGCGCGCAAACGCCCAGACATCCAGATCGTGGGGGATGACTTCATTCCGATCGCTCAAACCCGTGACTTTGCCTCCTATGTGGCCAAAATCGCAGCGTCTGGTGCAGACACCGTGATCACTTCGAACTGGGGCAGTGACCTCACCTTGATGTTCAAGTCGGCGCGCGACTTTGGGCTGAACATCAACTATTTCACACTCAATGCCAACAACCCCGGCACACCCGCACAACTGGGGTCTTGGGGCGATGGCAAGGTGGGGGTGATCTGGAACTGGGTTCACAACGCACCCACCCCAGAGCTTGAAAAAATCTATGTGGACTACAAGAAGAAGTACAACGACGACTTCATCTTTGCAGCCCACTGGAACACCATGAACATGCTGCGCGAAGCCATGCGCAAAGCGCAGTCGACGGACCCCAAGAAAGTGGCGTTTGCCCTCGAAGGCATGAGCTACAAGAGCCCCATCGGTGAAGTCAAAATGCGCAAGTCTGACCACCAGCTTGAAGCGCCCTTGTACTTGGGCATCTGGGCCAAAAAAGGCAGCAAAGGCGTGAAGTACGACGCAGAAAACACGGGCTACGGTTTCCGCACCGAAGTGGTTTGGGACTCTTACATCAGCGCCCAACCCACGTCATGCCAGATGAAGCGTCCCAGCTGATCTGTCAAACACCGGTTTCCGTTTGACCACAGCCCCTGCCAAAGAGCAGGGGCATTCGAAAAACTGGCGCTGATTCGGCGCAGAGGTGCTTGTGAGGCTTGATGCAGGTTTTGCGATCAGGCTTGCAGCAACCAGTCGCGCAAGCCTTGCACCTCTTGGGTGTTGAGGCCAATGGGGCCATGCAAGTAATCTTGCATGCCGCCTTGTTGGTCCACCGCATCGAATGCCGAATGCAAAAAAGCAGGTTGCACTTGCCAAAGCACCTTCATGACATGCGCAGGACCTTTGCCTTCCATGCTCGGGTCGCGGCGGTACAGCTGGTTGGTGAGCAGGTAGTCGTGCTCGATGGTGGCGCGGTCCACCCCCAACGCTGACAAGAGCAGCGCCGCAGCAAAACCCGTGCGGTCTTTGCCTGCAGTGCAATGGAACACTTGCGGTGTGGACTGCGCCAACAAGTGCTTCAAGAACCGACCAAAGGTGTCGGCGTTGTGGTTGACGAAATCACGGTAAGTGCCGCGCATCAGCTCCACCGTTTCTTCGGTGGTGGGCTCAATGCCTTGTGCCATGAGTGCTTGCATTTTGGCAATCACGCTGGGCTCGATGCTCAAGGCCACGCGCTGGACGCCTGCAATGGCATAAGGCGTGGCTGCACACTCTGCCGTTCCCCGAAAATCCAGGCTGTGCGTGAGGCCGATTCGTTGCACTTGCTGTAAATCATCGGCTGTGAGCCCGGCCAGATGGTCTGAGCGAAACACTTGCCCTGGTTTGACGCGCCGACCCTCTTGGGTGGTGTAGCCGCCGACATCGCGGAAGTTGGATGCGCCCTGCAGGCGAAATGAATTTGAATTGGTCATGGAAATGGGTGGCGTCATGGCCTGATCGGTGAGGGGTCGTGGGTCGACACTGCAATCATTTTGGCACCGAATGGTGTGAAAAATGCTACGGTTAAAATCTGACCTTCCCAAGGAGCGTTGCAGCCCGCCGCCGTACAGGCGCAGCAGGTCAGGCTTGGGGCCGTTCAATGTCTGAATGATCTTGCACAACGACGCTCACCTGTAATCCCAAGGTGAGTCTGTGTCTGTTGTCGCGTCTGAAATCGTGTCTGTTCCCCCCATGAAGTTGTCCGGTCTGGAGCCTGTTTCCATCGGCACCGGGTCGCTGTTTGTCAACGTGGGCGAGCGCACCAACGTGACCGGCTCCAAGGCCTTTGCCCGAATGATCTTGAATGGCGAGTACGAGCAGGCTTTGGCCGTGGCGCGTCAGCAGGTTGAAAACGGTGCGCAGGTCATCGACGTGAACATGGACGAAGCCATGCTCGACAGCCAAGCGGCCATGGTACGTTTTTTGAATTTGATGGCCGGTGAGCCCGACATCGCCCGAGTGCCGGTGATGGTGGATTCCTCCAAATGGAGCGTCATAGAAGCTGGTTTGCGTTGCATCCAGGGCAAGCCCATAGTCAACTCGATCAGCATGAAAGAAGGTCTTGACGAGTTCAAGCGCCAGGCCAAGCTGGTCAAGCGCTATGGCGCGGCTGCGGTGGTGATGGCGTTTGATGAAAAAGGCCAGGCCGACACCTTCGCGCGCAAGATCGAGATTTGCGAGCGCGCTTACCGCGTGTTGGTGGACGAAGTGGACTTCCCGCCGGAAGACATCATCTTTGATCCGAACATTTTTGCGATTGCCACCGGCATCGAAGAGCACGACAACTACGCTGTGGACTTCATCAACGCCACGCGCTGGATCAAGCAAAACTTGCCCGGCGCGAAGGTGTCGGGCGGCGTGTCCAACGTGAGTTTTTCATTCCGGGGCAACGACCCGGTGCGCGAAGCCATCCACACCGTGTTCCTGTACCACGCCATCCAGGCGGGCATGGACATGGGCATCGTGAACGCTGGCATGGTCGGCGTGTACGACGACCTGGAGCCCACGTTGCGCGAGCGTGTCGAAGACGTGGTGCTGAACCGCGTGCCCCAATACAAAGAAGGCGAAGCGCACCTGACCCCAGGCGAGCGCCTGATCGAAGTGGCCGAAACTGCCAAAGGCGCGGCCAAAGATGACAGTCAAAAATTGGCTTGGCGCGGCACGCCCGATGCGCCCGTGAGCGTGGCGCAGCGCTTGGGTCATTCCTTGGTGCATGGCATCACCGACTTCATCAGCGACGACACCGAAGAAGCCTACCGCGAGATTTTGGCCAAGGGCGGTCGCCCGCTGCATGTGATCGAAGGCCCGCTGATGGACGGCATGAACGTGGTCGGTGACCTGTTCGGACAGGGCAAGATGTTCTTGCCGCAGGTCGTCAAAAGTGCCCGCGTGATGAAGCAGGCCGTGGCGCATTTGCTGCCCTACATCGAGGCCGAAAAGTTGGCGCAAGAAGCTGCAGGCGAAGACGTGAAGGCCAAGGGCAAGATCGTGATCGCCACCGTCAAAGGCGATGTGCACGACATCGGCAAGAACATCGTCACCGTGGTCTTGCAGTGCAACAACTTTGAAGTGGTCAACATGGGCGTCATGGTGCCCTGCCATGAAATTCTGGCCAAGGCCAAGGCCGAGAACGCCGACATCATCGGCCTGTCGGGCCTGATCACACCCAGCCTCGAAGAGATGCAGTACGTGGCGGCCGAGATGGAAAAAGACCCGTATTTCCGCGAGCGCCAGATGCCGCTCTTGATTGGCGGCGCGACCTGCAGCCGCGTGCACACCGCCGTGAAGATCGCGCCCAACTACTCAGGCCCCGTGGTTTATGTGCCCGATGCCTCGCGCAGTGTGGGTGTGGCGCAGGGTTTGTTGTCTGAGCAAGCGGCCAAATTCATTGCCGACTTGAACACCGATTACGACAAGGTGCGCGAGCAGCACGCCAACAAAAAGCAAACCCCCATGTGGACGCTGGCCCAAGCGCGCGCCAACAAGACGCCGATCGACTGGACGCAAGGCGTGCCCGCCGCGCCCAAGTTCATTGGCCGCCGCGTGTTCAAGAACTACGACCTGGCCGAGATCGCGCAGTACATCGACTGGGGACCCTTCTTCCAGACTTGGGATTTGGCCGGGCCTTTCCCCGCCATCCTCGATGACGAGGTGGTGGGCGAGCAGGCCCGCAAGGTGTATGCCGATGCCCAGGCCATGCTGCAAAAAATCATCGATGGGCGCTGGGTCACGGCCAACGCGGTGCTGGGCCTGTATCCGGCCAACAGCGTTCATGATGACGACATCGCGCTTTATTCAGACGCCTCGCGCAGCCAAGTGGCCATGACCTGGCGTGGCCTGCGTCAGCAGACCGAAAAGCAGCGCATCGACAACGTGATGCGCCCCAGCCGCTGCTTGGCCGACTTCGTCGCGCCGGCAGGCACCGCGCCCGACCACGTCGGTGTGTTCGCCGTCACCGCAGGCATTGGCGCGGACAAACGCGCCGAAGCTTTTGAAGCCGCGCACGACGACTACAGCGCCATCATGCTCAAGTCTCTGGCCGACCGCTTGGCGGAAGCCCTGGCCGAGTGCCTGCACAAAAAAGTGCGCACCGACCTGTGGGGCTACGGTGCTGCTGAGGCGCTGAGCAATGAAGAATTGATCGCCGAAAAATACCAAGGCATCCGCCCCGCGCCGGGCTATCCCGCCTGTCCCGACCACAGCGCCAAACAAGCCATGTTCGACCTGCTGCAATGCCAAGACATTGGCATGGGCCTGACCGAGAGTCTGGCCATGACGCCTGCGGCCAGCGTGAGCGGTTTCTACATCGCCCACCCCGAGGCGCAGTATTTCAACGTGGGCAAGGTCGGTGACGACCAGGTGCAAGATTTGGCGCAGCGCAGCGGGGTAGAGGTCAAAGACTTGCAGCGCTTGCTGGCCCCCAATCTCTGACGTTTCATCGCTTCATGGCAATGGCTTGCGCCGCCCACAACGCCGCCATGCCCAACAGGCTGGCGCCAAGCATCCACCACAGGCCATGCGCATAGCCCTCGGTGGGTGACCACAACAACCCCAGTACCAGCGGTGCTGCTGCCCGGGCCAGCGCAACGGGCATGCCCAGCACGCCGTTGAGTTGCCCGACATACGCCGCGCTCACGTACTGGGCCATGGCCGTGCCTTTGACGATGGTGTTGAGGCCGTTGCCCAAGCCAAACAAGACCACAAACACCAGCGACGCCCAAGGCGTGACGCCGCCCAGCACCAGCGCCAGCAGGCCCAAAGGAATCAGGCTGGGAATCCAGCGGTTGGCGGTGTGCACATTCCAGTGCCGCTCGAACACAAACAGCACGAAGCGACCAATGACTTGGATCACGCCAATGGCCGCAGGAATGGCCACCACCCAAACGGGCGAAGGCCCCGCCTCTTGAAGGAGATTGATCATGTGCGCAGGCAGCGCCGAGGTGACCGACATCATCAGCACCATGAAGAGTGCCAGCAACCAGAATGGGGCCTTCAGGTACTGACGCACCGAGCGCTGGGCCAGCTGTGCCGGGTGGTGCGGTTGTGCAGGCTGCGCGCCTTGCAGCAGCCAGGCATGCAATGGAGCGCACAGCAGCAGCTGTATGGCGGCCAGTGCCCAAAGGGCCTGTCGCCAGCCCCAAAGTTCGATCCACCAGCTCGCCAGCGGGATGAACACCGTGCTGGCCAGCCCACCCAAAAAGGTGAGGATGATGATGGCGCGGCGAAAGTCTTGAGGAAACCTGCGGGTGACCACCGAAAAGGCGGGGGTGTACAGCGTGGCTGCCAAGCCCAAACCCAGCCACACCCAGGCTGCATAAAACCCCCAGAGCGTAGAGATGCAACTGTGGGCCAGCAGGCCCGTACCCACCCACAAAGAGCCCAGGGTCATGACGGCGCGCTCGTGGCCTCGGTCGATCCATCGGCCCACCAGCCATGCACCCGCACCTTCGGCCAGCAAGGCCAGGCTGAAGGCCACAGAAGACTGCGCGCGCGTCATGCCCAGCTCGGCCTCGAGCGGCGTGACCAACAATGAGAAGGTGTAGAAAACGCTGCCCCAAGTGATGAGTTGGGGCAGGGAGAGCCAGCCGCTGAAAGCGCCCAGGGAGGTTGCGGATGATTTCAAAGGCGACAGGTTCTGGGATTGGAGCAAAACAGGGCGGTCACCATGTTGACCGCGCCGCATGCCTCAGAGCATGGCGCAAATCGCGCTGCCCATCTGTCGCTTGGGCGCGCGCCTGCTGGGTGTGTTCAGCGGTAGCTGGGTTGCACCAATTGCCAGCCTTCAGGGCAGTAAGCCGTGTAGGGGTAATACTGACCGGACGACCCGCAGTAGTAAGAAGCACTGGGTGCGGGTTGCGGTGGGTAATAGGTCACCGCTGGAGCCACATAGTTTGGGGCTGGGCGCGCAGCGGCGCCCCATACGGCCCCGGCCACGCCCAGCGCGATCAGTGGGGCGACCCAGTTCCCGCCAGAGTGGTGGCCGTGACCGTGTCCGAATCGGTTGTGTTCCCAGCCGTGGCGCCCACCATCGGCAAAGGCTTGGCTGCTCATGCTGGCCATGACGACGATGAGCCAGAGGGTTTGCAGGAATTTTTTCATAAGTCACCTCATTCGCAGGGTTGTAGAGGTTCAACGTGCCTGCAAAGGGTTCGTTGACGGCCCCGTGCTTTGGCGCGGCACACCTGTAACAGCTTGTACAAATGCAGGCCCTCAGTGCTCCTTCAGAACCCTTCGGTATTGCACCGCCTCGGCCACGTGCGCGGGCAGCACCTGCTCACTGCCCGCCAGGTCGGCGATGGTGCGGGCCACTTTGAGCGCCCGGTGGGTGCCGCGGCCACTCCAGCCCAGTTGCGTGGCCACTTTTTGCAGCAAGGCGGTGGCGGGCTCGTTCAACTGCACATGCGCGTCCAGCGCCTGACCTTGAAGTGCCTGGTTGCTGCAGCCTTGCCGTGCCAATGCCCGCTGGCGCGCTGCCAGAGCGCGCGCGGCAATGGCCTGGGTGCTCTCTCCGGGCGCGGCTTCGATGAGTTCTTGCGGGCGCAAGCTGGTGACTTCGATGTGAAGATCGACCCGGTCGAGCAAAGGGCCGCTGAGCTTGCCTTGGTAGCGGCTGACCTGGTCGGGTGAGCAGCGGCAGGCGCGCACCGCACTGCCCAAATAGCCGCAGGGGCAGGGGTTCATGGCCGCGATCAGTTGAAAGCGCGCTGGAAACTCCGCTCGCCGGGCGGCACGGGCGATCGTGATCTGACCGGTTTCGAGGGGTTCGCGCAAGGCTTCCAAGGCAGAGCGGGGGAACTCGGGCAGTTCGTCCAAAAACAACACGCCGTGGTGCGCCAGTGAAATTTCGCCTGGCCTGGGCGGCGAGCCGCCGCCCACCAGAGCCACCGCACTGGCCGAGTGGTGCGGCTGGCGCGTGGGGCGCTGCGCCCACCGTCCCAGATCAAAGCAGCCCGCCAGGCTGGCCAGGGCAGCACTTTCAAGGGCTTCTTCTGTTTGCATGGGCGGGAGCAAGCCGGCAAAGCGTTGGGCCAGCATCGATTTGCCAGAACCTGGCGTGCCGACCATCAGCAGGGAATGCCCTCCGGCCGCGGCGATTTCGAGTGCCCTTTTCGGCCCAGCTTGGCCTTTGACGTCGGCCAGATCGGCATAACGAGGAACTTCGGCTGGCGCTGTGCTGGCCAAGCGCGCCCAGCCGTCGCCGGGCTCCGGAGGCGCTTCGCTGGACGGTGGCAAGAACTGTTGAACCACGTCCAGCAAGTGTTTGGCCCGAAAAATGGTCGCGTCAGGCACCAGCGCGGCTTCTTCGGCGCTGCCTGGCGGCAGCACCAGGCGGGTGTGGATGTGCTGCTGGCGCAGGGCCAGGCTCATGGCCAGGGCGCCGCGCACCGGGCGCAACTCGCCCGAAAGCGAGAGCTCCCCCGCGAACTCATGGCCCGCCAGCTTGGACGCGTCGATCTGCCCGCTGGCCGCCAGGATGCCCAAGGCAATGGGCAAATCGAGCCGTCCCGAGTCTTTGGGCAGGTCGGCCGGTGCCAGGTTGACGGTGACGCGCTTGTTGTGGGGAAATTCCAAGCCGCTGTTTTGCAGGGCCGAGCGAACGCGTTCGCGTGCTTCCTTGACCTCCACATCGGCCAGCCCGACCAAGGTGAAGCTGGGCAGGCCATTGGCCAGATGCACCTCCACGGTGACGGCGGGCGCGTGCAAACCCACCAAGGCGCGGCTGTGCACCAAAGAAAGACTCATGTTGACCCCCTGCCCCATGCTGGTGCATGGTGTGTGCTCTGGCGCGCTGTTGGTGCGCTGCCGATTTATTTGATTGGCATTGAATCACCCATTGGGGAAATATGCACTGGTGATTCCCCGAGGGGTCTTGGAAAGGGTGGTTGGCACGTTCCCTGCTTGATGCCAGTGTCAGTCAACTTATTCATTCTCAGGAGTTCAGCATGAAAAAAATCCTCGTTCCTACCCTGATCGCTCTGGCCATCGGTTCTTTGGCTTCTGTGGCCCAAGCCCAGACCGCGCCTGCTGCTGCACCCGCTGCGGCGCCCGAAAGCACACTGGCTTACAACGTGGGCGTGATCTCCGATTACCGTTACCGTGGTATTTCCCAGACCCGTTTGCAGCCTGCTTTGCAAGGCGGCATCGACTACACCGACAAGAGCGGTTTCTATGTGGGCACATGGGCCTCGACCATCCAATGGATCAAGGATGCACACGGCGGCGCCAATGTGGAGTTGGATATTTATGGTGGTTACAAAGGCACAGCAGGTGATGTGGCCTACGACGTGGGTTTCCTGCGCTATGAATACCCCAGCAACAACCTCAAGCCAAACGCCAATACCAACGAAGTCTACGGTGCTGTGACGGTGGGCATTGTGACGGCCAAGTACTCGCATGCCGTCTCCAACCTTTTCGGTTTCACAGACAGCAAGAACAGCGGCTACCTTGATCTGAGCGCTGCAGTGGACATGGGCGATGGTTACTCCCTGACACCCCACATCGGCCGCCAAAACGTCAGCGGTAAAGGCAACGGTATTTATTCCTACACGGATTACGCATTGACTTTGGGCAAGGATCTGGGCAATGGCCTGTCTGCCAGTGCGGCGATCATTGGCACCGATGCCAAGTCGGGATCGTATGTCAGCCCCGCCAACAAAGACCTGGGCAAATCCGGCCTGGTCGTGGGTCTGAAGTACACCTTTTGATCTGAACCCCATCAACACAAGGAGCCATCATGAAACTGGTGACCGCCATCATCAAACCCTTCAAGCTGGACGAGGTTCGTGAAGCCCTCTCTGGCATCGGTGTCCAAGGCATCACAGTGACCGAAGTCAAAGGCTTTGGTCGCCAAAAGGGCCATACCGAGCTGTACCGCGGCGCCGAATACGTCGTGGACTTTTTGCCCAAAGTGAAGATCGAAGCGGCCGTCGCAGACGAGCTGATCGATCGGGTGATCGAAGCCATCGAGTCCGGTGCCCGCACCGGCAAGATCGGTGACGGCAAGATTTTTGTCTACGACTTGCAGCAGGTGGTTCGCATCCGTACCGGCGAGACCGGCACCGAAGCCCTGTGACCGTCCAGAAAGAGAGATCAACATGAAAAAACTACTTGCCTCCCTCGCCTTGGGACTGAGCCTTTTGACCTGCGGGTCATTCGCTCTGGCCCAAACTGCAGCGCCTGCTGCAGCCTCTGCCCCAGCGGCTGAGGCCAAAGCCGATGCAGCAGCGCCTGCGACAGCCCCAGCGGCTGCGCCAGCCGCCGCTGCCGAAGCCGTCCCCGTGCCTGTGCCCAACAAGGGTGACACCAGCTGGATGCTGTTGTCCACTTTGCTGGTTTTGATGATGGCTGTTCCTGGCCTGGCGCTGTTCTACGGTGGCCTGGTGCGCAGCAAAAACATGCTGTCGGTGCTCATGCAAGTCATGGTCACCTTCTCGCTGATTTTGGTGCTCTGGTTCATCTACGGCTACAGCCTCGCGTTCACCGAAGGCAATGCCTACATCGGCGGCTTTGATAGGCTGTTCATGAAAGGCATTTGGGACAACGCCACGGGCACATTCGCGAACGCGGCCACCTTCTCCAAAGGGGTCTACATTCCTGAAATCTCGTTCGCCGCGTTCCAGGCCACTTTCGCGGGCATCACTTGCGCGCTGATCGTGGGTGCTTTTGCCGAACGTGCCAAGTTCTCGGGCGTGCTGCTGTTCATGGTCCTGTGGTTCACTTTCAGCTACGTGCCGATGGCGCACATGGTCTGGTTCTGGATGGGGCCTGACGCCTATGCATCCAAAGAAGTCGTGGACGAAATGACTTCCAAGGCCGGTTTGCTGTGGCAGTGGGGCGCGCTGGACTTCGCTGGCGGTACCGTGGTGCACATCAACGCCGCTGTCGCTGGCCTGGTCGGTGCCTTCATGATTGGCAAGCGTGTCGGTTACGGCAAAGAAGCCATGGCGCCTCACAGCCTGACGCTGACCATGGTGGGTGCATCCCTGCTGTGGGTGGGTTGGTTCGGCTTCAACGCTGGTTCCGCCTTGGAAGCCAATGGTTTTGCGGCTTTGGCCTTCATCAACACCATGATTGCGACCGCAGCCGCTGTGCTGGCCTGGTGCATGGGTGAAGCCTTGATGCGTGGCAAAGCCTCTATGCTGGGCGCGGCTTCTGGCGCTGTGGCAGGTTTGGTGGCCATCACACCCGCTGCCGGCAACGTCGGCATCGGCGGTGGCGTGATCATCGGCTTCGTCTCTGGTTTTGCCTGCCTGTGGGGTGTCAACGGACTGAAGAAACTGCTGGGCGCTGACGACTCGCTGGACGTGTTCGGTGTGCACGGTGTGGGCGGTATCTTGGGTGCGCTGCTGACAGGCGTGTTCAACTCGCCAAGCTTGGGTGGCCCTGGTTTTGTGGCCGACTGGGTCACAGCCACCATGGTGACGCCTGCTGACTTCTCCATCGGTGCGCAAGTCTGGGTGCAAGCCAAGGCGGTGCTGGTCACGGTGCTCTGGTCTGGCGTGGTCTCTGTGATCGCCTACAAGATCGCTGACATCACCATCGGTTTGCGCGTCTCCGAAGAGGAAGAGCGCGAAGGACTGGACATCTCCTCACACGGCGAGTCTGCCTACCACGGTTAAGCGAGTTCATTGCAAAGGCGGCGCAAGCCGCCCCTCCCTCAAGCCCGCACACTTCGGTGAGCGGGCTTTTTTCATGGGTCAGGCTTTCATGGTGAGCGGCTGCTGTGGGTGCGGATCAAGTCAGTGCACCCACCCACAGGTGCTCGGCCAAAACATCAAGGCATTGAGAATGCTTGGCTTAAATGGCGCAAATGGGGCTGCGCCATTCGTCGGGTGCGCGTTGGGCACCGGAGATTTGCCCCGAGGCTTCAGATGCGCCCTTGTTCTTGACTTGCACGATTTCGGCAATGACCGAGACCGCGATCTCTGAAGGCGTTTTGGCCCCCAGGCGCAAACCCACAGGGCCGTGCAAGCGGGCCAAGGCCTGCTCGCTCAGGTCAAAGTGTTCGGCCAAGCGCTCTTTGCGCGATTGCTGGTTGCGGCGCGAACCGAGTGCGCCCACATAAAAAGCGGGTGAGTTGAGCGCTTCGAGCAGCGCCATGTCGTCCAGCTTGGGGTCGTGGGTCAGGGCCACAATGGCGGTGTGCGCATCGGGCCGCATGGCCAGTACTTCGTCGTCGGGCATGCCGGTCAGCATCGTCACGCCAGGCAGGCTCCAGCCTGCGGTGTACTCCTGGCGTGGCTCGCACACCAGGATTTCAAAGTCCAGCATCTGCGCCATTTGAGCCACTGCTTGACTCAACTGGCCCGCGCCGATCAGCAGCAACCGCCAGCGTGGTCCAAAGAGCGTGGTCAGGGTACTGCCGTCAAACTGCAGGGTCTCACCGCGCTCGGCCTGGCGCAGTTGCACACTGCCGTCGCACAAGGTGAGGGTGCGGGCCACCAGTTGGTGCTCGCTGGTTCGGTGCAGTACCTGTTCGATCCAAGTGGTGTCCAGCACCGGCTCCTGCACCAGCCGCAGGGTGCCGCCGCAGGGCAGCCCAAAGCGGGTGGCCTCTTCTTTGGTCACGCCGTACGCGACCATAGAAGGGGTTTGCAGGTTGGCGTATTCACCGGCCCGGATACGGGCAATCAGATCGTCCTCGACGCAGCCGCCCGAGACCGAGCCGCTCACGCCGCCATCGTCCCGCACGGCCAACAAGGCCCCGGGTGGACGGGGGGCACTGCCCCAGGTTTCCACCACGGTGACCAGCGTGACCTGGTGGCCAGCCTGTTTCCAGGCCAGCACATCGGACAGGACGCGAAGATCCAGACTTTCCATCCGTGCCCCCAGCCGATCAGGCTGTGCGCAAAGCGTCGGCCGTGATCGGCAGACGGCGCACGCGCTTGCCGGTCAGAGCCGCCACCGCGTTGGCAATCGCCGGTGCGGAGACGGCCGTGCCGGGCTCGCCAATGCCACCAGGCTTTTCGGTGCTCTTGACCAGCACGATGTCGATTTGAGGCGACTCGTACATGCGCACGGGCGCATAGCTGTTGTAGTTGGTCTCTTGCACACGGCCATTTTTCATGGTGATCTGGTGCTTGAGCACGGCGCCCACACCGAACACGATGCTTGACTGCAGTTGGGCCTCAACGGTGTCGGGGTTGACCATGTGGCCCACGTCAGCGGCCACGGTGACTTTGTGCACGCGCACGCTGCCGTCTTTGTCCAGACTGACTTCGGCCACTTGAGCCAAGTAGCTGTCGTACCCTTCCATCAAGGCAATGCCACGCGCGCGGCCCGCGGCCACGGGCTTGCCCCAGCCGGCTTTTTCAGCGGCCAGTTTGAGCACGTTGGCAAAGCGGGGCTTGCCGTCGAGCATTTTCATGCGGTAGGCGTAAGGGTCTTGACCTGCAGCTTTGGCCAACTCGTCGATGAAGCTTTCGTTGGCAAAAGCGTTCATGCTGTGGCTCACGGCGCGCCAATAACCCACACGGAAACCGCTGTCGTGGATGATCAGGTCGTGCTGCGTGTTGGGGATGTTGTAGCCGGTCACGGCCGCTTCGGCCATGAAAGGGTCCAGGGTATCTTTGGGCAGACCAAAAGCGCGTTGAGTGACCGATTGCGAAGACACCTTGAAGTGCATGGCCACAGGCATCCCGTTGGCGTCCAAACCAGCTTGCAGCTGGTTGACGCCTGCAGGGCGGTAGTAGTCATGCGTCATGTCTTCTTCGCGCGTCCACAGCAACTTGACGGGCTTGTTGACGGCTTTGGAGATTTCAGCGGCTTGAACGATGAAGTCCAGTTCCAGACGGCGACCGAAGCCGCCACCCAGGAAGGTGGTCTTCAGGGTGATGTTTTCGGGCTTGACGCCCAAAGCCCCGGCCACAGCGCCTTGGGCACCTTGCTGGAACTGGGTTGGGCCAATCAACAGCACCTTGTCGCCCTGCACATGGGCGGTGAAGTTCATTGGCTCCAGCGGCGAGTGCGATTGCATGGGCGAGACGTACTCGGCCTGCACCACTTTGGCGGCGCCCTTGAGGGCTGCGGCCACATTGCCCACAGGCTTGGTGATCTCGATGACTTTGCCGCTGCTCAAAGCTTGGCGTGTGCCGTCGATGATCGAGGTGTCGCTCAGTGCGGCCACGGCGCCTTCGTCCCACTGGACTTTGACGGTTTCCATGGCTTTCTTGGCGCGCCACCAGGTGTCGGCCACCACGGCCACACCGTCGCTGATTTGCACCACAGCTTGAACGCCGGGCATGCCTTTGGCTTGCGCGCCGTCAAAGCTCTTGACCTTGCCGCCGATCACAGGGCACTGCTGCACAGTGGCATAAACCATGCCGGGCAGCACCACGTCGATGCCAAACTCGGCCGTGCCGTTGGTCTTGGCGGGTGTGTCAAGGCGCTTGGTGCGCTTGCCCACGATGCGGAAGTCTTTGGGGTCTTTGATGGCGGGTTTCTCTGGCACAGGCAGCTTGGAAGCGGCAGCGGCCAAAGAGCCATAAGTGGCTTTCTTGCCGCCCGGGCCGGTGACGACACCCTTGTCTGCCTTGAGCTGGCTGGCGTCCACGCCCCATTGGGCAGCGGCAGCCGCCACCAGCATCTCGCGCACTTGTGCGCCTGCGATGCGCAGCTTGTCAAAACCGGCGCGCACCGACGTCGAGCCGCCGGTGATTTGTGCACCCAGCAGGGCGTTCACGTAGGCTGCGCCTGGTGGTGCGTTGATGACCTTGATCTGGTTCATCTCCACATTCAGTTCTTCAGCCACCAGCATGGGCATGGACGTGTAGACGCCTTGGCCCATCTCGGAGTGGGCCACCAAAATGGAGATGGTGTTGTCGTCGGCAATGTGCACCCAGGCGTTGGGCGTGCTCACTGTGCCAGCGGCCATCGCTTGGCCCAGCGTGCCTGGCAAATTCAGGGCCATGAGCAAGCCGCCAGAGGCAGCTGCACTGGTTTTGAGGAAAGAGCGGCGGGAGGTTGGGGTATGGATCATGTCTTGTCTCCGCGGTTTCAGGCTTTGCGCATCATGGCGGCTGCATCTTTGATGGCAGCGCGGATACGGGGGTAGGTGCCGCAGCGGCAGACGTTGCCGCTCATGGCGTTGTCGATGTCTGTGTCGCTGGGGTTTTTGTTCTTGGCCAGCAGGGCCGAGGCACTCATCAGCTGACCCGACTGGCAGTAGCCGCACTGTGGCACATCGTGCTTGATCCAAGCCACTTGAAGGGGGTGGGTGTTGTCCTTGGACAAACCTTCCACAGTCGCCACTTTTTTACCAGCCACAGCGCTCACAGGAGTCTGGCAAGAGCGCACAGCTTCACCGTTGACATGCACAGTGCACGCACCACACAGGGCAGCGCCGCAGCCAAATTTGGTGCCGGTCATGCCCAGCTCATCACGCAGCACCCACAACAGGGGGGTGTCGGTTTCGGCAGTGGCCTGGGCAGGCTTGCCATTGACTTGGAAATTCACGCTCATCAAGTGCTCCTCAAAGCGGTGTTGTTATGAACAAAAACAGACGACAGATTGCCTCAAGCTTGGCCTTTTTGAATTCACGTAAACCCTGACAATCCACATTTTGTTATTGGTATTACTCAAATTAGACATTTTTCATATTTCTTATGGACTGCGGCCAACACGTTCTGTGTGCCCCCGAACATCCGGGGGGCTGTCACTTCCCAGGCGCCCGGGCACATCAGCGGCACATGACCGGGCAAAATGGACAATCAACAAAGACAAAGTGCGCCCATGACTCGGATTCCGGACTTCACTTGGCAAACCCTGACCACCGACCCCGACGGCCTGAGCGAATCGCCTTTTTGGCATGCCCAGGAGCAGCGTCTGTATTGGGTGGACATTCCGGGGCGCCGCTTGGCGCGTGTGGCGGTAGATGACCTGCAGGCCCAAAGCGCCGTCGAATACTGGCCGCTTGAAGAAGAGCCCGGCTGCATTGCCCCCGTACAAATGGATGGGCAAGGGGATGGACAAAGCGGTGGCCTGGTGCTGGCGCTGCGCAGCGGTATTTACTTGGCCCGCACCTGGCGTGGCCCTTTGCAGTTACTGGCCCCAGCACCTTATGACACCGCCAAACAGCGTTTCAACGACGGCAAGTGCGACGCGCAAGGTCGGTTCTGGGCCGGCAGCCTGTACGAGCCCAAAGACCAGGCGCTGGGTGTTCTTTACATGCAAGATGGCCAAGGTCTGCACCCCATGCAAGGCGGCGTGACCACCGCCAATGGCCTCGCCTGGTCACCTGACGGCCGCACCGCGTATTGGGCCGACACCGCCGCGCACCAGGTTCGCGCTTTCGACTTTGACGCCGCCAGCGGCCAACTCAGCCACCCCCGTGTGTTCTATCAGGCTGCACCCAAACCCGCAGGCTGGGCCTGGGGCAGCGCTGCGCCCTATGGCGGCCGGCCAGACGGGGCGTCCGTGGACGCCGAGGGCTGCTACTGGTCCGCCCAATACGAAGGCGGGCGCTTGCTGCGCATTTCGCCAAAGGGGGAGGTGCTGGCCGAAGTGCCCACCCCGGCACTGTGCCCCACCATGCCCTGCTTTGGCGGGCCAGACCTCAAAACCTTGTTCATCACCACCGCCCGCCATGGGCGCAGCCAGGCCGAGCTGGCGCAGTACCCCGGCTCAGGCTGCGTGTGGGCGATGCGGGTGGAAGTGGCGGGGGTGCAGGGGAATGGGTTTGGGTGGGGCTGAAACTGCTCTTTTAATTCCGTAACGTCTGAGTTCAGTTGGATCGTAGCCCATTCACCTACCTCACCAGCGCAGAGATCAAGCCGGATGGATGTTTGATGTGATAGCATCAAACATCAAAAATTGGGGGATGAAATGCGAACCACCCTGGACATTGCGGACGATGTGCTCTTTGCAGCCAAAGAGATTGCACAAAGAGAGAAAAAGTCGATTGGACAAGTCATCAGCGACTTGGCGCGCAAAGCATTTGCAGTGGGGGCTTACCCGCCGCAAACGGTTCAAGCCGTGCCGCAGGTCTCAGAACGCTTGGCTCAATACGGCATTCAGCCCTTGCCCTCAAGGGGTGCGGTCATCAGCAATGAGTTGATAGAACGTTTGCGCGATGCAGAGGGTGTTTGATGCGTGCGCTGTTTGACGTCAATGTGCTGATTGCCTTGCATGATCGAGACCATGTTCACCATCTGCGTGCGGCCCAATGGTTTGAAGACCACATTCAAAATGGCTGGGCCACCTGCGCATTGACCCAAAATGGGTGTCTCCGCATCATGGGCCAACCCGGCTACAGCAGCCCTCAAGCCCTGCCCATGCTGGTCGGCATGTTGCAAAACTCCACGAGAACGGCGCATCACGCATTTTGGTCCGATGAAATCAGCCTCTTGGACCCGCTGCTGTTTCAACATGCGCACATTCACAGCGCAAGGCAATTGACGGATTTGTACCTTTTGGCTTTGGCCGTCAAAAACCAAGGAAGACTGGTGACGCTCGACCAACGCATTCCGATCAGTGCTGTGCGCGGTGCCACCTCTGAGCACCTTGTGGTGCTTTGATGGCCTCAATTTCCGACAACCTCATCGTTCAAAAGATTCACACGGTCCCCTAGGACGGGGCGTTACCATCCTTGTCCATGGACGCTCAACTCAATTCATTGATCGAAGCCGTGCGCGCGGCCTCAGCCGACGGCCGTTTGCTTCGCCTGCGCGGCGGTGGCACCAAAGACTTTTGGGGCCAAAGCCGCAACGCCGAGGTGCTCGACACCCGGGCTTACAGCGGCATCATCAGCTACGAGCCGAGCGAGCTGGTCGTGACGGTGCGCGGCGGCACGCCGCTGGTCGAACTCGAAACCGCGCTCGCTGCCAAAGGCCAGTGCCTGGCGTTTGAGCCGCCGCACTTTGCCCAGGGTTCGGAAAATGGTGCCACTGTGGGTGGCATGGTGGCCGCTGGCCTGAGTGGCCCAGCCCGTGCCACGTCGGGGGCTGTGCGCGACTACGTGCTGGGCGCCCGCTTCATCAACGGCAAAGGCGAAGACCTCACCTTTGGCGGCCAGGTCATGAAAAACGTGGCCGGCTACGACGTCAGCCGCCTCATGGCGGGCAGCTGGGGCACGCTGGGCGTGATCACCGAGGTCAGCCTCAAGGTCTTGCCCGTGGCCCCGGCCGAAGCCACGCTCATGTGCGCTGGTTTGCCGCAAAAGACCGCTTTGGATTTGTTGCACCGTTGGGGCGGGCAGCCTTTGCCTTTGAATGCCAGCGCTTGGGTGCGCGACACCACGGCGCAGCCCGAGGCCGACTATTTGTTTGTGCGCCTGCGCGGCGCGGTGGCGGCCGTGAACTCGGCCATCACCCGCATGAGCGCCGATGTTCAGGCGCTGGGCGCGCAGGTGCAGTGCATGGACAACGCCGAAGCGGCCAAGGACTGGCGCGCCAGCGGCGAGCAAACCTTGCAGTTTTTTCAGCCGCCCAGCCCCGACGCCTGTCTGTGGCGCATGTCGGTGCCGCAAACGGCCCCGGTGTTGGATTTGCCTTACGCCATTTACATTGAGTGGCAGGGCGCCCAGCGCTGGGTGTGGGCCCCGGCTTCGGCGGCCCAAGCCATTCGGCAGGCCGCGCAAGCGGTGAACGGCCACGCCACATTGTTCCGCACCAGTGCACTGCACGGCGAGGCCGACAAATCGGTCGGTGTGCACACGCCCTTGGACGCGGTGCAGCAGCGCATCCAACAACAGTTGCAGCAGCAGTTTGACCCGCAAGGCGTGTTCGCCACCGGGCGGCTGCACGCGAACATCCATGCCTTCTGAGCCGGGACGACCGACATGCAAACCCACCTCGCCCCCGAGTACCAAAACACCCCCGAAGGCCTAGAAGCCGAAGCCATTTTGCGCAAGTGCGTGCACTGCGGCTTTTGCACCGCCACCTGCCCCACTTACCAACTGCTGGGCGACGAGCTCGACGGCCCGCGTGGCCGCATCTACCTGATGAAGCAGGTGCTCGAAGGCCAAACGCCCACCCGCAAAACCCAGATGCACCTGGACCGGTGCCTGACCTGCCGCAACTGCGAAAGCACTTGCCCGAGCGGCGTGCAATACGGCCACCTCGTGGACATCGGCCGCAAGCTGGTGGACGCCAAGGTCGAGCGTCCTGTGGGTGAAAAGATGCTGCGCTGGGCGCTCAAAGAAGGCCTGCCGTCGCCCCTGTTTGCCCCCGCCATGAAGATGGGCCAGAGGGTGCGCGGCCTGCTGCCCGAAAGCCTCAAAGCCAAAGTGCCCGCACCTCAAGATGCGGGCGCCTGGCCCACCCGCACGCATGCCCGCAAAGTGCTGATGCTCGAAGGCTGCGTGCAGCCCAGCATGAGCCCCAACATCAACACCGCCACGGCCCGCGTGCTCGATGCCGCAGGCATCCAGGCCGTGACGGCCCCCAAGGCCGGTTGCTGCGGCGCGCTCAAGTTCCACTTGAACGACCAAGGCGGTGGCAAAGACCACATGCGCGCCAACATCGACGCATGGTGGCCGTTGGTCGAAAGCGGCGAGGTCGAAGCCATCGTGATGAACGCCTCGGGCTGCGGCGTCATGGTCAAGGACTATGGCCATGTGCTCAAAGATGACCCGCAGTACGCCGATAAAGCCGCCCGCATCGGCGCGCTGACGCGCGACCTGAGCGAGCTGCTGCCCGAGCTGGTGCCCCTGCTCAAGGACAAGCTGAAACCCGAGGCCATGCAAGCTGCAGGACTGCAGGCCTACCACCCGCCTTGCACCTTGCAACACGGCCAGCAGCTCAAAGGCGGCGTTGAAAAGCACCTGGGCGATCTGGGCTTCCATATCAAGGTCACCGCCAACGAGTCGCACCTGTGCTGCGGCTCGGCAGGCACTTACAGCGTGCTCAACCCAGATTTGTCCAAACAACTGCGCGACCGCAAGCTGGGCCACCTGAACGCGCTGGAGCCGCAAGGCGTGATCAGCGCCAACATCGGCTGCATCACCCACCTGCAAAGCGGCAGCGGCCTGCCCGTGCGGCATTGGGTGGAGTTGCTGGACGAGGCGATCAGCGACACACTGTAGTTTCGCAAAAAGACACAGAATTCAAATTCTGTTAAAGTTTGTGTTATGCCAAAACCTTCTCTTGCTGCAGACCAACTGCCAGCCTCAGCCGCCAAAGCCCTGAGGGACTTGGGCGAAAACCTGGCGCTGGCGCGTCAGCGCCGCAAGGAAAGTCTGCGTGCTTGGGCCAGCCGCATGGCGGTGTCGGTGCCCACACTCATGCGCATGGAGAAGGGCGACCCTTCGGTCGGTATGGGCGTGTATGCCACTGCACTGTGGCTCATGGGCCGCCACGCCGCACTGCCCGAGGTGGCTGCTCCGGCGCAAGACCTCAATGCGCTGGAGCAGGACATTGAGGCGGTGCGTCAGCGCAGCCGACGTCTGTCGCGCAAACCGGAGTCGGCGCTGTGAACAGCCCCTATCAAGCGCAAGACAGCATGAGCCTGTGGTGGCTGGCCAATCCCCTTGCACCGCAACGCATTGGCACCCTCAGCTTGCAAGACCAGCGCCGCAAAGTGGCCTTGAGTTACGACCCCGCATGGATGGCTTCACCGCAGGGTTTGGCCTTGAGCGAAGACCTGCCTTTGCATGCAGGGTTGCAGGTGCCTGTTGAGCGGGACACGGCCATGGGCGCGGTGGACGATGCCCGTCCTGACCAGTGGGGTGAACGCGTCATCCGCCTGATCGAGCGGCCAGTTCGCTTGTCATTGCTGGAGTATTTGTACTTAGCAGGCGATGACCGTTTTGGGGCTTTGGGCGTATCGCTGCAAGCAAATGCTTATGTGCCTGCCACCACGGCAGCCATGCCCACGTTCGATGGGTTGGTGGACATGCACCAGGCCGTGCAGCATGTCATGGCCGGAGAGGCCATCAACGAGCAGCAACGCCGCTTGTTGCAGCCCGGCGTGAGCATGGGTGGCGCTCGGCCCAAGTCATTGATGCAGATGGATGGGGCGTCCTGGGTGGTCAAGTTCTCAGAAGGGGGTGAACTGGATTCGCCGTTGATCGAGCACGCCAGCATGGTGTTGGCCCGGCGCTGTGGCATCCAAGCAGCAGACACCCGTGCGCTGCCTTTGCCGCAGGGCCATGCGGTGGCCATTAAACGCTTTGACCGCGAGAGCGACAAGCGCTTGCATGTGTTGTCTGCCCATGTGGCTTTGCGCGCAGCCGGCGAAGCCATGGGCTACCCCGAGTTGGCCCAACTCATTCGCCGTTTGGGCCATCCTGACCAAGTGCGTGCACAGCAGCACGAGTTGTTTCGCCGCATGGTGTTCAACATCTTGATCGACAACACCGATGACCATGAAAAAAACCACGCATTGGTGCGTGGTGTTGATGGTTTTCATGCACTGGCGCCCGCCTTTGATGTGCTGCCCGCTGTTCAAGGTCTGGGCTATCAGCAAATGCGCGTGGGTGCGCAGGGCCATGAGGCCAGTATCGCCAACGCATTGTCAGAGGCACGGGCTTTTGGCTTGTCCGATGCCATCGCTCGACAAACAGTGAGCGAGATCGCGCGCCAGGTGGCGCAATGGAAAGCGGTGTTCCAAAGCCTGCGCGTGCGTGATGCGGACATCGATCTGCTGGCGCAGTATCTGGACGGGGCGCATTTGAGCGAGCAGCGGCGTCAAGCCGCTGGCTGATTTCAGGCGGCCAGCGCCGCCTCAATGTCCTTGGCGATTTTCTCTGGCGCGTCTTGCGGCGCGTAGCGCTTGACCACGTGACCGTCTTTGCCAATCAAAAATTTGGTGAAATTCCACTTGATGGCCTTGCTGCCAAGGATGCCCGGGGCCTCGGCCGTGAGCCATTGGTACAACGGATGCGCGCCATCACCATTGACCTTGATTTTGCTCATCATCTGGAAGTTGACGCCGTAGTTTTTCTGGCAGAAGTTGGCGATCTGCGCATCGTCGCCAGGGTCTTGGCTCGCGAACTGGTTGCACGGAAAGCCGATCACGGCCAAGCCTCGGCCGCCGTATTGCTGATGCAGCTTTTCCAGTCCGGTGAATTGGGGGGTGAAACCGCAGGCGCTGGCGGTGTTGACGATCAGCATCACCTGGCCCTTGTATTGGCTCAGGGCCACAGCTTGGCCGTCGATGCCCAGCGCTTCGAAGTCATAAATGCTCATGTTTTGCTCCAGTGAAAACGCCTTGCACAGGCGCATGGTTCAGTCGTGTCGCGAGTAGCCGACCACCGACAGCAGTGCAGCCAGCAAGATCAGCGCGCCGCCCCAGAGGGTGCGGCTTTCCCATTGGGATGCACCCAGTATGACGGAAGACACGCTGGCGAACAGGACCTCGGACAACATGACCAGCGCGGTGGTGTGGGCAGCCAGCCGGGCGGCACCGTATTGCAGCGCCAGATTGCCCAGCAAGAAGGAAGTGCCCAGCAGAGCGATCAAAGGCAGCCAGGTCCATGTTGGTGCTTGTCCGGTACTGACCACCCCCGTGGCCAGGCCCAGCAGCGCGGCCAGCGTGGCCATGACCGCGCCGCCGCCAAACATGGCCAGCGTGCGCGATGAGCCGGGGGTGTCTTTCAACTTCAGCAGCAGCGCGTTTGTGACGGCAAAGGTCAAGCCGCTGGCCAGTGCCAGCACATCGGCCAGGCTCTCGGGCACGGGCCAGGGTGTCTCGGGCGTCTTGAGTACGATCACCAGGCCCACCAGCGCCAGCGCCAAACGCAGCAGGGCCATGGGTCGGGGTTTGTCGCCCAGCAGCAGCCAAGCCACCAGCACCGACCAAGCGGGCATGAGGTAAAAGAGCAGCACCACGCGCACCACATCGCCCACCGTTACGGCCCAGTTGAAGCCCACATTGGTCAGGCCTGAGGCCAGCAGCAGCCACCACAGGCCGGGGTGCGCGCGCCAGCTTAGCAGCCGCCCGCTGCGCCAGAGCGACAAGGCGATGGACACAAAAACGAAGGCATACACCAGCGCCGTGGCCCACAACGGGTGCAGACCCAGTGCCTCCAGTTGCTTGAACGGCCACCAGCAAACGCCCCAGACAAAGGCATTGAGCAGCAGCCCGGCGACGGCCAAGCTTTTGGGAGAGAGTGCAGAAGAATGGGCCATGCGGCCAGTGCCTGTGCGGTTCAGGGCAAATCGGTGGGGGCCGCCGATGGGCGTTTTTTCCACCAGCGCCAGGCCAGCCAAGCCGCGCCGATGCCCAGCAGTGCAAAGATGCCGTGCTGGAATTGGCGCAGCACGCCAAACATCCAGTCCCAGTTTTGCGCACCAAAGTAACCCAGATAAACCCAGATCGGCACGCTGATGAGGGCGGCAATGCCGTCCATCAAAAACCAGGTGGCAAAGCTCACGCGGTGGCTCATGCCGGCCGAGAAAAAGACCGGGGTGCGCAAGCCCGGCAGAAAACGGGCCACAAACATGACCCATTTGCCGTATTTATGAAAGGCGTCTTGCGCGCTGGCAAAACGCTCAGGAGTCAGGATGCGCCGGAAACCCGGCAGCTTGACGATGCGCGGGCCATACAGCCGCCCCATGGTGAACATCAGTCCGTCACCGATCAACACGCCCGCCATGCCCACCGCAAACATGGTGTGCACGTCGGCGTGGCCCATGCCTGCGATCACACCGCCCGTGACCAAGGTCACATCTTCGGGAACAGGAATACCAAAGCCGCAAACCAACAGCATCGAGAACACGGCCAGGTAACCGTACTCGGTGAAGATGGGCATCAGAAACTGGAAAAATGCCATGAATCGCTAAATCGTGCCTGAACGCAGGGGGTAGGGAGCGGGTAGCGCTTTGGAGGCAGCCGCGGGTCAGTGTAAAGCATTTGAAAGCCCTCACCGAAAGCCGGTAAGGGCCTGATGCACGCGGAATTTGTGCACTTGTTGACAAGTGTGGCGACGCATTTGCTGGCACACTTGTCGCGTCATTCTTCTATGCAAGCGCCATGCCCCGTCCTATCCAGGCCACCATCCATCTTGGCGCTCTGCGCCACAACCTGGCAAGAGCCCGCCATGCCGCACCCGACGCGCAGATTTGGGCCGTGGTCAAGGCCAATGCCTACGGGCATGGCATTGAACGGGTGTTTGACAGCTTGCGCGCCGCAGACGGCTTTGCGCTGCTGGATCTGGACGAGGCTTCTCGGATAAGAGCGCTGGGCTGGCGCGGGCCGATTTGGTTGCTCGAGGGGGTGTTTGAAACGCGTGACTTGGAGCTGTGCTCGCGTCTGGGCCTGTGGCACACGGTGCATTGCGATGAACAGATCGACATGCTGGCGCTGCACAAGACGCACGAGCCGCACCGGGTGTTCCTCAAGATGAACTCGGGCATGAATCGGCTGGGTTTTGCGCCCGGACGCTACCGTGCCGCTTGGACCCGCTTGAACGCTTTGCCGCAGGTGGACGAAATTTCGATGCTCACGCACTTCAGCGACGCCGATGGCCCCCTGGGCATCGCCGCGCAGGTGGCCCGCTTCGAAGAAGCCACCCGTGATCTGCCCGGTGAGCGCAGCCTGTCCAACAGCGCAGCCACTTTGCGCTTTGGCAGTGACGCTGCCGCCAAGGCCGATTGGGTGCGCCCGGGCATTGCGCTTTATGGCAGCTCACCCGATTTCCCTGCCCAGAGTGCCCAAGACTGGGGCCTGCAGCCGGCCATGAGCTTGTCTGCCCGCATCATCGCGGTGCAGCATTTGCAGCCCGGTGACAGCGTGGGGTACGGCTCGCAGTTCGTGGCCGAGCAAGCCATGCGCATGGGCGTGGTGGCGTGTGGTTATGCCGACGGTTACCCGCGCAGCTGCCCCACTGGCACGCCTGTGCTGGTGGACGGGGTGCGCAGCCGCACCCTGGGCCGCGTGAGCATGGACATGCTGGTGGTGGACCTGAGCGGTCTGCCGCAAGCCGGGTTGGGCAGCACCGCCACTTTGTGGGGGCAGGCGGCCAACGGGGCCACGCTGTCGATCGACGAGGTGGCCCAAGCCGCAGGCACGGTGGGTTACGAGCTCATGTGCGCGTTGGCCTCGCGCGTGCCCGTGGTGGTGGTCTGAGGACCCATCAAAAAGTCCAACTGGCCCTGTCACCTGCGTGCAGTCGCAGACGCTGAATGTCATTAGAGTGGCAATGCCTTGGGGGAAGCTGTTTTCCGGGGCTTCTTCACGACAGGAGACTTCGATTGCCCGATCCTTCCTCCCAAGCTACGTTGGCCGCTTTGTACCTGTGCATGGCCCGCATTCGGGCGTTTGAAAATGCCGCCGAAATCCTGAGCCAGGGCGGTGTCAGCGCCTACAACAAAACCGCCGACGGCAGCGCCAAAGTGCGCGGCCCCTTGCACCTGTCCACCGGGCAAGAAGCGGTGGCCGCTGGCGTGTGCGCCCACCTCAGCCCCAGCGACTACCTGACATCCACCCACCGTGGTCATGGCCACACCTTGGCCAAAGGGGCGGACCTGGGCCGCATGATGTGCGAGCTGTACGGCAAGGCCACAGGTTTTAACGGGGGCAAAGGCGGCTCGATGCACATTGCCGATTTTTCGGTCGGCATGCTGGGGGCCAACGGCGTGGTGGCGGCCGGGCTGCCCATTGCCGTGGGCGCTGCACACGCCCAGAAATTGCAGGGTCGCCGCGACATCACCGTCTGCTTTTTTGGTGATGGCGCCACCAACCGGGGGCCATTTCTGGAAGCCCTCAACTGGGCGCAGGTGCATCAGTTGCCGGTGCTTTTTGTGTGTGAAGACAACCGCTGGAGCGCTACCACCGCCAGCGGCCCGATGATTGCAGGCCTTGGGGCCTCGGCGCGCAGCGAAAGCCTGGGCATTGCGGCGCACCCGGTCGACGGCAACGATGTGTGGGCAGTTCACGAAAAAGCAGCCGAGCTGGTGCAAACCATTCGCGCAGGCCAGGGGCCGCGTCTGCTGCATGCCAGCACTTACCGCGTCAAAGGCCATGTGTCGGTGGACCTGGCCGCGTACCGTGACCCCAGTGAAGTCGAAGAAGCCCTGAAAAACGATCCGATCCAGAACGCCCGCCGCGCCCTGTTGGCGCTGGGCAGCACCGATGCCGCTTGCGACCAGCTGGACCAGCAAGCCCAAGCCGAAGTGCGGGCGGCCATGCAGGCCGCGGACCAGGCGCCTTGGCCCGATCTGACAGCGGCCTACACCGACATCCAGACCACAGGAGAAGGTCAATGGTTTTGAACACGATGAGTTACAGCCAGGCTGCCGTGCTGGCCGTGCAACGCGAAATGGAAGCCGACGAGCGCGTGGTGGTGATGGGCGAAGACGTGGGCCGGGGCGGTATTTTTGGCCAGTACAAAGGCTTGCAGCAGACTTTTGGCACGCACCGTGTCATCGACACGCCGATCAGCGAAGCGGCCATCATGGGCGGCGGCGTGGGCATGGCGCTGGCAGGCATGCGCCCGGTGGTGGAGATGCGCGTGGTCGACTTTGCCCTGTGCGGCATGGACGAAATCATCAACCAGGCTGCCAAAAACCGTTACATGTTTGGTGGCCAAGGCCGTGTGCCCTTGGTGGCCCGCATGCCCATTGGCATCTGGGATGCCTCTGCGGCACAGCACTCGCAGTCCCTCGAAGCCTGGTTTGCCCACATGCCCGGCTTGGTGGTGGTGTGCCCGGGCTCGGTGCAAGACAACTATTCCTTGTTACGCGCGGCCATGCAATGCGGTGATCCGGTGGTCTACATGGAACACAAGACGCTGTGGGGCCTTCAAGGGCCGGTGGACGAAAGCGTGCAGGTGCCTTTAGGCAAAGCGGCTGTGCTGCGTCCGGGTGTTCACCTGACGGTGGTCAGCTGGAGCCGTCAGGTGCAGGTGTGCCAAACGGCATGCGATCAATTGACGGCTTTGGGTGTGCAGGTCGAGCTGATCGATTTGCGCACCCTGTGGCCTTGGGACCGGGAAACGGTGCTCAACTCTGCGGCCAAAACAGGCCATTTGTTGGTGGTGCACGAAGCCATTCAGGCCGCAGGCTTTGGCGCCGAAATCGCCGCCACCGTGGCCGAAACCCTGGGCGTGCGCGTCAAACGCCTTGGGGCACCCCGCATCCCGGTGGGCTACGCCCCCGTGCTGGAAGCGGTGGCCCGGGTGTCGGTTGAGCAGATCGTGGCTGCAGCGCAGGACTGTCTCAAGCCGCTAAAACGTTGAGGCGGTTGCCGCTTGTTTGCGATCAAGTGGCACCTGCACGCGGTGGGCTTTTTCTTGGGGTAATCCCTGTGTCCCCGGTGCGCTTTGGGGCTTGTTCGAGAGATTTGTGACCAAGATCGCCATGGTAAAGTGAATTTTAAATTTGGCTTGAGACCTATGACCCATTTGCACGAGCAAGAGCCACCTGATGTGGCTGCTGCTGAACCCGATGAAGAAACCGCCGTTCCTCTGAAAATCGAAGATTGGCTCACGGTCATCGTGATGGGGTTGCTTTCGCTCATCACGTTTGCAAACGTGTTGGTGCGCTATTTCACCGACCAGTCCTTTGCCTGGACGGAAGAGTTTTCGGTGTTTTTGATGATTGTGCTGGCCTTGGTGGCGGGCTCGGCATCGGTGGCGCGCAACCGGCAAATCCGGATTGAATATTTTGCCGACAGCGGCTCTGAAAAACGCCAGCGGGCGCTGGCCCGCTTTGGTGCTTTGATGGTGTTTGTGCTGTTTGCGTTGATCGCTGTGCTCAGCGTGCGCGTGGTTTGGGACGATTTCCGTTTTGGTGAAACCTCGCCGGGCATTGGCGTGCCGCAGTGGTGGTACACGATCTGGCTGCCGGTCTTGTCGGTGGCCATTGCCGGTCGCGCTTTGGGGCTGTTCATCCGTCGGGGTCGCCAGCCATGATTCCCACCCTCCTGTTTGTGGCCTTTGTGGTCATGATGCTGATGGGCGTGCCCATTGGCGCCGCTTTGGGTTTGGCGGGGGCCGCCTGCATTGCCTTGGCCAACTCGGACGCGCAATGGTTTGGCCTGCTGGCCGTGCCGCAAAACTTTTATGCCGGCCTGGGCAAGTACCCGCTGCTGGCCATCCCGATGTTTGTGCTGGTGGGCTCTATCTTTGACCGGTCGGGCGTGGCGCTGCGACTGGTCAATTTTGCCGTGGCCATCGTGGGCCGTGGCCCTGGCATGCTGCCTTTGGTGGCGATTGTGGTGGCCATGTTTTTGGGTGGCATTTCCGGCTCTGGCCCGGCCAACGCGGCTGCCGTGGGTGCGGTGATGATCGCCGCCATGTCGCGGGCGGGTTACCCCGCAGCGTTTTCGGCCAGCGTGGTCGGTGCGGCAGCGGCCACTGATATTTTGATTCCGCCTTCGGTGGCCTTCATCGTGTATTCGGTGCTGGTGCCCGGTGCCTCGGTGCCTGCGCTGTTTGCAGCGGGCATGATTCCGGGCATTTTGGCGGGCATCGCCCTGATCGTGCCCACCGTGTGGATGGCCCGCAAGCACAAGATGGGTGCGCTTGAGGCGAGCTTGCCGCGTCCTGAGTTGTGGAAAAGTTTTGTAGAAGCCACCTGGGGCCTGGCCGCGCCGGTCTTGATTTTGGGCGGTATGCGCGCCGGCTGGTTCACGCCGACCGAGGCGGCGGTCGTGGCGGTGTTTTATGGCCTGTTTGTGGGCATGGTGATTTACCGCACGATCAAGGTGCGCGACCTGTTTGTCATCTTGCGAGAGTCGGGCGAGTTGTCGGCCGTGATTTTGTTGGTGGTGTCGCTGGCGGGCATTTTTGCCTTTTCGTTGTCGACGCTGGGGGTGATTGACCCTGTGACGAACGCCATCGTCAACTCGGGCCTGGGCGAATACGGCGTGCTGGCGCTGCTCATCTTGATGCTGATCACGGTGGGCATGTTCCTCGATGGCGTGTCGATCTTCTTGATTTTTGTGCCGCTCTTGTGGCCCATCGTGCAGTTTTACAAATGGGACCCGGTCTGGTTTGGCGTGATCCTCACGCTCAAAGTGGCGCTGGGCCAGTTCACGCCGCCGCTGGCCGTGAACCTGATGGTGTCTTGCCGCATTGCAGGTGTGCGCATGGAAGAAACCGTGCGCTGGGTAGGCTGGATGCTGTTTTCGATGTTCCTGGTCATGTTGGCCGTCATCGCATGGCCTGAACTGGCCCTGTGGCTGCCGCGTCATCTGGGGTATTGATGTTCATTTTTTCAACAAGGAGACAACCATGAAACTTCGTCGTCATTTGCTCAGCCTGCTGGCTGTAGCGGCTGGTTTGAGCGTTTTTACCGCGCCTGCTGTGGCCACCGATTACAAGGCCGAGTACCGCATGTCACTGGTGTTGGGCCCGCCCACACCTTGGGGACAAGCCGGCAAGATGTGGGCCGACATGGTCAAGGAGCGCACCCAGGGGCGCATCAACATCAAGCTGTATCCCGGCGTGTCGCTGATCCAGGGCGATCAGACCCGCGAATTCAGCGCGCTGCGCCAGGGCGTGATCGACATGGCTGTGGGCTCGACCATCAACTGGTCGCCTCAGGTCAAGGAACTGAACCTGTTCTCGCTGCCCTTTTTGATGCCCGACTACGCCGCCATCGACGCGCTGACGCAAGGCAGCGTGGGCACCAAGATTTTCCAGACCCTGGACAAGTCGGGCGTGGTGCCTTTGGCCTGGGGTGAAAACGGCTTCCGGGAATTGACCAACTCCAAGCGCGCCATCAAGTCGCCTGCCGACTTGAAGGGCATGAAAATTCGCGTCGTGGGCTCGCCCATTTACTCGGACATGTTCTCGGCCATGGGCGCCAACCCCACGCAAATGAGCTGGGCCGACGCGCAGCCTGCGCTGTCCAGCGGTGCGGTGGATGGCCAAGAAAACCCGTTGTTTTTGTTCACCGTGCTGAAAATGCACACCGTGGGCCAGAAATTCGTGACCACCTGGGGCTATGTGGCCGATCCGCTGATCTTTGTGGTCAACAAAGACATCTGGGCTTCATGGACACCCGCTGACCAGGCCATCGTGCGCCAGGCCGCTGTGGATGCAGGCAAAGCCGAAATTGCCATCGCCCGCAAAGGTTTGGTCGAAGCCGACAAACCCGTGCTCAAGGACATCGCCGCCATGGGCGTGACGGTGACATCGCTCTCCGCCGAGGAACGCGAAGCCTTTGTCAAAGCCACCCGTCCGGTGTACGAGAAGTGGAAAAACACCGTGGGCCCTGCTCTGGTGAAAGAAGCCGAAGCCGCTGTCGCTGCCCGCAAGAAGTGAGGCACGTGCCTGGCCAGCACACCTTGTTGGCCAGGCGTTTGCTGTCTTGGTTCAGGCCATGACCCGGCCCGGGGCACTTGACCGTGACCCTGTGGCCTTCTTGCTGCGAGCGAGACACGGGATGGTGCCAGCTGGCACCACAATCCATGCATGCCCCATCGCCACCCCGATCATCCCCACCAGCGACTGGCCTTGTTCACGGCGCTGGCTTTGGTGGTCATTTGGGGCGGCAATTTCACGCTCCAGAAATACCTGCTGCACCTTTTGACGCCTGATGGCTTTTTGCTGGCGCGTTACTTCACCATGCCCGTGTGCGCTTTGCTGATGTTCCGCTGGCGTTTGGGTCAGTGGTGGCCTCCTTTGCCGCGCAGCGATCTGCGTGCCATGGCCTGGCTTGGCTTTGTGGGGCATTCGCTGCATGTGGGCATCGTGACCTACGGGGTGTACTGGTCCACCTCGTTTTCGAGCTCGGTCATCTTGGCCTGTGGACCGATTTTCACCCTGCTGATCTTGCGCTACCAGGGGCTGGAGCGACTGTCGGTGGCGCAGCTGCTCGGTGTGGGCTTGGCCTTTGGCGGGGTGTTGATGTTCCTGTCCGACAAGCTGCTCGGCGGTCAATGGCGTGCGGGTGGGGGTGATCTGGTGCTCTTGGTGGCCGCCAGCCTGTTTTCTTATTACACCGTGGCGGCCAAACCGATGTTCGACAAGCGCGGCGCGGTGCTGACCATGGGCTACAGCACCATCCTGGGCAGCATCCCGGTGATGCTCTGGTGCCTGCCGTCGGTTGCCGACGTTCCTTGGTCATCGCTGGACCTTTGGGATGGCGTCGGCTTGTTCTGGTCGGTGGTGGTGTCGGCCTTCTTCGGCTGGTTGGGCTGGGGCTGGGTCAATGCGGTGCGCGGCGTGGCACGCACAGCGCCCCTGATGTATTTGATGCCGCCTGTGGCGGGCCTTTTTGCGTGGGCCCTGTCGGGGGAGCACTACACCTGGATCAAGATCGGCGGCGCTGGCGTCATTTTGCTGGGAGTGGCGCTGGCGCAGTATGCCGGGGCCTTGCGGCGCTGGGCTACAAAGTCCTGAACCAAGTGTCGTAAGCCGTCTTCAAGATCAAGGCCAGCACCACCAAGATGAAGACTTGGCGCACAAAGCCAGCGCCGTGCTTGAGCGCCAGGCGCGTGCCGATCAGGCTGCCCACGATGTTGGACACCGCCATGGCCAGGGCCAAATGCCACCACACATGGCCCTGCACCGCGAACAGCACCAGGGCTGCAAAGTTGGTGGCCACATTGACCAGCTTGGCCGAGGCCGATGCGTTCAAAAAGTCGTACCCCAGCAACCGCACATAGGCAAACACCAAAAAGCTGCCCGTGCCCGGTCCGAAAAAGCCGTCGTAAAAGCCGATCACGAGGCCCACGCCTGCGGCCACCCAGGCCTCTTGCGCCCCGGCAAAGCGCGGCGCATGGGTGCGCCCCAAGTCCTTGCGTGCCAGGGTGTAGACCAGCAGCATGGTCAGCAAGATGGGCAGAGCCTTGCGAAACAGCGAAGGGTCCACCAGAGTGACGGCCCACGCGCCCACCAGGGAGCCCACCAAGCCCGCAGCAGCAGCCGGCATGAGCGAGCGCCAGGGCATCTGCACTTTGCGGCTGTACTGGGCGGTGGCAAAAGCGGTGCCCCAGATCGACGCACTTTTGTTGGTGCCAAACAGCGTGGCCGGAGGGGCTTGAGGGAAGGTGGCAAACAAAGCGGGCACCAGGATCAAGCCGCCCCCGCCCACAATCGCGTCCACCAAGCCGGCCAGCAAAGAGGCCAGCGAAACAATCAGCAATTCCATGCGGGCGATTGTGGCAGGGCCGGTGCTGCCGCCCTGTCACACCGTCAGAAGCGGACGAAAAAAAAGCGCCGCATGCGCGGCGCCTGATGAATCATCTCGTAGGGATGTTGTGTCGTATTGGAATTCTTAGGGTTCGATTTGTCTCCTCGGCCCTCAGGATGCCCATACTGCTTTGCATCGAGTGGGTGAAATGTAGCCGTCCCGGAGCCCTGAATTCATCAGGGATTTCCCCATTCGGGGGTATTCCCTGTGCTGAACAGACATCGAACTGGCGTGATCGGCTTCAAAGCCCTCGGGTGGCGTCCTCGGCAATCCACTGCGCCGCTTTTTCCGCAATCATGAGCGTCGGGCTGTTGGTGTTGCCGCTGGTGATGGTGGGCATCACGCCCGCATCGACCACGCGCAAGCCCGCCACGCCGCGCACCTGCAGCCGCGCATTGACCACCGCCATCGTGTCGTCATCGCGCCCCATGCGGGTGGTGCCCACCGGGTGGAAGATGGTGCTCGCGATGTCCCCGGCCAGCTTGGCCAGTTCTTCATCGGTCTGGTACTGCACGCCGGGCTTGAACTCTTCGGGCGCGAACGGCGCCATGGCGGGCTGCGCCATGATGCTGCGCGTCACGCGCAGGCTGTCAGCGGCCACCTTGCGATCGGCGTCGGTCGAGAGGTAGTTGGGTGCAATGGCCGGTGCATCTTCAAAGCGGGCGCTCTTGATCTGCACCGTGCCGCGGCTGGTGGGATTCAGGTTGCACACGCTGGCCGTGATGGCCGGGAAGCTGTGCAGCGGCTCACCAAAAGCGTCCAGGCTGAGAGGTTGCACGTGGTACTGGATGTTGGCGTGCGACTGCGAGGGGTCACTTTTGGTGAAGGCCCCCAGCTGGCTGGGCGCCATGCTCATGGGGCCGGTGCGCTTGAGTGCGTACTCCAGCCCGATCATGGCCTTGCCCCACAAATTGTTCGCCATGGTGTTGAGGGTCTTGGCGCCTTTGACCTTGTAGACCGAGCGGATCTGCAAATGGTCTTGCAGGTTGGCACCCACGCCGGGCAGCTCGTGCTTGACCTCAATGCCTTTGCTTTGAAGCAAGTCGGCGGGGCCGATGCCCGAGAGCTGCAAAATCTGCACAGAGCCGATGCTGCCCGCACTCAAAATCACCTCACGGGCGGCGTTGACCTCGACCATCTCCGTGCCTGTCCACACCTGTGCGCCCGTGCAGCGCTGGCTGCCATCGGCTTGGGTCTCTAAGATCAGCTTGGCGACCTGAGCCTTGTTCCACAGCTCAAAGTTAGGGCGGGCGTAGCAGGTGGGGCGCAAAAAGGCTTTGGCCGTGTTCCAACGCCAACCGTCTTTTTGGTTGACCTCGAAATAGCTCACGCCCTCGTTGTTGCCCCGGTTGAAGTCGTCGGTGGCCGGAATGCCTGCTTGTTGCGCCGCTTGGGCAAAGGCGTCGAGCACGTCCCAGCGCAAGCGCTGCTTTTCGACGCGCCACTCGCCACCCGCGATGCGACCGCGCAGGGTGTGCAGGTAGCTCCCCTCAGGCAAATCGGCAGGGGCCAGCAGGTCGGACTTGGCGCCTTTGGCACCATGAAATCCGTTCGCGCCCTTGTAGTGGTCTTCGTGCAGCTTGAAGTAAGGCAGAGCCTGGTCCCAGCGCCAGGACTCGTCACCTGTCATGGCGGCCCACTGGTCGTAGTCACGCGACTGGCCGCGCATGTAAATCATGCCGTTGATGCTGGAGCACCCGCCCAGCACCTTGCCGCGTGGGTAGCGCAGGGTGCGGCCGTTCAGACCTTGGGCCGGTTCGGTTTCGTACAACCAGTCGGTGCGCGGGTTGCCAATGCAGTACAGGTAACCCACCGGGATGTGCACCCAGTGGTAATCGTCCTTCTTGCCCGCCTCGATCAGCAGCACGCGCCGGCTGGCGTCGGCGCTCAAGCGGTTGGCCAGCAGGCTGCCGGCGGTGCCGCCGCCCACGATGATGTAGTCAAAGGTGTTGTCGTTCATTGGTTGACCCTGTCTCCTCTGCCGTCGATTGTGCCTGTGGATTCTCGTAGGTCAGTGGCATCAGCTCCGACCTGAAAGATCAGGCACAAAATGTTGGAGCGAGATGTCCCTGTGGGAGCGGCGGCCCTCGCCGCGATGAATCCTCGCAGCATGGGGCCCATCGCCCCGAGGGCGGGGCTCCTACAAAGTCATGCAGGCCCCGGCCAGTCGCCCTCGCGGAAATCCCCATAAAGTCCTGAAACGGAATTCACTTGGCCGTTGGCATCACAAATTCAGCGCCCTTGCCAATGCTCTCAGGCCAGCGCTGCATGATCGACTTTTGCTTGGTGTAGAAACGAACGCCTTCTTCGCCATAGGCGTGCATGTCGCCAAACAGCGAACGCTTCCAGCCACCAAAGCCGTGCCAAGCCATGGGCACCGGGATCGGCACGTTGATGCCGACCATGCCCACCTGGATGCGACGTGAGAACTCACGCGCCACGTTGCCGTCGCGGGTGAAGCAGCTCACGCCGTTGCCGAATTCGTGGTCGTTGATGATTTGCACCGCAGTCGCAAAGTCGGGCACGCGCACGCAGCTCAAGACCGGGCCAAAGATTTCCTCTTTGTAGATCTTCATGTCGGTGGTCACGTTGTCAAACAAGGTGCCGCCAAGCCAAAAGCCTTGCTCGCAACCGGCACCGGCCTTCGCACCGTCAAATTCGCGGCCGTCGACCAGCAGCTGTGCGCCTTCGGCCACGCCCGCGTCGATGTAACCCTTGATGCGTTGACGCGCCGCGTCGGTCACGATGGGGCCCATTTCGGCAGCGAGGTTTTCACCGTTGAGCACTTGCAGGGCCTTGGTGCGTTCGATCAGCTTGGGCAAAATTTTGTCTGCCACATCGCCCACCAGCACAGCGACCGAGATCGCCATGCAACGCTCGCCTGCCGAGCCGTAGCCTGCGCCGATCAGCGCGTCCACAGTTTGGTCGATGTCCGCGTCGGGCATGACCACCAGGTGGTTCTTCGCGCCGCCCAGGGCTTGCACGCGCTTGCCGTGGTGGGCACCGGTTTCGTAGATGTAATTGGCAATCGGGGTGGAGCCCACAAAGCTGATGGCTTTGACATCGGGGTGCTCGAGCAACGCGTCCACGGCTTCCTTGTCGCCTTGCACCACGTTGAACACACCGTCTGGCAGACCGGCTTTTTTCAGCAGCTCGGCCATGAACAGCGACGGTGTTGGATCGGTCGGGCTGGGTTTCAAGATGAAGGTGTTGCCCGCTGCAATGGCGACTGGGAACATCCACATGGGCACCATGACCGGGAAGTTGAAGGGCGTGATGCCCGCGACCACGCCCAAAGGCTGGCGCAGCGTCCAGTTGTCGATGCCTGTGGAGACCTGGTCGGTGAAATCACCCTTGAGCAGCTGTGGAATGCCGGTGGCAAATTCCACGATGTCGATGCCACGCGAGACTTCGCCTTGGGCGTCGGTGAACACCTTGCCGTGCTCGGCAGTGATCATGTGGGCCAGCTCGTCTTTGTGCTGGTTCAGCAGTTCGAGAAACTTGAACATCACGCGGGCGCGGCGCAGGGGCGGGGTGTCGGACCAAGCGGGGAAGGCGGCTTGCGCAGCGGCCACGGCTTTGGCCACTTCGGCGCTGTTGGCCAAGGCCACGCTGCCGGTCACTGCGCCTGTGGCGGGGTTGGTCACGGGCTGGCTGCGGCCCGAAGCGCCTGCGGCGGCTTGGCCGCCAATGTAATGACCAATGTTCGTGATGCTCATGCTTGTCTCCTGAAGGGGTTTGTGGTGGTTTGGACAGGTGGGCGCTTGGCCATCTTTGTCTGTGTCTGCCAGTGTAGGCAGCCTGCTGGTCTGCTACAAGCACCCAAGCCTGAATTGATTGTTCAAAATAGTGAACAATACAAGCATGGAAGACCAAAAAATCAACACGCTCTGGACCCACCTGCACTGGCTGAGTGTGCTGGCGCAGCAGGGCAGCTACACGGCCGCTGCCGCACGCTTGGGCGTGAGCAAGGCCGCCATGAGCCAGCGCATTGCCGAGCTCGAGCGGGCAGCCAAAGTCACCCTGGTGCAGCGCACCACCCGCAGCCTGCGCCTGACCGAAGCCGGGCAGCGGCTGGTGGACGACACCCGTGCCTCTTTTGAGCAGATTGAGCAGAGCTTTGCCCAGGTGCGGGATTTGGCCGAGCAACCGGGTGGCTTGGTCCGGGTGACGGCCCCGGTGGCATTTGCGCGTCAGCAGCTGGTGCCCTTGCTGGCCGAGTTCCTCAAAAATTACCCGGATGTGCGCATTGAGCTCGACCTGTCGGATCGCTTGAGTGCCCTGACCACCGAGGGGTTTGACTTGGCCATCCGACACACCGCCCGACCGCCCGACACCCATGTGGCCTGGGCGCTGTGCCCCACCGAGTCGGTGTTGGTGGCCACCCGTGCCTATCTGCGCAAACAGGGCGAGCCCCAAACGCCCGCCGACCTTCAAAGCCACAACTGTCTGCACTACCCCCGTTCGCAAGACACCCCCGCCTGGACCTTCGAGCCCCGCGATCCGCAAGGGGGCGAGCGCATCACCGTGCCCGTGTCCGGCCATTTGGCCGCCAACAACAGCGAGGCCCTGCGCGAAGCTGCGCTCACGGGCGCGGGCATCGCCCTCATGCCCGACTTCAGCGCCCAAGCCGCTCTGCGTCAAGGCAAGCTGGTGCGCGTGCTGCCCAACTGGCGACCTGTTGGCGCATTTGCCGAAACCATTTACGCCATTCGGCCGTATGCACCCCATGTGCCTCGGGCTGTGACGGCGCTGGTGGGGCACTTGCGGGCGGGCCTGGCGAGTGGTTTTGCAGCCTGAAGTTGTGGGCTGGGTCATTGACAGCAAGGCTTGGTCGACGGCATGGGCCGCAAGGTCACGAGCGTGACATTTTCGAGCCCTTTCCTGGAGTGGGCAGGGGTTTGCACTGATGAGTCGTTCCAGTTTCTCCGCACAAGATGGCATTGGCGTTGTTTTCGATGTCGTCCTGTTTCGGACTAACAAGTGGAGAGACTCATGGCTATTCAAGGTATTCGCAAAGCGACTTGGTCGCGCAAGGCGGTTGGCACGGCGGTGACTTTGGCCGCTGCGCTGTGCGCTTCGGGTGCAGCTCATTCCCAAGAGACCTTCAAGGTCGGCATTGTGAGCTTTTTGTCTGGCCAGGCGGCGGAGAGCTTCGGCATTCCGGCGGTCAATGGCGCCAAGGTGTTGGTGGACGCTTTCAACAAAGGCGCAGCGCCTGCGCCTTACAACAAGACCGGCTTTGGGGGCATGAAGCTCGAAGCGGTCTATGTCGATGAAAACGGTGGTGCCACCAAGCAAGTGCAAGAGTTGCGCAACCTGTATGACCGTGAAAAAGTCGATGCGGTGGTGGGCTATGTGGGCTCAGGCGACTGTCTGGCCGTGGCCCCGGTGGCCGAGGAAATGAAGAAGTTCCTCATTCTTTACGATTGCGGCACGCCCCGTATTTTTGAAGACGGCAAGTACAACTACGTGTTCCGCACCGCGTCTCACGCTGCCATGGACAACGTGGCTCTGGCCCGCTACTTGAAGGGCAAGGACATCAAGGTCGGCACCTTCAACATGATCAATCAGGACTACGCTTGGGGCCAAGACTCCAAGAAAGACTTTGTCTGGTCCATGGAAAAGCTCTACCCCAATGCCAAGGCGGGTGAGGACCAGTTGCCCAAATTTGGCGCAGGCCAGTACGGCACAGAAATTTCAGCCCTGATGTCCAAGCAAGCAGACATCACCCACAGCAGCTTGTGGGGCGGCGATTTGCAGGCTTTCATTTTGCAGGCCGGACCTCGCGGTTTGTTCAAGCGCTCGCAAGTGATCTTTTCTGCCGGTGATCACGTGCTGCCTGGTTTGGGTGACAAGATGCCTGACGGCGTGATTTTGGGTGCCCGCGGCGCTTATGGCCTGATGGCGCCCAAGTCGGCACTGAACGACTGGTGGTGGGACATTTACAGCAAGGCCAACAACGTGTACCCAGTGCAGGCCCCCTACCGAATGGTGCAGTCACTGCTGGGCTTGAAGCTGGCGGTTGAAAAAGCCATGGCTGCCAACGGCGGCAAGAAGCCCAACTCCGAGCAATTGGCTGCGGCCTTGCGCAATTCCGAGTGGGACTCGCCTGCAGGCAAGATCCGCATGAACTTGGGTGGTGGTCATCAGGCCACCCAGGAAACCGCCATTGGCCGCACACGCTACGACGCCGCCAAGAAGATGGTGATGCTGGACGACATCATGCGTTTCCCTGCGGAATGCGTGAACCCGCCCGCCAACATGAAGACCGAAGACTGGATCAGGGCGGGCTTCCCGGGCGCCAAAGGTTGCCCATAAGCTGTCATCGATAAGGCGCCCAATGCATGCTCACCATACTGATTGACGGACTGACCTACGCTTCGTGGCTGTTCATCGTGGCGCTGGGACTGACGCTGGTGTTCGGCGTGCTGAAGATCCTCAACATCGCGCACGGCAGTTTCTACGCGCTGGGGGCCTATGCGGCCGCCAGTTTCGTGGGCTGGGCCAGCGCCATGAAGTGGGCGCCCGGCTTCACGTTGGTGGCCATGCTTTTGGCGGCTGTGGCCGTGGCAGCGCTCGTTGCGCCCCTGACAGAGCGCGGCTTGCTGCGTTTCTTTTATGGGCGCGACGAGGTGTTGCTGGTCCTTGTCACCTACGCCATGTTCCTGATCATGGAGGATGCCACCAAACTGCTGTGGGGTGCCAATCCTTACTATGTGTCGGAGCCTTATGGGCTGTTTGGCAACATCGACATTGGTACACAAACCTATGTGGGTTACGACTTCGCCTTGGTGGCTTTGGCGGTTGTGGTGGGCCTGGCTGTTTGGTGGTGGCTCAACCGCACCCAGCAGGGCAAGATCATGATCGCCGTGATCCACAGCTCGGAGATCGCCTCGAGCATGGGCGTGAATGTCTCTCGGGTGTACATGCTGGCTTTTTCGGTCGGCATCTTTCTGGCAGCGCTGGGCGGGGCCTTCACCGCGCCCATGATTTCGGTGCAACCGGGCGTGTCTGTTGGCGTGATCATCGTGTCGTTCGCGGTGGTGATCATCGGCGGGTTGGGCAGCATTGAGGGTGCGGCCGTAGGTGCGCTGATTGTGGGTCTGGCCCGTGCCATGGCTGTTCACATGGCACCTGTGGCCGAGCTGTTCTCGATTTATGTGGTGATGGCTGTGGTGTTGATGTTCCGTCCGGAAGGGCTGTTTCAGCGCATTCAGGCCCGAAAGATCTGAGCCATGGCGATAAATTCGGGCACAACCGTGCTTTCTCGGGAGATGCCCTTGCGGCATACGGTGTTGTGGGCTGCAGGCATTTGCCTGGCCTTGGTTCTGGCGGGTACCGTCATGCCCAAGTGGCTTACCTTTTTGATCACCATGGCCGCGGCCAATGGCCTGGTGTCCTTGGGCATTGTGGTGCTGATGCGTGGTGGTGTGGTGCCTTTTGGCCAAGGCATGGTGTTTGCCATCGGGGGGTATGCCGCAGCCTTGATGTTCAACAAGCTGGGCATCACCGATGCATTGCTGCTGACCCTGTCCGCAGGCGTGGCGGCCGCTTTGGTGGCTGCCCCTTTTGCGCCGCTGCTGTCGCGTTACCGGGGCATTTTCTTTGCCATGCTGACGCTGGCGTTGTCCATGGTGACCTATGGCCTCTTGATGAAACTGGAGGCGCTGGGTGGCTCGGATGGCTTCAACTTGGGGCGGCCCACCTTGCTGGGACAGAAGCTCCCCGACGCTCAGGTGGGCTACATCATGTATGTGCTCACCCTGGTGGTGTCGACTGTCATGGCTTTGTTGGCCCGGATTTACTTTGACAGCACGCGTGGCTTGATCACCGTGGCGGCCAAAGAAAACGAATTGCGCGTTGAATACTTGGGTGGCTCCGTGCGCCAGGCCATGGCCATCAACTTCATCCTGGCGGCTTTTTGTGGCGGCTTGGGCGGCGCCTTGGCGGTGATGGCTTTGGGGCACATTGAGCCGAACTTCAGTTTTTGGACCACCTCGGGTGAGTTTGTGTTTGTCGCCATTCTGGGCGGCTGGCAAAGCGTGATTGCTTTGTTCCTGGCCAGCACGGTGCTGGAAGTGGTGCGCTCGTTCTCGAGTGCCTATTTCCCCAACACCTGGCAAATGGCCTTGGGTATTTTCTTGTTGGTCGTGATCCGCTTCTTGCCGCGTGGCATTGGGTCTCTCTGGGTCAAAGGGGGCACCCGGTGAAGCCCGTTTTGCAGGCCCGCGAAGTGGGCAAAAAATTCGGCGCCGTGGTGGCGGCCTCTAACTTGAACATCGACATCTTTGCCGGTGAAAGGGTGAGCCTGATTGGCTCCAATGGCGCCGGCAAGACCACGTTTGTGAACATGATCACAGGCTACCTCAAGCCCGACCATGGGCAGATACTGCTCGATGGTCAGGACATCACACCTTTGTTTCCGCGGGCCATCACACATTTGGGTGTGGCGCGCTCGTTCCAGATTCCGCAGCTCTATGGCGAATTGACCGTTCTGGACAACATGCTGGTGGCCAACGCGTGCCATGACCAGAAGCTGAGTTTTTGGCAGCCCGCTCGCCGCCGCGACGCCATTGAGCGCGCCGATGCCTTGCTCGAGCGCTTTGCTTTGACCGAGCACCGCTCGCGCCGGGTGGCCGAGTTGCCCGGTGGCGTGCGCAAGCTGCTCGACATCGCGATGGCCCTGACGAGCTCGCCCAAACTGCTGCTGCTGGACGAGCCCACCAGCGGCGTGTCGGCCGAAGAAAAATTCCCGATGATGGAAACCATCATGGCGGGTCTGGGGCAAGATCAATCGACGACAGTGCTGTTTGTGGAGCACGACATGGACATCGTCAACCGCTATGCCAGCCGTGTGGTGGCGTTCTACAGCGGCCGCATCATTGCCGACGACACACCCGAAGTGGCGCTGGCCACCGACGATGTCCGGCGCTACGTCACGGGCGAACTGCTGAGTGAATAAGACACCGAACCCAAAGGATCCAGCATGCTCAAGGTAGAAGGCCTCCATGTGGCCATCCAGTCGGTCGTCGCTTTGCGCGGTTTGTCCCTTGCTGTGGAAGACGGCACCATGGTGGGCTTGATTGGCCGAAACGGGGCAGGCAAAACCACCTTGCTTCGCTCGGTGATGGGCCACTTGACGCCTGCGCAAGGCACCATCACTTTCAATGGGCAGGATCTGTCTGCCCTGCCGCCACACGCACGGGCGGGCATGGGCATCGGCTACATGCCCGAAGACCGTGGGCTGGTGCCTGAGTTGACGGTGGAAGAAAACATCTTGATCCCTGTTTGGGTCAGCCCGACGCTGGACCCTCAAGAGCGGCTGGCGCTGGTCTACAAAGTCTTGCCTGAACTGCTCGAGATGAAAGACCGGCGCGCCTTGTTGCTTTCAGGCGGCCAGCAAAAGCTGGTGGCACTGGCACGCGCATTGGCAGTCGGCACCCGTCTGTTGTTGCTCGATGAACCCTTTGAGGGTGTGGCGCCCGCCTTGTCCAAGCGTTTGGGCGAAGTCATCGCCGGACTCAAAGGCACCGAGGTGTCCGTGCTGATTGCGCAAAGTGATCTGAACCATTCACGCAAGCTGGTGGATCAAGAATTCGTGATCGAGCGCGGGGCCAATTTGCAAATGGCCATGAACTGACTTCTAGCTTGGGCCTTGGGGACCCTCAGATTCCCCGCGCAAGCACTGGAAAAAGCTTGTGCAGCCCGTCGGTCATCACCTCGACCGCGAGCGCGGCCAGAATCAAACCCATCAGACGCGTCATGACATTGATGCCGGTTTTGCCGAGCACGCGGGCAATCGGCGCGGCCATGGCAAAACACAGCGCAGTGGCCAAGGCGATGACCACCCCGTAGCCCACCAGGGTGCCGAGTTGGAACACGGTTTTGGCTTTTTCGGCGTAGATCACCACCGTGGACATGGTGGCCGGGCCGGTCAGCAGCGGGATGGTCAGTGGCACCACGGCGATGCTGGCGCCCACAGCCGCTTTGGCTTCGGCGTCTTGCACTTCGTCGGCGTTGGCGCGGGCCTCTGCCGGTTGTGCGTTGAGCATGGACAGCGCCGAAGTCAGCAGCAGCATGCCGCCACCCACCTGAAAGCTGGCCAGGGAGATGCCAAAGAACGCCAGAATCTGCAGCCCCAGCAAGGCGCTGATCGCGATCACAATGAAAGCGGTCAGAGACGAGACCAAGATGGTGCGCTGGCGCTGCGCCCGGCTGAAGCCCTGGGTATAGTGGATGAAGAACGGAACGATGGCCAAGGGGTTGACGATGGCCAGCAAGGTGATGAGCGGTTTCAATTCCATGCTGTGCATTGTGCCGGGTGTTGGCTGGATTGACGTTTGGCAGACCGACTGTTAGATTGCTTGAGACTTCATGCAAAGGCTTTCCACGTGTTTTCCTCTGTAGGCAACTTTTTTCAAACGCTGCATCGAAAGACTTTGAAGGTCTCCGATTGGCTCATCCAGGGTTTCCGAATCGGCTTGGTTTTCCTTGTCTTGGCCTACGGGGCAGGCATCGTTTGGTTCATTTACTTTTCGGATCGGGTCGCTATCGCAGACCACACGGTGTTGGTGCTGGACCTCAAGGGCGCCTTGGTGGAAGAGTCACCTGGCGGCTTGCGTGACAAGGTTCTGGGCGAGTTGCAGGGCGAGTCAACCGATTCGGTGCGCTTGCGTGATCTTCAGAAGGCACTCGCATTGGCGGAGAAAGACCCACGCATTGACCGGGTGCTCTTGAAGCTCGACGACTTCAAGGGCGCGGGCATGGCGTCCTTGCGTGAAGCCGCGGCTGCCATTGAAAAGTTCAAGACTTCCGGCAAGCCGGTCATGGCTTGGTCTGCTGGATATGACCAACGCCAGTATTACTTGGCAGCGCATGCCAGCCAGGTAGCCGTGCATCCCATGCGGGCAGTTTTGATTGAGGGTTTTGGCCGCCAACGCAACTACTACAAAGAGGCGTTGGACAAGCTGGGCATCGAGGCGAACCTGATCCGGGTGGGGCAATACAAGTCTGCGGGCGAGCCGTTCATCCTCAGCCAACCTTCTGCGCAGGCCTTGAAGGCTGAGGCGCATGTGTATGACGCCTTGTGGAAGCTTTACACCGAAGGCATCGAGCAAGCACGCAAGCTGCCGCCCGGCAGTGTGGCGCAACACATCGACAGCTTGCCCGGTGCGTTGCAGGCTGTGCAGGGGGATGCGGGCCAGTTGGTCAAGGACTGGAAATGGGTGGACCAGTTGCAGACTTTCGAGTCCCTACGCCAAACGCTGATGGACACGGTCGGCAAGGACGAGGACGGCAAGACGTTCAGGCAAGTCGGTTTCAAGGACTATTTGCGAGCGCAATACAAACCGGTCAAAGGCGAGCACATCGCGGTCATCGTGGCCCAAGGCGAGATTGGCGATGGCCGGGCACCGGCTGGCAAGATCGGCGGGCTGTCCACTTCCGATTTGATTCGCAAAGCGACCGAAGATGAAGACGTCAAGGCCATCGTTTTGCGCGTCAACTCACCCGGCGGCAGTGCCTTTGGCTCTGAATTGATTCGCGACCAGTTGCGCATCGCGCGTGACAAGGGCAAGCCAGTGGTCGTGTCCATGGGCGACGTGGCCGCCTCCGGCGGTTACTGGATCGCCATGTCGGCTGACCAAGTGTGGGCCGATGCGTCCACCATCACCGGCTCCATTGGGGTGTTTGCTATGCTGCCCACGGGCGAGGGCTTGATGCGCAAGCTGGGTGTGAACACGGGGGGCTACCGCACCACTTGGCTGGCCGGTGCCTACGACCCGCGCAAGGCACTGGACCCGCGCGTTCAGGCTTTGGTGCAGTCAGGCGTTGAGCACATTTATGCCGATTTCATTGGCAAAGCGGCGCAAGCGCGCAAGCTGGAGGTGTCCCAAGTGGACGCGCTGGCGCAGGGCCGCATTTGGACCGGCGCGCAGGCGCAGGCGCATGGTTTGGTGGACCGCGTCGGCAGCTTCAATGACGCGGTGGAGGCCGCCCGCGAGCTTGTGGGCAAGTCGGCTGGCACGGACAAGCCTTTGCCCATTCGGTACTGGGGGCCCCAAGTTTCTCTGTTGCAAGTCTGGGTCCAGCGGTATTGGACGCAAGCGGCGGCACACCTTGGCTGGGGCGCGGTGCAGTCTGAATTTGCGTCTTTCACGGGCTTGCCCGGAGGGTCGACCGCGTTTGGAGGGGTGAACGCCGAGGTACCTGCAGATTTCATTTGGCTCCAAGCGCTCTTGCATCAGGAGCAACCCTTTGCGGCTGCAGCGCATTGCTTGTGCCAAATCACGCCTTGAACAACCTGAACGATAAATGAGTCAGACAAAGCAAGTAAATAAAAATTGGTTGTTTAACCAAGAGAAAGTATTATATTTACTTTCAGTTATGCTTATTTCATATTGGATGTGCGAAGCCGTCGAATGGTATCAATATTCATTAAGTCGCTTTGGAGAGGGAGTCATTCTGAATGACGAAGTGACGCAACTTTATCTTTTTTACTCTATAGGTCCAGCGATTTACGCATTTTCAAATTCTGGATTTGTTACAAGTCGTAGATTCGCTTTGTTTTCGATTAAAGCTTATTTCGGAGTAATTGGCATCCTGACCACAACTATATGCGTAGTGATATCTTATTTCGCACTTAATCAAGGCATTTAGAATAACGCATCAATATTTTCTGCAAATCTCTGTCGCCATGTCAAAACAACTCAATCTTCGTGAATTACTAAATTTTTTTGATTGCAAAACTAGAAGTTCAATTGGACATTCTTCAGCAATTAATGGAGTGATTGGAGAGAGTTTGGGGGTCGCTCTATTGCATAAGTATTTCTCAGATCAAAAGCTTGAAACAAAAATTCTTGATGAAGCATGCACACAAAAAAGTAAAAAAGGCAAAAGACTCGATAAGTGGATTGCTGTTACGCAAGGAAGTTTGAAGATCATTTACCAAGTTGAAATTAAGAATTGGAATGCCCACTCACTAAACTCAGAAATTGTGGTCGATCATGATAATGAGCAATACATGAGTTGCTTTCGTCTCAGAAGGTGGAAAAAGCAATTTGATACCGAACTCAGGATGCCTTCGCAGATTCAATGCCGAAAGGTTCTGCTGCCAATGCAAGTTCCCTCTGCTTACAAAGATTTTGAGCATAGAACATTATTATGCTTTTGGGAGCCACTTCATGAAACGGGAAAATCCGATGCATTTTTTGAAGTCTCTGTTAACAGCGATCACTTCAAAGAAAAAATGGCAGTCTTCTCAATGTCGAACTATGTTTCTGAGTTACTAAAGCAGAATAATTTTCTTGAAGTTAAGCTTGCTGATGTTGAAGCACGTATCAATTGGTTGAATAAAATTTATTCCTGATATTACTCGTATTTCAGTAAGAACTTGCGCTCAAATCTAGCATAAAATTAATTGAAACACTTGGCTATTACCAAATCAGCATCAGGCAACATCTGACTGACGTCAACAAATATTTGGTTACAGCGGCTGAGTGCTTTTTTGATGATGGCTTATATAGCAGGCACTTAAGCGAAAATGTTACTGTTGACTGATTTGTCAAAGCATGCTTTAAAGACTAGGGAAATCGGGCGAAGATGGTCTGCGAGGAGGATCGCGTTAGGTCCCATTTCCATCAATCAAAAAAGTTTCCTAAAACAGGCTTTTTAGAGAATGAGATCTTGCTGTTTGTCGGCTGGCGAAGTTGGGTACTGGGTGATCATGTTTACTCGCGAGTATTAACTTTAACTAAACACCATAAATATTTTTTTTCGCAATTGGATGCAT
>CAIJQQ010000059.1 GCA_903822825.1 uncultured Burkholderiales bacterium | reverse complement strand
TAATTTTTCGCGACAAAATGCCTGCAGTTCTTCTGCCATGTCTGGGCCAACATCGCATGCGTGAACTGGTTGTACGACGGCTTTTACTTCCTCGCCCCAATCACTGTTGGGAACACCAACAACAGCTGCGTCCATTACTTTCGGGTGCTGTAGCAAAACATTCTCAATTTCTTGGGGATAAATATTGACCCCCCCGCTGATGATCATGAAGGCTTTTCGGTCTACCAAATAAAGGTAACCGTGCTCATCCAGATAGCCAATGTCACCGAGGGTAGTCCAGCCCAGGGAGTTGCGTGTTTGAGCGGTACCAACAGGATCATTGTGATAAAGGAACTGGGGGCCATCTGAGAAATACACAACCCCTATCTGACCTACATCTAGGGGAACTCCATCGTCATCACAAATGTGCAACTTTCCTTGTGAGGCGCGACCCACCGAACCTTTGTGCTCCAACCACTCAATGGGGGTGATGCTGCAAAAACCATTGTTTTCTGTGCCAGCATAGTACTCGTGAACGATTGGCCCCCACCACTCAATCATCTGTTCTTTCACATCGACTGGGCAAGGCGCGGCGGCGTGTACGGCCATTTTCATGGATGACAGATCGAATTTTTCACGTGTCGCTAGGTCAAGCTTTAGCAAACGCACAAACATGGTGGGCACCCATTGACTGTGGGTGATGCGGCACCGTTCAATGGTCTGCAGGGCAAGCAGTGCGTCAAAACGCTCCATGACCGTAACGGTCCCCCCCATTTTGATAACCGTCATGCTGTGCCGCAGTGGTGCGGCATGGTAAAGCGGTGCGGTGGATAGGTAATGGCTGTTGGCGTCGTATCCAAACAGTGGCGACAGCAAGGACACCAACATGGTTTGTTTTCCTGCTGCTGACTTGGCCAGTGGCCAAAGCACCCCTTTGGGGCGTCCAGTTGTGCCCGACGAGTAAAGCATGTCACTGCCTTGCAAAGGTTGTGCAATGGCAGAGGTCGGCTTTTTCGCACAATGAGCAATCCAATCCTCGTGCGCCATTTTTTCTAAACATGCACCAACGCTCATGCACTGCAGCGTACGGGGTAGCTTGGCAAAAAGGCCTTGGTCAACAGACTCCAAAGTTGCCGAATAAACAAACAAGCGTGCACCACAGTCCCGGATGATGTAATCCATCTCGTCGGTCGTTAGGCGGGTACTGATCAGCGTGTAATACACGCCACTTCGATCCAAACCAAAGCAAAGCTCCAGTATTTCACGGCAGTTATTCATCAGCACAGCCACGTGTTCGCCTGGGAGGATGCCCAAATCCGCTACCAAATGAGCAACTTGGTTGGCGCGGCCTTCAAGTTGTGCAAATGTGACTTGTTCACCACTCTCGCACATCTGAAATGCAATTTTTTCAGGATCAACGTTGACTGGTTGAATAGGAATTAACATCGGACCCCCATTTTTAATGGGCAATACAGACTTTGCCGAACTGTGCGCCACTCTTCAAATACGTCATCGCTTCTTTGAGCTCCTCGAATGCAAATACCTTATCGGTCACAGGCACGATCGTGTGCTGTGCCATTGCACGCAACATGGCCTCCATGCCATCACGGTGCCCAACGGTCACACCTTGAAGCCGAACTTGGCGTGTGATGATGTGGCCTAAGGAGGTGTTGACACTGCTTCCCGACAAGATGCCGATCATCGCTAAAGTGCCGCCGGGGCGAATGCAGCGCAGAGATTGAGGAAGTGTTTTTTCACCACCCAACTCCAGAATCAAATCGTAACCACGTCCCTGAGTAATCTCGCGGGTGGCTTTTGCCCATTCGGGCTGTTCACGGTAATTGATCAAGGCATCAGCACCCAATGTGGTTGCGCGATCCATTCGTTCTTCGCTTGAACTGATGACGGTGACATGCGCTCCCAGACTTTTGGCAAATTGCAGTGCAAACAAAGCAACGCCCCCACACCCTTGCACCAAAACCCGATCGCCTGACTTGACGTGACCGTAAGTGACCACGGCACTCCAGGCAGTCAATGCGGCGCAAGGAAGGCTGGCAGCTTGGATATCGCTCAGGTAGTCGGGCACTGGCACCACACCTTGTTCAGACAAGCACATCACTTCCGTCATGGTCCCATCCATAGGCCCGCCCAGAGATTGGGTCAGTCTCTGTAAATCTGGTTCGCCACCGATCCACCCCTGAAAGTAAGCAGGGCAGACTCGATCACCGACACGAACACGCGTAACGTCTGCTCCAACATGGATTACTTCACCAACCCCATCAGAGATGGGAATCAACGGCAATTGACCGGTATAACTGCCATAACCGCGCTCAGGCACGACGAGGTCGCGGTAATTGAGCGAAGAAGCACGCATGCGCACCAGGACTTCACCATCCCTCGCCGATGGCTCAGGACGCTGTGAAAGTTTCAAGTGGTCAATTCCCCATTCCCCCTCAATTTGAAAGACGCGCATTTAGATTGCTCCTGGTTTGAAACGATGGTCGTTGGCCACACGCTCTAGGAGCATCGCTGTGGATCCGTCGGCTAATGAAGCCGTGTGAGCTGCAGTGAGATGCCTTAAAAAAGCATAACGATCCAAAAATCCTTCAGCACCCATAGCGTGCAAGAGAGATCCCAATTGAGTCTGCGCCATACTTGTCGCACAGAGTTTGGCTTGAGCCGCAGCAGTTTGAACCTCACCTCCCCTGTCAATACGGTCACACGCATCCCTCACCAAGAGTTCAGCTGCTTGTAATGCTGTTGCTGCTTGCGCTATCTGCCATCGCCAGCCTTGGTATTGATCCAAAGACTGGCCAAATGCAGTTCGCTTATGGCCATAAACGCTCACATCGGTCAAAGCCTGAGACACCATTGCGCAGCACATGGCCGCAACATAAGTGCGCGCACGGTTGATAGCCCCCATGATGTCGACAAAAGCTTTGCCTGGCGCATACAGTTGGTGAGATGAATCGCAATAGACATTCGTCAAGCGAAATCCACCAATACCCATGCTACTCAGGGCGCTGTTGGTGGCAACGGCAACACGCTCAAAACCTGGAGAGTCAGCGCGTATAAAAAATGCCGCAATTCCTTTGACACCTGAACCTGCTTGAGTTTGTGCGTAAACCACGACACCGTCAGCATGAGCAGCGTTGATGATCCAGGTCTTAGACCCGTTAAGCAACCAACCATCGCCTTGCCGGATGGCAGTGGTTTGAAGTTGAGCCAAATCTGATCCAGCTCCCGGCTCAGTCAGTGCAGTGCATGCAACGATGCTGCCACGCATCAAATGACCGAGATAAATAGGTGCTAACACATGGGGCGATGCTTGCGCCAGCTGTGCAGCAACATTGTGCGAATTCACCAATGCCATGGCTGCACTGAAATCTATCCGCGCTAGTTTGTGCAGAACCTTGACCTTGTCACCGAACGACAGACCTGATCCACCGAACGCAAGTGGCACTTGCAGGCCCAATAATCCTGCAGCTCCAGCAGGTTCAAATAAAGCATGACGGTCAAAAAGACCCTGTCCCCATTGAGCTGCATTGGGTGCTATTTGTTGTTGAGCAAATTGATCTGCTTCTTCGATTGCGCTAGCCGCACGTTTGGACAGCACCTCTGTGTCTAAGATCATTTCTTCACGCCTTGCCTGTCGGCTTGTTATCACTTGCGATGGATTGGCCCGCACGTAACCAACGCCACAGGGAGGCAACCAAGGGCACCAGCCCCTTAGGCAAGAAGATCGTCGCAACCACCAAAATCAAACCATATGTGATGAGTCTAAAACTGTCAGCAAACCGTAAAAGCTCAGGCAGAAATGTGACCGAAACTGCGCCAACTATGGGGCCTGTCAGCGTCCCGCTACCACCCAGAATGACCGCCAAAATAATGTTCAGAGATTGATCGACGCCAAACGGCTCTGGATTTAAAAACCCGATGTAATGAGCATAAAGAGTCCCAGCCAAACCGGCCAGAACTGAACTCATCACAAACGCAAACAACTTGTAGCGTGAAGTCATGACTCCCATGGCTTCTGCGAGGTCTTCGTTTTGGCGTATTGCCAACATCACCCGTCCTGCACGGGAGTGCAACACCAAGGCGCAAAAGAGGGTTGCCAATACAGCCGCAGACAAAGCAAGAGCGTAATAATTGAGATTGCTGCGCCCTTCGAAACTCAAGACATGCCCAAAAAGTGTCAGATCACCAGGGCGTGGCACATCAGGTATGCCGGCTTCGCCTCCAGTGAGCGCGCGAAACGTCATCAGCACAATAAAGATCACCATGTTGTACGCTAACGTGACAATTGAAAAGTAGTGTCCTTTGACTCTAAGACTCGGATACCCCGCAACTATGGCCATTGCGCCAGTCAGCAATGGTGCAATCACCAGCGTTGCCCAAACCGAAACACCAAAGTTCATGGTCAACAAGGTCGATATGTAGGCACCTATGCCCATGAATCCCGCTTGCGCGATCGACACATACCCTACAAATCCTTGCGTTAAATTTTGGCCTTGCGCAAGCACAATCCAAATCAATGCCAAAGTCATCAAGTGGATGTAATAAGGGGATTTGAATGAGTGCGGCATCGCCAAAGCTGCTGCCACAACAACTGCGCTGAACATCAACGGCTTGGTAATAAGGCGTCTCATTTTTTCCCCATCAAGCCTTGTGGCATGACCAGCAAGACCAAGATCATGATTAAGAAGGAAATGACATCCTTGTAGGCCGACGACAAAAAGCCTGCGGCCAGGGACTCGCTGACACCCAAAACCAAACCACCCAAAATGGCCCCTGGCAATGAGCCAAGTCCACCCAATATCAACACGGCAAAACCTTTCACCGCAAAACTTTCACCCACACCAGGTGCAAGAGCCAACAAAGCGCCAATCAGAGCGCCTGCCGCGACACCAAGTGCAGAAGAAATTGCAAATACGACAGATGAGACAAAGTTCACATTCACACCCATCAGCACCGCCGCATGCCGGTTTTGAGCCACGGCACGAACAGACTTTCCAGTTTTTGTTTTTAAAAGAAGCAGCGTCACAACTGCGACCAATGTGACTGCTGTAACGATCACAACCATTCGTAACTGAGCAACGAAGATTCCTCCAAAATCAAACACCTGTTGGTACGGCGTTTGAATGATCACCTGATCGGCTCCAAACATCAGCAAGTTGCCGCCTTCCAGCATCATTGTGAGACCCAAAGCAATGATGAAGGCGTTGATGTGAGGTGCATCACGTACAGGTCGGTATGCCAAGCGTTCGATGAGCATGCCCATCACTGCACCAAACGGCATGGCCATTGCAATGCTGGCAAAGAAGGACAGTCCCATCGATGAGGAAAATACGAATGTTAAATATCCCCCAAACATGGCCAATGAGCCATGCGCAAAATGCGCTATTCCCAAAATTCCAAAAACTACGGTAAGTCCAAGCGCGACCAATGTGTAGACGGAACCAATGACAAGCCCATTGAATATTTGTTGCAGAAATTCATTCATCGCATTTCACCGTTCGGATATGCCCGCTGTGAGAGACAAAAACCTCTGCGACTCAGTGAGTGACCGAGTCGCAGATTTTTTGGCCCATGGATCGCTGGACTTATTTGCGAATACTGCGCAAAAATTGTGAATAAGTTTTGTTATCGGATGGCAACTCGGACACGAAGACCCACTTGCCTTTTTGCCATTGGAAAGCACCATTGGATGTATACGCCTGACCGTTCTGGTCGAACATGGCATTGCCATCGTTTGCTATGTATTTCATGACCGCTTCCTTGGGGACAGGCAAAGTCCGTACTGCTTCTGCAACTTTCTTGGCATCGTTGGCACTGCCAGCGCGTTCAATGGCATTTTTCAGCACATAGACTTGGTCGTAGGCATAGGGCGAACTGGGCGTAGGCGATTGGTTGAATTTTTTTTTGTAATTTGCATCGTATGCTTTGGCCTGTGGTCCCAAAGCTTCTATGGTCAACTCTGTTGGGCGTAGATCCCAAACGCCTTCCATTTGGGCACTTGTCACCACTTTCAGAAATTGCTCTTCGCTGCCACTGGTAAAACCGTAACGCGGAATATTCAGACCCAACTCCACTGCCTGACGGTAAACAAATGCAGCGGGCTCAACGTAACCCACGACCAGGATTGCATCAGGTTTGAGTCCGCGAATTTTTGTCAATTGCGGTGTCATATCGCGATCGCGAAGCCCAAATGCTTCTTTTGCAATGATCTTGCCCCCCGCTTTGTTCAACTCTTTTTCGAACGCATCGACATATTGGGTATAAAAACCAACTTCTAAAGCACCAATGACCGCGACGTTGCGCGCACCCTTTTGAGCAACAAATGTACCGGCAGCGGCGCCAGTGAAGTCTGCCGGCGGCCGTGTTCGGAATACGTTCGCAATCCCTTGGGCTGTAATAGCGCGTTCAGCAGCATTTCCTACCAACATGACTGCGTCCTCTTTGGCAATGAAAGAAGCAACAGCACTGGTTGAGCCAGAGCAGCAAAAACCCAGAAGGTATTTCACGTTGTCACGGTCGATCAGCTTTCGCACACTGTTGGTAGCCTCTGTTGGATTGGCTTTGTCGTCCGAGGTGATGACCTTGAGTTTGTAGTTGGTAGAGCCTGCTTTGATACCGCCTGCTGCATTGATCTCATCGGCAGCCATTTGAACTGCATTAGCTTGAGGCAAGCCGTAGACGGCACCGCCACCGGTTAATGAATCGTTCACGCCGATCACCAACACTTCATCGGCTGCGTGTGCGAGTGGCATCAAGGCTGCACTCAAGGCAAGTGCAGCTAAAGTCAAAGGTGTCTTCAGTTTCATTCGTTGTCTCCGGTTTATTAAAAATTCGTCTTTGCTGCAAACCATTCAAAGGAAGCCGCATCAACTTCAATAGCCCAAATAGGCTTTGCTCACTTGCGGATCGTTTTTGAGTTCCTGGCCGGTGCCATGCAATACCACCTCGCCCGCTTCCAATACATAGGCACGATCGGCCAAGCGCAAAGCCATAGCCGCGTTTTGCTCAACCAGAACGATGGTCGTTCCCATTGCTTTGATGCGCACCAAAATTTGCTCAACTTCCTCGACTATTTTTGGAGCCAAGCCTAACGAAGGCTCATCAAAAATACAAAGCTTAGGTCTCGCCATCAGTGCGCGAGCTATGGCTAGCATCTCTTGTTCACCGCCTGAAAGAGTTCCTGCCCTTTGTTTGGCGCGTTGTCGCAAAACAGGAAAGAGATCGAGCATTTTTTCGACATCATTTTTTTGTTCGTTATCGCTGCGCGTGTGTGCACCCATTTCTAAATTCTCGACAACAGACATTTCTGCAAATACTTGTCGTCCTTCAGGACACATGGTGATGCCTTTTCGGACAATTGCGTGGCCGCTCAAGCCATCCAAACGTTGTCCTAGAAACTCAATGCTTCCAGAACGAACTTCGTTAAGACCACAGATGCAGCGCAAGGTGGTACTTTTCCCCGCACCATTTGCGCCAATCAGTGCAACACATTCACGCTCTTTCACATCGAGGTTGACCCCGTGCAAAACATTCACTTTCCCATAGCCTGCTGTGAGATTTTTAACGTGTAGCATCAATGCACCCCACCCAGATAAGCTTCAATGACGGCCGAGTCACGCTGAATTTCCTCAGGCTTACCTTCTGCTATTTTTTCACCAAAATTCAGCACCACAATGCGATCACACACTTCCATGATCAGTCCCATGTGATGCTCGATGACCAAAACGGCCAACCCTTTTTTGCGAATACGCATGATGACTTCGGCCAGTTCTTTTCGTTCTTTTGCCACCATGCCAGCCGCGGGTTCATCCAGCAAGATCAGTTTGGGATCTGCTGCCATCGCGGTTGCGATCATCAGTAGCCGCTGGTGAGCCGATGAAATAGTTGAAGTTGGATCGTTTCTTACATGACCCAAACCAACAAATTCAACCAACTCTTGTGCCTTGGCTCTTTGTTCAGCGTCTTGAGCTCTTGCGTCTTTGAGTCTTAGAACGGAGCGCCAAGGTGAGACGCGGTAGCTTGTATGGCAGGCTGTCAAAACTTGCTCGTGCACACTGAACTCTGAAAGCAGACTCGTGGTTTGAAATGTTCTCGCCAAGCCCAGTGGTACACGCTGACTGATGGGAAGTTTGTTGACATTTTGGGTTCGCCAAACAATATCTCCGGAGCTTGGTGGTACAGCGCCTGAAATCAAATTCACCGATGTGGACTTCCCAGAGCCGTTGGGTCCAATCAATCCCACAATCTCGTTTGAATTCACATCAAAGCTCAAATTTTTAACGGCTTGTACACCACCAAAATTCTTACTGACTTGATTCAAAGTTAGCAGTCGCACTTGTTCAGACATTTGAACTGTGTCTTTCCCGGTTGCACTTGAAGTTCCTGAATGTTCTTTTGTGCAGATGAGATCGCTCTCAACACAAAATCATGGGGGTCAGTTTAGTATTAGACCGGTCGTCTACAACTGGGGTATTCCCTTCCTGGCAGCCAACGCACAAGGACTTGGCTTTGAACATTCCAATCGAATGTCCATCGCTTTTGCTTGGACTGTTTTAGCTTATCTGTGTGTTTGCAACTTCAATTTATGGCGATGGTGCCAAAAGCTTCAAGAGTTGCATGCTCAGCTTGCACAATGAAGGGTTAAACCGGGGGCAAATAACCTTTTGTGTGCGTTGATCTCCGGACTCGCTGCAAGGCTGCTCTTGGTATCCCAATCCCCACACCCGTTCCACAGCACCCCATCATGCTGCAATCGGTGCACCGGCAAATAAGCCCAAATGCACCAGGCCGGACGCGTAGGCTGTGCGGTCACACATCGGGTGCACGATTGCACAGGGCAAAGAGTCCAGCGAGGTGGCAGACAGGTCCATGGTGAGGATTGCAAATGCGTGGGATGCAGTGGTGCTCAGCGCTGTTGAAGTTTGTGTTCAGACGCTTCAATTTCCGCCCAGGTCGTGTCATCGATCCAGATGCCGTTTTGCTCGCGGTCAGCGCGGGCGGCACGTTCGGGTTCGCCCGCCATGCGCACGCCATCGCTGCCGGGCGCATCGGGGCTTTGGCGCAGCCAGTCGTCAAAGGCCAGGGCTTCTTGCTCGAACAGGGCTTGCGTGCCCAAGCGCACTGGGTCGATCAGCATGGTCAGCATGCCGTTGAGCACGGCGCGTTGCTGGTCCGCTTCGCGGTGCCAGGTGCCGCTGCCCGTCAGCGCTCCGCCCAGCAGTTCGCAGGCCATGGCCATGCCAAAGCCTTTGTGATCGCCAAAGGTCATGAGTGCGCCAAACAAGCCGTTGGACTGCGGCACCACCACCACGCCGGGGTCGGTGGTGGGGTGGCCGTGCTCGTCAATCAAATAGCCGGGAGGCACTTGCTCGCCCTTGTTGTGGGCCACGCGCATCTTGCCTTGCGCGACGCGGCTGGTGGCAAAGTCCAGCACAAAGGGGGCGCGGCTGCCCATGGGCACGCCGATGCAGCAGGGGTTGGTGCCAAAGCGGCCGTCGCCCCCACCAAAAGGCGCGACCACAGGGCGCGAGAGCACGTTGACAAAGTGCATCGACACCAGGCCTTGGGCCACGGCCATTTCGGCAAAGTGGCCGATGCGGCCCAGGTGGTGCGAGCGGCTCAGGGCCACGGTGCACACGCCGTGTTGCTTGGCGCGCTCAATGCCCATTTGCATGGCCTGAACGCCAGTGATTTGCCCGTAGCCGCGCTGGCCGTCCAGGTTCAGCAACGGTCCGGTGTCGAGCAGCACTTTCACGCCCGTGTTGGGAGACAGGCCTCCTTCGAGCACCGCGTCCACATAGCGCGGCACCATGCCAACGCCATGCGAGTCGTGCCCGCTCAGGTTGGCCATGACCAGGTTGTCGGCGACCTGCGCGGCTTCGACAGGCGTGCTGCCCGCTTGTTCAATGATGCGGGCGACTTTGGCGCGCAGGTCCTTGGCAGATATGGTGTGGCTCATGGCACTGTCCTCACATGACCGCGCCGACTTGCCACGGCACGAACTCGTTTTGGCCGTAGCCGTGACGCTCGCTCTTGGTCGGCTCGCCTGACGCAGCGGCCAACATCATTTCAAAAATGCGCTGACCCATGTCGGCGATGCCCACACCGCCGTCCACGATTTCGCCGCAGTTCAGGTCCATGTCTTCTTCCTGCTTTTTCCAAAGAGCCGTGTTGGTCGAAAACTTCAAGCTGGGCGAGGGGGCACAGCCATAAGCACTGCCTCGCCCGGTAGTGAAGCAGATCAAGTTCGCCCCACCTGCCACTTGCCCTGTGGCGCTGACGGGGTCGTAGCCGGGCGTGTCCATGTAGACAAAGCCTTTGGCCGTGACGGGCTCGGCATATTCGTAGACGGCTTGCAAGTTGCTGGTACCGCCCTTGGCCACTGCGCCCAATGATTTCTCCAGGATGGTGGTCAGGCCGCCGGCTTTGTTGCCGGGGGATGGGTTGTTGTTCATCTCGCCGCCATTGATGGCGGTGTAGTTCTCCCACCAGCGGATGCGCTCGATCAGTTTGTGCGCCACCTCTGGTTTGACCGCGCGGCGCGTTAGCAAATGCTCGGCGCCATAAATCTCGGGCGTTTCGCTCAGGATCGCGGTGCCACCGTGCTGCACCAGCAAGTCCACAGCCGCGCCCAGCGCCGGGTTGGCGCTGATGCCCGAATAACCGTCCGAGCCGCCGCACTGCAGACCGACTGTGATGTGTTCGGCGCTGCATGGTTCGCGCGAGATGGCGTTGGCGCGGGGCAGCATTTCCTGGATCAGTTGGATGCCCTTTTCCACCGTGAGGCGCGTTCCACCCGTGTCCTGGATGTTGAAGACCTTGAGCGTGTCGCCTTCGCGCAAGCTGCTGTGCGCCAACCAGGTGCCCAGTTGGTTGGCCTCGCAACCCAGGCCTACCACGACCACGCCCCAGAAGTTGGCATGCGTGGCGTAACCGGCCAGCGTGCGCTCCAGCAGCTGAATACCCAGACCCTCGGTGTCCATGCCGCAGCCGGTGCCGTGGGTCAAAGCGACCACGCCGTCCACGTTGGGAAAATTGGCCAGCGCAGCGGGGTTGTTGCGCTTGGAGAAATGGTCGGCAATGGCACGCGCGGCAGTGGCCGAACAGTTCACGCTCGACAGCACGCCGATGTAGTTGCGTGTGGCCACCCGACCATCCGCGCGCTTGTAGCCCATGAAGCTGGCCTGCTTGCGAACGGGCTCGGGCTTGACGTCTTGCCCGATGGCATAGTCGCGCTCGAAGTTCCCTTTTTGGGCGCCCATGTTCAGGTTGTGCGTGTGCACATGCTCACCGGGGACTATGGCTTGAGATGCAAAACCAATGATCTGGTTGTAGCGGCGCACCGGCTCGCCTGTGGCGATGGCGCGGGTGGCGATTTTGTGGCCTGGCGGAATCAAGCCGCGCACGGATACGCCGTCCACGGCGCTGCCGCTCATGAGTTGGCTGCGGGCAATGACCACGTCATCGGCGGGGTGCAGTCGAATGAATGATTTGTTCATGTTGTCAATCAATTAGGGAAAGCGCTGAAGAACTGTCCCTCAAGGTCAATAAAATTGCTTGGGTAACCACAGCACCACGCTGGGCACGTAGGTGATGATGGCCAGGCTCCCCAGCAAGGGAAACAGCCAAGGGAGAATGGCCATGGTGGTGCGTTCGACGCTGAGTTTGGCCACGCGGGCCAGCACAAACAGCACCATGCCCATGGGGGGGTGCAGCAAACCAATCATCAGGTTCAGTACCATGACCAAACCAAAGTGCACCAGGTCAATGCCCAATTTCTGGCAAATCGGCACCAAAATCGGCACCAGGATCGTGATGGCCGCTGTGGGCTCCAGAAAACAGCCGACAAACAGCATCAGCAAATTGGCCAGCAGCAAAAAAACCCAAGGCTCTTTGGTGAATCCCAGCACCCACTCGCTGATCGCTGAGGTCACACCGGTTGCAGTGAGCATCCAGCCAAAAATGCTGGCGGCGGCCACAATGAACAGAACGGTGGCGGTGGTTTCCACCGTGTCGAGGCAGACCTTCACGAACATCTTGAAGTTGAGCGTGCGGTACCAAAAGAAGCCCAGCACAATGGACCAGACGCAAGCGGCGATCGCGCCTTCGGTCGGAGTGAACACGCCAGTGGTCATGCCGCCAATCAGGATCACGGGCGTCATGATGGGCAGAACGGCCTGGAAGTTGAAGAACTTGTCAGCTGCAAACAACACGAACAAAGCGGCAAAAACGGTGATTTGAGGTGGTGTGCCCATGGCCGTGACCAGCCACCAGATGGACAAAGGCCAGCCCACGACCACAGCCGTTTCGACCAAGGCTTTGATGACCTTGGGCCACTCGAATTTCACATCCGAGCCCCAGCCGTTTTTGTGGGCGAAGAAGGCCACGGTGAGCATCATCAACAGGGCCATCAAGATGCCCGGCAAAATGCCTGCGAGGAACAAGGCCCCCACGGACACGTTGGCCATCATGCCGTAGATCACAAAGGGCAAGCTGGGTGGAATGATGGGGCCGAGTGTGGCCGAAGCGGCCGTAACGCCCACGGCAAATTCGGTGCTGTAGCCATGGTCTTTCATGGCCTTGATTTCAATGGTGCCCAGGCCCGCCGCGTCGGCAATCGCTGTGCCGCTCATGCCTGCAAACACCACCGAGCCCACCACGTTGACGTGACCAAGGCCCCCCTTGAGCCATCCCACCAGAGCCAGTGCGTAGTTGTAAATCCGGTTGGTGATGCCCGCGTTGTTCATCAGATTGCCAGCCAGGATGAAAAACGGCACGGCCAACAAGGGAAAGCTGTCAATGCCCGAGACCATGCGATGGATGACCACAAAGGGTGGAGAGCTTTCAACAAAAAACAAATACAGCAAGGACGCGCCCGCCATGGCAATGGCCACCGGGATACCGCCGCTCATGAGGATGAGGAAAAGGATCTTCAGCATGGAGAACTTTCTAGAGGCGTTTCAGCGGTCGGTCATTTCAGATTCGGGGCGTTGCAGCACGGAGTAGCCGCGTTGCCAATGCACCTTGGCCACCCAAAGGGCGCGCAGACACATGGCGGCAAAACCGGCCATGACCACGCCATAGACGAGGTTCATGGGCAAGTCGATGATGGTCATCTTGTAGCTGCCGAGTTTTTCCATCATCTGGCCCGTCAGCACAGTGGCTGCGGCAAAGAATGCGACGCGCATCACATCGACCACCGTGCCCATGACGCGGCTGAGCCCCTCGGGCATGAAGCGGTAAAAGAAATCGACCTGAATGTGGTTGTTTTTGGCCACGCCGATGGTGGCGCCGGTGAACACGGTGGCGATCAACATGTAGCGCGCAATCTCCTCGGTCCACGAGGCCGAGTTGTTCATCACATAGCGCGTGAAAAATTGGTAGAACACCGTGATGCCAAGTGCCCAGAAAAATGCCAAGGCCACCCAAGCTTCGACAGGGGTGCCGGACAGATCGACTTCGGCATCGGTGGCATGGAACTGGCCATCGTCACCCATGACTTTGGGCATGGCATCCAGATCGGGAAGGTCGCTCATCGTGTGTCCTTGAATTCAGGAAAAAAGCCAGCCAGGCTTGGGCCTGGCCGGCGTGCAGGCGCAGGCTTATTTGGCGGCCTGGATCTTGTCGTAGTCGGCGCGGGTGTGCCCCATCGACTCCAACGGTGCATTCTTCAACACGGCATCTTGGAACGTCTTGCGATCAACCTGCACGATCTGCAAGCCTTTTTTCTTGAACTCGTCGACCAGCTCGGCTTCACGTTTTTTGATCTTGGCGGTCGATCGGTTGGCCGCTTCTTGCGTTACTTCAGTGAACATCTTTTTTTCGGCGTCGCTGAGTTTGTTCCAAAGGTGCGGGGCAACCTGTGTGGTCAGACCATCCACAATATGGCCGGTCAGCATGATGGCTTTTTGCACTTCATAGAACTTCTTGGCCTCGATCGTGGTCAAGGGATTTTCTTGTGCATCCACAGTGCCGTTTTGCAAAGCCAGATAAACCTCGGCAAAAGCAATGGGTGTGGGATTGGCGCCGCATGACTTGGGCGTGGCGGTGTAAGCGGGCACATCGGGCACGCGAATCTTCAGTCCTTTCATGCCTTCACAGGTGGTGAAGGGCTTTTGGGCCGTGGTGTGCCTCGCACCATAGTAGGTGTAGGCGGTCACTTGGATGCCGGTCTTCTCGCGGAACTCCTTGACCATCTCCTGAAAAATGGGGCTCTTGGAGTAAGCGATCAGGTGGTCGCCATCTCGGAAAATGAAAGGGTAGTACGCGATGTTGAAGCGAGGGTAGGTGCGCGCTGCAAACGATGTGCCGCTGATGATCATGTCGACCGTGCCCAGGGTCAGGCCTTGGTTGATGTCGGTTTCTTTGCCGAGTGTGGAGGCGGGAAAGACCTGGATGTCGAACTTGCCATTGCTGCGTTTTTTGATCTCCTCGGCAGCCCAGACCGAGTCGACGTGGTAAGGCTCAGCGGTCTCGTAGACGTGGGCCCATTTCAGTTTTTGCTGGGCCATGGCACTGGTGCTGACCAGAAGTGTGCCCATGGCCATGGCGCTGAAGGCGGCCAGAGTTCTCAGGGTGAATCGTTTGCTCATCTTTGTCTCCTTGTTGGGTTTTGAAATTTGCTGACGCGGGAACAGAAAAACCACCCTAACGGGCGGGTGCGCGGCGCCAGCTCGCGCTGTATCTTTTGTGGGCTTGTTTCAGATGTTTTTGCATGGCCTTGCGGGCGGCGCTGCTGTCGTGCACTTCGATCGCGCGCAACACCGTTTGGTGTTCGGCAATGGCCACTTGCCAAGACTCGGGACGTTCAAAGTAATCGCCCAAGCGTTCAAACAAGGGGCCATTGCGCGCTTGCCAGTAGCGTTGCACCGTGTCGAGTAAAACGCTGTTGCCGCAAGCCTGTGCGATGGCCTGGTGAAAGACTTCGTCCCCTTGTCGGGGCACTTCGTCACGGGCAGCTTCGCGCTGCATTTGTTTCAGGCCGCTGTGGATGGCTTTGATATGTGACTTTTGAGCATTTGCAGCTGCCAACGCGGCCACTTCTGCCTCTACCAAAATGCGGGCACTCATCACCTCCAGCGGACCCCAATTGGACGGAGTGTCTGCTTCGATTTCTGCATTCAACACGGCCATGCGCGGCCCGCTGTTGGGCAGGGCGTGTTGCACATAAATGCCCGAGCCGGTGCGCACTTCAATCATGCCTTCGACTTCGAGTGCAATCAGCGCCTCGCGAACCGAAGGCCGACTCACGCCCAGTTGCGTGGCCAGGTCGCGTTCAGCGGGCAAACGGGTGCCCGGCGCAAACTCACCCGTCGCCATCATTTGTCGAACTTGCTCGGCAATCTGGCGGTAAAGGCGCTGCGGCGCAACAATTTGCAAGGGCATGAAAATATCAGGGATAACGTGAATTGGACAAGTGGTCAGACCAATTGCACAATCATCACATGATGAATCACCCCTGCAACTCCGCACAAACCCGTAGGGTCTGTGTCGCAAAAATGATGTGTCGCTGGGGCTGAGACCCGCATGCGATGTGATCTTCTTTTTCGTTCAATGCCCACTGATCGTTTTGCCCAGCGCGTTCGCTCTTTATGCCCCACGTCACCATTGACCGCGTGAGCCTGCGGCAAGTCAACTTGCCGCCCAAGGTGCTGCGAACCGACGCCATCCAATCCTTTGTCACGCAAGAAACCTTGTTGCTCACGCTGCACTGCAGCGACGGCATCGACGCCACGGGTTACGCCTACACGATTGGCACCGGAGGCTCTTCTGTCATGGCCTTGCTCAAGGACCACTTGGCCCCGAAACTGATCGGACGCGAGCCGGTCAGGGTCGAGTCGATCTGGAAAGATTTGTTTTTTCACACCCACGCCACCGCTGTGGGGGCCATGACCAGCCTGGCGCTGGCCTGCGTAGACACGGCCTTGTGGGACTGGCGTGCGCAAAGTCAGGGTCTGCCGCTGTGGCGTTTGCTGGGCGGCGCGCAAGCGCGTGTGCCGCTGTACACCACCGAAGGCGGCTGGTTGCATTTATCGCCTGAGGCACTGGTGGACCAGACGCTTGAGGCGCAAGCGCAAGGCTTCAAAGGCGCCAAGATCAAGATCGGCAGACCCCATGTGAGCGAAGACGTGGCCCGACTGAGTGCGGTGCGCGATGCGGTAGGGCCTGCCTTTGAGTTGATGACCGATGCCAACCAGGGCTTTAACCGCGCAGAAGCCGTGCGTCGGGCGCGGGCTTTCGATGGCCTGGGCCTCGCTTGGATGGAAGAACCCCTGCCTGCCGAAGACGTGTCGGGCCACCGCCAGTTGCGCGAGCACACCACCATTCCCGTGGCGGTGGGCGAGTCCATGTACCACCCGATGCAGTTTCGTGAAGTCCTCGAGCAGGGAGCCTGCTCGATCGTGCAGCCCGATGTGGCGCGCATCGGCGGCATCACGCCCTGGATCAAGACAGCTCATTTGGCTGAAACATTTGATGTGGCGGTGTGCCCGCACTTTTTGATGGAGCTGCATGTGAGCCTGTGTGCCGCAGTGCCAAATGCCACATGGGTCGAGTACATCCCTCAGCTCGACGACATCACCACTTCGCGCATGCAGCTGAAGGATGGCTTTGCCCATCCACCCGAAATCCCGGGTCTGGGCATTGCCTGGGACTGGGCGGCGATTCAACTGCGACAGACAACCCACATGGAGATCAAAGCATCATGAGACTCAAAGGAAAAACTGCGCTGGTGACCGCCGCCGGACAGGGCATTGGCCATGCGGCTGCGTTGGCCATGGCGGCTGAAGGTGCCACGGTTTATGCGACCGATGTGAATGCCGAGTTGCTCAAGAGCTACCAGAGCGTGGCGAACGTGCACACCGCGGTGCTGAACGTGCTCGATAAAACCGCCATTGCCGCCCAAGTGGCCAGCATGGACCGCATTGACATCGTCTTCAACTGCGCGGGCTTTGTGCACAACGGCAACATTCAAGTGGCCACCGACGAGGACTGGGAATTCGCCTTCAACCTCAACGTGCGGTCGCAGTTCTGGATGATCCAGGCGGTCATTCCCAAAATGCTGGCGCAGTTTGAAAAAGACGGACACGGCGGCAGCATCATCAACATGGCCAGCGTCTGCTCCAGCGTGCGCGGCTTGCCCAACCGATTCATTTACGGCACCAGCAAGGCGGCGGTGATTGGCCTCACCAAAAGCGTCGCAGCCGACTATGTGCGCCAGGGCATCCGATGCAATTGCATCTGCCCCGGCACCGTGGACACGCCTTCGCTGCAAGACCGCATCAACAGCTATGCCGACCCGGTGCAGGCGCGCAAAGACTTCATCAATCGCCAGCCCATGGGACGCCTGGCGCAGGCGGCTGAGATCGCGCCCATCGTGACTTTCCTCGCATCCGACGAATCCATCTTCGCCACGGGCAATGCCTACATGGTCGATGGTGGCATGACCATTTGATGCCCGCAATTTAACTGCAGAAAGAACGCATGAATTTGCTCGACATGAAAGGCCGCCACGCGGTCATCACCGGTGCGGCCACCGGTTTGGGGTACGCCATTGCGCAGCGCATGCTGGCGTCGGGCGCGCGGGTGACGATTTGGGACCGCGACGCGGCCGCGATGGGCGCCGCCGCCGAACAACTGAGAGCCGCAAAGCCGGGTGCAGTGGTCCACACGGTCGAGGTCGATGTGGCCGAGCACACGTCTGTGGTGCAAGCCACGGCGCAGACCACGGCCCTGGCCGATGTCGATGTGCTGGTCAACAGCGCCGGCATCACCGGCCCCAACGTGAAAGTGTGGGACTACCCGGTCGATGCCTGGAAGCAAGTGTTCGATGTGAACGTGCACGGCTTGTTCCATTGCTGCCGCGAACTCAGTGCGCACATGAAAACGCGCAACTACGGGCGCATTGTCAACATCGCTTCAGTGGCGGGCAAGGACGGCAACCCCAACGCCAGCGCCTACAGTGCGAGCAAAGCGGCCGTGATTGGTCTGACCAAATCGCTGGGCAAAGAACTGGCCGACACGGGGGTGCGTGTGAACTGTGTCACCCCGGCGGCTGTGAAGACGGCGATTTTTGATCAAATGACGCCCGAGCACATCCAGTTCATGCTCTCCAAGATTCCGATGGCCCGCTTTGGCGAGCCCGAAGAAGTCGCCGCCATGGTCACCTGGCTGAGCACCGAAGAATGTTCCTTCTCTACCGGCGCGGTCTTTGATTTGTCCGGTGGTCGTTCCACGTATTGATTGTTTTGAAAACTGAAAGGCAAATATGAAACTCGTTCGCTATGGCCAACCCGGCAAAGAAAAACCTGGTCTGATCGACGCCGATGGCCGCTTGCGCGACTTAAGCGGCGTGGTCAAGGACATCACGCCCGATCTGCTGAACGACAAGGCTCTGGCCAAGTTGGCCAAGGTCAAGACCGACAAGCTGCCCTTGGTGCGCGGCAAAAAGCGTTTTGGAACGCCCATTTCGTACACCAGCAAGTTCATTGCCATTGGTCTGAACTACGCCGACCACGCGGCCGAGTCGGGCATGCCCATCCCCAAAGAGCCCATTGTGTTCACCAAGACCATCTCTTGCATTCAAGGCGCTGACGACGATGTCATGCTGCCCAAGGGTTCCAAAAAATCCGATTGGGAAGTGGAATTGGGCATCGTGATCGGCACCCGAACGAGATATGTCACGCAAAAAGACGCGATCAGCCACGTGGCGGGTTACTGCCTTGTCAATGACGTGAGCGAGCGCGAATACCAGCTGGAGCTGGGTGGCAGCTGGGACAAGGGCAAGGGTTGCGACACCTTCGGCCCTGTCGGCCCTTGGCTGGTCACGCGCGACGAAGTGCCCAACCCGCAAGCTCTGGGCATGTGGCTCGACGTGAACGGCGTGCGTTACCAAACCGGCAACACCAAGACCATGATCTTTGGCGTGGCCAAACTGGTGAGCTATGTGAGTCAGTTCATGACGCTCGAGCCTGGCGACATCATCACCACTGGCACACCTCCAGGGGTGGGCATGGGTGTGAAAGTCGATGGCAAGCCAGCACCCGTGTTCTTGAAGCGCGGCGATGTCATGCACCTGGGCATCGATGGCTTGGGCGAACAAACCCAAAAAGTGGTCGCTTTCAAGGCCTGATCGCCGGCCCCATGCCGCCAGCCGCTGCAAGGGCGGGTTGACGGCATGGCGCCCGAGCAGCTTTTCCTCAGGATTGACCCTCAAACGTGCAGGGACATGGTGCGCCATATCGGAATTCGTGCAAAATAGCACGATCGTTCTATTTTGCAGCTTATGAACCTTCTAAAAATCACCCCGCTGCCCAAACCTGCACTGGAACCCACAGAGCCTGGCAAACGCGTCATGCTCAAAGGGCAGCAGACCAAAGCCGCCATCATCGATGCGGCCCTGGGACTGGCTTCCCAGATTGGACTCGAAGGGCTGTCGATCGGTGCGTTGGCCGAAGTCACCGGCATGAGCAAGTCGGGCGTATTCGCGCATTTTGGTTCGCGCGAAGAATTGCAAATCTCTGTGATCCGTGAGTACCACGACCGCTTCGAATCGGAAGTCTTTTACCCTGCGATGCAACATGACCGTGGCGTGCCCCGCTTGCAAGCGATGTTTGACAACTGGATGGTGCAGACCTCCAACGAAATTGACTCGGGGTGCATCTACATCAGTGGCGCGGTGGAGTTCGATGACCGCGCTGGCCCCGTGCGCGAGGCCCTCGCGTCTTCAGTGACCAGTTGGCAAGCCGCTTTGCGCCGGGCAGTGCAGCAGTCGCAAGAGGCGGGCCACCTCATGCGGGAAGTCGAACCTTTGCAAGTGGCGTTTGAAGTGCATGGTCTGATCCTGGCGCTGCACTATGAGGCGCGATTCCTCAAGGTGCCGGGTGCGGCAGACCGTGCCCGTCAGGGTTTTGCACGCATCCTGGAACGCTACCGACTGCTGAGCGTTGCACCGTCGGCATAAAGCCCGATCCTTTTTCTTTTCATCTCCACCGATCCCAGGAAACACCATGCCCGTCTACACCCCGCCTCTTCGCGAAATGCAGTTTGTGTTGCACGAGTTGCTCAACGTGAGCGACGAATTCAAGGTTCTGCCCAAGCATGCCGACACCGATGCGGACACCATCAATGCGGTGCTTGAAGAGGGTGGCAAGTTCGCCTCAGAGGTGGTCTTTCCGATCAATATTTCGGGCGATACCCAAGGCTGCACATTGAACCGGGACACCCATGCCGTGACGGCACCGGATGGCTTCAAAGCTGCCTATGCGCAATTTGTGGCGGGGGGCTGGCCAGCACTCAGCTGCGATCCTGAATACGGTGGTCAAGGCCTGCCGTTCGTGGTCAACCAGTGTTTTTACGAAATGCTCAACTCGGCCAATCAGGCTTGGACCATGTACCCCGGTCTGTCTCACGGCGCCTACGAAGCCTTGCACGCGCACGGCACGCCCGAACAAAAAGCCCTTTACCTGCCCAAGCTCACCAGCGGTGAGTGGACCGGCACCATGTGCTTGACCGAGCCGCATTGCGGCACCGACTTGGGGCTGCTGCGCTCCAAGGCCGAGCCCCAAGCCGATGGCAGCTACCGCATCACTGGTCAAAAGATTTTCATCAGCGCAGGCGAACACGACTTGGCCCCCAACATCGTGCACCTGGTGCTGGCCCGCTTGCCCGATGCCCCTCCCGGCAACAAAGGCATCAGTTTGTTTTTGGTGCCCAAATTCAAGGTTGCAGCCGATGGGGCCATCGGTGAGCGCAACGGCATTTACTGTGGTGGCCTCGAGCACAAGATGGGCATCCACGGCAATGCCACTTGCCAAATGGTTTTGGAAGAAGCCGTTGGCTCCTTGGTCGGGCAGCCCAACAAAGGCTTGGCCGCGATGTTTGTGATGATGAACGCTGCACGCTTGGGTGTCGGTAACCAGTCGCTGGGTCTGACCGAAGTGGCTTACCAAAATGCCCTGGCTTACGCCAAAGACCGCGTGCAAATGCGCTCGCTCACCGGTGTGAAAGCGCCTGGCAAACCGGCCGATCCGATCATCGTGCACCCCGATGTGCGCCGCATGTTGATGACAGCCAAGGCTTATGCCGAGGGTGGTCGGGCGCTGGCCTGCTATTGCGCCTTGCTGCTCGACAAAGAGTTCAACCACCCAGACGAAGCGGTGCGACAAGAATCGGCCGAGTTGGTGGCTTTGCTCACGCCCATCGTCAAGGCCTTCACCACCGACAACGCTTGGGAGGCCACATCGGCCTGCATGCAAGTGTTTGGCGGGCACGGCTACATCAAGGAATGGGGCATGGAGCAGTACGTGCGCGATGCCCGCATCAACATGATCTACGAGGGCACCAACACCATCCAGTCTCTGGACCTGTTGGGCCGCAAGGTGTTGGGCAACCAAGGCGCGTCTCTGCAAAAGTTTGGCAAGTTGATTGAAAAACTGGTCAAGGCCGAAATGGGCAATGAAGCCATGAGCGAATTCATCAAACCGCTGGCCGACTTGGGCCAAAAACTCACGCAACTCACGGGCGAAGTGGGCATGAAAGCCATGAGCAACGCTGACGAAGTGGGCGCGGCCGCTGTGGATTACCTGCGCGTGGTCGGGCACTTGGTGGTGGGTTACTTTTGGGCCCGCTCGGCGCAAATAGCCCTCAAGAAACTGGCCGAGGCCGAAGAACAAGCGCAACGCCCCGACCCGTTCTACCAGGCCAAAATTCAGACTGCGCGCTTTTACTTCACGCGGCTGATGCCCGAAACGTCGAGCCTGATGCGCCGCATCCGCGCAGGCAGCGACGTGCTGATGGACACTGGCGCTGCGCTGGCCTGAACCCGATAAAACACGAAGACAATTTCATGATCAAACACACATGGACATTGGCCGCTTCCTTGCTGGCCTTCGCAGCGCAAGCCCAGATGAGCCCGCTGGGCTTGTGGCGCAGCATCGATGATGAAACCAAACAGCCCAAGGCTGAAATCCGCATCACCCATAATGCGGCCGGCGGTTTGTCGGGAGTGGTCGAGAAAGGGTTGCAAAACAACCCCAACACCGACCCCAACTGCAACCTGTGCACCGATGACCGCAAAGGCAAGCCCAAAATTGGGCTGGAGATCATCCGGGGCGGTCAACAAGGTGACGGCAAGGCCGTGTGGGAAGGTGGGAAAATCTTGGATCCCGAGAACGGCAAAAACTACAGCCTGCGCCTGACCCCAATTGAGGACGGCAAAAAGTTGGAGGTTCGGGGCTATATTGGCGCCCCCTTGCTGGGGCGCACACAAACCTGGATTCGGGTTCAGTAAGCCTTCTCTCTGCCAAGACACACTTCAAGGACCACCATGTCTGACATCCTGACCCACACCGACGCGGGGGTGATGACCGTCACCTTCAATCGCCTGGACAAGAAAAACTCCATCACCTCCACCATGTACGCGGCCATGGCCGATGCGGTCGAACAAGCCCGCACCGATGCGTCGGTCAAGGTCTTGGTTTTTCAAGGGCACGAAACCATCTTCAGCGCCGGCAACGACATTGGCGACTTTCTGAACCAGCCGCCATCCACCCAAGAGTCACCGGTATTCCGCTTTTTGCGCGGCATCGCCACCCTTGAAAAGATCGTGCTGGCAGCTGTGGCCGGGCCTGCGGTGGGCATTGGTACCACCATGCTGTTCCACTGTGACATGGTGTACGCCGGTGACAACGCGGTGTTTTCCATGCCTTTTGTGAACTTGGGCCTGTGCCCAGAGGCTGCGTCGAGCTTGCTGGCCCCGCGCATGTTCGGTTACCACCGCGCTGCCGAAGCGTTGCTGCTGGGCGAGCCCTTCTATGCCGAGGCGGCGCAAGAAGTCGGCTTGGTCAACCGCGTGGTGCCACCGACCGAGGTCAACGGCTATGTGCAGGCGCAAGCCCGCAAGCTGGCCGTCAAACCACTGTCGTCACTGATCGAGACCAAGCGCTTGATGAAGGGCAGCTACCAGCAGGAAGTGCTGCAAAAGATGGACGAAGAGGGGCAAAGCTTTGGCCGCATGCTGCGCGAACCTGCTGCACGCGAAGCTTTTGCTGCGTTCATGGACAAGCGCAAGCCTGACTTTTCCAAGGTGTGATCTGGCAGGGGCTGCATCGGTCATTCAATAGAATCCTTGCATGCCCCATCGTTCTGCAATTCCCGTCGCCCTCGAGCCTGAATACATCGAGGGCTTTCGCCAAATCTACGAAGAGAAAATCGTCTTCAACCAAACGATCGGTCTCAAGCTGGTGAGTGTGACGCCCGAGGGTGTTGAAGCCCGCATCGAGATGCGGCCCGATTTGGTGGGGCACTTTGCCTACAACCGCATCCACGGTGGCGTCATCAGCGCCGCGCTGGACGCCATCGGCAGCGCCGCTGTCATGGCGGCGCTGGCGGCCAAGCACATGGACGAAGCCCCGGCCAAGCGCCTCGAGCGCTTTGCCAAGCTGGGCACGATCGATTTGCGCATCGACTACTTGCGACCAGGCATCGGCGAGTTTTTCACCATCCATGCCCAAGCGCTGCGCGTGGGCTCGCGCGTGGGCACGTCGCGCATGGAGTTCCGTGGCCCCGACGGCACCTTGATGTCGGCCGGCGCTGCCGCCTACATCGTGTCTTGATCAGGCAACAATCGGCCTGGGCTTGCCGCTTTCGTCGATGGCCACATAGGTCAGCGAGGCTTCGGTCACTTTGATGAAATCGCCTTGCGAGCGAAAGCGCTCGGCAAACACTTCGACCTTCACGGTGACCGAGGTGCGGCCCACTTTGATGATTCTGGCGAAGAACGAGAGGATGTCACCCACCCGCACGGGTTGCTTGAAGATGAACTCGTTCACCGCCACCGTGGCCATGCGCCCACGCACTTGCCTGGCTGGCAAGACCGAACCGGCCAAGTCCACCTGGGCCATGACCCAGCCGCCAAAGATGTCGCCATTGGCATTGCAGTCGGCGGGCATGGGGATGACCTTGAGCACCAATTCTTGGTCGGTTGGCAAATCAACACTGGGGCGGATGTTTTCGGACATGGGCACAATCGGTGGGTAGTTTTCACAGGATTGTCCCTCATGCGCCACCACGGCGAAACCTCACCCCCACCGACCCCCGGCGCCCGCAGCGGTGACTGGCACACGCTGTCGCGTCTTTTTCCTTACCTCTGGCAATACAAATGGCGGGTGGGCTTTGCCTTGCTGTTCATGGTGGGGGCCAAACTGGCCAATGTCAGCGTGCCCCTGTTGCTCAAGCAGTTGATCGACACCATGAACCTGCAGCCGGGCGATGCCCGGGCGGTCTTGGTGGTGCCGGTGGGTTTGCTCCTGACCTATGGCGCTTTGCGTTTGTCCACATCGGCTTTCACCGAGCTGCGTGAGTTGGTGTTCGCCAAGGCCACACAGGGCGCGGCCCGCGCCATTGCACTGCAAACCTTTGAGCATCTGCACGCGCTCAGCTTGCGCTTTCATCTGGCGCGCCAGACGGGCGGTATGACGCGCGACATCGAACGCGGCGTGCGCGGCATCGAGTCGCTGATTTCTTATTCGCTTTACTCCATCGTGCCCACATTGATCGAGGTGGGCTTGGTGTTGTCGATCCTGGCAGTCAAGTTCGATGCCATGTTCGCCTGGATCACCCTCTCTGCATTGGTTTTTTACATTTTCTTCACGGTGCGCATCACCGAGTGGCGCACGCAGTTTCGCCGTCAGGCCAACGAGTTCGACTCGGCGGCGCACACCAAGGCTGTCGACTCGCTGCTCAACTACGAGACCGTCAAGTACTTTGGCAACGAAGCATTTGAGGCGCAGCGCTACGACGAGAGTCTGGAGCGCTTGCGCCGTTCGCGCCTGAAAGCGCAAACCTCGCTCAGCCTGCTCAACACGGGCCAACAGCTCATCATTGCCACCGCACTGGTGGGCATGCTCTGGCGCGCGACGCAAGGTGTGGTCGATGGCCGCATGACCCTGGGTGATTTGGTGATGATCAATGCCTTCATGATCCAGCTGTACATCCCGCTCAACTTCCTGGGTGTGCTGTACCGTGAGATCAAGCAGAGCCTCACCGATCTGGACAAGATGTTCACCTTGATGGACCGGGAACGTGAAGTGGCCGACGTGCCGGGCGCGCAACCGCTGGCCTTGCAAGGTGCGCCTTCTGTGGTGTTTGACCATGTTTCGTTCGCCTATGAGAGTGATCGCCCGATTCTGAAAGACATCAGCTTCGAAATCCCGGCGGGTAAGACCGTGGCCGTGGTCGGGCCCTCTGGTTCGGGCAAGTCCACCTTGGCACGTTTGATGTTCCGTTTTTATGACGTGCAGCAAGGCACCATCCGCATGGCGGGCCAAGACATCCGCGCTGTGACCCAAGCGAGCGTGAGGCTTGCCTTGGGGATCGTGCCGCAGGACACGGTGCTCTTCAATGACTCGGTGGCCTACAACATCGCTTATGGTCGCCCCGGGGCAAGCCAAGCCGAGATCGAAGACGCCGCCCGCTCCGCGCGCATCCACGACTTCATTGCGTCTACCCCCAAGGGCTACCAAACCTCAGTAGGCGAGCGCGGCCTCAAATTGTCCGGTGGCGAAAAGCAGCGTGTGGCGATTGCCCGCACCTTGCTGAAAGACCCGCCCATTTTGGTGTTTGACGAAGCCACCTCGGCGCTGGACTCGGCCAACGAGCGCGCCATCCAGGCCGAGCTGGCCACCGTGGCGCAGAACAAAACCACGCTGGTGATCGCGCACCGTTTGTCCACAGTGGTAGATGCCCATGAAATTTTGGTGTTGGAGGCGGGCGAGGTCCTGGAGCGCGGCACGCACACGCAGCTGCTGGCAGCCCAAGGGCGCTATGCCCAGATGTGGGCGCTGCAGCAAAGCGGCGAGGCTTCATCAATGACTTGATAATTCACGCATGGAAACCAAATGGCTTGAAGACTTTGTGAGCCTGGCAGAGACGCGCAGTTTCAGCCGCTCGGCGCAACTGCGCCATGTGACGCAGCCCGCGTTTTCGCGGCGAATTCAATCACTGGAGGCTTGGGCAGGGGCCGATCTGGTGGACCGCAGCTCTTACCCTACCACCTTGACGCCTGCGGGCGAGACGCTCCATGCCCAAGCCTTGGAGTTGCTGCAGTCCCTGCAAAACACCCGAGCCATGTTGCGTGGGCACGATACTGCGGCACAGGATTTCATCGAGTTTGCAGTCCCGCACACATTGGCCTTCACCTTCTTCCCCTCTTGGATCGCAGGATTGCGCGAAGGTTTTGGGCCGATCAAAAGCCGCTTGATGGCGCTGAACGTGCATGACGCAGCCATGCGTTTGGTGGAAGGAGGCTGCGACCTGCTGATCGCCTACCACCACCCCTCCCAACCCCTGCAACTGGACACCGAGCGCTATGACATGGTGGTGCTGGGTCACGAAGTGATTGCGCCCTACGTCAAACCCGGGTCTGATGGTGCGCCGCTCTTCAGTTTGCCTGGGCATGTGAACCGGGCTTTGCCTTATCTGGGGTATGCCCCGGGGGCCTATCTCGGGGCGGTCACGGATTGGATCATCAAACAAGCCCGCACGCCGATTCACCTTGACCGGGTTTACGAAACAGACATGGCTGAAGGCTTGAAGGTGATGGCGGTCGAGGGGCACGGTGTCGCGTTTTTGCCCAGCAGTGCGGTCAAAAAAGAACTGCAGTCCGGGCAGTTGGTGCGTGCCACGGCGGAGAAATTTTTGTCATTGGAGCTGAGCATGGAGGTGCGTGCGTACCGGGCCAAATCGGGGCATCGCCAAGTGAACAAACGCATTGCCCAGGATTTTTGGCAATACCTGCAGCCTTCACCAACTTCCAATGGATAAGCCCATGCATTTTTTGCATGACTCTTGGGGAACACCCTGATGCTGGCCTCACCCTCCACTGACTATAGTCAAAGGTGTTGGAAAACAGGCATGTTTTCTGCTGTTGTGATGTATCTTGGATGCTTCTGAGCCATTCCGGTGCAGCAGCATCTGCTGTCAATGATGTGAACCCGCCCATGGCGGACTTTTTTTGGAGTTGGATATGAAAAAACATTTGCTCGCATTGGCCGTCTTGGGCTTGTCGGTGGTCGGCGTTCAGGCGGACACGCTGGAGAAGGTCAAGGCCTCCGGCACCATCACCATGGGCGTGCGCGACTCATCGGGCGCGCTGTCCTACACCCTGGGCGACGGCAAGTACGCCGGTTTTCATTACGAAATTTGCCAACGCATCATTGGCAACCTTGAAAAAGCCGTGGGCAAAAAGCTGGAAGTGAAATTCCAGTCCGTGACTTCGCAAAACCGCATCCCTTTGGTGCAAAACGGCACCGTGGACATCGAGTGCGGTTCGACCACCAACAACGCTGCACGCCAAAAAGACGTGGCCTTTGTCATGACCACCTATGTGGAAGAAGTGCGCATCGCCGTGAAAGCCAACTCTGGCATCACCTCGATTTCGCAACTGAAAGACCGCAATGTGGCCACCACCACCGGCACCACCTCGGTGCAATTGCTGCGCAAGCACGAGCGGGCCAACGGCATCGATTTCAAGGAAGTCTTTGGCAAGGACCACGCCGACAGTTTCTTGCTGCTCGAGTCGGGTCGTGCTGACGCTTTCGTGATGGACGGTCAGATCTTGGCCGGCAACATCGCTACGGCCAAGGCACCAGCCGACTTCAAGATTGTGGGTGAAGTGCTCAACGTCGAGCCCATCGCCATCATGGTCCGCAAGGACGATGCCGCTTTCAAGAAACTGGCTGACGACACAGTGCGTGACATGGTCAAGAGCGGCGACATGGCCAAGGCCTATGACAAGTGGTTCGTGCAGCCCATCCCACCCAAGAACACCCGCGTAGGCCTGCCTGCCAGCGATGCGACCAAGGCGGCTTGGGCGAACCTGAACGACAAGCCCGCTGAAGAATACGCCAAGAAGTGATGCTTCTTGAGCGCTGAGAAAACCCCGCCGGGGATGACTTGGGCGGGGTTTCTTTTTGGCAATGGCATGGTCAGTGAAGGGAGTAAAAAAAATGACATGGGATTGGCAGTTTTTCTTGGCCGATGACGGCAGTGGCCGCACTTATCTTGAATGGATGCTCGACGCCTGGCGTTGGACGCTGGCCGTAGCCGGCAGCTCTTGGCTGGTGGCGATGGGGGTGGGTGCTGTGGTGGGCACTTTGCGCACCTTGCCCGGGCGGCCCGTGGTCACGGCGCTGGCCAACGCCTGGGTGGAGTTGTTTCGCAACATTCCGCTCTTGGTGCAGATCTTCTTGTGGTACTTCGTGGTGCCCAAAATATTTCCGGCTTTCAAGCAAGTCCCCGGCTTTTTGCTGGTGGTGTTTGCTTTGGGTTTTTTCACTTCGGCGCGGATCGCTGAGCAGGTCCGTGCGGGCATTCAGGCCTTGCCCAAAGGCCAGCGCTATGCGGCCATGGCCATGGGCTTCACCACGGCGCAGTCTTACCGCTATGTGATTTTGCCGATGGCCTTTCGCATCATCTTGCCGCCGCTCACCAGCGAGTCGATGAACCTTTTGAAAAACTCTTCGGTGGCGTTTGCCGTGTCGATTGCCGAGCTGACCATGTACGCCATGCAGGTGCAGGAAGAGACTTCGCGCGGCATCGAGGTGTACCTGGCCGTGACGGGCTTGTATGCCTTGTCGGCCTTTGCGGTGAACCGCGTGTTTGCGCTGATCGAAAAGAAGATGCGCGTGCCCGGTTTCATTGTGTCTGGCGGAACGGGAGGGCACTGAGATGTTCGGACTCGATCTGTCCTTTTTCGACCTGGAGATGCTGCGCAAATTCGTCTTGAGCGGCCTGATCTTCAGTGTGCAGCTGACCATCACGGCCACCATCGGTGGCGTGGTTTTTGGCACGCTTTTGGCGCTCATGCGCTTGTCAGGTTCGCGCTGGCTGGCGGCGCCAGCCACCTTTTACGTCAACGGTATGCGCTCTGTGCCGCTGGTGATGGTCATTTTGTGGTTTTACTTGCTCATGCCATTTTTGATCGGTCGTCCGATCGGTGCTGAGTGGTCTGCCATCATCACCTTTGTGGCCTTCGAGGCCGCTTATTTCAGTGAAATCATGCGCGCAGGCATCCAGTCGATCCCGCGCGGCCAGGTGTTCGCCGGACAGGCCCTGGGCATGACCTATGGGCAAAACATGCGTCTGGTGATTTTGCCGCAGGCCTTTCGAAACATGCTGCCGGTCTTGCTCACGCAGACCATCATTTTGTTCCAGGACACATCGCTGGTTTATGCCATCGGCGCTTATGACCTGCTCAAAGGTTTCACCAATGCGGGCAAGATTTATGGCCGCCCGGAAGAGGCCTACATCATGGCGGCGGCCGTGTATTTCGTGATCTGTTTTGCACTGTCCTGGAGCGTCAAGCGCCTGCAGGCCAGGATTGCCATCGTGCGCTGAAGCACGCGCTGAAATTGAGGGATTGAAAATGATTGAAATCAAAAATGTGTCCAAGTGGTACGGCCCGGTGCAGGTGCTCAACGACTGCTCGGTGAGCATCAACAAGGGTGATGTGGTGGTGGTGTGCGGCCCCTCGGGCTCAGGCAAGTCCACCCTGATCAAAACTGTCAACGGCCTGGAGCCAGTGCAGCAAGGCAGCATCCATGTGGATGGCGTTTCACTGATGGATGCGGGCACCGACTTGCCCCAACTGCGCTCGCGCGTGGGCATGGTATTTCAGAGTTTTGAACTCTTCCCGCACCTGTCGGTGACCGAGAACCTGACGATCGCCCAAGTCAAGGTGCTGGGCCGCACGGAAGACGAAGCACGAGAGCGTGGCCTCAAGATGCTCGACCGCGTGGGCCTCTTGGCGCACAAAGACAAGTTTCCGGGACAGCTCTCGGGCGGTCAGCAGCAGCGCGTGGCGATTGCCCGTGCCTTGTCGATGGACCCGATCGTCATGTTGTTTGACGAGCCGACTTCGGCGCTCGACCCCGAGATGGTGGGCGAGGTGCTGGACGTGATGGTGCAGCTGGCCCACGAAGGCATGACCATGATGGTGGTCACGCACGAGATGGGCTTTGCACGCAAGGTGGCCAACCGCGTGATCTTCATTGATGTGGGTGGGCGGATTCTGGAAGATTGCTCAAAAGACGAGTTCTTCAACCATCCGGAGAATCGCCAGCCTCGGACCAAGGACTTTTTGAACAAGATCTTGCAGCACTGATTGGATTGTGTTCGGAGTGATCGCTTTGGTTTGAAGTTCGTTGGCCAGGATTGCGCCCGGCGGCGCGCTCACTTTCTTTGCTTCGCCAAAGAAAGTAAGCAAAGAATGGCGAGCCGCAGTCAAGGCCCTTCGGGTGCCTTGCGCTGCTCGCATCGGTCGGGGTCGGGTGCAAACTCGCTTCGCTCAAACAAGCACCCGCCCTGATCCGCCCGCTGCTGCGCTGCTCAGCCCTGCCAGAACGGCGTGAAGCCACTGCAGGGCATTGCTGCGCTCGCCCCGGTCTGAGGTTTGAGACAATACGCCCCATGACCCAAGAAATCACCCTCACACGCCCAGACGACTGGCATCTGCATGTGCGCGATGGCGCCGCCCTGAATGTGGTGGTGCCCCACACGGCTGCGCAGTTTGGCCGCGCGATCATCATGCCCAACCTCAAGCCGCCGGTCACCACCGCGGAGCAGGCGCTGGCCTACAAGGCGCGCATCCAGGCTGCCGTGCCCCAAAGCATGACCTTTGAGCCCTTGATGACGTTGTACCTCACCGACAACCTGGCCCCACAAGAGATTGCCCGTGCCAAGGCAGCGGGCGTGGTGGCCTGCAAACTCTACCCGGCGGGTGCCACCACCAACAGCGATGCGGGCGTGACCGACCTGCGCGAGATTTACCCCGTGCTTGAAGCCATGCAACGCGAAGGCGTGCTGCTGCTGGTGCACGGCGAAGTGACCTCGCAAGACATTGACCTGTTCGACCGCGAAGCGGTGTTCATCGAACAGCAGCTGATTCCGCTGCGCCGCGATTTTCCGGGCCTCAAGATCGTGATGGAACACATCACCACCAAAGAAGCCGCGCAATACGTGGCCGCAGGCGATTCAAACCTGGGCGCAACCATCACCGCGCACCACCTGCTCTACAACCGCAACGCCATCTTCACCGGGGGTATCCGCCCGCACTACTATTGCCTGCCCGTGCTCAAGCGAGAGACGCACCGTCTGGCGCTGGTGCAGGCCGCGACAGGGGGCAACCGAAAGTTCTTTTTGGGCACCGACAGCGCACCGCACCCGGCGCACCTGAAAGAACACGCCACCGGTTGCGCGGGCTGCTACACCGCACACGCGGCCATCGAGATGTACGCCGAAGCCTTTGACCAAGCTGGTGCGCTCGATCGACTCGAATCATTTGCCAGTTTCAACGGCGCTGACTTTTACGGCCTGCCGCGCAACAGCAGCACCATCACCCTGCGCCGCGAAAGCTGGACGCCTGCCGAGAGCTTTGCGTTTGGCGAAGCCGAACTCAAACCTCTGCGCTCGGGCGAGAGCTTGCCGTGGCGACTGGTGTCGGCCTGAACCCCAACCGCCCCGGGCACCGGTGCGAAATGGCATGCCCTCTGGGCGTGGCCGACATCGACTGGTCGGCCCCCTGGCTGGCCGACTGGCGCGCTGTGGGCGTGCCGATTGCAAGGCGTGTGGCGGCGGGGTGCTTGCAATCTCAAGCCCTGAGCGAGGTCGGTCTGGCCCCGGTGGACTTTGTACCGCAAACCGAACTGCCCGATGGCCAAGCTTATGAAGACTTCATCTTTGCCAAGGGCCAAGTGCCCACCCGAGAAGGGCTGCACGATTTTTTCAACGCCCTGTGTTGGATGCATTTTCCTCAAGCCAAGCGCCAACTCAACCGCATCCAGGCGACCGAAATTGCACGCCAAGGTGTTGGTCAGCCGCGTGGCCCTGTGCGGGATGCGGCCACGGTCTTCGATGAGAACGCTTGGCTGATCCAGCCTTCAGACACCTTGTGGTCTGCCCTCACCGAGCACCGCTGGAAAGACGCCTTCTTGGACCTGCGCCAGGAATGGGAGAACACCCGCCTGTGGGCTTTTGGCCATGCTGCGCTTGAAAAGCTGGTGCAACCCTACAAGTCCATCACCGTGCATCTGTGGCGCGTGCCCCAGTCGGTCGCACCTGCTGACATCGACGCTTGGCTGGCGCAAGACCTGACCGCCAACAAGCTGGCGCTCAAACCCTTTAGCCCTTTGCCTGTGCTGGGGGTGCCCGGTTGGTGGGGGGGCAACCGAGCCCCGGCTTTTTACGATGACGCCAGCGTTTTTCGTCCACCTCGGGCCAAGGCCGCGTTCTAAAAACCGTACGCATTTCAGGAAATCCTGAGCTGCGCTTGATTTTGCCAGGCCAGCCTCTAACATCCGTCGCAACGAGCCCGCGTCTTTCGGGTGAAATTGAAATCCGTCATGAAACGTATTTTTCTGTTTGTCTTGACCAACATCGCCGTAGTCGTGGTACTGGGCATCGTGGCCAGCTTGCTGGGGGTCAATCGCTTTTTGACCTCCAATGGCCTGAACCTGGGCGCCTTGCTCGGTTATGCCTTGATCATGGGTTTTGGCGGCGCGATCATTTCTTTGCTCATGAGCAAGTGGCTCGCCAAGATGTCTTCGGGGGTGCGGGTCATCAACCAACCCGCCAATGCCGACGAGGCTTGGATTGTCGAGACCGTGCGCAAATTTGCCGACCAGTCAGGCATCGGCATGCCCGAGGTCGGCATTTTTGAAGGTGACCCCAACGCCTTTGCCACGGGTGCATTCCGCGATTCGGCTTTGGTCGCCGTGTCCACCGGCCTGCTTTACAACATGACGCGTGAAGAAGTAGAAGCTGTGATCGGCCATGAAATTGCGCACATTGCGAACGGCGACATGGTGACCATGACTTTGATTCAAGGGGTGATGAACACCTTTGTGGTGTTCATTTCCCGCGTGGTCGGTTACGCGGTCGACAGTTTTTTGCGCAAGAACGACGAAGAAAACAGCGGTCCGGGCATCGGCTATTTTGTGACCACGATTGTCATGGACATTTTGCTGGGTTTTGCTGCGGCCATGGTGGTGGCCTGGTTCAGCCGTCAGCGCGAGTTCCGCGCAGATGCCGGGGCTGCGCAACTCATGGGCCGCAAGCAGCCCATGATCAACGCGCTGGCCCGTTTGGGAGGCGTGCACACCGCCGAGCTGCCCAAGAGCATGGCCGCCATGGGCATTGCAGGGGGCATAGGCCAGCTGTTCAGCACCCACCCGCCCATCGAAGAGCGCATTGCGGCTTTGCAAAACAGCTGAATCACCGGTAACGCAAGCGACTGACAGGTCGCGGCGAAACACCTACATTGGTCAGGTGAAACTGATCGAATCCCAAGGGCTTGCATGAATTCACGCAAGCCCTTTTTTCATAGGCCCTTGCGGCGTGCAGCGCTGGCCCGGCGCCGTACCCGACGCGAGTTGATGACTTGGCCCGCCCCTGTGCGGGGCATGGTGTGGATGGTGCTGGGGGGCATTCTTTTCACCTGCCTCAACACCCTGGCGCGCGGCCTGACCATGCAACTGGACGTGTATGAAACCCAGTTTTTGCGCTACCTCTTTGGCCTGTTGGTCATGTTGCCGCTGGTGCTGCACCATGGTTGGCAAGCCTACCGTCCCGTCAACATCGGGGGCCAGTTCTGGCGGGGAGGCGTTCATACACTGGGCCTGATTTTGTGGTTCACGGCCTTGCCCAACATCCCGCTCGCTGACATGACGGCCATTGGCTTCACGGGGCCGATTTTCATCATGCTGGGTGCGGCCTGGTTTTTGGGCGAACCCATGCACCGCGACCGTTGGGTGGCTGCGCTCATCGGGTTTGCGGGCGTGCTGGTGGTGGTCTTGCCCAAACTCTCGGGGTCAGGCGGCTGGTACAACCTGGTCATGCTGGCTTCGTCGCCGGTGTTTGCGGCGTCTTTCCTCATCACCAAGGCGCTCACGCGCTATGAAAAGGCCGGCGTCATTGTGCTGTGGCAAGCCATCACGGTGACCATTTTCAGTTTGCCCATGGCCCTGCCGCACTGGCAAACGCCTACGCTGATGCAGTGGGGGGCCTTTGCCATGACAGGCATCTTGGGCACCTTGGCCCACTATTGCTTGACGCGGGCTTTTCACACGGCCGACATTTCGGCCACACAGTCGCTGCGTTTCCTGGATCTGGTTTGGGCCTCTGTGGCGGGCTGGCTCGTGTTTGGCGATGTGCCGAGCCAATGGACCTGGGTGGGCGCGCTGGTCATTTTGGGCGCCACGGTCTGGATCGCCCGGCGCGAAGGGCGCAGACCTGCCCCCGCAGTGAGCGATTGAGTCGTCGTCAGGGCTTGTTGGACACGCCTGAGGCCACATGGCCTGAGGGGACGTGCCGGGCAGCCGATTCGATGTGCCCGGTTTGGTCGTCAAAAAAGAAGTCGGGTTCGAACTCGCGCAAAAACTCGCCCTTGGCCAGGCCGCCCAAAAACATCGCTTCGTCCACCTCGATGTTCCAGTCCATCAATGTACGGATGGCGCGCTCGTGGGCCGGTGCACTGCGGGCCGTGACCAGTGCGGTGCGGATGCGCATGTTGGGTGTGCCTTCTTGTTGGAGGCGCTGAAGCGCCGACAGCAGGGGCTTGAAGGGACCGGCCAACAAGGGCAATGAGGCTTTGTCGCTTTCGTGTTTTTGGAAAGCCGAGAGGCCTTCGGCTTGGAACACCCGTTCGGCTTCGTCTGAAAACAGGACCGCGTCACCGTCAAAGGCGATGCGCACTTCGTGCGGGTGGTCTTCTGAGGCGTGGGCCGAATGGGGGTAGACCTGCGCCGCGGGCACACCCGCGTCGAGCGCTGCACGCACATCGGTCAAGTGGGCTGACAAAAACAGGTTGGCGTTGAGTGGTTTGAGGTAACGCCAAGGTGGTTGTCCGCGCGTGAAGCTGCCGCGCTGGATGGGCAGGCCGTAGTGCTGCGCCGAGCGGAAAACGCGCATGCCCGAGACCGGGTCGTTGCGAGACAGGATCACCACCTCCACGCGTTGGGTGTTGGCATCGTTGAAGGCCAGCAACTTGCGCACCAGGGAAAACGCCACGCCGGGTTTGGCGGGTTCTTCCAGCCGACCGAGTTGCAGCTGCATGTAGGCGCGGTCATCGCCTTGCTCGAAAACTTGGTTTTCTTCTTCAAAATCGAACAAGGCGCGCGACGAAATCGCGACCACCAATTGGCCCTCAAGCGTTGCAGCCATGATCGCTCCTCATTTCACCCATTGGTTCAACTCCATGATCGGCATCAGCACAGCCAGCACGATCAGCATGACCATGCCGCCCATGGCCACGATCAGCAAGGGCTCGAGCACGGTGGCCAGCGCCATGGCGCGGCGCTGCACTTGGCCAGACAGTTGCTGCGCCGCGCGTTGAAGCATCACGGGCAGCTGCCCGGTCTGCTCGCCCAGCTTGGCAAACATCGACAGCAGGCCCGGAAAGCGGGCGTGTTGCGACAAAGCCAGGCCGAGCGGCGCGCCTTCGCGCACCCGCACCAAGGCTTCGAGCGCATCGGCGCGCAGTGCTTGGTTGGACAGCGTGTCGGCGGCAGACTGCAGTGCTTTGAGGATGGGCACGCCTGCGGATGTGAGCATGGCCAAGGTGGACGCAAAACGGGCGCTGTTGTAGCCCAGTGCCAGTTGGCCAATCACAGGCAGGCGAAGCCAGGCGGCGTCCCAGCGCAAACGAAAAGGCGCTTGTCGCAGCGCCATGCGCAGCGCCATGCCCCCAGCCAAGCCCATCATCAGCATCAGCCAGCCCCATTGCCGCACACCGTCGCTGAGCGCGAGCATGGCCATCGTCAAAAAAGGCAGTTGCTGGTGGCTGCCCGCAAACACGCCAGCGACTTGGGGCACCACCGAGGTCAGCAGGAACACCACAATCGCCAGCGCGACCAAGGTGACGATGGCCGGGTACAGGGCCGCGCCCACCAGTTTGGCCTTGAGGGTTTGCTGGTCTTCGAGGTCCGTGGCCAGTTGCTCCAACACGGCCGCGAGGTGACCGCTTTGCTCGCCTGCACTGATCACGGCCAAATCAATGGACGGAAATTCGTGGGGATGTTGGCCCAAAGCCCGCCCCAGGCTGCTGCCTGCGTTGACCTCGGCGCGGATCGCTGCCATCAGGTGGCGCTGCCGCTCGACAGACGCCTCATCGGCCAAGGCGGACAGCGCGCGCTCCAAGGGCAGGCCACTGCCCACAAGCCCAGCCAGCTGCCGCGTCCAGACGGCGCGCTCACTGCCACTGAAAGCCCGCGATGCGCCAATTGGTCTTTGCCACCAGGGCAATGCATCGGTAGCGCTGGGGTCGGTCGCGCCCAGGGGCTCGAGCGACAAGGGCACCAGGCTTTGCGTGCGCAATTGGGTGCGCGCGCTTTTTTGGCTGTCCGCTTCGACCACCCCTTTGCGGGTTTGGCCATCGGTCTGCAGGGCTTCAAATCGGTATGCGGGCATGGCGGGTCAGCGGCTGAAATAAAGCACGCCCATTTGGGCGCTGTACAGGGTCTCAAGAGGGGGCGCTGACGCATAGGTCGGGCCGAGTGGACGGCTCGCTCCGATTTGGCTGAAGAACACCCAGTGAGGTTTGAAGCGGTGGCGGTAGGTCAATTGCGTGTCCCAGTTGCCCCAACCTTGACCTTCGTGAGAAGGTGTTTCGGGGTGAAGGTGGTGACCCGCTTGCCAGTAAGCATGGCTGCCCCAGGTGACCGACTGGCTCAGCAGCAATGTGCTGTTGTCACTCAAGGGGTGCCGGTAAGTCCAGTTGGGAGACAGGGTGGTCCCCCCCCCGCGCTGCATCAGGTCATGCGTCACCACCATCCCAATGCTCCAGCGGTTGGGCAAAAAATAATCAGCGCTGGCTTTTCCGCGCACGGTTTTGCGACCAGATCGGATGGCGTCCAAGGTGCTGTCTTGGTCCAGATTCTGGATGCTGGCGGACAGCGAGGTGCGCAAGTGGCTCAGGCGCAACCAATCGTAAGTCAGGCTGTTGTCTTGCTGCACTTGGCCAAAGCGGTGCCAGTTTTCACCATCAACGGGCCCCAGTCGCCAGCGCCCGAATTGCAGACCCAATTGTGGGCGCAGGCCCAAGCCCGGGTGACGCAAGTCGTTGGCTTGCCAGCGCATGCCCAAGCTGTAGTCCCAGACCGACACAGGCGGCGTCACCGGCGTCGCGGGGGGCGTTTCCTGGGCCAGCACCATGCCAGGCATCATGCCGAGGCAAACCCAGGCGCTGGTCCGCAGTTTGGGCGCTTGGGGTGTGTGCATCGGGTCAGTCTCGTGTCACGCGCAGCAGCTCTTCGGCGCTTGTGATGCCCGCATCCACCAGCCGCTGGCCATCGTCGCGCATCAGCACCATGCCCTGCGCCAGGGCTGTGACACGCAGCTCGGACTCGGCGGCGCGGTTGTGGATCTGACTGCGGATGTCATCGCTGGCCACCAACAGTTCAAAAATGCCCGTGCGGCCTGCGTAGCCGGTGTGGCCGCAGTGCGCGCAACCTGCACCACCGCAGTCGGTGCAGCGTTTGCGCACCAGACGTTGCGCCAGCACACCCAAAAGCGAAGAACTCAGCAAGAAGGGCTCTACGCCCATGTCGGTCAGGCGCGTCACGGCGCTGGCGGCGTCGTTGGTGTGCAGCGTGGCCAGCACCAGGTGGCCTGTGAGCGAGGCCTGGATGGCAATCTGCGCGGTCTCATAGTCACGGATTTCGCCAATCATGATGACGTCCGGGTCTTGCCTCAAAATGGCGCGCAGCGCTTTGGCAAAAGTCAGGTCGATCTTGGCGTTGACCTGCGTTTGGCCCACGCCCGACAGCTCGTATTCGATCGGGTCTTCCACCGTCATGATGTTGCTGCGCCCGGCGTCCAGGCGCTGCAGCGCTGCATACAGGCTGGTGGTTTTGCCCGAGCCCGTGGGCCCGGTCACGAGCAAGATGCCGTGGGGCTGGGCGATCAGCTGGTCGACCTGCTGCAGCACACGCCCTTGCATGCCCACGGCTTCGAGGGTCAGACGCGTTTCGCTCTTGTCGAGCAAACGCAGCACGGCGCGCTCGCCGTGAGCGCTGGGCAAAGTGGACACGCGCACATCGACAGCGCGGCTGCCCAAGCGCAGGCTGATGCGGCCGTCTTGTGGCAAACGTTTTTCAGCAATGTCGAGTTCGGCCATGATCTTCAGGCGCGAGATCAGTGCGGCATGCAGCGCCCGGTTCGGTTGTACCACCTCGCGCAAGCCGCCATCTATGCGAAAGCGCACACTCGAATGACGTTCATAGGGCTCGATGTGGATGTCGCTGGCCCCGTCTCGTGTGGCCTGCGTCAGCAAGGCATTGAGCATGCGGATGATGGGTGCGTCGTCGCTGGCTTCGAGCAAATCCTCGACCGCGGGCAGCTCTTGCATCATGCGCGAGAGGTCGGCTTCGGACTCCACCGCATTGACCACATCGGCAGCGCTGGAGCCGCCTTGGGCTTGGCTGCCTGAATAGGCCTCTTGGATGCGCTGGCGCAGCCCGTCGGTGTCTTGGGTGAGCCAGTTCAGGTGCAGTTCGGGGTGCAGGTGGGTGTATTGGCGCGTGACTTCGGACAGCGCCTGGCGCTGGCTGTCCGGGCTCAGCCAAAGGCTCAGTTGTTGGCCGTCGTCCTCCAGCAGCAGGCCGTGGTCACGGGCAAACGCATAGGGCAGGGGGTAACGCATTGTGCAGTGCCTTCAGGGCTTGGCCGCAGGGGGTGAGTTGGATGGCTTGAGCTTGAGCTCGGGCAGCACGGGCGCGCCCTGCACCGGCAGTGCGGCATTGCTCGCAGGCTGACTGGCTTGCTGGGTCAATCGCATCTGCTCGTAACGGCCCATCGACAAGGCCTCGGTGGCGGCACTGTCGCGCACCACCACCGGGCGCAAGAAGACCATCAGGTTGGTTTTTTTGCGGCTGCGGGTCTCGGCCTTGAACAGGTTGCCAAACAGCGGAATGTCGCCCAGGCCGGGCACTTTTTCCTGGCTGGCCGTGGTGTCGTCTTGCAGCAAGCCGCCCAGCACGACGATGGAGCCGTCATCGACCAGCACGCTCGACTCGATAGAGCGCTTGTTGGTGATCAGGCCCGAGGTGGACGAGCTTTTGCTGTCGATGCTGCTGACCTCCTGAAAAATCTGCAGCTTCACTGTCCCGTTTTCGCTGATCTGCGGTTTGACGCGCAGCGTCAGGCCCACGTCCTTGCGCTCGATGGTCTGGAACGGGTTGACCGCACCATTGGTGTTGTTGTTGGCGGTGTACTGGCCAGTGACAAAAGGCACGTTCTGGCCAATCACGATCTTCGCCTCTTCGTTGTCCAGTGTCAGCAAGTTGGGCGTGGACAGCACATTGCCGTCGCCGCTGGACTGCAAAAATCGAGCGAGTGCCCCAAGGGCCAGCGCCCCATTGTTTTGCTGGCCAATGGCGATGTTCAAGCCTGTGGATGCGGTCACCGCGCCTTTGGCTGCCGCTGCGCCGAGTGTCAGCAAATTGCTGCCCCCCACACCAAAGTTGGTGCCCAACAAGCCCACGGTGCCGTTGCCGTTGCCGGTGCCCGTGCCGCTCATCCATTGCACACCAAACTCGGCGGCTTTGTCTGCGCTGACTTCGGCGATCAGGCTTTCCACGTAGACCTGTGCACGGCGCTGGTCGAGCTTGTCGATGACTTCGCGCAATTGGCGGTACTGCGGCTCGGGGGCGGTGATGATCAAGGCATTGGTGGCCGGATCGGCTTGGATTTGCCCACCTGTGGAGGGCTGGGCAGAAGCGCTGGTCCCCATGTTGGTGCCAGGGGCTGCGCCGGTCGTGGGGGTGCTGTTCAAGCCCGTGGCGCCCGTGAGCGCGCTGTTGGCCGTGCCGCCGCTGGCCGACATGGCTGCGCGCAGCGTGGTCGCCAACTTGGTGGCGTCTGCGTTTTTCAGGTAAACCACATGGATGTTGCCACTGGCCGCGCCCGTGCCTGTGGCGCTGGGTTGGTCGAGCTGTTCCACAAGAGAGCGCACCAGCGCCGTGCGCGCCGGGTTGGCTGCGCGCAGGATCAGTGAATTGGTGCGCACCTCGGCCAGCACGGTGGTTCTGAAACCACTGTCGGTCTGGCCTGGCGTCGCCGCTGCTGCTGCGGCTCCAGAGTCCACCAAACGCTGAACCATGGCCGCCATGTCATTGGCAATGGCGTGTTTGAGCCGGATGACCTCGACCCCACTGGCGTTGGACACGTCGAGCGCTGCCACGATGCGTGCGAGCCGCTGCAGGTTGTCGGCGTAGTCGGTGATCACCAGCGCGTTGGTGCCGGGCGTGATGTTGATGGTGTTGTTGGGACTGATGAGTGGGCGCAACACGGGCACCAGGTTGCTGGCGGACTCGTGGTTGAGGCGAAAAATTTGCGTGACGACCTGTCCGCTGCCTGAGGGCACGGCCCCGGCCGAGACCGGGCCGCTTTGCAGTTTGGCTTCAGCTTCGGGCACCACGGTGTACAGGCCAGAAGACTCCACCAGCGCAAAGCCTTGCGCCCGCAGCTGCGCGCCAAAGAGGCGCAGGGCCTGCGAGGGTGCCACGGCCACAGTGCTTGAAAGCGTCATGCTGCCTTTGACGCGGGGGTCCACCACCACGTTGTGCCCCGACAAGGTGGCCACGGTGCGGGCCACGGCCTCGATGTCGGCATTGACAAAATTGAGCACGACCTGTTCGCCGGCACGAACGGCGGTTTTACCATCCGCGGCGGTTTGCGCGTTGGCTGCAACAGCGCCCAGCGCCAAAGCGATGGTCAGGGCCAGGGCGCTCAAGGGCGCATTGGGGTGAAGGCGAAAAGTGTGCATGGGTTCATCCCAGAGAAAGAAGGCTGCGCGTGCCATCACGGCGACCAATGATGTTCAACAAATTGGACAGGTTGTCTTCTTGCCCTTCGGCAGCCGAGGCTTCGCCCGCAAAACGCAGTCGCTCACCCAGCCACTGGCCCTGCCCGGTCAGCTTCAGTGCGCCAGACAAGGTGCTCAGCTGCACCTGTGGCGTGGCGGTGAAAATGCCGTCTGCAGCGCCCGTGACCTTGACCTGGTAGCTGCCCATGGGGCGCAGGGTAGACAGGCGCGAAGACATGTCGCGTGCGGTGAGTTCGGCCAGGCCTTGCCACTGCAAGCGTCCTGCAGACCACTGCCATTGCAGGGCATCGGTGCGCAGCTGCAATTGGCCCTCGGGCTGCAAGGTGTTCCAAGGCGCGCCCAGTCCCGTGAGCAGACCTGCGGGCCACTGCGATTGGTGGTTGTTCAGGTGCAGGCCCCATTGCCCCAGGCCAGCGCTGACGCGCAGCAACAGGGGGGTGGTCATGCAGCAGTCGGCGTGCAGTGACAGCTCAAGGCCTTGTTTGCTTGCGCTCAGCGCCCAGTTCAATCGCCCAGGCAAGGCTTGCAGGTCGCGGCTGCCCGCGCCGCCGCTCAAACCCAATTGGGCCGAGCCTTGCCAGACGGTGCCACGCGGCGTTTGCAGCACCACACGGCCTTGGCTTGCCGCGTTCAGTCCCCACACAAGCCACTGTGCGGGAGCCCAGCAAAGCGTGGCCGTCAGAGCACCGAGCAGTGCGCCCATGGCAGCCCCAAACCAGGGACGCGGCTTGTCATGAGCGGAGGTGGTTGGGCGTTGCATTGGCATGGGGAGTGACAGATCAGCGCAAGTTCAACACCAGCGTACCGCTCCACAAGGCTTGCGCGCTGGTGTTGGGGGGTGTGGCTGTCACCGGGTTGGGGGCAGAGGCTGGCGCAGCAAGGCTGGGCGGTGTTGCGGCCGCTGTGGTTTTTTGCAGTTGCGCTTGCACGGGCAGGGCTTGCGCCTGGCTGCGGGCTTGAGCCAGCCAGCGCGACAGGCCCTCGGCGGGTGCAGCCTTGAGCGTGATGCGCACTTGCTCGCCTTGCAAGCTCACCTTGGTCTCGGCTCCCAGCCATTGGGCAGCGCTGCTTTCCAGCAGTTGCAGTGCTGCTGTGCGCGACATGGGGGCCGTGGTCCGCAGGCCTTTGGCCTGCGCTTGCAACTGCAGCATTTGCCCCGTTTGTGCATCCAGTGCAGCTTGTCGGGCCGGCGCTTCTTGCCAGGTTTGCAGGGCGGGCGCGATGGCGATTTGCCAAGTCAGGGTGGTGCCCATGACCGCAGCGGCCAAGCCGATCAAGCTGCGTTCGCGCGGTTGGCGTGCGGCCCAGAAGGCGTTGAATGCGGCCAGCACCGGATGGGATGCACTGGCAGAAGGTGACGCAGACGCCGTGCGCTTCATGGCTGGCCCCCTGAGACGGTGATCACGCCGCCGCCATCTTCGGCCCGCCAGCGGTAGCCTTGGCGCTGCAGGGCTTGTTCGATGCCTTGCTGTTGCACGGCGGTGAGTGTCAGGCCTTGCACTTGCAACTGCCCGGTTTGGAACGCCAGCTGGGTGGGGGCGGGCGTGCCCTGTGGCAAAGCCTGGCCCAATGCGATCAGCAAGCTTTCCAGATCGTGGGGCGCGAGTTGCCCGGAGCCTTGGCGCAGTCGGCTCACTTCACGGGCCATTTGTAAGGGCGCGTCGACCACCACCGTGGTGGCCGGGAAAGTCTCTTGCAAGATGCGCGTCAAGTTTTGCCGCTGGCTTTGCCAGTCGGCGTGTGTTTTCCAGGCCCAGGCGTTGAGCCCGGCCAACTGGGTGATCACCAAAAGGGCCAGGCCCCAGCGGGCGGGGCGCCAAGCGGTGGCTGTCCACAGCGCGTTGACGAATTTTTGCAAGGACTTGAGTTGCCGCGCCTGCTTGTGGGTCTGTAAATCGAATTGCGCCAAATCCCAATCGCTGACCAGGGCTCCAAGCCAATGTTCGTGGGGTTGCTGCATTTGCACGGCTGCCCCTGAGTGTTCGCCCAAGCGCTCACTCAACCACGCGGCCAGGGCCGGCTCGGCCATGGCTTGCACAGGCGCAGCGTCTTTGGCATGACCGAGCCACGCTGGCCATGCGCTGAGGTTTTGAGCCGACGTCACTGGACAGCCCCAGACACCCCGCTCAAAGTGGCTGAACCAAAGCCAACCCGATTCGGTGTCTCCCAGCGCCAGAATTTGCAAATGGGGCGTCTGTGGTGCAACTTCGGGCACGATGCGGTGCACCGGAAGACCAGCAGCTTCGAGCGCTTGCAAGTGCCCCGACAGCCAAGCCTTGTCGCAGGCTGCAACCCAGGCTTGGGCGCTGCGCTGCCATTCGGGCTGCAGCGCCAGGTGCAAGCTGGCCGGGTCGGCCAACAAGCGTTCTTCAAGCAAGCCTTGCAGGGCAGCGGGCACACGCGTGCCTTGTTTTTGCAGCCCGGCGGGCAGCGCGGCTTGCTGCCACGACAAAGCCTGGGCAGGCACCATCAGCACGACCTCACTTTGGCTTGAGGCCGCAGGCAGCAAATCCGCTTGGGCCCACTGCACCGTCAGGCGATCGGCGGGCGCCCCTGGGGTGACCCAGGCGTGCGGATACGCCACCGCCGGGTTGGCGGGTGAAAAGGGCAGTTGAACGATCAGGGTGCGCATCAGAGATTCATTGTAGGGGGCGTGGGTCTGTGGTCAGGGTGGGTTCGCGCGATGCACCGCGTGAGACATTGCGAACGCGCCAAAGCATCCGCACTTGCCCGCCATCGCGCTGCACCAGGGCCAACTCTTCTTGCACCACTTGGTCAATCCGCATGCGGCCGCGCACCTCAAAAAAGGCGCTGTTGACCGAGTGCAGTTTGTCGTCGATGCCTTTGCCTGCAGGTCCCAGGGCAAGGCGTGCCGCGTCCAGCGAGGCCCAGTGCCCCCGCTCACGCTGGCTGACCCACTGGCTGGCCCCGGCTGCGTCCAGCCCCGGCACCATGGCTTCCAGCACGGCGGCGGACGCGGTGTTGAGGTTCACGGGCGTGGGCACGGGCAACAAGGTGATGTAAGGCGTGAGCACCGACAAGCTGTCTGCGCTCAGGCCCAACCAGACCAATTGGCGGGTTTGCTGGGGCATCAGTGGCGCGTCAGCCGCGAGGGCGCTGCTCTGCGTGCTGCTGCTGCCACTGGCTGGCGCTGTGGCATTGGCTGGCGCGCTGCGCGCAGCCGCCTGCTGCAGTCGGGCGGCCAGCACTGGCACCTGCGCCAAGGGCAGGTCCAGGCGCTGAAAAAGTTTGGCAAATCGGGCCAGCGCCTCGGGCGAGACGCGGCCGTTTTCAAGCAGGGTCATCACGTTCATGCGCGACTGCGCATCGGTGATTTGGCCAGACAAAAAGACCTCCGAATCGCCCTCGTGCCACTGTTGGTCTTGCGACAAAAAGGTGGAGAGCTTGGACTCCTGCACGGGCAATGCCCAAGGCTCGCCCAGGTGGTCGGCGTTGCCGCCTTGCCCTGACAAAGCGTCTTCGCGCAGGATGAGGCGCGTCCAGTCGAGCGCCCCCGTCATCATCCACTGCGTCTGGCTGCGCCCGCGTTCGGCAGCTTCGATTTCAACCTGTCGCCACTGTTGCCAAAGCGCGGCCGAAGCGATGGTGGCCACCAGCGCCACCACGACCATGGCGCTGAGCAAGGCGGCACCTTGCTGCCTTGGGTTCTGGCGCTTCATCCCGGGGCTCCCGAGAGGCTGGGGCGAACCCAGTCGAGTGTGAGCGGGCCAGCCACGGGTGTGACGGCGGGCAAAGTCAGGATGAGCCTGACGCCGTCGGGGATGGTGGCGGCTGCTGCTGCTGGAGGCGTTGGCGCGGCGCTGACAGCGTCGTTCGACAAGGGGTTGGTCCAGTTGCCGCCCCGGTGCACAAACAATTGCCAACCCGACAGCGGGTGGATCTGCACTTGGCCAACAAGGGCCTCCGCCGTCGGTGTCTGGCTCCAGACCTGGGCCAGTTGCCAAGCGTTTTGCCAGGCCAAAACGGTTTGCAAAGGCGCCGATTGCCAGCGCTGCCAGTCGCCCCCGCCGGGCCGGGCCGGGTTGCTGCGCCAGGTCCAGCCGACCACCAGCACGCCGTCTGCGGGCTGCACTGCCCGGCGCGTGAGGCGCAGCACTTTGCCGTCCCAGTCCCAGCTGGGCGTGCCTGGCAGTTCGGCCATCTGGTTGAGGTCGGTTTGCCACTGCGCCAGGCCCGCTTGCAAGGTGCGGATCTGGTCGGCCCTTTGCTGCAGGCCCGATTGGGTGCGCAACATGCTGTCGATGCCGCGCCAGGCCATGAGCGCCATGAGCGCCATGATGCTGATGGCGACCAAGACCTCGATCAGGGTGAACCCCTTGGCTTGCGCTTTGTGGGAGCCGCGCCCCCACGGCGATGGGGCTGTGGTGGAGGCGCTGCATCGCCGCGAGGGCGCGGCTCCTACAAAAAAAGTGAAGCGCTTCATCAGTTGCGCCCCATGACGGTGGACAGTTGCAAGACGTACTGGCCTTGGTCGAGCACCCGTGCGTCCACCCGGCGGAAATTGGGGTTGGGCGTGGGGCGCACCGACAGGTTCACTTGCAGGGTGCGTTCGCCCTGAGGGCAGTCGATCAGGTTGGTGCCCGTGTCAGGCAGTTGCCTGCGCAGCCGCAGGCGGATGAGTTCGTTTTCGGCGCAAATTTGGCCCAGCATGCTGGTGTTTTGCCGCTCGGCATTGGTGCTGAGCGAGCCCGTGGCTTTGAGCCCGGCCATCAAGGCCACAGCCACGATGCTGAGCGCGACCAGCACCTCGATCAGGGTGAAGCCTTGTGCAGTGCATCGCGACGGGGGCGTCGCTCCTACAGGGGCCGCTTTGGCCTGGTCCGTGTGGGAGCCGCGCCCTCGCGGCGATGGGGCGGTGGCATGCGGGGAGCATCGCGACGGGGGCGTTGCGCCTACAGGGGGCCACCGCATCAGCGCTGCTCCATGCTGGGGCTGTTTTGCACAGCAAAGGGACGCAGCCCGTCGGTCACCACCCACAGCCGCCGATCGGGCCGCGTGCTGCTCGACAAGGCAATCGACTGAGGCGGGATCAAAGGTTCTGGCCCCAACACAATCGGGGTTGCGCTCGCTTGCGTCGTGGTTGCCAGCCACTGGCGGGGCAGGCCGGGAGTGGGCAGGCCATCGAACACAAAGCCGGATGCTTGTGAGCGCCAGACCACCGTGAGTTCGCTGGCACGCGCCTGGGCGCGGGCGGTTTCAAGCAGGGCGGCCAGGCGCTGGGCGTCACGGTCCAGTGCACTGTCGGCGCTGTCACGCAAGGCCAAGCTGGCCCCGGCGGTGGCGATCGCGATCAAGGCGATCACCACCAGCAGCTCCAGCAAGGTGAAGCCGCGCGCTGGCTTGGCCCGCCACGGGCCTCGCGCTGGTTTATTGCCAGCTGCCAATGTCGGCATTGCGGCCCTCGCCGCCGGACTGACCGTCTGCGCCAAAGGACAACACATCCACTTCGCCCTTGATGCCGGGGCTCATGTACTGGTAGGGACGGCCCCATGGGTCGCCTGGCAGTTTGTCGAGGTAGGGCTTCCAGTTGACGGGTACGGGCTCACTGACAGGCTTGGTGACCAGGGCTTGCAGGCCTTGCTCGGGGCTGGGGTAGCGCTGGTTGTCGAGTTTGTAGAGCTTGAGCGCCTGCATCAGGTTGCTCACGTCGGTGCGTGCAGCCGTTACGCGGGCGTCGTCGGCACGGCCCAGTACATTGGGCACGATCATGGCGGCGAGCACGCCAATGATGGCCAGAACGACCATCAACTCGATCAGGGTGAAGCCGCGTTGCCGGCTTGGGCTTGGGGTTTTCAATGCACGCATGGGTTCTTTCAGTGGACGGGAGCCGGTCAAGACCGACTGCAGGCGATGAAGCCTTCTGTTCGATCATAATCTTTGCATGTTGCGTTCCCAAGTCGTTTTCAGATCCACACCGCTCGCCCAATCCGGGCCAGCGCTCGTGAGTGCCTTGCTGTGGTTTGCTTTGGCCGCTGGCTTGGCTTATTGGGTGATGCATTTCCCGCGCGAAAACCCGGTTGTGCTGCCGGCCGTGACCACTGCCGCCCCCGCACAGGCCGCCGACACAAGCCACATGGGGCGTGTGCTTGGCCAAACACAAACCAAAGCCGTGGTGCTTGCCGAAACCAGCCGATTCCAGTTGCTGGGGGTGATCGCTTCGACCTCGGGGCGGGGCAGCGCACTTATTGCCACCGATGGCCAGCCCCCCAAGGCTTGGCGCGTGGGACAAGCCTTGGAAGAAGGTGTCTACCTGCAAAAACTGGCCCCGCGCCAAGCTTGGTTGGGGCAGAGCTTGAGCGGCCCTGCGCAATGGGAATTGCAGATGGCGGGCCCCGCCAACACGCCCTGAAGGCCGCCCCAAGCGCTCATTGGCGCAAGAACAGCTTGTAAACCGGGTTGTGGGTTTCTTCGATGTGCGGGTAGCCCAAAGTGTCCAGGAACTTGGCAAACGCTTTGTCGTCTTGGGCAGGCACCTGCAAGCCCACCAGAATGCGGCCGTAATCGGCCCCCTGGTTGCGGTAGTGGAACAAAGAGATGTTCCAACCCGGACGCATCAGGCTCAAAAACTTCAGCAAAGCGCCAGGGCGTTCCGGAAACACAAAGCGCAAAAGTCGTTCGTCTTGCGACAGAGATGAATGCCCGCCCACCATGTGCCGAATGTGCTCTTTGGCCAGCTCGTCATGCGTCAGATCCAGCGCCTTGAACTTGTGTTTGTTGAAGTTGACCGTGATCTTGGTGCTCTCGCCCTTGGCCGATGTGGTCAAGCCCAAAAACACATGGGCCTGGTCTGAGTCGCTCATGCGGTAGTTGAACTCGGTCACGTTGCGGGGGCCGCCGGGCAGGTTGCCGATCAGCTCCAGAAAGCGTTTGAAGCTGCCGCGTTCTTCGGGGATGGTGACGGCGAACAGGGCTTCTTTTTCTTCGCCCACATCGGCCCGCTCGGCCACAAAGCGAAGGCGGTCGAAGTTCATGTTGGCACCACATAAAATGGCCGCGTAGGTCTGGCCTTTGGTCTTGTGCTTGGCCACGTACTGCTTGATGGCCGCGACCGCCAAGGCACCCGCAGGCTCCACGATGGAACGGGTGTCCACAAAGATGTCCTTGATGGCCGCGCACACCGAATCGGTGTCGACCGTCATGTACTCGTCCACCAGGTTGCGGGTGATGCGGAAAGTTTCTTCGCCCACCAACTTGACTGCGGTGCCGTCAGAGAACAAACCCACATCGGCCAAATTGACGCGCTTTTTGGCGTTGACGGATTGGATCATGGCGTCCGAGTCGTTCATCTGCACACCGATGACCTTGACCTCGGGGCGCACGGCCTTGATGTAGTTGGCCACGCCGCTGATGAGGCCGCCCCCGCCAATGGCGACAAACACGGCGTCCAGCGGCCCTTGATGCTGGCGCAGCATTTCCATGGCGATGGTGCCTTGACCTGCGATCACGTCCGGATCGTCGAACGGGTGCACAAAGGTCAGGCCTTGTTTCTTTTCGAGTGTGACCGCGTGGTTGTAGGCGTCCGAGTAACTGTCCCCCACCAGCAACACCTCGCCGCCCAGGCCCCTGACCGCGTCGATTTTGACCTGCGGTGTGGTGGTGGGCATCACGATCACGGCGCGGGCGCCCAGCTTGCTCGCACCCAGCGCCACCCCTTGGGCGTGGTTACCGGCCGAGGCGCAGATCACGCCTTTTTTGAGCTGCTCGGGCGTCAGTTGTGCGAGCTTGTTGTAGGCCCCGCGCAGTTTGAAGCTGAACACGGGCTGCTGGTCTTCCCGCTTGAGCAGCACTTTGTTGTGCAGTCGGCGCGACAAGATTTTGGCTGGCTCGAACGCCGACTCGGTGGCCACGTCGTAGACGCGGGCGTTGAGGATTTTCTTGAGGTAATCGGCGGGTTTGAGTTGGGTTGTGGTCATTGGCAAAGCCATGCGCGGGCGTGCCGCAGCATCAAATAGGGTTGATCACGATGATAACGGGCGAAAAAAATGCCCCGAACCTTGCGGATCGGGGCAAATCCACCTTTTCAGAGGGTGGAGGAGACAATCGGTTCGTACATAAAAGCACGACTGTTCGCAATTGTAAGGGCTCGATTGCTGCAATGCAGCAGTTGCGGTGTTTCAAAATGAAAAAACTTGTAAAGTCGGTGGCTTGGATCGCACAAGCGGGCCCCGTGCGCTGGCGCTTCGCAACAAAGGAACAAGACAATGGAATGCACAGTCAGCTGGACCGGCGCCGCAGGCACCCGATCTGGGATGGGTTTTTTGGCCGAAACCGGCAGCGGCCATGTCATCGCGATGGACGGTGCCCCAGACGCTGCCAAACCTGAAAACGGCGGGCAAAACCTCGCGCCTCGCCCCATGGAAGCCCTGCTGGCCGGCACGGGCGGATGCACCGCCTACGACGTGGTGCTCATCCTCAAGCGCGGCCGTCACGATGTGCGTGGCTGCAGCGTCAAGCTCAGCAGCGAGCGTGCCGACGTCGACCCCAAAGTGTTCACCAAAATCCACATGCAATTCACCGTCACAGGCAAAGATATCCCCGCGTCTGCTGTGGAGCGGGCCATCGCCATGAGCCACGACAAATACTGCTCGGCCAGCATCATGCTGGGCAAGACCGCCGAAATCACCACGGGTTTTGATTTGGTGGAAGTGGCGGCTTGATCGGACCACAAAAAACAGGCCTCTGACTCATATGCGGTGCGCCACGGTGGTCATCACCTTGGCTGCGGCCTTCATCAGTACCTTGATGGGGGCGGGCAGATCCACAGCGCCTTCGCTTTGGGCCATTTGGGCGTGTGCGATCTCGTCGGCCTTCATTTGAGCAACGATGGCCCTGGAAGCCGTGTCGCCCTCGGGCAACTTTTCCATGTGGCCGTTCAAGTGGGCTTCGACCTGTTGTTCGGTCTCGACCACGAAACCTAGACTGACACGGTCACCACCCAGTTTGCCTGCGGCGAAACCGATGGCCAATGCACCGGCATACCAAAGGGGGTTCAACAGCGAGGGGCGGTCGTTCAGTTCGCTCAGGCGCTGGCGCGTCCAGGCCAGGTGGTCCGCCTCCTCGCGGCTGGCCTGCGCCAATTTGTGGCGCAAAGCCGGGTCAGTGCAAGCGAGCGCTTGGCCTGTATAGAGTGCCTGGGCGCAGACTTCCCCCACATGGTTCACACGCATCATGGCTGCGGCTTTCCGGCGTTCGCTTTCGCCAAGCGGCTTCGCGGCCACTGCTGGGGTTGGGCAGGGCCTACTGGCACGCGGTTCGGCCCACAGTGTGCGCAATGCGCTGTCAGCGGCCAGGATCAGGGCATCGGTGTTCATGGGTGCAAGTGTACGACTGCTGAATATGACAAAAACATGACTTTGGCAGCCTTGTGACCTGAATCAATCATGCAATGTAAATATTAAAAATATCGACATAAGTACTTGAAGTAAAAGGAAAAAATGGAACTCTATCGTCAAGAATTAAGGGTCAACCCTTGGTTATGTTGCATGGATGCAACGAAAACATCATTTTTCTAAGCCTTTGCTTGGCGAAGCGGCCTCTGTCTGGTGCAATAGCCCCAACTTCCTAACTGGGAGTTTGGCGCGGTCTACAGAGACTTCCTCTCTTGAAGCCGGAGCCCTTCTTAAACCTTGGAGAAATTTGCAATGAAAAAATCCCTGATTGCTCTGGCTGCTCTGGCTGCCACAGGCGCTTTCGCTCAATCCTCTGTGACCATGTACGGCGTTGCCGACCTGGGCGTGACAAACGCTTCCGGTAGCGTGAACAGCATCACAAAGATCACTTCTGGCAACATCAACTCTTCCCGCCTGGGTTTCAAGGGCACTGAAGATTTGGGCAGCGGCATGTCTGCTAAATTCGTGTTCGAAGGCGACGTTCAGCCCCAAACCGGTACAGGTTCTGTGTCTGGCGCACCAGCAGCCAACGCCAGCGGAAACAACACCACTGTTGTGGGTACATCCGGTGGTTTCACTTTCAACCGTCAAGCAACCGTTGCAGTTGCTGGTGGCTTCGGTGAAGTCCGTCTGGGCCGTGACTACTCGCCTACTTTCTACATTGACGCTGTTTACGATCCGTTCGGCGTGAACGGTGTGGGCACCAACGCCATCTTCGGCAACGGCAACGGCAACAGCATCAACCACCTGCGCGTTTCCAACTCTGTCAGCTACTTCTTGCCAGGCAACCTGGGTGGTTTCTCTGGTCAATTGATGATGGGCACGAACAACGCTGCCTCCAATGCCACCAACCCTAACGACGGCAAGTACACCGGCGGTAACGTTGGTTACGCAAACGGCCCCGTCAGCGCTCACGTTGGTACATCGACCTACAAGTTGGTGGCTGCTGGTGACGTGACAACCACCAGCTTTGGTGCTTCTTACGATCTGGGCATGGTCAAGTTGTCTGGTGAACTCAGCTCTGACAAATTCGGCGCAGCTGCTCTGAACCAGAAAATTGATGGTTCTTTGATCGGCCTGACCGCTCCTATGGGCAGCGGTGTTCTGCGTGCTTCTTACGTGTCACGTAAGATCACCAAAGACGGCGTGACTGCAACAAACAGCTTCGACCAAGCTTCTATCGGCTACGTCTACAACCTGTCGCCACGCACTGCGTTGTACGCCACTTACTCCAACATCAGCAACAAAGGCTTGTCCGCTGTTGCAGTTGGCGGCACAACGACTGCTGCTGGTACCAGCTCTTCTGGTACAGACATCGGCGTTCGCCACTCCTTCTGATTTGACGCTGACGAAAGTCAGCTGATCATTTAGATAATGAAAAAACCTCGCTGCGGCAACGCAGCGAGGTTTTTTTTGGTGCATTTTTATTGGCGCGAATCTTGCAATTTCGAATGTGTTGCAAATATGCCAAGGTGCAAGCCTGTATAAGGCCTATCGCTGGAAACTGACCGATTAATTTGTCACAATCATGTGTTAGCCATTGAAAATGCCTAGTTCAGAAAAACCTGAATGCATATTGCAGCGGTGAGTCCGTTTATATAACCCAATCGGCATTGACCGATTCAAACTTGAGGAACTGAAATGAAAAAGAATCTGATCGCAGGCGCAGCTTTGCTGGCTTTGGCTGTTGGTGCACAAGCCCAGAGCAATGTGCAAGTCATGGGCACGGCTGACGTTTACGTGGGCTCCATCCAAATGGCTGGCGACAAAGCAAGCACAAGCAAGTTGGACGGCGGTGGCATGACCACTTCCTGGTTCGGTTTCAAGGGCTCTGAAGACCTGGGCAATGGCTTGAAGGCCGAGGTCGCTTACACCGCCTTCATCAACCCCAGCAACGGCACGATGGGTAACCGCTTCCCTGGCGACACGTCTTTTTCACGCGATGCCAACGTGGCCTTGGCCGGTGGTTTTGGCCGTGTGCAAGTGGGCCGTGGTTTGGCCCCCAACTTTTTGCCCTCAATCATCTTTAACCCACTGGGCGATTCTTTCACTTTCTCGCCTTTGGTCCTGCACATGAACGTGCCACTGTTCAATGGTTCTGGTTGGGCTGATTCGCCTGCCCGCAGTTCCCCATCCGACACAGGCTGGAACAGCGAAGTGCTGTACAGCACGCCCAACTTTGGTGGTTTGACTGCCAACGTGCATTACCAACTGGGCAACCAGTCCAGCACATCGACCAATCCTGGTGCGAAGAACATTGGTTTGAACGTCTTGTACTTCAATGGTCCATTGGCTTTGACCGCTTTCTATGAAAAAGACCAAGTGGCCAACCCCGGTGCTGCGCCTGCGCCTTTCGCTGCGGCCAAGACCGATTGGATGGTCGGCGGCTCTTACGACATGAAAGTCGTGAAGTTGTTTGGCACCTACGGTGGTGCCAAGAACGAAGCCACCAACAACTCCGGCAAGACGACTTCTTTGGGTCTGTCTTCGCCCGTTGGCGCTGGCAAGATCGTGGCAGCTTATGCCCGCACCACCATCGACACCAACGCAGTCAAAGCGGGTTCGACCGCCCGCACCACCACCACCGTGGGCTATGACTACGATTTGTCCAAGCGCACCGATGTGTACGCCATGCTCATGAACGACCAGATCACCAATCTGAGCACCGGCACCAGCTTTGGCGTGGGTATCCGTCACAAGTTCTGATGGGACGCTGGCGCAGGCCAGCTGAACAAGTGGATTTGAAAAAGCCCTTTCGCAGCGATGCGAAGGGGTTTTTGTTTCTTTTTTCCTTGAGGAATTGAACTGACCTGTTGCATTGATGCCAAAACCGCACATCCAATAAGGGCAAGTGCCATCGATTCCTCACAAGCGCATGTTGAATTTACCTTTTTTGATAATTCGGAGTTTATTTTGAAAAACTTCGCATTTGCAGCTGTCGCTGCCGCTGCTTTGATCACGGGTCAAGCACAAGCCCAGTCCAACGTGACCGTCTTTGGCGTGGTCGACATTGGCTACCTGAGCACCTCTGCTTCAGGTGTCACGCAGCAACAAATCACGAACGACTTGAACACATCCAGCCGCCTGGGTTTTCGTGGCGCTGAAGACCTCGGTGGTGGCATGAAGGCCAGCTTCTGGTTTGAAGCGGCCATGACTCCTCAAAGTGGTGCAGGTGGTTCGACAAGCACGACCAACAAAGACTCCTTGAATTCTGGCGGTCTGACTTTTGCTCGTCGCTCGACTGTTGAGCTGTCTGGCAGCTTTGGTGAAGTTCGCCTGGGTCGGGATTACACCCCCACGTTCACCAACTTGACCGTGGCACACCACCCCTTCGGCACCAATGGCGTGGGCAACTCTGGTCAGATGTACTACCCTGTGGCTGCAGGCGGTACAACCCCTCGCACGCAAGTGCGTGCATCCAACGGCATCAACTACTTTTCACCCAACTTCTCGGGTGTTCAAGTCAACTTGATGTACGCCACCAACAACCAGCCGGACAACCTGGGCGCAGTGGGTGACGATGGCAAGTACACGGGTGGCCGCATTTCTTACGGCAACGGTCCATTGAACGTGGCATTGGCCACTGCCAAGACCAAGTACGCCACAGGCGATTACACCCAAAGCAACTTTGCTGCCAACTACCAATTGGGTGATGCCAAATTGATGTATCTCTGGGGTGAGAACAAGGTTGGCGTGACCAAAACCACCAGTAACATGGTTGGTGTTCAGTACAAGATGTCTGAAACTGGTGAAATCCGCGCTGGCTACACTGTGTTGAGTGCCGCCGGTTTTGCCGCTACGGCAGGTGTTGAAGATGCGTCGCAAGCCGTCATTGGCTATGTGCACAACTTGTCTAAGCGCACCGCGCTGTTCACCAACTATTCTGTGGTGGACAACAAAGGCACTGGCAGCAAGTTCGCTGTGGGTGGCGGCAATGCTGTAACGACAGCTGGCGGCAACAGCACCGGTTACGAGTTCGGCATTCTTCACTCGTTCTGATGTGAAACTGGCTTACGCCAGTTGGTACTCCGAAACCCGCACCAGTTTAAACTGGCGCGGGTTTTTTTTGGATGGCAGATATGGCGATATCTGACTCAAGGTCTGCAATGGTTGAGGGCGATTTGCATGCATTCATTTGACTGGGGCTTCCTTAGATGTGGGGGTGTCTTGTGTTTGCTGAGCAGCTTGGCGGGGTGCTTATCTGTGCCGACAGATGAGCATGATCGACCTTCAATCACCATGGCAGTACCGAACAGTTTGCCACTCATCTTTACGGCGAAAGACAAGTCGCAATGGGAGCCGGTGTTGTTGCCAGGCAAGCTGCGCACCGCATTTCGGCTTGAAAAACACCAGGGTCGGCAGAGCCTGCGGGCCGATGCGGAGCGCTCTGCAAGCATGCTGCGCCAGAGACTCAACATCCCACCAGAGCAATTGGGCCGCTTGGTTTTTGAATGGCAAGTCGATGCGCTCATTGCCGATGCCGACATGCGCCAACGCGAAACCGAAGACTCACCCGTGCGGCTGATCTTGGCCTTCGATGGAGATCGCCAAAAGTTCTCTGCCAAAAATGCGATGCTCAGCGAACTGACGCGCGCCCTCACTGGTGAGGACTTGCCCTATGCCACCTTGATGTATGTCTGGAGCAATCAGCTGCCCGTGGGCACTGTGATTGTGAATCCACGGACAGACCGCGTGCGCAAAATCGTGGTGGAATCGGGCGCCGATCATCTGAAGCAATGGCGACGCTATGAGCGGCAGATCAAGGTGGATTTCGAAAAAGCGTTTGGTGAAGCCCCCGGGGCATTGCAAGGACTGGCCATCATGACCGACAGCGACAACACCCAAGGCCAGGCCCGCGCTTGGTATGGCGAAATTCGATTGGACTGAGCTGTAAGGTGGGCCTGGCCGCGTGATACATTCACTGCCTTTCTGAGCGTGGCAGCCCATTTGGGGGAATTCCCTCTACCTGAATCGGGCTCGAATGTTGCATAGTTCAAGCTTGTTCAAAGGGCACCGATGTTTGCTTTCATCCTTCAACGACTGATTCAAGCTGCGATCGTCATGGTCGCGGTGGCTTTCATTTCGTTTTTGCTGTTTCAGTACGTGGGTGACCCTGTGGTTTTCTTGCTGGGGCAAGACGCCACGCCCGATCAAATCAGCCAGTTGCGCAAGGACCTGGGCCTGAACCAACCTTTTTTCGTGCAGTTTTGGCATTTCTTGCAGAACGCTGTTCAAGGCGAGTTTGGTCTGAGCCTGCGCCAAGGCGCCAAAGTCTCGCGTTTGATCTCAGAGCGCTTTCCGGCCACGCTGGAGCTGGCGCTGGTGGCGGCGACCCTTGCGCTGGTCATTGGCATCCCGATGGGGGTTTACGCCGCCTTGCGCAGAGGCTCTTTTTTCAGCCAGCTGCTCATGACAGTGTCGCTGCTGGGCGTGTCTTTGCCCACTTTCCTGATTGGCATATTGCTGATCCTCACCTTCGCAGTCTGGCTGCATTGGTTCCCCAGTTTTGGCCGGGGAGAAGTGGTCAAGCTGGGCTGGTGGAGCACGGGGCTGCTCACCGCCAAAGGATGGCATCACATCGTGCTGCCAGCCGTGACACTGGCGATTTTTCAGCTGACGCTCATCATGCGGCTGGTGCGTGCAGAGATGCTCGAAGTGTTGCGCACCGATTACATCAAGTTCGCGCGGGCCAGGGGGCTGTCCAACCGGACCATCCACTTTGGCCATGCGCTCAAAAACACCCTGGTGCCTGTGCTGACCATCACTGGCTTGCAACTGGGTGGCCTGATTGCTTTTGCCATCATCACCGAGACGGTTTTTCAGTGGCCCGGCATGGGCTTGCTGTTCATCCAGGCGGTGACCTTTGCCGACATCCCGGTCATGGCGGCTTACCTGTGCCTGATTGCGCTCATCTTTGTGGTGATCAATCTGGTGGTGGACTTGCTGTATTTTGCCGTTGACCCGCGTCTGCGCGTGGGCAAGCCTGGAGGGCATTGAGATGGGCGCTTCGCTGCAATCCACCTTGGGCCATGGCCGTGCTTTTGCACACATCGCCCAGTTCCACCCCGAGCTCACCGCCTTCAGGCGCGATTTGCACGCCCACCCCGAGTTGGGTTTTGAAGAGGTCTACACCTCGGCCCGCGTGGCCGAAGGCCTCAAGTTGTGCGGTGTCGACAGCGTCCACACGGGGCTGGGCAAAACAGGCGTGGTGGCACTGGTGCACGGGCAAGGCCGCTCGGCCAGCAACCCAGGCCGCATGATGGGCCTTCGGGCCGACATGGACGCCTTGCCAATGACCGAATACAACGACTGCGTCTGGAAGTCGGGCAAGCCGGGCCTGATGCACGGCTGCGGGCACGATGGCCACACGGCCATGCTGATGGGCGCGGCCCGTTATTTGTCTGAGACACGCCGCTTTGACGGCACGGCGGTGCTGATCTTTCAGCCCGGTGAAGAAGGCTATGCGGGTGCCCGAGCCATGATGCAAGACGGTTTGTTTGAGCGCTTTCCCTGCGAGAAAGTGTTTGCCCAGCACAACGCGCCTGATGTGCCTTTGGGTGTGATTGGCGTGACGCCCGGCCCCATGCAGGCGGCGGTGGACCGCATCGAAATCCGCATTCACGGCAAGGGCGGGCATGGCGCGCGGCCGCACCAGGCGGTCGATCCGGTGCTGGTGGCTGGGCACATCATCACCGCCGCGCAAAGCGTGGTGGCGCGCAACTTGTCGGCTTTTGACCAGGCCGTGGTCAGCATTTGCTCCATGCAAGGCGGTCACCCCGGTGCCATGAGCGTGATCCCGGGGGACGTCACTTTGGTGGGCACGGTGCGCACCTACAGCGAAACCGTGCAACAACAGATCGAAGACCGCTTGAAGTCGCTGTGCTCGGGCGTGGCCAATGGTTTTGGTGCCACCGCCGAGGTGGTTTACGAACGCGTGTACCCCGCCACAGTCAACACCGTGCCCGAAGCAAATTTCGCAGCCGATGTGGCGACCACGCTGGTGGGCGAAGACAAGGTCTGGCGCAACATGATGCCCAGCATGGGCGGAGAAGACTTCTCTTTCATGCTGCAGGTCAAGCCAGGCGCTTATTTGCGCATTGGTCAGGGTTTGCCCCATGGTCCAGGCCCGCATCCGCTGCACAACAGCCGTTACGATTTCAACGACGAGATCCTGCCGCTGGGCGCTGCTTTGCACGCCAGTCTGGTCGAGCAAGCGCTGGGCTTGCCGCAGGTTTGATTTTTTCATCCATTCGATTCAACAAGGAGATGCCCATGGCTTTCAAACTCACCCCCCTCGCGGCCACCCTGGCCGCTGCGTTGGCCCTGTCAGCGGTGTCGGCCTCGGCCGTGACGCTGCGCGTCGGCAACCAGGGCGACGCCCTGTCAATGGACCCGCACTCGCTCAACGAGTCTTTGCAACTCTCGGTGGTGGAAAACGTCTACGAGACCTTGGTGACCCGCGACGCCAACTACAAACTTGCCCCCCTGCTGGCCACCAGCTGGAAGCAGACTTCGCCCACCGTGTGGCGCTTCAATCTGCGCAAGGGCGTCAAGTTCCATGACGGCACACCTTTTACCGCTGACGATGTGATCTTCAGCTACGAGCGCGCCAAGGGCGACGGCTCCGACATGAAGAGCTATGTGGGCCAGTTCAAAGAGATCAAGAAGGTCGATGACCACACCATCGACATCATCACCATTGCGCCGTTCCCCATCGTGCCAGAGCTGGTCACGCACTGGGACATCATGAGCAAGAAATGGTGTGAAGACAACCAGGCGACCAAGCCGGTCGATCGCCGCAAAGGCATCGAAAACGCCGCTTCTTTCAAGGCCAATGGCACAGGCCCTTTCATCGTGAAAGAGCGTCAGCCCAACGTGCAAACCCGCTTTGTGCGCAACACCAATTACTGGGGCAAGATTGACGGTAATTTGGATGAAGTCATCTTCACCGTGATTGGCAACGATGCCACGCGCGTGGCAGCCATGATGTCTGGCGAACTCGATGTGATGGAGCCCGTGCCTGTGCAAGACGTGGAGCGCCTCAAAGGCAATGACAAACTCAAGGTGCTGCAAGGCCCTGAGCTGCGTGCCATCTTCTTGGGCATGGACCAAAAGCGCGACGAGCTGCTGTATTCCAACGTCAAGGGCAAGAACCCCTTCAAGGACATCCGCGTGCGCAAGGCCTTCTACCAGGCCATCGACATCGAGACCATCAAGAGCCGCGTGATGCGTGGCGCTGCCACCCCTCTGGCTTTGATGCTGCCGCCGCAAATCAACGGCTTTCCTGCTGATTTGGCCAAGCGTTTGCCTTACGACGTGGAAGCGGCCAAGAAGCTGCTGGCCGAAGCCGGTTACCCCAGCGGCTTTGAAGTCAAGATGAACTGCCCGAACGACCGCTATGTCAACGACGCAGAAATCTGCCAAGCCGTGGCCGCCAACCTGGCCAAGATCGGCGTCAAGATCAACCTCGAAGCCGAGACCAAGGGCACTTACTTTCCCAAAATCTTGAGCCGCAACACCAGCTTTTACATGCTGGGCTGGACCGCCAGCACGGTGGACGCTCACAACGTGATGTACCCCATCTTGTCGACCCCCGGTGACGGTGGCCGCGGTCAGTTCAACCTGGGCGCTTACAGCAACCCCAAGGTGGACGAGTTGACCGACAAAGTGGCTTCTGAAACAGATCAGAAAAAGCGCAACGAGATGATCCGCGAAGCCATGAAGATCCACCAAGACGATGTGGGCCATTTGCCGCTGCATCAGCAAGCGTTGAACTGGGCGGCCAAGAAAAATATCGAACTGGTGCAATTTCCGGACAACGGCATGGCCTGGAAATTCATCACGGTCAAACCCTAAGGCGTGTTCATGCAAGGCATCCGGCAATCTTGGTGGCAGCGGTGGTGGCACGGCGATGTGGGGTTCAGCTTCCGTCAATCGCCCATGGCGATGGCGGCGGCCTTCATCGCCTTCGTCTGCCTTTTTTGTTCGGTCTTTGCCGGGTGGGTGTCGCCCACCAACCCGTTTGATCTGGCCACGCTGGAGCTGAGCGATTCCCGCTTACCCCCCGCGTGGATGGACGGGGGCACGTCCAAATACCTGTTGGGAACCGACGATCAGGGGCGTGACATTTTGTCGGCCCTGATCTACGGCTCGCGCATCTCTTTGGTGGTGGGCCTCGCTTCGGTGGCGCTGTCGGTGGTGTTTGGCGTCGCCATGGGTTTGCTGGCGGGCTTTCGTGGCGGCTGGCTGGACTCTTTGCTCATGCGTTTGTGCGATGTGATGCTGTCCTTTCCGGCCATCCTGGTGGCCTTGTTGATCGCTGGGGTGGGGCGGGCCTTGTTCCCCAACGCCAACGAGTCGCTGGCTTTTGGGGTGCTGATCATTTCGATCTCGCTCACCGGCTGGGTGCAGTACGCCCGCACGGTGCGTGGCAGCACGCTGGTCGAGCGCAACAAGGAGTACGTGCAAGCCGCCCGCGTCACGGGTGTGGCGCCGCTGCGCATCATGGTCAAGCATGTGCTGCCCAATGTGCTCGGGCCGGTCATGGTGCTGGCCACCATCCAGGTGGCCACGGCCATCATCACCGAAGCCACCTTGTCGTTCTTGGGCGTGGGCGCCCCGCCCACGTCGCCATCGCTGGGCACGCTGATCCGCGTGGGCAACGACTTTTTGTTCTCGGGCGAGTGGTGGATCACCATCTTCCCCGGACTGATGCTGGTGCTGATTGCCTTGTCGGTCAACCTGCTGGGTGACTGGTTGCGCGATGCGCTGAATCCGAGATTGCGATGAGTCTTTTACAAGTGAAAAATCTGGTGGTGGAGTTTCCCAGCCGCCATGGCACCTTGCGTGCGCTCGATGACATTTCGTTCGACATCGCCCCAGGTGAAATCCTGGGTGTGGTGGGCGAGTCGGGGGCGGGCAAGTCCCTCACGGGTGCGTCCATCATCGGCTTGCTCGAGCCCCCCGGCCGAATTGCCAGTGGGCAGATCCTGCTCGAAGGCCAGCGCATCGACAACTTGAATGGTGACCAAATGCGCCACATCCGTGGTCGCAAGATTGGCGCGATTTTTCAAGACCCGCTCACGTCACTCAACCCGCTGTACACCATCGGTCGGCAGCTGACCGAGACGATCCTGGCGCACTTGCCCGTGAGCCCTCAAGAGGCTCGCCAGCGCGCCATTGCTTTGCTGAAAGACACAGGCATTTCAGCGGCCGAAGAGCGCATTGACCATTACCCCCACCAGTTCTCGGGCGGCATGCGCCAGCGCGTGGTGATTGCTTTGGCCTTGGCCGCCGAGCCCAAGTTGATCGTGGCCGACGAACCGACCACGGCACTCGATGTGTCGATCCAGGCGCAGATCATTGGCCTGCTCAAAAAGGTCTGCAAAGACCGAGGTGCAGCCGTGATGCTGATCACCCACGACATGGGCGTTATCGCCGAAACCTGTGACCGCGTGGCCGTTCTGTACGCCGGGCGCGTGGCCGAGATCGGCCCGGTGCACGAGGTCATCAACCACCCCGCGCACCCCTACACCGCAGGCCTGATGGCCTCGATCCCCGACATGGACAGTGACCGTGAACGCCTCAACCAAATCGACGGCGCCATGCCGCGCCTGAACGCCATCCCCAAGGGCTGCGCCTTCAACCCGCGCTGCAAGAAGGCCATCGAACAATGCCTGTATGAACGCCCCGAATTGACCCACGCCGGAGCGACCCTCGCCGCTTGCTGGCTCCATGAACAGAGTGCCACATGAGTACGCACAAGCCCCAAGCCCTGGTGGTTGCCAATGACTTGGCCATGAGTTTTGATGTGTCAGCGCCTTGGCTCAACCGCGTGATGGAGCGCAAGCCCCGTCAACTGCTGCACGCGGTCGACGGCGTGAGCTTCGAGATTGAAAAAGGCAAGACCCTGGCCCTGGTGGGCGAGTCGGGTTGCGGCAAAAGCACCGTGGCCCGCTTGCTGGTGGGCCTGTACGAACCCACACGCGGTGGCCTGACCTTTGATGGTCAAGACGCGCATGCGGCCTTCAAGTCAGCCGATGCGCGACAAATGCGCCAGCGCATCCAGATGATTTTTCAGGACCCCTATGCCAGCCTGAACCCCCGCTGGACGGTAGAAGCCATCATTGGCGAGCCGCTGCAAGAGCACGGCTTGATCCAAGACGCCGCAGAGCTCAAAGCGCGTGTGGCTGAATTGCTGCAATCTGTGGGCCTGTCGGCGCTCGACATGCCCAAGTACCCGCACCAGTTCTCGGGCGGGCAGCGTCAACGCATTTCAATTGCCCGGGCCTTGGCCACGGCACCTGAGTTTTTGGTGTGTGACGAGCCAACCTCGGCGCTCGATGTGAGCGTGCAGGCGCAGGTGCTCAACATCATGAAAGACTTGCAGCGCGAGCGGGGCCTGACGTATTTGTTCATCAGCCACAACTTGGCCGTGGTGCGCCATGTGAGCGACCAAGTGGGCGTGATGTATTTGGGCCGATTGGTGGAGCTGGCCGACAAGCACACGCTGTTTGCCAACCCGCAGCACCCCTACACCAAAATGCTGCTGGATGCGATTCCGAAGATGCACGACACCGGTCGCGCCCGCACCCCGGTACAAGGCGAAGTGCCCAACCCGCTCAACCCACCCACCGGCTGCAGCTTCCACCCGCGTTGCCCGCAGGCCACCGACATTTGCAAAACCGATCGGCCAGCGCTGCGCGATTTCAAAGGGATCAAGATCGCTTGCCATGCGGTGGTTTGATCCTGAACAGCCAGGTCTTACCTCCTTCAATCTGTACTGTTAAGCACAATAAAAAAACCTCGCTGCGTTGCCGCAGCGAGGTTTTTATTTTTCTAAATTTTCAGCTGACTTGCGCCAGCGTCAATTTAGAAGGAGTGCTTGATGCCCAGATCGAAGCCGCTACCCGAGCCATTGACCGCTGCAGGAGTTACGGTGAAGTCAATGCCGACTTTGGAACCGTTCTTGTTTGACACAGTGGCGTAGGTGCCATACAGGGCCGTGCGTGTGCTCAGGTTGTACACATAACCAACTGCAAACTTACCGACTTCGCCAACGGAATCTGTTTTGGCTTTGTAGTCAGAGTAAGAAGCGCGGATAAAGCCTGGGCCTGCTGGCACAGTGGCTGCCAGGAGATAGCCATTGAATTTGCTCGTTCCATATTTGTCTTCGGAGTACTGCGCCATCAGCTTGGCCACACCCAGGTCATAGGAGCCACCGACGTTTGTGACTTCTTCGTTGAGCGTGCCGTTTACCAATGTTGTCTTGCCGTTGGCCACTGCAATTGTCAGAGGACCAGCGTTGTAACCAACGCGGATGCCGTAACCATTGCCATCGTTTTTACCAGCTGGCAAAGCGATGTTGGAACTGTTCTCACCCAAAAAGTACTGGGCCATGGCGTGGAAACCGTTTTGACCAGCGACCGCGGTGGCGTTAAAGCCATGGTTGTACAGGTAGGTGAAGCTGTTGGATGCGCGGACTTTGGTACCACCAGTGCCAACGTTTGAACCAAAAGCGCCAGCCATCATTGCGTTGGTGCCAACGCCATTGGTGCCGAATGGATCATAAGCAGTCAAGTTCCAGAACTGGGGGGTGTAATCACGACCCATACGCAATTCGCCAAATGAACCACCAACGCTCACGGTCGAGCGGCGGTTGAATGTCAGACCTTGGCCACCGGCAGCAGCAGGTGCTTTACCGCTTACTTGGTTGTTCGTGTTGGTGGCAGCGCCAGCACCACTGTCATTGTTCAGACCAGCTTCAAGCCAGAAGCCGCCTTTGATGCCGCTGCCAATGTCTTCGATGCCACGGAAGCCGAGTTGGCTAGAGGCGTTGGAAGATGTTGTCATTTTGTCGGCGCTGACGCCGTTGCCAGTCACGTGAGTGTAAGCAGCGTCCAGGATACCGAACAACTCAACATTAGATTGAGCGTAAGAAGCGCCAGTGGCTGCCAATGTAGCGCGGTATATTCTTGCTTCACTGCGCAGCGTTTGCGCCAAGAACCCACAAGGAGAAGTCATGATGGATCGCCGCACATTGCTCAAAACGGCCAGCGCAGGGCTGGTGATGCCTTTGCAGGGCTGGGCGCAAGACAAATACCCCAGCAAGCCCATCGTCTGGATCTGCCCCTATGCCGCCGGTGGCGGCGCAGACAGCCGTTCGCGCCAGATCGCCAAGGCCATGGGGTCGGTGTTGGGTCAGTCCATCGTCGTGGACAACAAGGCAGGTGCGGGCGGCAACATTGGCACCGAATTCATTGCGCGCGCCAAGCCCGATGGCTACACCATTGGCATGGGCAACTTTGCCCCACTGGCGGTGAACCACGCCTTGTTCAAAAAGCTCAACTACAACCCCTTCACCGACTTGGTGCCGATCATGCTGATCGACCGTGGCCCCTTGATTTTGATGGTGCGCACCGATTCACCGTTCAAGTCGGTCAAGGATGTGGTCAATGCGGCCAAGGCCGCGCCGGGCAAGCTCAGTTACGGGTCGGGCGGCATTGGCGGCACGCACCACCTGAGTGGCGCTTTGTTCGAGCACACGGCGGGCATCGACATGATCCATGCCCCTTACAAAAGCGGCGGTGCGGCCACGACAGATTTGTTGGGCGGGCAGGTGCACATGATGTTCGAGCAGATGTACTCGGCGATGCCTGCCATCAAAGGCGGCAAGCTGCGCCCCTTGGCCATCACCAGCAAAACACGTTCACCGCTGGCACCCGACATTCCGACCATGGCCGAACAGGGCTACCCCGAGGTGGAAGTGCTCAATTGGCAAGGCTTGGTGGGTCCCAAAGGCATGCCTGCGGAGCTGATCAAACTGCTCAATGCGGCGGGCAACAAAGCCTTGCAAGACCCAGAGACGCGCGAGCGTATTTTGAGCCAGGGCAATGAGGTGGGTGGTGGCACACCAGAGCAGTTTGCTGCGCTCATCAAGGCTGAAGCGCCGCGCTGGGGCAAGGTGGTGCGTGACGCCAAGATCGAACCGGAATGACCTGACGCTGTTCAGGTGTAGCGCTTGCTGCGCAGGTTGTTTTTCATGTCGCGCAGGGCGGGCTGCAACTCTTCGCCAATGCGCAGCGCCACGGTGGTGGCCAAGATGTCGATGATCAAGAGGTGCAAGAGGCGCGAGACCATGGGGCTGTATTTGTCATAGCCCTCGGGGTGGTCGGCCGTCAGGTGGATGTGCCCGGCGCTGGCCAGGGGCGAGCCGCTGGCGGTGATGACGATGGTTGTGGCCCCGCGCTTGCGCGCGATGTCACAAGCGTCCATCAGGTCGCGGGTGCGTCCCGAGTTGGAGATGATGAGCACGCAGTCGCCCGGTTGCAGCATCGAGGCACTCATGACCTGCATGTGGCCGTCGCTGTAGGCAATCGCATTGACGCCCAGACGAAAGAACTTGTGCTGTGCGTCTTGCGCCACGATGCCCGAGTTGCCCACGCCATAAAACTCGATGCGGCGGTTGGTTGTTTGGGTAGCGGCCAATGCTTTGGCGGCTTGTTCCAAGGCAAAAGAACTGGCATCGTTGCGGTACTTCAAAAAAGCAGCGACGGTGTTGTCGATCACCTTGACCGCGATGTCGCTGGTTTTGTCGTCCACATCCACGCTGCGGTGGATGAAGGGCACGCCTTCGCTGACACTGCCTGCCAGCTTGAGCTTGAAGTCCGAGAGTCCGTCGTAACCCACGCTGCGGCAAAAGCGCACCACGGTGGGTTTGCTCACGTGCGAGCGGTGCGCCAGCTCTGTGATGGGCAGGTTGGCAAACGCACGCGGGTCGGCCAGCACGAGCTTGCCCACGCGCTGCTCCGCTGGCGCCAAAGAGGGCAGGGAGGCCTTGATTCGGTCGAGCATGGCTTGTCTCCGTTGGGGCCGTTGAAGGTAGGTGTTGTTTAAATTTCTTCGGACCAGCAGTGGCCATCGCGCGCGATCATGGCACTCGACGCGCTGGGGCCCCAGGTGCCAGCGGCATAAGGACGCGGACCGATGGTGTCGTTGGCCCAGTGTTGCAAGATGGGTTCCACCCAGCGCCAGGCTTCTTCTTGTTCGTCACTGCGCACGAACAGGTTCAGGCGCCCGACCAGCACGTCCAGCAGCAGGCGCTCGTAGGCACCCACGCGCTCGCTGCCAAAGCGTTTGTCAAAGTCCAGGTCCAGGTGCACCGGGCTCAGGGTCTGGCCGCCAGCACCTTGGCCGCGCTTGCTCTGGCCTTGCGCGAACAGGTGCAGCTCCAAGCCGTCCTTGGGTTGCAGGTGGATGACCAGCTTGTTGACCTGGCCACCTGGCGTTTGGAAGATGTCGTGCGGCGTGGGGCGGAAGTTGATTTCGATGTGTGCCTCGCGCGCGGCCATGCGTTTGCCTGTGCGGATGTAAAAAGGCACACCCGCCCAGCGCCAGTTGGCGATTTCGGTGCGCAAGGCCACAAAGGTTTCGGTGCTGCTTTGCGGGTTCACGCCCGGCTCGTCGCGGTAAGCCGGCACAGATTGGCCTTCGACATTGCCTGCAGCGTATTGGCCACGGATGACGTGCTGGCTCAGAGTCTCGGGTGTCCAGCGTTTCAGTGCGCGCAACACCTTGAGTTTTTCGTCGCGGATGGCATCAGCGTGCGCGTTGATGGGCGGCTCCATGGCGATGGCGCACAGCAGTTGCAGCGCGTGGTTTTGCACCATGTCGCGCAGTGCGCCCGTGGTTTCATAAAAACCGCCACGCTTTTCCACGCCCAACTCTTCGGCCATGGTGATCTGGATGTTGGCGATGTGCTCGCGTCGCCACAGCGGCTCGAACAGGGCATTTCCAAAGCGCATGGCAAACAGGTTTTGCACCGCAGGCTTGCCCAGGTAGTGGTCGATGCGGAAGATTTGCTGCTCTTTGAAGACCTTGCCCACGGCCAAGTTGATGGCGCGGTTAGAGGCCAGGTCGTGGCCCAGCGGTTTTTCCAGCACGATGCGTGTTTTGGGCGTGTTCAGCCCACTGGCGGCGAGCTGCTCGCACACGGTGGTGAACAAGCTGGGTGCGGTGGACAGGTACATCACCACATGTTCGGTGTCGCGTTCGGCCATGCGGCTGGCCAAAGCGGTATAGGAGTCGGGCTTGGACAAGTCCATGCGGACGTAGCACAGCAAGTTGGCAAAGCGGGTAAATTCTTCGCTGTTGGGCCGTTTGTCGCCTTCGACTTGTTCAAAGCGCGACTGGATTTGCTGGCGGTATTGTTCGTCGCTCAGGTCGTCGCGGCCCACGCCGATGATGCGCCCGCCTTCGGGCAGGGTGCCGTGTCGGTAGGCTTGAAATAAAGCAGGCATGAGTTTGCGCCACACAAGGTCACCGGTGCCGCCGAAGAAAACGAGGTCAAAAGCCATGGTCGATCGATTTCAGTTACCGAGTTACATAAAAATTCGTTTGTAATGTAACTTTGTTTCACGGATAATTCAACCGAATTTTCAAAAAACCGCCATGAACCAACTCGAAGCCCTCAAACAATTCACGACCGTGGTTGCCGACACGGGTGACTTCAAGCAGCTGGCTCAGTTCCAGCCGCAAGATGCAACCACCAACCCCTCGCTGATCTTGAAGTCCGTGCAAAAGCCCGAATACGCACCTTTGCTGGACGACGCCGTGGCTTCGCACCGTGGCCAGCCGCTGGACGTGGTGATGGACCACCTGCTGGTGCGCTTTGGTTGTGAAATTTTGAACACCATTCCCGGGCGCGTCTCGACCGAAGTGGACGCCCGCCTGAGCTTTGACACCACTGCCACCGTGGCCCGTGCGCGCCGCATCATGGCTTTGTACGAAGCGAAGGGCATTGCCCGCGAGCGCGTGCTCATCAAGATCGCTTCAACCTGGGAGGGCATCCAGGCTGCCGCTGAGCTGGAGCGCGAAGGCATCCGCTGCAACCTGACGCTGTTGTTTGCGTTCTGCCAAGCGGTGGCGTGTGGCCAAGCCCAGGTGCAATTGATCTCGCCCTTTGTGGGCCGCATTTACGACTGGACCAAAAAGTCTGCTGGCGCCGCGTGGGATGAAGCCGCCAAGTCGGGTGCCAACGACCCCGGTGTGCGATCGGTGCGCGCCATCTTCAACCACTACAAAAAGCACGGTATCCAAACCGAAGTCATGGGCGCATCGTTTCGCAACATCGGCCAGATCACCGCCCTGGCCGGTTGCGACTTGCTGACCATCAGCCCCGAGTTGCTGGCGCAACTGGCTGCCAGTGATGCGCCGCTGAGTTTGGCGCTTGATGCTCAAGCTGCCCAAGCCCTGGACTTGCCTGCTGTGGTCTATGACGAAGCCACTTTCCGATTGGCCCTCAACGAAGACGCCATGGCCACCGAGAAGCTGTCCGAGGGCATCCGTGCCTTCTGCGCCGATGCCGTCAAACTCGAAGACCTGATGAAGAAAGCCTGAGATGCGTTGTGACCAGACCGCTGCTTGGCAGAGCTTGCATCACCGTGCTGAGGCCTTTGCCGGTTTCGATTTGCGCACTGCCTTTGCGGCTGATGTGCAGCGAGTCGATGGATTGAGCCAGACGGTTCCCCATGTGTTTGCCGATCTGTCGAAAAACCATGTGGACGCCGGCACCGAAGCGCTGCTGCAAGAACTGGCGCGTCAAACGGGTTTGGCCGCCCACCGCGATGCCATGTTCCGTGGCGAGCACATCAATGCCACCGAAGACCGCGCTGTTATGCACTGGCTGCTGCGCCAGCCCGAAGGCTCACTCTCTGGCGATTTGGCTGCGCCCTTGAAGCTGGTGCACGACACCCTGCGGCCCATGCTGGCGTATGCCGAACAGGTCCGCGCCGATGCACAGATCACTGACGTCGTGAACATCGGCATTGGCGGCTCTGACCTCGGTCCGCAAATGGCCGTGTTGGCCTTGCAGGACTTCGTGATCCCGGGCAAGCGCTTCCACTTTGTATCGAACGTCGACGGCCATGAACTGGCCACTGTGCTCCAAGGCCTGAAGGCCGAGAACACCTTGTTCCTTATCGCTTCCAAAACCTTCACCACCATCGAGACCATGACCAACGCCCGCTCGGCGCTGGGCTGGTTCCAGTCCCAGGGCGGCCGCGATGTGGCGCGCCACTTCGCAGCGCTCACCACCAACGTGGCGGCTGCGGCCGAGATGGGCATCACCACCACCTTCGGTTTTTGGGACTGGGTGGGTGGGCGCTATTCGGTGTGGTCGGCCATTGGATTGCCTGTGGCGATTGCCATCGGAGGGCAGGGTTTCAAAGACTTGCTGGCCGGTGCGCATGAGATGGACCAGCATTTCCAGACCGCGCCGATGGAGCGCAACTTGCCAGTGCGCTTGGGACTGCTCGATGTTTGGTATCGCAACTTCTTGAACTTCACCAGCCGCAGCATTGCGCCGTACCACAGTGCTTTGCGTCGTGTGCCTGCGTATTTGCAGCAGCTCGAAATGGAGAGCAACGGCAAACGCGTGGACCGCAACGGCCTTGCGCTGCCCTATGGCACCTCGCCCGTGCTTTGGGGCGAGCCGGGCACCAACGGCCAGCACGCCTACTTTCAGATGCTGCACCAAGGCACCGACGTGGTGCCGCTGGAATTCATCGCCGTGAAAAAGCCCACGCACAGCCTGAAAGAGCACCATGAGCTGCTGCTGGCCAATGTGATCGCACAGGCCCAAGCGCTCATGCTGGGTCAATTTGACGACGGCGGTCACAAGCACTTCAGCGGCAATCGGCCCAGCACCTTCTTGCTGCTCGATGAACTCACGCCTGCCAGCCTGGGGGCATTGATCGCCCTGCAAGAACACCGCGTGTTTGTCAGCGGCTCGGTCTGGGGCATCAACAGCTTTGACCAATGGGGTGTGGAGCTGGGCAAGGTGTTGGCCAAAGACATCCATGCGCGCATCGTATCGGGCGACACCTCGGGCCTGGACGCTTCGACCGCGGCCTTGTTACAGCGCATTCGGTGATGACCTGTAGCGTCGTGACGCATCGCCCCGAGGGCGGGGCTCCCACAGGCCTGTAGGAGCGGCGCCCTCGCCGCGATGGCCGTCCACTCAATGCTGGTGTGTGCTGTGGTCGTGCGCTGCTGCCTTGGGCGCAGCCTGCTCAGCCACCGCTTCTGACACCTGGATGGTGCCCCGCATGCCCGCTTCGTAATGGCCCGGAATCAGGCAAGCCATTTGCCATGTGATGGCCTGGTCAAACTTCACCACCAGCTCACCCGTTTGCCCAGCGGCCAACGTGATGGCTGCGCCCTTGCCGTGGCTGTGGCCGTTCGCCTGGCCAGCGCCTGGCTGCATGGCTTGTGCATGTTCGCGAATGTCATCGTCTGAGCCCAGCACCATTTCGTGGGCGGTCTTGCCTGAGTTGCGCACCACAAAGCGGATGGTTTCCCCCGCGCGCGCAGCCACTTTGGAGGGCGTGAAGCGCATCTGATCGTCCATTTGGATCGCGACACTGCGTGTGACCAGCAGGGCTGCAAGCGCTTGCGTGGCCGCACGGTCATCGTGCGCGCCATCGGCGTGGCTGTGTTCGGCCGCAGGGGCTTCGCCATGCGAGTGGCCTGTGGCCGCCCATTCGGGGTGCTGCGCCAGCCATTGCCACGCGCCGTAACTGCCGCCTGCCACGATGGAGCCCACCAGAACCGCATACACCGTGGTGCTGCGTTGCCATGCATGGGATGTGCTGAGCGTCAGGGCCAACACCGAGACAAAAAAGCCCAAAGGCACCACCCAGGCGCTGCGGGCAGGCGAGTCCGGAAAGTGCTGTAAACCCCCGGTGAAAAAGCCCAAACCGATCGACAGCAAGGCCCCCAGCACCAAGGTGTTCAGCAGGCCCGTTGGAGGGGTGTCTGCGCTGTGTTCACTCAAGCGATGTTCCATCCACGCGCCCAGCACAAACAGCACCATGCCGATCGCGGCTGTCCACAGCGAGCGCTCACCGCTGAAAAAGCCGTGGTTCACCGCGCCCGAAATGAAGCTGATGCCCGCGTATTTGAGGAGCATCGCGCTGTGGTGCATTTGGAAATTCATGTGTGTCCCGTTCTGGCAGAAAAAAACCCTGCAGGCTTGCGCCTGCAGGGTCGATTGTGGCATCGGGGCCAAGCCAGAGGCTTGACATGATGTCATGGCTGCATTACATGCCCATGCCGCCCATGCCACCCATGCCGCCCATGTCTGGCATGCCGCCAGCGCCGGACTCTTCTTTCGGGGCTTCTGAAATCATGCACTCGGTGGTCAACATCAAAGAGGCCACAGACGCTGCGTTTTGCAAAGCCGTGCGTGTCACTTTGGTAGGGTCCAAGATGCCCATTTCGATCATGTCGCCGTAGGTGTCATTGGCAGCATTGAAGCCATAGTTGCCTGAACCGGCCAACACCGCGTTCACCACCACCGATGGCTCGCCACCGGCGTTGTACACGATCTCGCGCAAAGGCGCTTCGATGGCTTTCAACACCAGTTTGATACCGGCTTCTTGATCTGCGTTGTCACCTTTGATGGTGCCCGCAGCTTGACGTGCACGCAGCAAAGCCACGCCGCCGCCAGCCACGATGCCTTCTTCGACTGCAGCGCGGGTCGCGTGCAGAGCGTCTTCCACGCGGGCTTTCTTCTCTTTCATTTCAACTTCGGTGGCAGCGCCGACCTTGATCACGGCC
>CAIJQQ010000058.1 GCA_903822825.1 uncultured Burkholderiales bacterium | reverse complement strand
GTCAGTGCAGATCTATAACGGCGAGCGCCCTCATTTATCGCTGAAAATGCAAACGCCCGATGCGGTGCATCGGGCGTCTTTGGCTGACCTTTGTCGGCTTGAGTCATCGTCCCAGGTGTCAACCTAATTCAGGACGGGTCACTGCAAGCGGGTACTGTCAGGCTTTGACACTGGCCAGTGCCGCGTTGAAGGTGGCGCTGGGCCGCATGATCGCTGCGAGCTTGGCTTGGTCAGGCATGTAGTAGCCGCCGATATCTACAGGCTTGCCTTGCACGGCATTGAGCTCGTCCACGATTTTCTTCTCGTTGTCTGTCAACTGTTTGGCCAAAGGCGCGAACTGGGCTGCCAAGTCCTTGTCCTCGGTTTGCTCTGCCAACTCTTGAGCCCAGTACATGGCCAAGTAGAACTGGCTGCCCCGGTTGTCGAGTTGGCCGGTTTTGGGTGAGGGGTTCTTGTTGTTGTCCAGCAGTTTTCCTGTGGCGGCATCCAGCGTTTTGGACAAGACCACGGCCTTTTTGTTGCCTGTTTTCAAGCCCATGTCTTCCAACGACACGGCCAGCGCCAGGAATTCGCCCAGGGAGTCCCAACGCAAATGGTTTTCTTCAACCAACTGCTGAACATGCTTGGGGGCAGAGCCGCCCGCACCGGTTTCGTACATGCCACCACCCGCCATCAAAGGCACGATGGACAGCATCTTGGCCGAGGTGCCCAGCTCCATGATGGGGAACAAGTCGGTCAAATAGTCGCGCAAGATGTTGCCCGTGGCGCTGATGGTGTCCAGGCCGCGCACCACGCGCTCCAGGGTGTAACGCATGGCCCGCACTTGGCTCATGATCTGGATTTCCAGGCCCGCCGTATTGTGCTCGTGCAGGTACATCTTGACCTTGGTGATGAGCTGTGCTTCGTGGGGACGGTACTGGTCAAGCCAGAACACCACAGGCATGCCGGAGTTGCGGGCGCGCGTCACGGCCAACTTGACCCAGTCACGGATCGCAGCGTCCTTGACTTGGCACATGCGCCAAATGTCACCGACCTCCACGTTCTCGGACAAGAGCACTTCGCCCGTGTTGATGTCGGTGATGTTGGCCACGCCGTCTTCAGATATTTCAAACGTCTTGTCGTGTGAGCCGTATTCTTCCGCTTGCTGGGCCATCAGGCCGACGTTGGGCACGGTGCCCATGGTCTTGGGATCGAACGCCCCATGCCATTTGCAGAAGTTGATCATCTCCATGTAAATGCGGGCAAAGGTCGACTCGGGCATCACGGCCTTGACGTCTTTCAAGCGACCGTCAGCGCCCCACATCTTGCCACCGTTGCGGATCATGGCGGGCATGGAGGCGTCCACGATCACATCGTTGGGAGAATGGAAGTTGGTGATGCCTTTGGCCGAATCGACCATGGCCAGCTCAGGGCGGCCTTCGTGGCAGGCGTGCAGATCGCGCTTGATTTCGTCTTGCTTGGATTGGGGCAGAGTGGTGATCTTGTTGTACAGATCGGCCATGCCGTTGTTGACGTTCACGCCCAGTTCGTCGAACAGCTTGGCATGCTTGGCAAACGCGTCTTTGTAGAAAATCTTCACGCAATGACCGAACACGATGGGGTGAGACACCTTCATCATGGTGGCCTTGACGTGCAGCGAGAACATCACGCCGGTTTGGTGAGCATCTTCGATTTCTTTTTCGTAAAACTCGAGCAAGGCTTTCTTGCTCATGAACATGCTGTCCACGACTTCACGGTCGAGCAAGGCCACCTTGGGTTTGAGGATGATGGTTTTACCGCTCTTGTTGATCAGCTCCATCTTCACCTCACGGGGGCGGTCCATGGTCATGGACTTTTCGCCGTGGTAAAAATCGCCAGCGTGCATGTGCGAGACGTGCGAACGCGAAGCTTGGCTCCAATCGGCCATGCTGTGGGGGTTTTTACGGGCAAACTCTTTCACCGCACGGGGCGCGCGGCGATCAGAGTTGCCTTCGCGCAGCACGGGGTTCACGGCCGAGCCGGTGCACTTGGAATAGCGGGCCTTGAGGGCCTTTTCTTCTTCGGTCTTGGCGTTTTCAGGGTAATCGGGCAGGGCATAGCCTTTGGATTGGAGCTCTTTGATGGCCGCGATCAACTGGCCCACGGAGGCGCTGATGTTGGGCAACTTGATGATGTTGGCAGAGGGGTTCAGCGTCAATTTGCCCAGTTCGGCCAAGTTGTTGGGTGCGCGTTGATCGGCCGGCAGCAGGTCAGAAAACTCACCCAGAATACGGGCGGCTACAGAGATGTCGCTTTCGGCCACTTCGATCCCTGCCGATGCTGTGAACGTGCGGATGATGGGCAAAAAAGAGGCGGTGGCCAGCAAGGGTGCCTCGTCGGTCAGGGTGTAAATGATTTTGGATTTGTCTGTAGCCATGGGTGTCCTCGTTTTTTTAGTGAAAAGACATTTCACAACCAGCAATCTTAAACGAGCTTGCAGTCGCATAACTGACAGTTTGGCCAATCAAAAAATGGTCTGCCATGCAGCTCCAATTCGAACCCGTTGATGGATGTCGCCGCCCATCAGCAGCTCGGTACGCTTTTTGTGGGAAAATCATAAAACTGACCCTGCATGAACAAGATCGGTGTAAGGGGTTATGACAACGCGAACTTGAAGTTTTCTCAATGGCCTTTGATTGCCTTGTTTTCGCGCCCGCCTTTCTTTTTCATCCTGCGCGGTTTTGACCGCGCTTTTTAATTTTGAATTTCATGGTACAGATCACCCTTCCCGATGGTTCATTGCGCGAGTTTCCAGGCCCTGTGACTGTGGCCGAGGTCGCCGCTTCGATTGGTACGGGCTTGGCCAAAGCGGCTTTGGGCGGCAAGGTCAATGGCCAATTGGTGGACACCAGTTTCAGCATGTCGGCCAACGCTCAACTGGCCATCGTGACCGCGAAAGACCCGGAAGGTCTTGAACTGATCCGCCACTCGACAGCGCACTTGTTGGCCTACGCGGTGAAGGATTTGTTTCCTGAGGCACAAGTCACCATCGGTCCCGTCATCGACAACGGCTTTTATTACGACTTTTCCTACAGCCGGCCGTTCACGCCTGAAGATTTGGTCGCCATTGAAAAGCGCATGACCGAGCTGGCCAACAAGGACGAGCCCGTGGTGCGCCGTGTTTTGCCGCGCGATGAAGCTGTGGCCTATTTCAAGAGCCTGGGCGAGCACTACAAAGCAGAGATCATTGCCAGCATTCCTGCCGATCAGGATGTCAGTCTTTACCGTGAAGGCGCGTTTGAAGACCTGTGCCGTGGCCCACACGTGCCCAGCACGGGCAAGCTCAAGCATTTCAAGTTGATGAAAGTGGCGGGAGCCTATTGGCGCGGGGACAGCAAAAACGAAATGCTTCAGCGCGTCTACGGCACGGCTTGGGCCAGCAAAGATGACTTGCAGCAGTACCTCATCCGTCTGGAAGAAGCCGAAAAGCGCGACCACCGCAAGCTGGGACGCGAACTCGACTTGTTCCACATTGACGAGCATTCGCCAGGCACTGTTTTTTGGCATCCCAAGGGCTGGACTGTGTGGCAAGAAGTGGAGCAGTTCATGCGTCACGTTTACCGTGACAACGGCTACCGTGAAGTCAAAGGCCCGCAAATCTTGGATCAAAAACTGTGGGAAAAAACGGGGCACTGGGACAAGTACCGCGAAAACATGTTTGTGACCGAGTCTGAAAAGCGTGATTACGCTTTGAAACCCATGAACTGCCCAGGGCACATCATCATCTTCAAGCAAGGCATCAAGAGCTACCGCGATTTACCACTGCGTTTTGGTGAGTTTGGTCAATGCCACCGCAATGAGCCTTCGGGCGGTTTGCACGGCATCATGCGGGTGCGTGCCTTCACCCAAGACGATGGTCATATTTTTTGCACCGAAGACCAAATTCAAGACGAAGTGGTGGCTTTCACCAATTTGCTACGAAACGTCTACAAAGACTTTGGCTTCACAGACATCATTTACAAGCTCTCCACCCGACCTGAAAAACGCATTGGCACAGAAGAAAGCTGGGATCGAGCAGAAACTGCTTTGGCTGAAGGCTTGCGTGCCTCGGGTTGCGAATTTTCGTATTTGCCAGGTGAGGGGGCGTTTTACGGCCCCAAAATTGAATACACCTTGAAAGACGCGATCGGGCGCGAATGGCAGTGCGGCACGATCCAAGTTGACCCCAACATGCCTGAGCGACTGGACGCTGAGTTTGTAGGGGAAGACGGTTCGCGTCATCGCCCCATCATGCTGCACCGTGCCATCGTGGGCAGTTTGGAGCGTTTCATTGGTATTTTGATCGAGCAGCATGCGGGTGCTTTGCCCACTTGGCTGGCACCCGAGCAGGTGTCGGTGCTCAACATCACCGATGCACAGTCCGATTACTGTCGTGAAATTGCCTCAAAACTGCAAAAAGCACTGCCAAATCAAGACCTTAGGGTCAATTTGGACCTCCGCAACGAGAAAATCACGTATAAAATACGCGAGCATTCTTTGCAAAAGCTGCCCTACATTCTTGTCGCAGGTGACAAGGAGAAGGCAGCAGGTACCGTCGCAGTGCGCGCCCGAGGCAACAAAGACCTCGGTGTGATGTCGATCGATGCGTTCATTGAACTCATTGCTGCCGACATTGCTTCTAAAGCCTGAAGGTGATTTTCGCCACATGCTTTGGCCCGCGGGCACAAAGGCGGTTTGGCTGCTTGTTGCAGTTGTTTCCCTTGAAGGATTGAGTCATCGCTACCGAATTCCGTGATCGTCGCCAACGCGAAGAACGCAAACACCGTTTGAACCGAGAAATCATGGCCCCAGAGGTCCGTGTTTCCGGCCCAGAAAACGAGCCATTGGGCATCTTGTCACTCGCAGACGCACTGCGCATGGCAGGTGAATTGGATGTGGACTTGGTTGAAATTGCCGCCACCGCCAGTCCACCAGTCTGTCGTTTGATGGACTACGGCAAGTTCAAGTACCAAGAGCAAAAGCGTGCGGCTGAAGCCAAAGCCAAGCAAACGGTCATCGACATCAAGGAAGTCAAGTTCCGCCCCGGTACCGACGATGGCGACTACAACATCAAGATGCGCAACATCCGCCGGTTTTTGGCCGACGGCGACAAGTGCAAGATCACCTTGCGTTTCCGTGGCCGCGAGATCACCCACCAAGAGTTGGGCATGGCCTTGCTGAATAGGATTCGCGACGAACTGGCAGATCTGATTCTTGTTGAGCAGTTTCCCAAGCTCGAAGGTCGTCAGATGATCATGATGATCGCGCCAGGTCGCAAAAAACCCGCCGGCAAGGCTGCAGATGCTGCGACCCCTGCCGATCTGGCGGGTTGAAGAGTTTGACCTGCCCTCGGGTGGGTCGAATCAAAAGTTACTTTCGGGTGGCTTTTGTAAAAGTGGCTCGGGGCCAACAAGGCTGCAAAGATTTTGCAGACGCCTCACGAGCACAAATAAAGGAGCATTCAAATGCCCAAGATGAAGACCAAAAGCAGTGCTAAAAAGCGCTTCCGTGTTCGTCCAGGTGGAACCGTTAAACGCGGCCAAGCCTTCAAACGTCACATCCTGACCAAGAAGACCACCAAAAACAAGCGCCACCTTCGCGGTGCAGTGGCTGTGCATGAGACCAATATGGGTCACATCGCTCAAATGCTGCCCATGGCTGGCCTGTAATCACTGACGAACAAGGAGAATAAATATGCCTCGCGTTAAACGTGGTGTAACGGCACGCGCCCGTCACAAGAAAGTTTTGGCCCTTGCAAAAGGTTTCCGCGGTCGCCGCGGCAATGTCTTCCGCATCGCCAAACAGGCGGTGATGAAGGCTGGCCAATATGCCTACCGTGACCGCCGCACCAAAAAGCGTGTGTTCCGTCAGTTGTGGATTGCCCGTATCAACGCCGCTGCGCGTGAATGCGGTCTGACCTACAGCCAGTTCGCCAACGGCCTGAAGAAGGCTGCCATCGAAATCGACCGTAAGATGCTGGCGGACATCGCCGTGCACGACAAGGCCGCTTTTGCTGGCATCGTGAGCCAAGTCAAAGCCAAATTGGCCGCAGCTTGAGTTCAAGAGTGACACGGGCCTGAGGGTCTGTGCCACGCACTCGATCAAAGGGATTGAGGCTCACAAAAGCTTCAATCCCTTTTTTATTTTGTCATCTACCAATTTTCCATCATGAACGAGCTGGACACCCTGGTCGAATCCGCCCGCCAGAGTTTTGCGCAGGCACTGACACCTGCTGACCTCGAAAACGCCAAGGCTCAATTTTTGGGCAAAGCCGGTCGTTTTACCGAACTGATGAAGGGCATGGCTGCGCTGAGCGTGGAGGACAAGAAAACCCGAGGTGCCGCCATCAACATCGCCAAGCAAGTGATTGAAGCTGCTCTGAACGATCGGCGTCAGGCGCTGGCCGATGCCGAACTGCAAGCGCAGCTCAAATCCGAAGCTTTGGATGTGACGCTGCCAGGTCGCAGCGCCAACGTGGGCGGCTTGCACCCCGTCTCGCTCACACTCGAGCGGGTTGAAAACATCTTTGGCTCTATGGGCTTTGAAGTGGCCCAAGGCCCCGAGATCGAGACCGACTGGTTCAACTTCACGGCGCTCAATACGCCTGAAGACCATCCGGCCCGCTCCATGCACGACACCTTCTATGTCGAAGGCGGTCACCTTTTGCGCACGCACACCAGCCCCATGCAAATCCGCCATGCGGTGCAGCATGTCAAGCGCTACAAGAACCAACTCGATGCTGGCCAAGGAATGCCCGAAATCCGCGTCATCGCGCCGGGCCGCACTTACCGTGTGGACAGCGATGCCACCCATTCGCCCATGTTCCACCAGTGCGAAGGCCTGTGGATTGGCGAAAACGTGAGCTTCAAAGACCTCAAGGTGGTGGTCACCGATTTTTGCCGCACCTTCTTCGAGAGCGACGACCTGGTCTTGCGCTTTCGCCCCAGTTTTTTCCCATTCACCGAACCCAGCGCCGAGATCGACATCCAGTTCCAGAACGGCCCACTGGCGGGGCGCTGGCTCGAAGTGGGTGGCTCCGGCCAGGTGCACCCGAACGTGGTGCGCAACATGGCCTTGGACCCTGAGCGCTTCATCGGCTTTGCTTTTGGCATGGGCATGGACCGCTTCACCATGCTGCGCTACGGCGTGAACGACCTGCGACTGTTTTTTGACGGCGATGTGCGCTTCCTGAGCCAGTTCCAGTAATTCCCTCCCAAGTCCGATACAAGAGACACGAGTCATGCAATTTCCCGAATCCTGGTTGCGCGAGTTCTGCAACCCGCCCCTGACGACCCAGCAACTGGCCGACACCCTGACCATGGCTGGCCTCGAAGTGGAAGAACTCGAGCCTGTGGCCCCGCCGTTCACGCAAATCGTGGTCGGTGAAATCAAGGAAGCTGTGCAACACCCCAATGCTGACCGCCTGCGCGTGTGCCAGGTGGACGTGGGGCAGGGCAGTTTGCTCAACATCGTTTGCGGTGCGCCCAATGCCCGCGTCGGCATTCGCGTGCCTTGCGCCATGGTGGGTGCCCAGTTGCCTCCAGGCGAAGACGGCAAGCCATTTGTGATCAAGGTCGGCAAGCTGCGTGGCGTGGAAAGCCAGGGCATGCTGTGCTCGGCCAAAGAACTGAAGATCGCTGACGACCACGGCGGCCTGCTGGAGTTGCCCCCTGACGCCCCTTTGGGTCAGGACATTCGCCAGTATCTGAATCTGGACGACACCCTGATGACGCTCAAGCTCACGCCCAATCTGGCGCATTGCTTGAGCGTGTACGGCATCGCCCGCGAGGTGTCGGCCCTGACAGGTGCGCCTTTGAAGGCCCCGACTTTTCCCGCTGTGGCCACTCAGGTGAACGACAAGCTGGCGGTGAAGGTACAGGCCACCGACCTGTGCGGCCGTTTCAGTGGTCGTGTCGTCAAGGGCGTGAACACCCAAGCCCAAAGCCCTCAGTGGATGGTGGACCGCCTGGCCCGTTGCGGCCAGCGCAGCGTGAGCCCCTTGGTGGACATCTCCAACTACGTGATGTTCGAGTTCGGTCGTCCTTCGCATATTTTTGACCTCGACAAGATCCACGGCGGCCTGCAGGTGCGTTGGGGCCAAGCCGGAGAATCGCTCAAGCTGCTGAACGGCAACACCGTGACTGTGGACGACAAAGTGGGCGTGATTGCCGACGACAGCCAGGTCGAATCGCTGGCGGGCATCATGGGTGGCGACGCCACCGCCGTGTCCGACGACACCCAAAACATTTACATCGAAGCCGCTTTCTGGTGGCCTACGTCGATCGCAGGCCGTTCGCGCCGCTTCAACTTCTCGACCGATGCCGGTCACCGCTTTGAGCGCGGCGTCGACCCGCAGCTGACGGTGGAGCACATCGAGCGCATCACCCAGCTGGTGCTCGACATTTGCGGCACGTCCGAGACAAAGGTCGGCCCGATCGACGACCAGATCTTGAACATTCCTGCGACAACCCCTGTCACACTGCGCGTGGCCCGTGCGGTCAAGGTCATCGGCATGCCGCTCACGCAGCAGCAGTGCGCCGATGCCCTGCTCGGTCTGGGTTTGCAAGTGGCTGAAGGCGAGGGCACCGTCACCGTGACCCCGCCCAGTTTCCGGTTCGATCTACAGATCGAAGAAGACCTGATTGAAGAAGTCGCCCGCATGGTGGGTTACAACAAGCTGCCGACCCAGCCGCCGCTGGCCCCCATCACGGCCACGGTGCGCCCTGAGACCGAGCGCAGTCCTTCGGCCGTGCGCCGCGCCATTGCGGCCCTGGGCTACCAGGAAACCATCAACTACAGCTTTGTCGAAGACAGCTGGGAGCGCGATCTGGCAGGCAACGGCAACCCGATCCGCCTGCTCAACCCGATCGCCAGCCAGATGAGCGTGATGCGCTCGAGCCTGATGGGTTCGCTGCTGCAGGTGGTCAAGTTCAACGCCGACCGCAAGGCCGACCGCGTGCGCGTGTTCGAAATGGGCCGTGTTTTTTTGCGCAATGCTTCTGTACAGAACAGCGACACCACTGTCGAAGGCTTTGATCAGCCCATGCGTGTGGCGGGCATGGCCTGGGGCCCGGTCGAGCCTTTGGGCTGGCAGGGCAGAGCCCGCCATGTCGATTTTTACGACGTCAAAGCCGACGTGGAAAAGTTGTTGGCCCCGCGCCAAGCCGAATTTGTGGCTGCCGAACACCCCGCCTTGCACCCCGGCCGCTCGGCCCAGGTTCTGCTGGGTGGCGTGGTGATCGGTCATGTGGGCGAACTGCACCCACGCTGGCGTCAGGCTTGGGAGCTGAGCAGCGCCCCGGTGGTGTTTGAGCTGTCGCTCGACGGCGTGACGAGTCGCGTTGTACCTGTGGCCCAAAATGTGGCCAAGCAGCAGCCCGTGGAGCGCGACATTGCCGTGATCGTGGCAGAGTCGGTGACCCATGCGCAGCTGATGAAAGTGATTCACGCCGCGCCTACCGACGGCTTGCTGCAAGGCGCGGTGCTGTTTGATATTTACCGCCCCAAGGCGGAGCAACATGGCGGCACTCTGGCCTCAGGCGAAAAAAGTTGGGCTGTGCGGCTGACCATCGGCCAAGGGGAGGCTGCTTTGGCCGAGGGGCAGATCGAAGCGGTCACGGCGAGCGTGGTTGCGCAACTGGAAACTGAGTTGTCAGCGCGGTTGCGCAGCTAAGGATTCATCATGGACTTCACAGTTGAAAGCCTCGAGACCCCTGCACTTACCAAAGCGCATTTGGCGGATCTCTTGTTCGAGCAAATTGGTCTCAACAAGCGTGAGTCCAAAGACATGGTCGATGCCTTTTTTGACCTGATCGTGGACAGCTTGATTGAAGGTGCGGATGTCAAAATTTCCGGCTTTGGCAACTTTCAGATCCGCACCAAGGCGGCCCGGCCCGGGCGCAACCCTCGCACGGGCGAATTGATCCCGATCGAGGCGCGCCGCGTGGCCACATTCCACGCCAGTCACAAGCTCAAGTCCGTGATCCAAGACACGGTGGACAGTGCCAAAAATCAGGCAAAGTGAACGGGCCCACTTCACCCGGAAAAAGCATGTTGTTCAAGTTCAAATCCAAAGCGACCGCAGACCTGATCATGCTGGACGCCGACGCTCGGCGTTTGCTCAAGGTCATGCTCGGAGATGACCCGGTCAAGGGCATCGTGCTTTGCCAGGACTTGCCTGCCGTGCTGGCCAAAATCGATGCGGCCGTGTTGCACGACGAAGACCAGCGCCAAGCCCAATCACAAAAACCGAAGCCAACGCCGTTGGCGGACACTGAAAACCCCCACCTGACAGAGCTGTCCGCTGTGCGTCTGGCTCAGCGCGCTGCGCCCATGCGGCAAATGATTCAGAGCAGCATCGCCGAGAAGTCCGACATCGTCTGGGGGGTATGACAGGCCGTGAAATGGGCCTGTGAGGCCCGAGGCTTCAGCGCTTGAAGGCTGCTCCTCCAAGCTTGTAACCGGCCTTGATATTGCGCTTGGCAAACCAGCCCAGATTCATTTCCAGCACAAAGCGCACGGGCTTGGCAGAGCAATGGCTGTCGTCGTTCTGCGGCTTCATGTCCGCCAGGTTCACGATGGTGCCGTCATCGTCCACAAAGGCCGCTGTCAGCGGCAGCAGGGTGTTGCGCATCCAAAAACACTGGCTGGCGGGCTGCTCAAACACAAACAACATGCCTTCGTGTTGGGGCATTTCTTTGCGCCACATGAGGCCAATTTGGCGCTGCTCTGGGGTCAAGGCCAATTGCACATCGAGCAAATGCATGCCGGCACTGAGTTGGGTCCGCTGCAAATTCATTTGTGGTGTTTGGGCCAGGGCAGCGGTTTGCAGTCCCAATGCGGCCACCAACAGGGCCACACGAATCAAACGGATGCGGGTGAGGAGGGCGAAGGCTTTAGCGGACATGAGCGCGTTTCAGGCTGAAAAGTGGACAGCCCGAGCATAACGGCTCTTGGGTCAGGCGCTGGGGTTTGACCTGTGGCGCAGGTTCAGGCTTTGGGTGTTTGCGGTACGGCCTCCGAATACCGAATGTTGATCGCCATCTGACCCTTGGGGCCATCGGCGAGTTCAAATTCAACCCGGGCCCCTTCCTTGAGGGTTTTGAAGCCCTCCATTTGGATGGCGGAAAAGTGCGCAAAAGCGTCTGCGCCGCCACCGTCGGGTTGGACAAATCCGAAGCCTTTGGCATCGTTGAACCATTTGACTGTTCCGTTGGGCATGGCGAATCTCCATTTTTTCTTAAGTTTGATTCGACTTTATTGAATTTGTCAACGTGAGGTTTTCCCCGATGGGGGCTCGCAAACAAGGACTTTTCATCTTTTCGAGGTCTGCGCTTGAAAAGCCCCGATAGAATGAAATCATGGCAACGAAAAAACCTGTTTCCCCGACGCTGCCGCCGGATTTGACAAAAACGACAGACGGCAGCGACGCCGTCGTCTTGGAGCGGCGCGCGCAGCGCACAGTCCCCCCCCAGATGTACCAAGTCCTCATGCTCAATGACGACTACACCCCCATGGAGTTTGTGGTGATGGTCATTCAGGAGTTCTTCAGCAAAGACCGCGAATCGGCCACCCAGATCATGCTCAAGATCCACTTGGACGGAAAAGCCGTGTGTGGTGTCTACTCGAGAGATGTGGCCGCCACCAAAGTCGATCAGGTTCTGGACGCGGCGCGCCAAGCTGGGCACCCATTGCAATGTGTCAGCGAACCTATTGAATAAGGCACATTCGTCTTTATCTATGAAACCAGTTTCAACCACAGCAAGGCAAAAGGAAATCACATGATTGCCCAAGAATTGGAAGTCAGCCTGCACATGGCCTTCGTCGAGGCCCGCCAGCAGCGGCATGAGTTCATCACCGTGGAGCACTTGCTGCTGGCCTTGCTGGACAACCCCAGTGCGGCCGAAGTTTTGCGTGCTTGCTCTGCCAGCATGGACGACTTGCGCACATCCCTCTCTAATTTCATCAAAGACAACACCCCTCAGGTGGCTGGCACCGAAGAGGTAGACACCCAGCCCACGCTGGGTTTTCAGCGGGTGATCCAACGCGCCATCATGCATGTGCAGTCCACTGGCAATGGCAAAAAAGAAGTCACCGGGGCCAATGTGCTGGTGGCCATATTTGGTGAGAAAGACTCGCATGCCGTGTATTACTTGCACCAGCAAGGCATCACGCGATTGGATGTGGTCAACTTCATTGCCCACGGCATCCGCAAGAACGACCCACCAGAAGCGGCCAAATCGTCTGACGCGCCAGCCAACCAGGAAGGCGAAGAGGGCTCACAAGGCGGGGAGCGCAGCGAAAAAGCCTCGCCTCTGGAGCAGTACACCAACAACCTGAACCAGGCGGCCAAGGACGGCAAGATTGACCCTTTGATCGGGCGCGAGTACGAAGTCGAACGCACCATCCAAATCCTGTGCCGCCGCCGCAAGAACAACCCGCTTTTGGTGGGCGAGGCGGGCGTGGGCAAGACCGCGATTGCAGAGGGCTTGGCTTGGCGCATCACGCAAGGCACCGTGCCCGAAATTTTGGCCGAAGCCCAGGTATTCTCACTCGACATGGGCGCGCTGCTGGCGGGCACGAAGTACCGTGGCGACTTTGAACAGCGCCTCAAGGGGGTCCTCAAAGCCTTGAAAGACAAGCCCAACGGCATCCTGTTCATTGACGAGATCCACACCTTGATCGGCGCGGGTGCGGCCTCTGGCGGCACGCTGGACGCATCCAACCTGCTCAAGCCCGCGCTCTCGAGCGGTCAGCTCAAGTGCATTGGCGCAACCACCTTCACCGAATACCGGGGCATTTTCGAAAAAGACGCGGCCTTGTCGCGCCGCTTCCAAAAAGTCGACGTGGTCGAACCCACGGTGGCCGAGACGGTGGAAATCCTCAAAGGCCTCAAGAGCCGCTTTGAAGAGCACCACAGCGTCAAGTACGCCAACGCCGCGCTGCAAGCCGCAGCCGAGCTGTCGGCCAAGTTCATCAACGACCGCCAACTGCCCGACAAGGCGATCGACGTGATCGACGAAGCCGGAGCCGCCCAGCGCATCCTGGTCGCTTCCAAGCGCAAGAAAACCATTGGCAAGGCCGAGATAGAAGACATCGTGGCCAAGATCGCGCGCATCCCGCCTGCCAACGTGTCCAACGACGACCGCAGCAAGCTGCAGACCCTGGAGCGAGACCTCAAGTCTGTCGTTTTTGGCCAAGACAAGGCGCTGGAGGTGCTGTCCTCTGCCGTCAAGATGGCCCGATCCGGTCTGGGCAAGTCAGACAAACCGATTGGTTCGTTCTTGTTCTCGGGTCCCACGGGCGTGGGTAAGACCGAAGCGGCCAAGCAATTGGCTTACATCATGGGCATTGAGCTGATCCGCTTTGACATGTCCGAGTACATGGAGCAGCACGCCGTGAGCCGACTGATCGGCGCGCCTCCGGGCTATGTGGGCTTTGACCAGGGCGGTCTGCTGACCGAGGCTGTGACCAAGAAGCCTCACTGCGTGCTGCTGCTCGACGAAATCGAAAAGGCGCACCCCGCGATCTTCAACGTGCTGCTGCAGGTCATGGACCACGGCACGCTGACCGACAACAACGGACGCAAGGCCGACTTCCGCAACGTCATCATCGTCATGACGACCAACGCGGGCGCCGAGACCATGAACAAGGCCACCATTGGTTTCACCAACCCGCGCCAGGCTGGCGACGAGATGGCCGACATCAAGCGTTTGTTCACGCCGGAATTCCGCAACCGCCTGGACGCCATCGTCAGCTTCAAGCCCCTCGACGAGCAGATCATCCTGCGCGTGGTCGACAAGTTCCTGCTGCAACTCGAAGGTCAATTGGCCGAGAAAAAGGTGGACGTCACCTTCACCGACCAATTGCGCAAGCACCTGGCCAAGAAGGGTTTCGATCCGCTCATGGGTGCGCGCCCCATGCAGCGACTGATCCAGGACATGATCCGCAAGGCGCTGGCCGACGAACTGCTGTTCGGCCGCTTGACCGATGGCGGACGCCTCACGGTGGACCTGGACGACAAGGACGAGGTGCTGCTCGACATCCAGCCCTCGCCCAAAAAAGAGGCCCGCTCTTCGAAATCCGAGCCAGAGCAAGAAACCGCTGCCTGATCAGTTGTGCGACGACTGCTTTAAACGCCGGGCTTGCCCGGCGTTTTTCATGGCTTCTCAGCGTTTGCGCTGGCTGCCGCCCAGCAAACTGCCCATCACTCCCCGCACGATCTCGCGCCCAATGGCCGAGCCCACGGTGCGCACAGCGCTCTTGACCACCAGTTGCGCCACGCCATCACGCTGTGCTCCGCGTGGGCCTGTGGTGCCAAACAGCACACCCGAGACTGCGCCCATCCAGCCGTTGTTGGGGGCTTGCTCGGATGCCCCAGGCTGGCCCTTTGCGGCGTTGGCCTGTGCGTGGGCCGCCAAGTTGCCCTTGAGCCGCTCGTAGGCCGATTCGCGGTCTTGGGTTTGCTCATACACCCCCGCCACCAGCGAGGTTTGCAGCAGAGTTTGGCGCTGCGCAGGTGTGATCGGGCCGATCTGACTGCCCGGCGGCAACACATAAACGCGCTCGGTCTCGCATGGGCGGCCTTTGGCGTCCAGAAAGCTCACCAGCGCCTCGCCCACGCCCAGTTCGGTGATGGCCGCTTCGATGTCGAGGCCCGCCTTGGGCCGCATGGTCTGTGCCGTCGCCTGCACGGCTTTTTGGTCGCGCGGGGTGAAGGCGCGCAAGGCGTGTTGCACCCGGTTGCCCAGTTGGCCCAGCACGCTGTCAGGGATGTCGAGCGGGTTTTGCGTCACGAAATACACACCCACACCCTTGGACCTCACCAGGCGCACAACCAGTTCGATGCGCTCGACCAGGGCCTGTGGCGCATCCTTGAAAAGCAAATGGGCCTCGTCAAAGAAGAACACCAGCTTGGGTTTTTCGGGATCGCCAATTTCGGGCAGTTGCTCGAACAGCTCCGACAGCATCCACAGCAAAAAGGTGGCGTACAGGCGCGGGGCGTTCAGCAGTTTGTCTGCGGCCAGGATGTTGACCACACCCAGCCCGCGCTCGTCGGTTTGCATGAAGTCCTGGATGTTGAGCATCGGCTCGCCAAAGAACTGGTCGCCGCCTTGCTGTTCGATTTGCAGCAGCCCGCGCTGGATGGCGCCGATGCTGGCGGCGCTGATGTTGCCGTACTCGGTGGTGAACTGCTTGGCGTTGTCGCCCACGTGCTGCAGAATGGCGCGCAGGTCTTTCATGTCCAGCAGCAGCATGCCGTGGTCGTCGGCGATCTTGAACACCAGACTGAGCACCCCGCCTTGAGTTTCGTTCAGGCCCAGCATGCGGGCCAGCAAAAGCGGACCCATGTCACTCACGGTGGCGCGCACTGGGTGGCCCTGCTCGCCAAACACGTCCCACAAAGTGGTGGGGCAGGCCAGCGGCTCGGGGTGCTTCATGCCCCGTTCGGTCAGCACGGCCGCGAGTTTGGTTGAAATCTCTCCAGTCTGGCTGATGCCCGTCAGGTCGCCTTTGACGTCGGCCATGAAGACCGGCACTCCGATGCGGGAGAAGTTTTCGGCCAAGGTTTGCAGGGTGACTGTTTTGCCTGTGCCAGTGGCGCCGGTGATCAGGCCGTGGCGGTTGGCCAGCCCGGGCAGCAGGGCACATTGTGCTTGGTCATTTTGGGCAATCGGCATCGGTTCGGTCATGAAAATGGCTCCACTGGCTTCAAAAGTAAAATCTCAGCAAGATTAAATCAACAAACAAGGAATTTCCAATGGCTGGCCACAGCAAATGGGCAAATATTCAGCACCGCAAAGGGCGTCAGGACGAAAAACGTCAGCGGATCTGGACCCGGTGTGTGCGCGAAATCATGGTTGCTGCCCGCACGGGCGGTGGTGACCCCTTGGCCAACCCGCGCTTGCGCCTGGCCATTGACAAGGCCAAGGCCGCCAACATGCCTGCCGACACCATCAAGCGCAACATCGACAAAGCCACCGGCAACCTCGAAGGTGTGAACTACGAAGAAATCCGCTACGAGGGTTATGGCATCGGCGGCGCAGCCATCATCGTGGACACCATGACCGACAACCGCGTGCGCACTGTGGCCGATGTGCGGCACGCCTTCAGCAAATACGGGGGCAACATGGGCACCGAAGGCTCGGTGGCTTTCCAGTTCAAGCATTGCGGCCAGCTGATTTTTGCGCCTGGCACGAGCGAAGACAAGGTCATGGACGTGGCCCTCGAAGCCGGTGCACAAGACGTGATCACCGATCAGGACGGTGCCATCGAGGTGCTGACTGCCTACGGTGACTTTGAAGCCGTCAAGAACGCACTGGAAGCGGCTGGTCTGGTGGCCGAGATGGCCGAAGTGACCATGCGCGCTGAAAACAGCATCGAGCTGGTCGGCGACGACGCCGCCCGCATGCAAAAACTGCTCGATGTGCTGGAAGACCTGGACGACGTGCAAAACGTTTTTCACAACGCCGAAATCGCCGAATAAGCCCCCCCAAAAAATTCAAGGAAGTTGGATGAAAGTATTGATCATCGGCAATGGTGGCCGTGAACACGCCCTGGCCTGGAAAATGGCGCAATCGCCCAAGGTGCAGCAGGTCTATGTGGCCCCGGGCAATGGCGGCACTGCGCGCGACAAGAATTTGATCAACGTGCCGATCACCGATGTGTTGGCCTTGCGCCAGTGGGCGCAGGACAACCAGATCGCGCTCACCGTGGTGGGCCCGGAGGCGCCGCTGGCCGCAGGTGTTGTAGATGGCTTTCGTGCACACCACATGCGCATCTTTGGTCCAACCCAGGCGGCTGCCCAACTCGAAAGCTCCAAAGCGTTTTCCAAAGCCTTCATGGCGCGTCACCACATCCCGACTGCTGTGTTTGACACCTTCACCGACCCGGTGGCGGCCCACGCCTATGTGGACCGCATGGGCGCGCCCATCGTGGTCAAAGCCGATGGTCTGGCCGCGGGCAAGGGCGTGGTGGTCGCCATGACGCTGGAAGAAGCCCACGAGGCGATCGACTTCATGCTGCTGGACAACACCCTGGGCGTGGCGCACAACGCAGGCGCGGGTGGGCTGGCAGTGCCGCGTGTGGTGATCGAGGAGTTTTTGCAAGGCGAAGAAGCCAGCTTCATCGTGCTGTGCGACGGCAAGAACGTCACGGCCCTGGCCACCAGCCAGGACCACAAGCGACTGCTCGACGGTGACGAGGGCCCCAACACGGGCGGCATGGGCGCGTATTCGCCCGCGCCTGTGGTGACGGCCGAGGTGCACGCCCGCGCCATGCGTGAGGTGATTTTGCCCACCATCCGAGGCATGGAAAATGACGGCATTCCTTACACCGGTTTTTTGTACGCAGGCCTGATGATTGACGCGCAAGGCCAGGTCAAGACGCTCGAGTTCAACTGCCGCATGGGTGATCCTGAAACCCAGCCGATCATGATGCGCCTCAAGTCCGATCTGTTCGACGTGATGATGGCCGCCACCGCACAAGGTCTGGACAAGATCGAACTCGATTGGGACCGCCGCGTTGCGCTGGGCATTGTGATGGCCGCCGCAGGCTACCCCATGAACCCCCGCAAGGGAGATGGGATCGCTGGATTGCCCAGCGACCAGCCCGATGCCATGGTGTTCCATGCGGGCACCGAGCAGCAAGGCGAACAGACCATGACCTCTGGAGGGCGTGTGCTGTGCGTCACAGCCATGGCCGATTCGGTCAAGCAGGCGCAGCACAAGGCTTACGAACTGGCGCAAGGCATCCACTTTGACGGCATGCAATACCGCCGCGACATTGGCTACCGAGCCATCAGGCATTGAGCCATCCCATGAGTTCCCCCATGAGCACACCGCACCCCATTCAGTTCAAGGGCTCGGCATTGGCGCGCTGGGCTCTGGCCCGCATGGGTTGGTCCGTTCAATTTGAAGGCTTACCCAGTTTGCAAGGGGTGATTGCGGTTTACCCGCACACCAGCAATTGGGATTTCGTCTTGGGCATTTTGGGCAAATGGTCATTGGGCCTTCAGGCGTACTTTTGGGCCAAAGACTCTCTTTTCAAAGTGCCTGTCTTTGGCACCTGGCTGCGTTGGGTGGGCGGCCTGCCGATTGACCGCAGTTCTCCCCGCGGCGTCGTTGGAGCGACGGTGGACGTGTTCCGTGAGCACCAAGAGCGCGGTCAATTGTTGTGGCTGGTCGTGGCACCCGAGGGTACGCGGCGGTTCACACCGGGCTGGCGCAGCGGCTACTACCAGGTGGCTTTGGCCGCACAGGTGCCCCTGGCCTTGGTCAAATTCGACTGGGGGCGCAAACAAATTGTGTTCACGGACTTCATGAAGTTAACGGGTCGTGAGGACGAGGACTACGCCGAAATGGCCCGGATTTATGGCGATGCAAAGGGCTACCATCCACAGCAGGCCAGCCCCATCGTGCCCTGGCGCCCAGCCAACAAGAAAGATTGACCCATGAGCTCCACGTTTGCCATTGCAGATGTTCGCAGTTACCTCACAGGCTTGCAACAGCGCATCACCGATGCACTCAATGAGATCGATGCCACGCCTTTTTTGACGGATGCCTGGGAAAAACCAGCCTGTGAAAAGCTGCAGGGCAAAGGCATCACCAAAATCATGGAAGGCGGTCCGGTGTTTGAGCGCGCAGGCTGCGGCTTTTCGCATGTCACTGGCCCGCAGCTGCCACCATCGGCCACCCAGCACCGCCCCGAGTTGGTGGGTGCTGCATTCGAGGCGATGGGCATGTCGCTGGTCTTTCACCCTCGCAACCCGCATGTGCCCACGGTGCACATGAACGTTCGCATGATCGCGGCCAAACCCGAGGGCAAAGACCCGGTGGCCTGGTTTGGAGGCGGCATGGACCTTACCCCTTACTACGGCCACGACGAAGACGCAGTGCACTTTCACCAAACTTGCAAGGATGCGCTTGACCCTTTTGGTGAGGCTCTTTACCCGCGCTTCAAGGCCTGGTGCGACGAGTATTTTTGCAACAAGCACCGCAGCGAGCAGCGCGGTGTGGGCGGGGTCTTTTTTGACGATTTCTCCGAGCTGGGCATGGTGCGCAGCTTTGAGATGATGCAAAGCGTGGGCGACGCCCTTTTGACAGCTTATCTGCCCATCGTTCACCGCCGCAAAGATCTTCCCTGGACGGAGCACGAGCGGGACTTTCAACTCTACCGCCGTGGTCGCTATGTGGAGTTCAATCTGGTGTGGGATCGGGGCACGCATTTCGGCCTTCAGTCGGGTGGCCGCACCGAGTCGATCCTACTGTCCATGCCGCCCGAGGTGCGCTGGTCCTACCAACGCCAGGATCCGGTGGGCTCACCCGAGGAACGCCTGCGCAGCCACTTTCTGGTGCCTCAGGACTGGGTGTGAGCGAGCTGCTGCGCATCGGTGTGTTTGGTGGTGCTTTTGACCCACCGCACATGGCGCATGTGGCGCTGGTCCAAACCGCGATCGAAGAACTGCAGCTTGATGAAGTGCGGGTGTTGCCCACCGGACAAGCCTGGCACAAGGTGCAGCAACTGACGGCTGCAGGGCACCGCTTGGCCATGACCCGACTGGCTTTTGAGCGCGTTCCGCAAGTGGTGGTGGATGGCCGAGAAACCACCCGGTCCGGTCCTACTTACACGGTGGACAGCTTGCAAGAGTTGACGCAAGAGCGCCCACGCAGCCAGCTCTATTTGCTCATTGGAGATGACCAGCGCCGATCGCTGCATTCATGGCACAGAATCGAGGACATTGCCCGGTTGGCTATAATTTGCGCCGCAGACCGTGATCCTGTCGTCGGGGCTTGGAGTGGCGATCACGACACCGAGCCGACATTCCAGGCCTTGTTCACACTGCCGATCCAACCCCTTCACATGCCGTTGATGCCTTTGAGTGCAACGGACATCCGCCAACGCATTGCCCATCACCAACCGATTGAGGGTCTGGTGCCTCAAGAGGTGGAGCGTTATATTCACGAACACCACCTCTACAGGCCCCACACATGACCGAAACCGCTGCAAAAAAAGACATTCATAAACTCCAACGTTTGATCGTGGATGCGCTTGAAGATGTCAAAGCACATGACTTGCAGGTGTTCGACACGGAACATTTGTCGCCACTTTTCGAACGCGTGATCATCGCTTCGGGCACATCCAATCGGCAGACAAAAGCCTTGGCCGCCAGTGTTCGTGACAAGGTGCGTGCAGCTGGTTTTGGCAAACCCCGCATTGAAGGTGAAGACAACGGTGAATGGATCATTGCCGACTGCGGCGCTGCTGTGGTGCACATCATGCAGCCGACCATTCGCGGTTATTACAACCTGGAAGAACTCTGGGGCGACAAGCCTGTGCGGTTGAAGCTCGGCGCCCCCAAACCCGAAGTCAGTGTGGTGGCTGAGAAGAAATCTGCGGCAAAAAAAGCGCCCGCCAAAAAATCGGCTGCCCGCAAAACTGTTGCAGCAAAAATGCCCGCCAAGGCCCCTGCAAAAAGCCCTGCGAAGAAGGCCACCAGCAGCGCCAAGGCACCTGCCAAGTCCAGCGCCCAATCCAGCGCTAAACCCGCTGCCAAAAAGGCCGCCAAGCCCGCAGGCAAAGTCGCCCTGAAGGCTCCGGCCAAAAAAGCGGCTACCCTGAAAAAAGTGGTCGTTAACGCGCCAAGCAAGGCCGTGGCCAAAAAATCATCTGCGGGCAAAGCCACAACGACTGCCCGCAAGCTGGTCAGGCCTGCAGGCCGCAAAAGCACTTAACAGCCCATGAAGCTGCTGATCGTTGCAGTCGGGCAGCGTGTGCCCGACTGGGCACAAAGCGCCTGGGACGATTACGCCAAGCGCTTCCCGCCCGAGCTCAAGGTCGAGCTCAAGGCGGTCAAAACCGAACCGCGTGGCTCGAAAACCATTGATTCGCTTTATGCGGCCGAGCGCGAACGCATCGAGGCCGCCATTCCGCGTGGCTGTCGCATCGTCGCATTGGACGAGCGGGGCACCCACCTCACCACCAAAGCGCTGGCCGACAAAGTCAAGCATTGGCAGCTCGAGGCCGACGATGTGGCGCTGGTCATTGGCGGGCCAGACGGGCTTGACCCTGAATTCAAAAAGCTCGCGCACGAGCGCATCCGCCTGTCCGACCTGACCTTGCCTCACGCCATGGTGCGCGTGCTGCTGATAGAGCAACTCTACCGCGCCTGGTCGGTCAATGCCAACCACCCTTACCACCGCGAATGAAGGCCCGTGAAGGATTCACCGCACATGGTTGCATTCATTTATCTGGCCTCCCAAAGCCCTCGCCGCAGCCAGTTGTTGACGCAAATCGGCGTCGAGCACCAGTTGCTGCTGCCCGATGCGCACGAAGACGCCGAGGCGTTGGAGACGGTGCATGGGCGTGAAGCGCCTGCCCGTTACGTTCAGCGGGTGACCGCCCTGAAACTTGACGCGGCTGTGGCCCGGCTCAAGGCGCAAGGCTTGCCTGCGGCCCCCGTGCTGTGCGCCGACACCACAGTGGCTCTGGGATCTGACATTTTGGGCAAACCCGAAACGGCCAAAGATGCCGAGCGCATGCTTGGGAAGTTGTCGGGCCAGACGCACCGGGTGCTCACGGCCGTGGCGGTGCAAAAAGGACGCCAACGCGTGATTGCCATGTCTGAGTCTTGGGTGCGCTTTGCCATCATGACGCCAGCGCAGATCCGGGCCTATGTGGCCACGGGTGAGCCCATGGGCAAAGCCGGCGCTTATGGCGTGCAGGGCAGGGCTGCGATCCACATTGCGCAGATCCGGGGCAGTTACTCAGGCATCATGGGGTTGCCGCTCTTTGAGACTGCGGCGCTTCTTCGCCAGCTTGGCGTTCGCTGCTGATTTTTTCTTCTCCAAGATTGCCATGCCACCATGCAACAAGACATCCTGATCAACTGGTCACCCCAGGAAACCCGCGTGGCCGTGGTCGAGTTCGGTGCCGTGCAGGAGATGCACGTCGAGCGCACCCTTGAGCGCGGCCTGGTGGGCAACGTTTACCTGGGCAAGGTGGCTCGCGTGCTGCCGGGCATGCAGTCTGCCTTCATTGACATCGGGCTGGACAAAGCGGCCTTTTTGCATGTGGCCGACGTCTGGCAGCGCCAAGCGGATGGCGAAATGCCCGCCGCTGCCCGCACGGGCCAGCCGCTGGTGCCGATCGAGAAACAAGTGTTTGAAGGTCAGGCCTTGATGGTGCAGGTCATCAAGGACCCGATAGGAACCAAAGGGGCTCGGCTGTCCACGCAGATCAGCATCGCCGGACGCCATCTGGTGTTTTTGCCTCAGGACGACCACATTGGCGTGTCGCAAAAAATCCCTTCAGACCAGCGCAACGCCTTGCGTGAGCGGCTGCAGGCCCTGGTGGGTACTGCCGGGGGCGGCTTCATTTTGCGCACCAATGCCGAAGACTCGAGCGACGAGGAGTTGCAGGAGGACATCGCCTACCTGCGCAAGACCTGGACCCGCATCAAGGACGCGTCGATGCGCTTGCCACCCACGTCGCTGTTGCACCAAGACCTGACCTTGCTGCAGCGCGTGTTGCGCGACTTGGTGGGCGAATGGACGCAGAGCATCCGCATCGATTCGCGTGAGCAGTTCGACAAGCTGGTCGCCTTTGCGTCCGAGTTCATGCCCAAGGCGGCCGAACGCTTGCAGTTGTACCAAGGCGAGCGGCCCATTTTTGACCTTTACGCGATTGATGAGGAAATCGCCCGAGCGCTGGGCCGCCGGGTGGAGCTCAAGTCGGGGGGCTACTTGATCATTGACCAGACCGAAGCGCTCACCACGGTGGACGTGAACACGGGCGGTTACGTCGGTGCTCGCAATTTCGATGACACGATTTTCAAGACCAACCTTGAAGCTGCGCAAGCCATTGCGCGCCAGCTGAGGCTGCGCAATTTGGGCGGCATCATCATCGTTGACTTCATCGACATGGGGCGCACAGAGCACCAGGACGCGGTGCTTGCAGAGTTCAAAAAACAACTTTCGCGCGACCGGGTCAAGACCATGGCGGGCGGTTTTTCCTCGCTGGGCCTCTTGGAGATGACACGCAAGCGCACCCGCGAGTCGTTGGCACACATGCTGTGCGAGCCTTGCCCCAGCTGCCAAGGCAAAGGGATTGTCAAAACCTCCCGTTCTGTGGTGTACGACATCCTGCGTGAAATTTTGCGTGAAGCCCGGCAATTCAATCCGCGCGAATTCCGGGTGGTGGCTTCACCAGCGGTGATTGATCTGCTGCTGGACGAAGAGAGCCCTCATCTGGCCGGTTTGTCGGACTTCATCGCCAAGCCCATTTCTTTGCAAGCCGATGGCTCTTTGGGGCCGGAGCAGTACGACATCGTGCTGCTCTGAGGCGTCCTAGGCCGTGTGTTCAGCCCTGTACAGGCTGAGCAGCCCATTCGCCGCGGCTGTGCAGCCGGGCATAAGCGCCACCCCGCGCCAGCAACTCTGCTGGCGCGCCTTGTTCCAAGATGCGGCCTTGCTCCATCACCACCACGCGGTCGGCGTGCTCGATGGTGGACAGGCGGTGCGCCACGATCAAAGTGGTGCGGCCCAGCATCAGCACCTTGAGGGCGTCTTGAACCAGTCGTTCAGATTCGTTGTCCAAGGCCGATGTGGCTTCGTCCAGGATCAGAATCGGCGCATTTTTGTACAGCGCTCGGGCAATGGCCAGACGCTGGCGTTGACCACCTGACAGTTGCGCCGCGTTGTGGCCGAGCAAGCTGTCCATGCCTTGCGGCATTTGCTGCACATGGCTCCAAAGGTTGGCCGCTTCCAGGCTGGCTTGAATCTTTGCCCGGTCTGCGGGCAAGCCCAGGCAGACATTGGCCTGAACGGTGTCGTTGAGCATGATCACGTCCTGGCTGACCAGGGCGAATTGGGCGCGCAGGCTCGCCAGCGTCCAACTGGGCAGGGGGTGGCCGTCCAGCAGCACTTGGCCGGTGCTGGGCTCCAAAAACCGGGGCAGCAGATTCACCAGCGTGGTCTTGCCTGCCCCCGAAGTGCCAACCAAGGCCACGATTTCACCGGGATGGACCGTCAGGTCGATGCCGTCCAGCGCAGGCGGTGCGTCGTCTTTGAACCGAATGCCCACTTGGCGCCATTCGATCAGGCCTTGTGCCCGTGCGCTCTGGTGGGTGCCTTCGGCCTCGGTGGGCGCGTCTTTCATCAAGGACAAGCCCCTTTCAATGGCCGCCAAGCCCCGTGTGATGGGATTGATCACGTCAGCGAGCCGTTTGACGGGCGCGACAAGCATGAGCATGGCACTGATGAACGCGACAAAGCCGCCCACGGTGGTGCCACTGTTGCCGCCCTGGCTTTGCACCAAGGCAAGGCTCAGAACCAGCGACAAGGCAACTGCCGCCAACATCTGGGTCAGGGGCGTGATGGCCGCCGAGGCAGAGGTGGACTTGAGCGCCAGGCCCCGCAGTTGGTGCCCCAAGCGCTCAAAGCGTTCGAGTTGACCCGCTTGCGCCCCATGCAGGCGCACCATGCGGTGGGCCAGCACGTTTTCTTCCACCACATAGGCCAGATCGTCGGTGGCTCGCTGGCTTTCTCGGGTCAGGCGGTACAAGCGTTTGGAAAGGGTTTTCATGACCCAACTCAAAGCCGGGGCCACCGTGAACACCACCAGGGTGAGCTTCCAGTTGATCCACAGCAAATAGCCCACCAGGGCGAACAGGGTGAATCCGTCACGGGTCAGGCCAATCACAGCCGACACCAATTGACCAGCACCGTTTTGCACTTCGTAGACGATGGTGTTGGACAGGGTGCTGGCCGATTGCCGGGTGAACAGACTCAAGTCGGCCCGCATCAATTGACGGAACAGGTCCTGGCGGAGTTTCTCCATGCCGTCGTTGGTGATTCTGGCCAGTGCATATTGGCCCATGTAATGCGCGATGCCGCGCACCAAAAAAATGCCCATGACGGCCACGGGCACCGACCACAAGGGCAGGGCGTTTTGCGTGAAACCCTTGTCCAGCAAGGGCTGAAAGAGCGCCGGAATCAGTGGCTCTGTGAAGGCCGAAACCAAGGTGGCGATGATGGCAACGACCCAAACGCCCCTTTGTTGGCCGAAATAGCCTTTGAGGCGAAGCAGCCTTTGGCGGGTGCTCTGAGCAGCGAGCGCGGGTTCGGTCGGGGTGTTGGGGGTGGTCATGGTGCCATTCCATTGTAAGAGCCTGGCCTGTGCGTCAGGTGAACGGGCTTGTGCGGCCGCTTGCATGATCATCTTTGTGCCTGCAGGCGGCTTGAACGCCGCTTCTACGGTGTACGATCCCCTGTCTGATTTGGCACATGAACCTACCATGATGGAACCGACTGTTTTGTTGAAGCGCTGGCGTGGGTTGGTGGCTGTTGGCCTGGCCCTGTGTTTGACTGGCCCTGCTGTGGCGCAATTCCGTGTCGAGGTCACGGGCGTGGGCATGACCCAGTTGCCCGTGGTCATTGCACCTTTCAAGGGCGAGGCCTCTGCGCCGCAAAAGCTGGCCGCCATTGTGCAGGCGGACCTGGAGCGCAGCGGCCAGTTCAAAGGCCTGGATGCCTCTGGTACAGCGCTGGACGAAACCAGCCGTCCCGATTTCTCGCCTTGGCGTCAGCGATCGGCTGAAGCGCTGGTTGCAGGCAGCGTCTCCCGTCTGGCTGACGGGCGCTACGACATCCGAGCCCGCTTGTGGGATGCGGTCAAAGGCCAGGAAAAGTCCGATTTCCGCGATACCGTGTCTGCGGGCGATTTGCGCCTGTCAGCCCACCGCATGGCCGACTGGGTTTACGAAAACCTCACGGGCACACCTGGCGCATTTGCCAGCCGCATCACCTACATCACCAAGCAATCTGGCCGTTACACGCTGTGGATCGCCGATTCCGACGGCGAGAACGCCCAATCCGCTTTGGGTAGCCAAGAGCCCATCATCTCGCCCTCGTGGTCACCCCTGGGCGGCCAGGTGGCTTATGTGTCTTTTGAATCACGCAAGCCAGTGATCTATGTGCACGACGTGACCAGTGGCCAGCGCCGTGTGGTGGCCAACTTCAAGGGCTCCAACAGCGCACCCGCATGGGCACGCGATGGCCGCTCGTTGGTGGCCACCCTCACGCGCGACGGCGGCTCGCAGCTCTACCGCATCGACCTGGCAGGGGGTGAGCCGCGCCGATTGACGCAGTCGAGCAGCATCGACACCGAGCCTGCCTTTTCGGCAGACGGCTCGCAAATCTATTTTGTCAGTGACCGAGGCGGCAGCCCGCAGATTTACCGCATGCCCGCTCAGGGCGGCAATGCCGAACGGGTCAGTTTCAATGGCTCCTACAATATCTCCCCGACGCTCAGCGCTGACGGCCGCTGGATGGCTTATGTTCAGCGCCAAGGTGGACAGTTCCGCTTGCAGCTGATGGAACTGGCCACAGGCCAAAGCACTGCGCTGACCGACACCGGGGCGGATGAGCGGCCCAGTTTTTCACCCAACAGCCGTTTGGTGGTCTATGCCACCCAACAACAAGGTGAAGCCCTGATGACCACCACGTTGGATGGCCGCATCAAGGCCCGCTTGTCCGGCAAAGGTGGCGACATCCGCGAGCCCAACTGGGGCCCGTACCGCAAATGATTTTTTTATGGAGTCTGTGAAATGATGAAGAAACTGCTCAGTGGCATCGCGCTGGTGGCCTTGTTGGCCGGTTGCGCCTCGGGCGTGAAACTGGACGATGTGCCGGTTGAAGACAAATCTGCAACCAGTTCGGGGCCGTCGACCACAGTCGTGGGCAGCGGAGACAGTCAGGCGTCTTCGTCGTCTGTGGCACCCGTGCTGGCCGACAAGTCTGGCACCGGCATCGGCCCCATGGGCACAGCCCATGTCGTGCTGTTTGACTACGACAGCTTCTTGGTTCGTGCCGATGCGCGTCCCGTGATCGAAAGCCATGCCCGCTTTTTGCAAGCCAACAAGCAGCGCAAAGCCACGCTGGAAGGCCACACCGACGAGCGCGGTGGCCGCGAGTACAACTTGGCCCTGGGCCAAAAGCGTGCAGAAGCCGTGCGCCGTGCTTTGAGCCTCTTGGGCGTGCCCGAGAGCCAAATCGAAGCCGTGAGCTACGGCAAAGAAAAGCCCGCAGCTGAAGGCGCTGACGAGTCGTCGCTGGCGAAAAATCGCCGCGTTGAAATTCGGTACTGACCCATGCAAAGCACAAGCGGGCGTGGGCTCTCGCAGTGCCTGGTCATGGCAGGACTGGCGCTGTCTTTGGGGATTGCACAGGCAGGTTTGCTGGACGACGATGAGGCGCGGCGCGCCATACTCGACTTGCGTCAGCGGCTTGAAAACAGCAACAACACGCACACCAACAGCATCAAGGCATTGAGCGAGGAAAACGTCCAACTGCGACGCTCGCTTTTGGATTTGCAAAACCAGATGGATGGTCTCAGAGCAGACATCTCCAAGGGCCGGGGTCAGCAAGAGCAGTTGGCGCGAGACCTCTCCGAATTGCAGCAACGCCACAAAGACGTGCTAGCCGGGCTGGACGAGCGGTTCCGAAAAATCGAGCCCATCAAAGTGACGGTGGATGGACGCGAGTTTTCTGTCGAAGTGGCTGAGAAACGCGATTATGAGCAAGCGCTGGAGGTGTTCCGCAAGGGCGACTTTGCTGCCGCCCGTTTGGTGTTGCTGGCGTTCGTTCAGCGTTACGCTCAAAGCGGCTACCTGCCCACGGCCCTGTTCTGGTTGGGCAATGCCGAGTACGCGACCAAAGACTACAAAGAGTCGATGGCGCATTTTCGCCAATTGCTGACCTTGGCACCCGCGCACGCGCGTGCTGCTGAAGCCATGCTGGCCATCTCGAATGTGCAGCAGGAACTCAAGGACGCCAAGGGCGCTCGCAAGACCTTGGAAGACCTGGTCAAAACCCATCCCGACTCCGAGACCGCGCAAGCGGCCAAAGACCGGTTGGCCCGCCTGCGCTGACCCTGACCATGACGGTAGAGCAACTGCAGTGGCAGACTGTCGCCGTCCTGGCGCTGGCTTTTGCCGCGTCAGGTGTGTTGGGCTATGCCCTGCACCGCACACATTTTTGCGCCATGGGAGCGGTCAGCGACTGGATTGTCATGGGCAACTCCCACCGGGCACGGCAATGGGCCTTGGCGCTTGCTGTGGCCATGTGCGGTTTCGGTGCGCTCATGTTGTTCAGCGGCATCAGCCCCCTCAACACGATTTACAACAGCCAACGCCTGCCTTGGCTGTCCCTGCTGCTGGGCGGTGTGATGTTTGGCGTGGGCATGGTGCTGGCCTCCGGTTGCGCCAGCAAGTCGCTCGTGCGTTTGGGGGCAGGCAACCTCAAACAGTTGGTGGTCCTCATGGCCATGGGCATGGCGGCGCTGGCCACCATGCGTGGTTTGCCCGCTGTGTGGCGTGTCCAAGGCCTTGATCACATCGACGTGGCATGGGGTGCCGGGCCATTTTTCAGCCAATGGCTGGCACAATTTTCGGGTTGGAGCCTGCCTTTCGCGGGCGCAGTGTTGGCACTGTTGCTGGCCTTGGGTCTTGGCATTTGGGCGGTGAGCGATGCAACCTTCCGATCAGGCAAGCTGCTGTTCGCGGGTGTGGGTGTGGGTCTGATCACCGTCTTGTTGTGGTGGACCACGGGCGTTCTGGCATGGGTGCCTGAGCACCCTGAAACGCTGGAGTCGGTCTTTCTCACGACCGCCAGCGGCCGGATGGAGTCCATGAGCTTTGTCGGGCCCGTGGGCTATTGGCTCGACGCGTTCCTCTACTTCAGTGACGGCACCAAACGCGTGAACTTTGGCATGGCCCTGCTGCCGGGTGTGCTGTTGGGCACGGCATTCAGTGCTTGGCGCGCGGGCACTTTTCGCTGGGAAGGCTTTACCCAAACCGCTGATCTGGTTAGACACTTGGTGGGTGGTCTTTTGATGGGCGTGGGCGGCGTCATGGCGCTGGGCTGCACGTTTGGACAAGGTTTGAGCGGACTGTCGACCTTGAACTTGGGCAGCCTGCTGGCCACGGCGGGCATCGTGTTGGGAGCTGTGCTCACCCTGAAATGGCAGATGGCGCATGACTGATCTTGCTGTGATAGAGCAGGAAGAGCGCCGGTTTGGCGGCTTGCAACGGCTCTATGGCGTTCAGGGAGCCGAGCAAATCCGCGCCGCCCATGTGGTGGTGGTGGGCATTGGTGGTGTGGGCTCCTGGACCGCCGAAGCCCTGGCCCGCAGCGGCGTGGCCCGCCTGACCCTGATCGACATGGACCACATCGCCGAGTCCAATGTGAACCGTCAGATCCACGCCCTCACGTCAACGTTGGGCCGGGCCAAGGCGCTAGCGATGCAAGAGCGCATTGCCGAGATTCACCCCGGTTGCCTGGTGGACGTGGTGGACGATTTTGTCGGTCCTGACAATTGGCCCGCCTTGCTGCCCGCCGTGCCCGATGCGGTCATTGACGCGTGTGACGACGTCAAAGCCAAATTGGCGCTGGCCGTTTGGGCGCGCCAAACCCGAACGCCCTTGGTGTGCGTGGGCGCTGCAGGCGGCAAAAAGTTGGCGCACAAAGTGGATGTGGATGACTTGTCGCTCGCCACACACGACCCCTTGCTGGCCCGGTTGCGCTACCAGTTGCGCAAACACCATGGCGCGCCCAAAGAGGGCAAACGCATCGGCCTGTGCTGCGTGTTCAGCCGCGAAGCGGTGGCCCCGCCCGATGCGTCATGCGCCTCGGAAGGCGATGGTTCACTCAACTGTCATGGCTACGGTTCTTCGGTAGGGGTGACCGCCACATTTGGTTTGTGCGCAGCGTCTGAAATTCTGAATTTTTTGGCGGGTGTCCCGAATGAGGCAAAAAAATGACGCTATAATTTGAGTCTTGCTGCATTGCTCCGCCAGTGCAGCAAAGGGACCATAGCTCAGTTGGTAGAGCAGCGGACTTTTAATCCGTTTGTCGTGGGTTCGACCCCCGCTGGTCCCACCAAAAAAATAAAAGCACTTTGTATTTCGGTACAAAGTGCTTTTTTCTTGGGTCCTGTGCACAAGCAGCCCCGTTGCCTCTCAGAAAGCCCACATGACCATGGATTTGAACCGTCAGAACGAATTGAAAAAGATGCAGTTGTGCGAGCCCTGTGCGGGCATTCAGCGCAACTGGCGCCGTGCGCCGGGCCACGCCGAATTGGTGCAAGGTGCCAACCGCAAGGAGCCACGCGAGCCGGGTCAAGCCACCATCACCGCCTACCGCTGTGACCGGTGCGGCACGGCTTGGGAATACGAAAACAACAAAGCCGATCTGCACGCAGGTTGGTCGGTGGTGGGCGGCTAACGCAGCCCGCTTGCCCGCTGAACAGCGGTCTGCACATCCAAGCAAAGGGGCCCAACCATGGGCCCCTTTGTTTTGTGTCACCTGAGCAGACTCATGCCGTTTCTTCGAGCAAGTGCGTCAGTTCCAGCCAGCGCTCTTCCAGTTGGCTGACTTCATCCGACAGGGCTTTCAGGCGGCGGCCGGCTTCAGCGATTTGTGCGGGTGGCAAGGGGGTGCTCAGCTGCTGCTCGAGTTGACTTTTCTCGGCCTCGATGCTCGCCATGCGTTGCTCATTTTGTTCAAGCTCGCGCTTCAAGGGTCGCGTTTGTGCGGCCAGTTGCTGGCGCTTTTGGGCCTCGAGCTTGCGTTGCTCGGTACTGCTCACGCCTGGCGTGTTGGTGGCTGCCACGGGCGGGGCCACCGCGGCGACGACCGGCTTGGCCACTTCCACCGCAGGGGCTTGCGCTGGTGCGGGCACATCGCGGGCGGCATTTTTGGCCTCTTCGCGCAGCCGTTTGGACTCTTCGAGCAGGTACTTTTGGTAGTCGTCCAAGTCGCCATCGAAGGGCTCGACTTTGCCTCGGCCCACCATCCAGAACTCATCGCACACGGCGCGCAGCAAAGCGCGGTCGTGGCTGACCAGCATGACGGTGCCTTCGAACTCGTTGAGCGCCATCGACAGCGCTTCACGCGTGGCCAAGTCCAAGTGGTTGGTGGGCTCGTCCAGCAGCAAGAGGTTGGGGCGCTGCCACACGATCATGGCCAGCACCAGGCGGGCTTTTTCGCCACCGCTCATGGTGCCCACGGCCTGCTTGACCATGTCGCCTGAAAAGTTGAAGGTGCCCAGGTAGTTGCGCAGGTCTTGCTCGCGGCTGGGTTCGCCAATACCCAGCTCTTTGGCCAGGCGGATCATGTGCTCGAGCGGGTTGTCCTGAGGGTGCAGCACATCGAGTTCTTGCTGGGCAAAGTAGCCGATGTTCAGACCCTTGCCTTCGGTCAGCGTGCCCGCGAGCAGCGGCATGGTGCGTGCAATGGTTTTGACCAAGGTCGATTTGCCCTGCCCATTGGCCCCCAGAATGCCGATGCGCTGGCCCGCCAGCACCGATTTGCTGACACCTTGCAAGATGGGTTTGGTCTCGCCTTCGACGGTGTAGCCAAAACTGGCGTCGCTGATGGCCAGCATCGGGTTGGGCAAGTTGTTGGGCTCTTTGAAGCCAAAGGTGAATTCGGCATCGGCCAGCAAAGGGGCCACTTTTTCCATGCGCTCCAAGGCCTTGACCCGGCTTTGCGCTTGCTTGGCCTTGCTGGCCTGGGCCTTGAAGCGGTTGATGAACTTTTGCAGGTGGGCAATTTTGTCTTGCTGCTTGGAAAACGAGGCCGCTTGCAGCTCCATTTGCTGGGCACGCAGGATTTCAAACGCGCTGTAATTGCCGCCGTAACGGGTCAGTTTGGCATGGTCGATGTGCAGCGTCACGTTGGTCACCGCATCCAAAAATTCCCGGTCGTGGCTGATCACGATCATCGTGCCGCTGTAGCGCTGCAGCCAGGCTTCCAACCACACCAAGGCGTCCAAGTCCAAGTGGTTGGTGGGTTCGTCCAGGATCAGGATGTCAGACGGGCACATCAGTGCACGGGCCAGTTGCAAACGCATGCGCCAGCCCCCCGAGAAACTGTTGACCGGGTTGTTGAGTTCGTCGACTCGAAAGCCCAAACCCAAAATCAAGGCCTCGGCGCGTGGCAGAGCGTCGTGGTCGCCTGCGTCGGCAAGGTCGGTGTAGACATGCGCCATCTCCATGCCGTCGCCACTTTCCTCTGCTGCGACCAGACGCTGGCGCAGTTCGGCCAGGCGCGTATCGCCTTCGAGCACAAATTCGCTGGCAGGCTGCGCGGTCTCTGGCATGTCTTGTGCGACTTGCGCCATGCGCCAGGCTTTGGGCATGTCGAAGTCGCCCCCGTCTTCGTGCAGCGTGCCGTTGAACAGGGCAAACAAAGTCGACTTGCCAGCACCATTGCGCCCGACCAGACCGACTTTTTCCCCGGGGTTGAGGGTGACCGAGGCTTGGTCCAGCAACACTTTGGAGCCGCGACGGAGGATGACGTTTTTAAGGTTGATCATTGTTCTTGTTTTGTGGATGCAGGCGCTGAGGCTTTGCGGCGTTGAGGCACTCGTTGTGTGTGTGAATGGGGTTCTGTCTTCCCGACGGGATCGCCGCGCTCACAACTCAAGAAGGGCTTCACGGGTGATCAACATGACTTGGTCGTCGCCCGAACTGGTGTCGAGCCATGCAACTTCAAGCAAGGGGAAGGCCGCTTCAAAGTGCGCGCGCTCGTTGCCGATCTCCAGCACCAGCACGGCTTGCTCGCGCATGCGCGATGGGGCGTCTTTGAACATCTGGCGCACAAAGTCCATGCCATCCGCGCCGCCCGCCAAAGCCAGCTCGGGCTCGGCGCGGTATTCGGCGGGCAGTGCGTCCATGCTGGCTTGGCACACATAGGGCGGGTTGCACAAGATCAAGTCAAAAGGCCCCGGCAAAGCCGACAGGCCATCGCTGTGCACCAACTGCACACGCGCTTGCAGGTCGTGGCGTAACACATTGACGGCGGCCACCGCCAACGCGTCTTCAGAAATGTCGGCCCCGGTGACTTGCACCTCGGGCCAGGCCAACGCTGCCAGCACGGCCAGGCTGCCGTTGCCGGTGCACAGGTCCAGTACGCGCGTGGTCTGCTGGCTGAGCCAAGCGTCAATGGTCCCGTCGGCCAGCACTTCGGCGATCAGGCTGCGGGGCACGATGGCGCGCTCGTCGATGTAAAAAGACACGCCCTGCAACCAGGCTTCTTGCGTCAGGTAGGCGGCAGGCTTGCGGGTGGCAATGCGCTCGTCGATCAGGGCCGCACAAGCGGCTTGCTGCTCTGACGTCACCACCTGATCAGCCACTTCGTCCAGATCGGTGTCAAGCGGCAAGCCCAAACGCCAGAGCACCAGCCAGACAGCTTCGTCGAAGGCGCTCAGGGTGCCGTGGCCAAAGGCCACACCGGCGTGAGTCAGTCGCTCGGCCGATTGTTCGATCAGGCCCGACAGCGTCAAAGCGCTCATGCCGACAGGCCCGCGTTGAGTTGTTCCAGCGTGCGGCGGTAAATGGCCTTGAGCGGGGCGATGTCGGCCAGCGCCACATGCTCGTTGACCTTGTGGATGGTGGCGTTGGGGGGGCCAAACTCGATCACCTGTGGGCAGATCTTGGCGATGAAGCGTCCGTCGCTGGTGCCACCCGTGGTGGACAGCTCGGTGGTCAGGCCCGTTTCATCGGCAATCGCTTGTTGCACGGCGGCCACCAAGGTGCCGGGCGTGGTCAAAAATGGCAGGCCGCCGATGGTCCATTTCAGCTCGTACTTCAAGCCATTCTGGTCCAGCACGGCGGTCAATCGCTGCTGCAGGCTCTCGGGCGTGGATTCGGTGCAAAAGCGAAAGTTGAAGTCCACCACGCAGTCGCCAGGGATCACGTTGCTCGCGCCCGTGCCAGCGTGGATGTTGCTGACTTGCCAGCTGGTGGGCGGGAAGAAGGCATTGCCTTCGTCCCAGCGGATGGCCACCAGTTCAGTCAGCGCGGGGGCCAGGCGGTGGATCGGGTTGTCGGCCAAGTGCGGGTAGGCGATGTGGCCCTGCACACCTTTCACGGTGAGTTTGCCGCTCATGGTGCCGCGTCGGCCGTTCTTGATCATGTCGCCGGTTTTTTGCACCGAGGTGGGCTCACCCACGATGCAAAACTGCGGCGCGTCGCCACGGGATTTGAGTTGTTCGCAAACCACCACGGTGCCGTCGAGTGCGGGGCCTTCTTCGTCGCTGGTCAGCAAAAAGGCGATGCCCAAGGCCGGGTTGGGGTGGGTGGCCAGGAATTCTTGCACTGCCACCACCATGGCTGCCAGCGAGGTTTTCATGTCGCTCGCGCCGCGCCCGAACAGCTTGCCGTCTTTGTGCGTGGGTGTGAAAGGATCGCTGTCCCATTGCGCGAGCGGCCCAGTGGGCACCACGTCGGTGTGCCCGGCAAAGGCCAAGGTCTGGCCCGAAGTGCCAGCGCGTTTGGCCCAGAGGTTGCGCACGCGAAAGGTGTCGGGGCCGGACTCGATGAACTCGCATTCAAAGCCCAGAGGTTTCAAGGCCTCGGCGATCACATCCATGCAGCCCGCGTCATCTGGCGTGACGGAGGGGCGGGCGATCAGCTGCTCGGCCAGGCGCAGGGTGTCGTGGCAAACAGGAGTGAAGGTGGTGGCGTTCATGGCTCAGACCTTGTTCGGGTGGGCGCGCACAAAGCGGGCGATGCGTTCGGCCGCTTCAAGGCATTCGGCGGTCTCGGCCACCAGCGCCATGCGGATGCGGCCCCGACCAGGGTTGCTGCCGTTGAATTCGCGCGCCAAATAGCTTCCGGGCAATACGGTGACGTATTCTGCTGCGTAAAGGGCTTTGGCAAACGCGGCGTCGTCGCCTTGCCACCCAGCGGGCACACCGGCCCAGAGGTAAAAGCTGGCGTCAGGCAGCTTCACGTCGAGAACTTCGGCCAGCACAGGTGTGACCTGCGCGAACTTGGTGCGGTACAGGTTGCGGTTGTCCACCACATGGGCTTCGTCGCCCCATGCTGCCACGCTAGCGGCTTGCACCACCGGGCTCATGGCGCTGCCGTGGTAGGTGCGGTAGAGCAAAAATTGCTTGAGCACAGCGGCGTCGCCCATCACAAAGCCGCTGCGCAGGCCCGGCACATTGCTGCGTTTGGACAGGCTGGTGAAGGCGACCAGGCGCTCAAAGCTGCGGCCGAGTTGGGCAGCCGCTTCCAGGCCGCCGAGCGGCGGCTCGTTGCGGAAATAGATCTCGCTGTAGCACTCGTCGGACGCGATGATGAAGCCGTGCTGGTCCGACAGGGCGAACAGCTTTTGCCATTCACCCAAAGGCATGACTGCGCCAGTGGGATTGCCCGGTGAGCAGACAAACACCAGCTGCGTGCGGGCCCAGACTTCAGCGGGCACGCTGTCCCAGTCGGGTGCAAAGTTGCGCGCCGGGTCGCTCGCCACAAAGTGCGGTGTGGCCCCGGCCAGCAGGGCGGCGCCTTCGTAAATTTGGTAGAACGGATTGGGGCTGACCACGGTGGCGCCGGGTTGCGTCGGGTCGACCACTGTTTGCGCCAGGGCAAACAGCGCTTCGCGTGAGCCATTCACGGGCAACACCTGCGTCGCGGCATCCAGTTTCAGTCCATAGCGGCGCTCCACCCACGCAGCGCAAGCCTGACGCAATGCGGGCTCGCCTGCGGTGGCTGGGTAGCCCGCCAGGCCTGTGCCCAGGGCGTCGCTCAGGGCCTGCATGATGAAAGGTGGTGTGGCGTGCTTGGGCTCACCAATGCCCAGGCTGATGTGGCGCAGGGCAGGGTTGGGCGTGACGGACGCGAACAATTGGCGCAGCCGCTCGAAGGGGTAGGGCTGCAGCTTGGAGAGAAGGGGATTCATAACCCCCGATTATCGGGGATCGGCACCCTGGGCATGGGCCGCTGGCCTGAATAAACCAGCGGCTCAAGAGGCCCGTGGGCCTTGGCCGCTCATTTGACCGACATGGTCCAGGCCCGCACGAAGTTGTCGGCGAAGTGTTTGACCTCAACGTTGCTGCGCGCCGCCCAGGGGATGAACTGGCGGTGCAGTGGCAGGTAATGAACCTGATCGCGTTGCTCTTGCATGGCTTGCCGCACGGTTTCCCGGCGCTTGTTCACATCGGTTTCTACTGCTGCTGCATCCACCAATTGGTCGAGTTTGGGGTTGCTGAAGCGGCCGAAGTTCCACGAACCTTTTTTGGAGGTTTCGGTCGGTGGTGAATGGAAGATGGGGTCCAGCGTGGTTTGCGGGTCGGTGATGGAGCCACCCCAGCCCAGCATGTAAAAACTGGAGTCGTGTTTTTCGAGTTTTGGGAAATACTGGGCGCGAGGCATGGCGTTCAGACGCACTTTGATGCCCACCTTGGCCAGCATGCCTGAGACGGCCACGCAGATTTCTTCGTCATTCACATAGCGGTTGTTCGGGCAGTCCAGCCCGACTTCAAAGCCTTGTGGGTAGCCCGCGTCTTCGAGCAGTTTTCGGGCGGCAGACACGTCGTGCTTGAATGCCCGAGTCTCTTGCTCGGCAAAACAGCCCAGCGGCGAAGGTGTGACGCAGCCGGTCACCTGTGCCTGGCCGCGCATGGTGTTCTTGACGATCGCGTCGATGTCGATGGCCTGATAGAGGGCTTGGCGCACGCGCTTGTCTTTGAAGGGGTTTTTGCCTTTGACTTTGCTGTAGAGCAGTTCGTCGCGTGACTGGTCCATGCCAAAAAACACCACACGGTTTTCCATGCCCTGCACGACCTTGATGCCAGCGCTTTGGGTCAGGCGCGCCACATCCTGTGGTGCCGGGTCTTGCACAAAGTTCACGCCGTCTGACAGCAAAGCGGCCACGCGGGTGGCGTCGCTCTTGATCGGGGTGAAGACGATTTCTGCAATGTTGCCGGTGATCTTGCGTCCACCCACGTAATTCGGATTTTTGACCAGCACGGTTTTGACATCGGGCTCGCGGCTTTTGAGCATGAAGGGGCCAGTGCCGTTGGCGTTGCGGCTTGCAAAAGTCTCTTCGCGGTTTTTGAAGTCCAGGGGTTTTTCGGCTTTGTTTTTGACCGACCAGGCCCGGCTCATGATGTGGAAGGTGGTCGCGTGCTCCAGAAAGATCGGGTTGGGCTTGTCCAGCTTGAAATCCAGCGTGTGGCTGTCGACCTTGACCGGCTTGCCCATGGCCTGGGCATATTGGTTCATTTGCGAGGAGGGTGATGCCGCCCGCTCGACACTGAAGACCACGTCGTCAGCGGTAAAGGGCGAGCCGTCATGGAACTTGACGCCTTTGTGCAGCCACATCCGCCAGGTCAGTGGCCCGGTTTGCTGCCAGCGCTCGGCCAGCTCGGGGATCAGCTCCAGGTTGTCGCCCCGGCCCACCAGCGACTCGTACACATGGTTGTTGATGGCGTTGGTCAGTGCCTCGTTCTGGGAGTGTGGGTCCATGGTTTGGGGGTCGCCTTGGTTGGCCCAGCGCAGGGTTTGTGCCTGTGCTTGAACGGCGGTGCAGGCGAGGGCCACGACCAGCAACAAATCTTTGAATTTTTGACGCATCACCAGACTCCTTGAAAACGGATCATTAGTCTAGCGGCAAGAGCGGCATCTGCCTTTTGAGGTGGGCCTGAGCTTCACCCCATCTCTGTGATTTGGCTTGGACTGCTCGGTTAACATTGCCAACACACGCCACCCCTTGAGGTGTTGTCTTTTGTTTTGTTATTGGGGGCTCCGAGGGGGCTTGCAAGAACTTTTGAGATTTTGGATCACCGTGCGTCTCAATTCCATCAAGCTTTCGGGCTTCAAATCGTTCGCCGAACCGACCAACTTCCTGTTGCCCGGGCAGCTGGTGGGTGTGGTTGGCCCCAACGGTTGCGGCAAATCCAACATCATGGACGCGGTGCGCTGGGTATTGGGCGAGTCCAAGGCGTCTGAGTTGCGTGGCGAGTCCATGCAGGACGTCATTTTCAACGGCACCACCACCCGCAAACCCGCCAGCCGCGCCAGCGTCGAACTGGTGTTTGACAACGCCGATCACCGTGCTGGCGGCCAATGGGGCCAGTTTGCCGAGATCGCCGTCAAGCGCGTTTTGACCCGCGACGGCAACAGCAGCTATTACATCAACAACCAAGCGGTGCGCCGCCGCGATGTTCAAGATGTGTTCTTGGGCACGGGCCTGGGGCCTCGCGCCTACGCCATCATTGGTCAGGGCACCATCAGCCGCATCATCGAGTCGCGCCCCGAAGAGCTGCGCTTGTTTTTGGAAGAAGCCGCAGGCGTGTCCAAATACAAGGAGCGCCGCCGCGAGACCGAAAACCGCTTGTCCGATACCCGCGAGAACCTGACCCGGGTCGAAGACATCTTGCGCGAGCTCAACGCCAACCTCGAAAAGCTCGAAAAGCAAGCCGAGGTGGCCCAGCGCTACAACAAACTTCAGACCGACAGCACGCTCAAGCAACACCAGATGTGGTTCCTCAAGCGCCGGGAGGCCGAGGTCGATCAAGTCAAGGCCCGTGCCGATGTGGACCAGGCCGTCAACGCCCTCGAGTCGCGCATGGCCGATCTGCGTCACGTGGAGTCTGAACTCGAAACCATCCGCCAGGCGCACTACGCCGCAGGTGACGAGGTCAACCAGGCCCAGGGCAGGCTGTACGAAGCCAGCGCTGAGGTGGGTAAGCTCGAAGCCGAAATCCGCTTTGTGGTGGAGGGTCGCCAGCGTGCCGAGCAGCGCTTGGTGCAGCTGAAAGAACAAATTGAGCAGTGGCACCAGCGCAGCGAGCAGGCGCAGACCGAGCTGGACACATTGGGCGAACAAAGCGCGATGGCCGAAGACCAGAGCATGACGCTGGCCGCCCAGGTCGAAGACCAGGCCATGGTTTTGCCAGAACTCGAAGAAGCCTTTCGCCAAGCCCAAACCAACGCCAACGAGCAGCGGGGCTCGGTGGTCCAGGTACAGCAGCAGATCCAGGTGCTGGCCTCTGAGCAGCGCAACATCGAAGAACAATCACGCCAGCTGAACCAGCGCCGCGAGCGCCTGCAGGCCGACCGTAACGCGCTGGCCACGCCCGACGAGCAGCGCTTGGCCGAGCTGCGCGAGCACTTGGCCGAAACCGAAACCGCTGCAGCCGAGTCCCATGCGCGCTTGCAAGAACTGCAAGAGCAGGTGCCCCAACTGGACGAAGACCGCCGCCACCGCCAGCAAGTCGTCAACGCCGAATCGGCCCGCCTGGCCGATCTGACCGCCCGCATCGAAGCCCTCAAGGCCTTGCAAGAAAAGGTCCGCACCGACGGCAAGCTGGGGCCTTGGCTGACCAAGCACGGCATGGAGGGGCTAGAAGGCCTGTGGAGCCGCATCCACATCGACAACGGCTGGGAGAATGCGCTCGAATCTGCCCTGCGCGAAAAGCTGTCCGCGCTCGAAGTCTCGCGCCTGGACATGGTGCGCGCCTTTGCCGCCGAAGCACCGCCCGCCAAACTGAGCTTCTTCACGCCGCCTGTGGCTGGCAGTGCAACCGCTCGCGCAGGCCTGCCCTCAGGTTGCCGCGCCTTGTCCGACTTGCTGCGGATCAATGATGTGGGTTTGTCGGCCTTGTTGGCCGATTGGCTGCAAGGCTGCTACACCGCGCCCAGCTTGGACGACGCGCTGAGCTGGCGCGCCCAGTTGCAAGCGGGCGAGGTGCTGTTTGTTCAGTCGGGCCACGCCGTGACAGCTCACAGCGTGAGTTTTTACGCGCAAGACTCCGAGCAAGCCGGTTTGCTGGCCCGCGCGCAAGAGATCGAAAACATCGACAAGCAGCTGCGCGCACAAACCCTGATTTCTGAAGAAAGCCGCACCGCACTGGCCCGAGCAGAAGGTGCGTATGCCGAGGCCTCGCAGCGCCTCATCAGCGTGCGCCAGGAAGCCAGCACAAGCCAGTCCCGTGCCCACGAAGTACAGGTCGAACACCTGCGCCTGTCGCAAATGGCCGAACAAACCCGTGCCCGCGGTCAGCAGATCGAAGGCGACATGGCCGAGGTTGAAGCCGCTCTGGAAGACTTGCAAGAGCGCCGCGTCACGGCCGAAGCCCGCTTCGAAGAGCTGGACATGCAACTGGCCGATAGCCAGGAGCGCCACGCCCAGTTGGACGACCGTGTGATCGACGCCGAGCGCAAGCTGGGCGAATGCCGTGAGCAGCAACGCAGCCTAGAGCGCCAGTCGCAAGAGGCCCGGTTTTCGCAGCGCAGCCTGCAGGCCCGGCAGGGCGAGCTGCAGCGCACGGTCGAGACCGCCACGCAACAAATCAGTGGCATTGGCGCTGAACAGCAGCGCGCCCATGACGAGTTGGCGCGCTTGACCGATGCCGCTGCACAAGGCGGCTTGCAAGACGCGCTGGCCTTCAAGCTCGAGCGTGAGCAGGCCTTGGGTGCCAAGCGCAGCGCCTACGATGAGCTCACGGCCAAGCTGCGCGCCAGCGACGAGCGCAAGGTGGCCTTTGAACGCGAGCTCGAACCCTTGCGCCAGCGCATCACCGACTTGCAACTCAAAGAGCAAGCCGCCCGTCTGGGACTGGAGCAATACAGCCAATTGTTGGCCGATGCCCAGGCCGACCTGGAGGCGTTGGCCAAGAGCGTCGAAGAGGGCGATGTCCGCCTGTATGGACTGCAAGGCGAGATCGAGCGGATCAACCGCGAAATCTCCGCACTGGGCCCGGTCAACCTGGCTGCGCTCGAGGAGCTGTCCACCTCGCGTGAACGCAAGACTTTCCTGGACTCGCAAAACGCCGACCTGACCGAGGCCATGAACACCCTCGAAGACGCGATCAAGAAGATCGATGCCGAGACACGAGACCTGTTGGGTGGCACCTTCAAGATCGTCAACGAACACTTCAGCCGCATGTTCCCCGAGCTGTTTGGCGGCGGGCAAGCCAAGCTGGTGATGACCGGCGAAGAGATCCTGGACTCGGGTGTGCAGGTGATGGCCCAACCCCCGGGCAAAAAGAACCAGACCATCCACCTTTTGTCGGGCGGAGAGAAGGCACTTACGGCCATTGCGCTGGTGTTTGCCATCTTCCAACTCAACCCGGCCCCGTTTTGTTTGCTCGACGAGGTGGACGCGCCGCTCGATGATGCCAACACCGAGCGCTACGCCAAACTGGTGGCCAGCATGGGCAAGGAGACGCAGTTCTTGTTCATCAGCCACAACAAGATCGCCATGGAGATGGCCAAGCAGCTCATCGGCGTGACCATGCAAGAGCAAGGCGTCTCGCGCATCGTGGCGGTGGACATGGAGTCGGCCGTGAATTTGGCGCAATTCTGAGGTACTTGAAAAATGAGTTCATTCCAAATTGGTTTGCTGGCGGCAGGTGCCGTGACCTTGCTGGCTGTGGTGGTCTACAACTACTGGGTGTCTCGCAAGAGTGCACCTCGGCAGGCAGACGCCCAAGAGCCCGTGGAGGCGGGGCCAACGCCCGGTCTGCAAGGCGACACAGCCATCGAGCCGGTCATGACCGATGACTTTGACAAGCTGCCCCAGCCCGAGCGCAAACCGGTGCTGGACGCCTTGATCGACGTGATCGCGATGATGGAGGTGGACCACCCGGTCTCTGGCGACGCCGCCTTGGCCGCGCTGCCTGCCACCCGCCGTGTGGGCACCAAAGCCTTCAACGTGGAAGGCTGCAGCGAGCTCTCTGGCGAGTGGGAACCTGTCCTTTTGGGGCGCCGCTATTCCGCATTCCAGGCAGGGGTGCAACTGGCCAACCGTGTGGGGCCGCTCAACGAGATTGAATTTTCGGAGTTTGTGGTCAAGACCCAAGCCTTTGCCGACGCTGTGGGCGGCAGCCCGGTGTTCAGCGACATGCTTGAAGAAGTGGCCCGCGCCCGCGAGCTGGACCAATTTGCCAGTGCGCACGATGCCCAGTTGAGTTTCGCCATCTTGGCCCAGTCCACCGCCTGGAGCACGGGCTATGTGCACCAACATGCGGCCCGTTTGGGGTTTGTGGCCGGGGTCATTCCCGGGCGCATGGTCTTGCCTTCCGAGGTGCAAGGCTTGCCCCCGGTGCTGTCGCTCACCTTTGACACCCAAGCGGCCATGGCCGAAGACCCCGACCTCTCGCCCATTCGCGAGTTTGTGTTGAGTCTGGATGTGCCGCAAGTGAGCCGGACCGACCAGCCGTTCACCCGTTTGCGCCAAGCCGCCGATTGGCTGGCCCAGCAGATGGACGGTGCGGTGACCGACGGCAGTGGTCAGCGACTGGGCCAAGACGTGATGGACCAAATTGCGCTCGATCTGGACCAGTTGTACAACGCACTCGACGAGCGTGAGCTCTCGGCCGGCTCACCCCAAGCGCGCCGCCTGTTCTCGTGAAGCCGAAGACCTGATGAGCTCGTTTGACCTGTTTGCCGAGCCTGCTTCGACACCTGGGGCCCCAGCTGCGCGTGCGGTCCAACTTCGGCAGCAACTGCAGCACCATGGGCACCTTTATTACGTGCTCGATGCCCCTGAAATACCCGACGCCGAATACGACCGGCTTTTTCGCGAATTGCAGGCCTTGGAGGCGACTCACCTTGAATTGCTGACCCCAGACTCGCCTACCCAGCGCGTAGGCGGGCAGGTGCTCGATGCGTTTGCCCAGGTGCGCCACGCGGTGCCCATGCTCAGCATCCGCACCGAGACCGACACCGAGTCCACTGGCGCCGAGGCTTTTGATGCCCGCATGCGCCGCGAACTGAACCTGGCTGACGCTGACCCGGCGGTGCGTTATGCGGCTGAACTCAAATTCGACGGCCTGGCCATGAGCCTGCGATACGACAACGGCGTGCTGGTGCAAGCCGCCACACGGGGTGACGGCGAAACCGGCGAAGAAGTCACCGCCAATGTGCGCACCATCGGCCAGGTCCCGCTGCGGCTGCCCGAAGACGTGCCTGCGGTGCTGGAAGTGCGCGGCGAGGTCTACATGCGTCGCGACGACTTCGAAGCATTGAACAACCGACAGCGCGAGCGCATCGCTGCAGGAGCCAAGGGCGAAAAAACTTTTGTGAACCCACGCAACGCAGCGGCCGGGGCTGTGCGCCAACTCGACTCGGCCATCGCGGCAGACCGCCCATTGAGCTTCTTTGCCTATGGCCTGGGCGAGGTCAGTGGCGATGTGGGGGCGCTTTGGGCAACGCATTACGACATGCTCATGCAGCTCAAAGCCTGGGGCTTTCCGGTGGCCGAACAAACGGCAGTGGTCGATGGTTCGGCGGGGCTGGTGGCCTTTCACCAGCGCATCGCCGCGCAGCGCGACAGCCTGCCTTACGACATTGACGGCGTGGTGTACAAGGTCAACGACCTGCCCCTGCAGCAGCAACTGGGCTTTGTGACCCGAGAGCCCCGCTGGGCTGTGGCGCACAAGTACCCGGCGCAAGAAGAGATGACCACCGTGCTGGCCATCGATGTGCAGGTGGGCCGCACAGGCAAGCTCACCCCCGTCGCCAAGCTGACGCCCGTGTTTGTGGGCGGTGTCACGGTGACCAATGCCACGCTGCACAACGAACTCGAAGCCCGCCGCAAAGACGTGCGGGTTGGCGACACCGTGATCGTGCGCCGTGCGGGCGATGTGATTCCCGAAGTCGTCTCGGTGGTGCTGGACCGTCGACCTGCTGATGCGCCGCAATTCACCATGATGAGCCACTGCCCTGTTTGCGGGAGTCTGGCCGAACGTGAAGAAGGCGAAGCCGACCACCGCTGCACGGGCGGGTTGTTTTGCAGTGCGCAGCGCAAACAGGCCATTTGGCACTTTGCACACCGCCGCGCCATGGACGTGGACGGTCTGGGCGACAAACTGGTGGACCAGTTGGTGGATTCCGGCCAGGTCAACACCCTGGCCGACCTGTACCACCTGAAGCTGGAAAACCTGGCCAGCATGGACCGCATGGCCGAGAAATCGGCGGTCAATTTGCTTGAAGCACTTGAAAAATCCAAACAAGCCACATTGGCGCGCTTTGTGTTTGCGCTGGGCATTCGCCATGTGGGCGAGGCCACCGCCAAAGAACTGGCCAGGCACTTTGGGCAACTGGACGCCATCATGGTTGCCAGCGAAGACGCGCTCTTGCAAGTGGCCGATGTGGGTCCCATCGTGGCGCACAGCATCCGCACGTTCTTTGACCAAGCCCACAACCGCGAGGTGGTGCAAGCCTTGCGCGATGCGGGCGTCACCTGGCCCGAAGGCGGCGCACTGGCCCCCACCGAGATGCCGCTGGCCGGCCTCACGGTGGTGCTGACTGGCACCTTGCAAAGCATGGGCCGCGACGAAGCCAAAGACAAACTCGAAGCCTTGGGGGCCAAAGTGGCCGGCTCGGTCAGCAAAAAAACCAGCTACGTCGTGGCTGGCGCCGAGGCGGGCAGCAAACTCGACAAAGCACAATCGCTCGGTGTCCCGGTGTTGGACGATGCCGGCTTGGCGCTGCTGCTCAACGGAGAAAAACCATGACCGTACGTGAAATTTTGAAAATGGGCGATGCCCGCTTGCTGCGCATGGCCGAGCCTGTGCAGGCGTTTGACACGCCCGAGCTGCATGCGCTGCTGGCCGACCTGCGCGACACCATGGCCGCGGCCAACGGCGCGGGCATTGCAGCGCCGCAAATCGGTGTGAACCTGCAGGTGGTGATTTTTGGCAGCACGTCGGTCAATCCGCGCTACCCCGACCGGGAACTGGTGCCGCCCACTGTCCTCATCAACCCGGTCATCACGCCGCTCGTCAGCGATGAAGCACAAGCCTGGGAAGGGTGCTTGTCGGTGCCAGGGCTGCGCGCCCTGGTGCCCCGCTGTTCTCGCGTGCGCTACACAGGCTTTGACGAAAAAGGCCAGGCCATTGACCGCACCGTGGAAGGCTTTCACGCCTTGGTTGTGCAGCACGAATGCGACCACCTGATCGGCAAGCTTTTTCCGATGCGGGTGCGCGACTTCACGCATTTTGGTTTTACCGAAGTGCTGTTTCCGGGCATCAGCGCCGCCGAAGACGACTGAATCGCTTCAAGCTAGCAACCGCATCATGAAGGTTTTTTCTTCCTGTCTCACGGTTTGGAATCCCAAGCGTTCATAGAGTTGTTTGGCCGGATTGATGTGGATCACATGCAGCGTCATGCCGCGCTGCTTCAATTTGGCTTGACGGATCAGGTGCAGCAGCACAGCCGTGCCGATGCCTTGCCTTTGAACTGACGGGGCCAGGAAAAACGTGCGCAGGTGCCAGTCTTGGCCTGCGGGCATGTCGAGGCAACAGCCACCGATGCATTGCCCATGCAAGGACAATTTGCACAGGCCGCTCAATGGCAGGCGTTCAAAGAAGTTGAACCGTTCCTTCTCTTCGTTCCAGCCCCAAGCCCAGTCCACATAAGCATGCAAAGCGGCTTTGAAGGGGGCGTACAAGACTTCGCGGTCCACCTCGGCGGCAGGCTCGATGCGCAACGTGGGGGTGAGGTCGGCCGCAAGCAGCATGTCAGAGTTTGGCCAGCCGCTCCAGCGCCAGGTTCAGCGTCTCGTCTTTCTTGGCAAAGCAGAAACGAATGACTTTTTGGTCGAAGCCGCTGCCGTAAAAGGCCGACAGCGGGATCGCGGCCACGCCGATGTCGGTGGTCAGCCATTGGCAGAACTCGGCGTCGCTGAGGTTTTTCTCAGGCACGTCCAAGCCCGAGATGTCCACGCACTGGAAGTAAGTGCCTTCGCCGGGCAGCAGTTTGAATTTCGTTTGAGCCAGCCCCGCACGGAACAGATCGCGTTTGTGCTGGTAGAACGCGGGCAACTCCAGATAGGGCGCAGGGTCTGCCATGAAGCGTGCCAGGCCGTGCTGCACCGGGGTGTTGACGGTGAACACATTGAACTGGTGCACTTTGCGGAACTCGGCGCTCAGCACGGCGGGCGCAGCCACGGTGCCCACTTTCCACCCGGTCACGTGGTAGGTCTTGCCAAAGCTGGAGACAATGAAGGCGCGGGCCGCCAGCCCCTCGAAGCTGGCGGCGCTCCAGTGCTGGTTGGGCGCGTAGACCATGTGTTCATAGACTTCGTCGCTGATCAGCAGCACCTCGGTCGGGTCGAGGATCTCTTGCAGGCGCAGCATGTCCTCGCGTGACCAGATCATGCCGCTGGGGTTGTGCGGCGAGTTGATCAAGATGGCGCGTGTGCGGAGGGTGATGGCGGCCTGGATCTTGTCGAAATCCGGGCGGAAGGTGCCAGGCGTGAGCGGCACGCGCACGACTACACCGCCTGCCAGCTCGATGTTGGGCACATAGCTGTCGTAGCAGGGTTCGAGCACGATGACCTCATCGCCCGGGTGCACGATGGCCAGGATGGTGGTGAGGATGGCTTGCGTGGCGCCCGCAGTCACCGTGATTTCGGTCACGGGGTCGTAACGGCGGCCATAGAGGTTTTCTATTTTGGCGCTCACGGCTTCTCGCAGTGGGGCCACGCCGGTCATGGGCGGGTATTGGTTCAGGCCTTCACGCATGGCGTCGCTCACCACGTCCAGCAGTTGGGTGTCACACGCAAAGTCCGGAAAGCCTTGTCCCAGGTTGACCGCGCCTTTTTCAGTGGCCAGCGCCGACATGACCGTGAAGATGGTGGTGCCCATGTTGGGCGTTTTGGAGGGCAGGTGTGGGGTGTGAGGTGTCATGGCTCAGAGTTCGTAGTCGTTGACGTGGCCGGTCATGGCTTTGGCCACCAGGCTGGCGGTCAGGCGATCGCTCAGCAGTTCGGCGAAATGGTAAACAAATTGGCGAAGGTAGGCGCCGCGCTTGAAGGCCACGCGGGCCACGTTCATGCCCAGCAAGGGGCCCAGAGGCCGCACGGCCAGGTCTTTCACGGGGTCGTCTTGCACAGCCATCTCGGCGACGATGCCCACGCCCAAGCCCAGGCGCACATAAGTTTTGATGACGTCCGAGTCGATTGCTTCGAGGGCGATGCGCGGGTGCAGCTTTTTGGCGGCAAAGGCGTGGTCAATGCGTGTGCGCCCTGTGAACGAGGGGTGGTAGGTGATCAGGGGTTCTTTGGCGATGTCTTCGAGCGTCAAACGCTTGAGCTTGGCCAGAGGGTGGTCCGGAGGCATCACCAGCATGTGCTGCCACTCGTAGCAGGGCAGGGTCACCAGGTCTTCGTAAGCTGACAATGACTCGGTGGCGATGCCGATTTCGGCGGTGTCATCGAGCAGCATTTTCGCCACTTGGTCTGGGGCGCCCTGGTGCAGGCTGATGTTGACCTTGGGGTATTTGTCGCGCAGCTTGGACACGGGCACAGGCAGCACATAACGCGCTTGCGTGTGGGTGGTGGCAATGGACAGGGTGCCGCTGTCCTGGGCGCTGTATTGGTCGCCGATCTTGCGCAGGTTGCTCACTTCGCGCAGTATGATTTCGATGCTCTGCATCACGTGCAGGCCCGGCTCTGTGATGCGCTTGAGCCGTTTGCCGTGCCGCGCAAAGATCTCGATGCCCAGCTCTTCTTCGAGCTCGATGATGGCCTTGGACACCCCCGGTTGGGAGGTATGCAGCGCCTTGGCAGCCTCGGTCAGGTTGAGGTTGCGCCGGGCAGCCTCTTGGACAAATCGGAATTGGTGAAGGTTCATGTGCAATTCGCCATATTGACGGCTGCAATTATGCCTTGGGGTTTTATGGCTGGGCGGCTTTGCCCATCGCAATCTGCGCCATCAGCGCGGTCATGGCCGGGTGCTCGCCCACCGAGGGCATCAGTTCTATCTGCAATGCGGGGTGTTGCGCCCGCAGTTGTGCCACCAGTTCAGGCAGGTCTTCACGCGCGTGCCTGCCCACACCCAAAAACATGGGCACGATGCGCACAGCCGTCATTCCCAGGCTGAGCAGTTCGTCGACAACGGTGGACAAATCGGGCGTGGTCAACTCCAGAAAAGCGCAGCGCACCAAGCACGCGGGGGAATGCGCCGCAATGGCTTGTGCCACAGCGTCGATGGGGGCGCGCCAAAGCGGGTCGCGTGAGCCGTGCGCAAACAGCACGATGCCGGTGTTTTTAGAAGTCATTGTTTGTTCACCATCCATGCAAAAGCCGTCAGTGAAATCAGTGTGTAGAGCAGCGAAGGCGCTGCAGACGTGATCCAGGGCACCCAGTTTTGCAAATTGCCGATGTGGCCAAAGACGTTGTTCAGCAGGTAAAAGCTGATGCCCGCCATGACGCCGCCAAACACGTGCCCAGCGATCTGCCCCGAGCGGAAGTGCAAGTAGGCAAAGGGCAGGGCCAAGGTCATCATCACCAGGCAGCTGAGGGGGTAGAACACCTTGCGCCAGAGCTGGATCTCGTACTGCTGCGCGTTCTGGTTGTTGCTGGAGAGGTGGCGTGTGTAAAGAAACAAATCCCAAATTTTCATCTGCTCGGGGCTGAGCAGTGCCGCGGCCACCATGTCTGCCGAAATGCCCGTGGGCCAGTCCAACGTGGGGAGTTGGCGGGTGGCAATTTGCGTCACGGGTTGCTGCCCGTTGCCCGTCAAAGTTTCTTGCGCGACCTCGCTCAATTTCCAGATGCCCTCGCCAAATTCACCTTTGGCGGCTTGGGTGATGGTGAGCAATTGGCCTTGTGCATTGAATTGGTGGATGCGAACGCCCAGCATGTGGGCTTTGTCGTTGAAAGCTTTGACGTTGACTGCCGAGTGGCCATTGGCGTTGCGCTCTTTGAGCCAGGCCCCAGTTTGGCCTGTGGTGATCGCTCCCCTGAACTGGCTCTTGAGCAAGGTGCTTTGGCGCTCTGACCAAGGGGCAATGTAGTCACCCAGCAAAAACGTCAACAAGACAAAACCCAAGCCCAGTTGCAGCAGCATGGTCAGGGCGCGCACAGGCTCCAGGCCCCCAGTGCGAAGGATCGTGAATTCAGAACTTTGCGCCAGCCGCGCCATCACGAAAATCGTGCCGATCAGCACCGAGATGGGCATCAACTCGTACAGGTGCCCAGGCGCCTTGAGGGCGACCTGGATCAAGCCGTGTTGCAAGCGAAACCCCGTACCAGCCATGCGGGTGAGGTTTTGGAGTTCTTCCACCAGATCGAAAAAGACAAACAAGGCCAAAAAGCCGCAGGCCACAAACACCACGGCCTGGATGATTTCTTTGTAGAGAAGTCGTTGAACAGTTTTCATGAGTGCTTGGGCGCGTGCAGGCTGTCACCCTCATTCAGGTTTGGCGCTTGGCACAATAAGGAATCGAATAACATGTTGAACAAGGAGCAAACCTGCCATGAACTTTGAAATCCAAAAACGCCAACTTGCGCAACTGCCACGCGACGCACACGACGCCCTGGTGGTGGTCTGGTCTCCGGGCGCCGACTCGGGCCAAGACCTGATTGGAGAGTGGGTCAACATGGCCGTCAAAGCAGGGGATTTCGAACACAAGGCCGGTTCGGTTTTGCAATCTTACGGCATGGCGGGCGTCAAGGCCCGTCGGGTGGTGGTCGTGTCTTGTGGCGAAGGAAAAACCGCCGACCACAAAGCCGCGATTTTGGCCGCCTGGGCCAGCCTCAAGGGTGCGAAAGTCCAGAGCCTGGGCCTGCATTGGACGGGCGATGTGTCGCCAGAGCAGATGATGCAGGGGGCTGTCGCATTGGCAGACGCCAGCTACACCTACACCACGACGCTGAGCAAGCCCAAGGCCCGAGCGCTCACCCGCGTGAGCTTGAGTGCTGAATCGGTCACGGCCGCGCACCGCCATGCGGTGGACAAAGCTGCTGCCACTGTGGCTGGCATCGAGACGGCCAAAGAATGGGCCAACCGCCCCGCCAACCACGCCACGCCCAGTGACCTGGCCACTGCTGCACGCGCCATCGCCAAAGGCCCCCAAATGGACTGCACCGTGCTGGGCCCCAAAGAGGTCAGCAAGCTGGGCATGGGCTCTTTCCTGGCTGTGGCCAAGGGCTCGGCTGAACCTTTGCGGTTCATCGTGATGCATTACAAGGGCGGCAAAACGCAAGACGCGCCTGTGGTGCTGGTGGGCAAAGGCATCACCTTTGACACGGGCGGCATCTCGATGAAACCTGCGGCCGAGATGGACGAGATGAAATTCGACATGAGCGGCGCGGCCAGCGTGCTGGGCGTGTTCAAGTCTTTGAGTATCCTGCGCCCGCAGGTCAATGTGGTGGGCTTGATCCCGGCCACCGAGAACATGCCTGACGGCACCGCCGTCAAACCCGGCGATGTGGTCACCAGCATGAGCGGCCAGACGATCGAGATCCTGAACACCGACGCCGAGGGCCGCTTGGTGCTGTGCGATGCCTTGACCTACGCCGAGCGCTTCAAGCCCCGCGCTGTGATCGACATCGCCACCCTGACTGGCGCCTGCGTGATCGCGCTGGGCGGTGTGCGTTCGGGCCTGTTTGCCAGCGATGACCAACTGGCCACCGACTTGCAACAAGCTGGCGAGGCTTCAGGTGACCTGTGCTGGCGCATGCCCCTGGACGACGATTACGCCGAAGGGCTGAAGACCAAGTTCGCCGATGTGGCCAACGTGGCAGGCCGCGCAGGTGGATCGATCACTGCAGCCAAGTTCTTGCAGCGCTTTGCCAAAAAGTACCCCTGGGCGCACTTGGATATTGCCGGCACAGCCTGGAAGAGCGGCGCGGCCAAAGGCGCCACAGGGCGTCCGGTGAGCTTGCTGCTCGAATATGTGACGGGTTTGACAGTGGCTCCAGCGGCCAAGAAAGTCGCAACGTCTCGCCGCCGCGCTGCCTGACAACTTGCACGCACGGCATGACCCGCATCGAGTTCCATTTCAACGCGCCTGACCGCCTGAGCTACAGCTGCAGGTTGCTGCGCAAGGTGTGCGCCAGTGGTCTGCGTGCGGGTGTGGTGGGCGTTCAGCCTTTTTTGAGTCATTTGGATCAGGCGCTGTGGACTTTTTCTGCTGCCGACTTCATTTCGCACATGCTGGTGGGCGCCCATGGCCAGCCCTCAGCGGATACAGCCTGTGCGGTGGTTTTGGCTGAGAGCGTGGCCGCTTTAGGCGCTGTTGATGTCTTGGTCAACCTGGGCGATGCGGTGCCAGCCGGGTTTGAAAAGGTGTCTCGATTGATCGAGATCGTGACGGCCGACGACCTCGACCGCGCCAATGCACGTGTGCGCTGGAAGCAATACACCCAATTGGGCTACGACTTGATCCGCCACGACCTGGCCAAGCCTGTGACGGCTTGATCAGGCTCGAACGATCGGGTGCCAGCAAGCGAAGACATGGCCATCGGCGCTGGTTTGCGCCAGCGGTGTTTGGGCAGAGCACTGCGCATCGGCCCGTGTACAGCGGGTATGGAAAACGCAACCCGAGGGCGGGTTGAGCGGCGAGGGCATGTCACCCGAGAGCAATGACAAAGTCTTGTGGCGTTCGTTCTTCGGATCGGCCTTGGGCACGGCATCCAGCAGGGCTTGCGTGTAGGGGTGTGTGGGCCGTTTGAACAATGTGTCCTTGGGCCCCAACTCCATCATCTTGCCCAAATACATCACCATCACGCGGTGGCTGATGTGTTTGACGACCGCCAGGTCATGCGAAATGAACACCAGCGACAGGCTCATCTCGCGCTGCAATTGACGCAGCAACTGGATGATTTGCGCCTGGATAGACACGTCCAGCGCTGACACGGGCTCGTCACACAAAATCACCTTGGGCCGCAGGATGATGGCCCGGGCAATGCCGATGCGCTGGCATTGGCCGCCCGACATTTCATGCGGGTATCTGTAAAGCACGCCTTCTTCCAGGCCCACTTTGTGGAGTGTCTCGATCACGGCTGCCTTGAGCTGGTCTGCGGACAGCCCAGGCTCATGGGTGCGCAAGGGCTCAGACACGATTTTGAGCACATTCAATCGCGGGTCCAAGCTGGAGAGGGGGTCTTGAAACACCATTTGCACGTCGCGCCTGACCGAACCCCAGCGCCCGATCGGGGTGTTCGACAGGTCTTGGCCGAGCCAATGGAGTTGGCTCGATGTACTCGGAATCAAGCCAATCAAGGCTTTGGCCAAGCTCGATTTGCCGCAGCCTGATTCGCCAACAATGCCCAAAGTCTCGCCCGCGTGCAGGTCAAAACCAATGCCTTTGACGGCCTCGAGTTGGCGATTTTTAGGCCAAAAGCCGCTGCTGTCCTTGACCTGGTAGCGCACGCGCAGCTCCCGCACTTGAAGCAGGATTTGTTTGTTCTGGGGGTTCAAAGCCTGGTTCATGCCTGTGTTCCTGTGTGGTGACAGGCAGACCAATGGTCTGCAGCCGCCAAGGGTACAAGTTGCAGCGGGGCAGGGCGCAGGCATGCGCTGTCGGCCTTGGCGCAGCGCGGCGCGAACGGGCAACCCGCAGGCATGTTCCGCAGCGAGGGCGGCATGCCGGGAATGGCCAGCAGTTCATCTTCTGCGTGTTCCAGACGGGGAACCGACTCCAGCAGTGCGCGGGTGTAAGGGTGGCGGGTGTTGTAAAAAATGTCATCGGCCTGAGCATGTTCCATGACCCGGCCACCGTACATCACCATCACTTGGTCGCTGAGGCCCGCCACCAGGCCCAGGTCGTGCGTGACCATGATGATGCTGGTGCCGTGGTCCTGTTGCAACTGGCGCAGCAGGGCCACGATTTGCGCTTGCACGGTCACATCGAGCGCCGTGGTGGGCTCGTCAGCGATCAGCACATCGGGCTGGCTGAGCAACGCCATGGCGATCATGATGCGTTGGCGCATGCCGCCTGAAAACTGGTGGGGGTAACTTTGCAAGCAGCGCAACGGATCGGCAATGCGCAGGTTCTCCAGCATCTTGAGCGCCGCTGCACGCGCTTGCCAGCGAGAGGCATTTTGGTGGGTTTGCAAGACTTCAGTCATCTGCCGCTCCACCGTCAAAAACGGGTTGAGCGAGGTCATGGGGTCTTGGAAAATCATGGCCAATTTTTGACCTCGGACCCGGTTAAGCTGGCTTGAAGGCAGGTTCAGGATGTTGTCGCCCTTGAACAGCACATGGCCTTCTGCTCGGGCATTGTTGGCCAACAGGCCCATCATGGCCAGCATGGTCTGGCTTTTGCCTGAACCGCTTTCGCCCACCACGCCCAGAGTTTCCCCGGGGCGCAAGCTGAAGCTCACGTCGCGAACCGCCTGCAGTTCGCCCTCGGGGGTTTGAAAGTGAACGTTGAGGTTTTTGACGTCCAGCAAGGTTTTTTCGGTGCCCACGTCAGCGGTCCTTTGGGTCCAGCGCGTCACGCAAGCCATCGCCCAGGTAGTTGAAGCTGTAGAGGGTGAGCGAGAGCATCAAGGCCGGAAAGATGAGCAACCATGCCGCCGAATCGAGCATCTGCGCACCGTCATGGATCAACACGCCCCAGCTCGTCATGGGCTCCTGGATGCCCAGTCCCAGAAAAGACAGCACCGACTCGGTCAGGATCACGCTGGGCACGGTCACGGTGGCGTACACCAGCACGAGGCCCAGCAGGTTGGGCACGATGTGTTCGATCACGATGCGGGGTGTTGACACGCCCATGGCACGTGCGGCTTCCACGAATTCCATCTTGCGCAGGGACAGGGTTTGGCCGCGCACGAGCCTGGCCGTGTCCATCCACGAAAAAGCCGTGATGGCCAGCACCACCAGGTAAAAGTCACGGCCGAGCACGGTCACCAGCAAGATGGCGATCAGCAGGTAAGGCACGGCGTACATGATGTCCACGATGCGCATCATCACCTGGTCAACTGCGCCGCCCAAGTAGCCTGCCGTGGCGCCCCAGACCACGCCCAAGGCAATCGACGTCAAGGTCGTCAGGATGCCGACCATGAGCGAGATGCGACCGCCCACCAGGCAACGCACCAAGAGGTCGCGGCCGGATTCGTCTGTGCCCCAGAAGTGGTTGTTGGTGAACGAAGGCGGAAGTTTGAGCGCATCCCAGTCGGTGCTGTCATAGGCGTGGGGAAGCAGCCAGGGGCCGATCACGCACAGTGCGGTTACCAGGATCAGGAACACCAAGCTGGTCACAGCCGCTTTGTTGCGACGAAAACGCTGCAGGGCATCGCGCCATGGACTGCGCTCAGGCTCGGCTGCGGGGATCGAGGAATGCATAAATCAGGTCCACACACAAATTGACCAGCACAACCAGTACAGTGATCAAAACCACCAGGCCCAGTACCAGCGTGTAATCGCGGTTGGCTGCACCGTTCACAACCAAAATGCCCAAGCCAGGGATGGAAAAAATACTCTCAGTCACCAAGGCCGCCGTGATGGAGGACACCGCCAATGGCCCCACGATGGTGACCACGGGCAGCAACGAAGGCCGCAAAGCGTGTCTGAACACAATCAGGCGCATGGGCAGGCCTTTGGCGCGGGCGGTGCGAATGTAGTTGCTGTTCATCACCTCCACCATGCTGGCGCGCATGATGCGCGCCAGGGTGGACACATTGATCAAGGTCAGCAGGCTCACAGGCAAGACCATGAACTGCCAAGAAAAATGGTCCCAGCCGCCCGAAGGCAACCACTGCAAGCCAATGGCAAAAGCCAGCACCAAAAGCGGCCCGAGCACAAAGGATGGGACCACGCTGCCCAGGCTGCCGAGCGCCATGACCAAGTAGTCCACAAAAGAGTTGCGGTAGAGCGCAGCCAAAGCGCCCAGCAGCACACCGATGATCAAAGACAATGCGATGGCCAGGCCGCCAATGGTCAGCGAGACGGGCAGGGCGCTGGCCACCAGTTCATTGACAGACCAATCGGCGTAGCGGTAAGACACGCCCAGATCGCCTTGCAGCAATTGGCCAATGTAGAGGAGGTACTGCTTCCAGTAAGGCAGATCGAGGTGGTACTTGGCCATCAGCTGTGCCTGAATGGCTTCGGGCACCACACGCTCGGAGTCGAAGGGCCCTCCCGGCGCAGAGAACAGCAAGATGTAGACGACGCCGATCACCACCAGCAAGGTGGGAATGGTGATCAACAGGCGTCGAAATGTGTAGGCGAACATGGACACTGAGTCTAGCCTTCAGACGGCAATGGTCTGGGGCTCAGATCAGAAATTTTTCAGTGCTTGGTGATGTACAGATCTTGCGTTCGGAACCGGTCCATCTGGTTTTCAGTGTTGTAGCCACCCACATAAGACTTGACCAGCCTGGGCAGCGAATACTGCAGCAGGGGAATGATCGGGTAGTCGTTCATGATCAGCCGAATGGCTTCGTTCAAGGCCGCTTTGCGCTTGGCTTGGTCATTTTCCTTGAGGCCATTTTGAATCAGCTGCTCCGCATCCTTGTTGCAATGGCGGCTGTGGTTCTGATCAGAATCGCATTTGACAAGCGCCACAAAACTGGTCGCATCGTTGTAGTCGGAGTTCCAACCGTCCCGCGCCATTTCGAATTGTCCGTCGTGGCGTTTTTTGATGAGGACCTTGAACTCCATGGCTTCGAGTTCCACGGTCAGGCCGAGTTTGGTTTTCCATTCTGAGGCGGCAAAGATCGCCATCTTCTTGTGGTACTCGCTGGTGTTGTACGAAAAAGTGAATTTGGCGCCGGGTTGGACACCTGCTTGTGCGAGCAATGCCTTGGCGGTTTCAACCTTCTTGGCCATGGGCCAGTTGGCCCATTCGTAGCCGATGGGGTCAGCCCCTTCCACCCCCTTGACGATCAAACCATAGGCAGGCTGTTGACCGTCAGCGGTGACTTTTTGAGCCAGAATGTCGCGGTCCAGCACCATCGACAGGGCTTGGCGCACGCGCACGTCCTTGAAGAAAGGCGATTGGGTTTGAAAGTCGTAATAGCGCAGGGCCAGCAAAGGGGTGTTGCGGGTGTCCTTGGGGTATTTTTTCAAATACGACTCGTAGGTGCCGGGCGGCAACATGTAAACCCAATCGTTCTGCCCTGACTCGAACAGCTTGACGTCCACATGGCCGTCTTCCACAGGGAGGTAGGTCACGCGGTTGATCTTGACCTGATCCGCATCCCAGTAACTGGGACTTTTCTCGAGGACGATTTTGCTGTTGACTTGCCAGCTTTGGAGTGTGTAGGCGCCGTTGCCCATCAGCTTGCCGGGTTTGGTCCACTCGCGGCCCAGCTTCTCGATCGACTTGGCGTGCAAGGGGCTCAGGTTGGGGTTGCTCACCAGCTCGGGCAAAAACTTCACCGGGTTGGATGTTTTGATTTCAAGTGTGCTTTTGTCGATGGCGCGAACGCCCAGCTCTTGGGGTTGTTTTTGACCTGTCGAGACTTCTTTTCCGTTGAGGAAAAAATCCCCAAATGTTCGCGCGTATTTGGAGCCCGTCTTGGGGTCCACCAGCCGCCTGAAGGAATAAACAAAGTCCTGGGCCGTCACAGGATCCCCGTTTTGCCATTTGGCTTGGGGCCTGAGTTGGAATGTCCAGGTCAGTGGGTCCACTTGACGCCATTTTTCGGCCACGCCAGGCACGATCTTGCCTTGGGCGTTGCTGGCCGTCAGGGCCTCAAACAGGTCACGGATCAGGTTGGCGGCGCCGACCGATTCGATCAGTGACGGGTCGAGCGTTTCGGGCTCCGAGCCGTTGTTGCGCACCAGACTTTGCTCGGCGTGCAGTTGAACCCCGGCAGGGACCGTAGCCGCTAATGAAGAGAGGGCCGACAAGGCCAGCAGACCGCAGAACGAGGCGGCCCGCAAAGTTTGTTGAAGGGTGTGCATCAGGGTTTGGGTCCTTTTTGCGAGTCGATGTCGATGTATTTCCAAAAGTCACGTGCAACGGGGTTGCGCACGTAGCCCTGGACTGCTGGGTGAGTCAAATCGGTCACGATGCGGTGGGTCACAAATTTGTAGGGCATATAAGCCACCAAAATCTTGATGGCTTTGTCGACCAATTCTTTGCGCTCAGGCCCGTCGGGCAAGCGGTTGATTTGGCGGTAAATCTCATCGTACTCAGGCAAACTGAAGCGCGCATGGTTTTGTTGGCCTTTGGATTCGCTGTAGCCCAGTGCCAAGACCCCTGCGCCATCGGGCGATCCACCGCTCAAGCCCAGGCCCCACATCATCAGCTTGCCGTTGCGTGAAGCCTTGAGCAGCTCGGGCCATTGTCCGTATTTGAATGCCACACGGATGCCGATGGCATCCATGTTTTTCTTCCAGATTTCGTTGAGTTCGCGGTAGTCTGCCGATGTTGTGGTGGAGTACTCGAGGGTCAGAGGCTTGCCATCGGGCAGGTCGCGCCAACCGTCACCGTCTTTGTCGGTGTAGCCAAACAAGTCGAGCAAGGCGATGGCTTTGGCGCGGTCAAAGACCCCCATTTCCGATCGCATGTTCGGGTCGTAAGCGGAGGACAGGGGCATGATGGGCCCTTGGGCGACCACGGCTTGTCCACGCCTGGGCAAACGCACCTCTTCAGCAGAATTCTGGCCCAAAGAGATGGCCCGCCGCAGGGCGATTTTCTCAGGCGAATAGCCCCCCACGATGGGGTTTTCCATGCCGAAATAAATGAAAGTCACATCACCCAAAAAGCTGCGTTGCATCTGGATGCCACGCTTTTGCAGGTTGGGTGCCAGTTTGTTTTGGGGAATGGCCACGTTCACATAAGCGGCCGGCAGACGCTCCATCAAATCGTGCTCGTTGCCCAAAAAAGCGAGCCAGCGAGGTTGGGCTTCTTCAATGATGGAGACCTCGACTTTGTCGATCTGGGGCAGCTTGCGCCCCTTCATCTGTGAGGCCACCTGTTGGGCCAGTGGCGAGTCGGCAGAGGCTGTGGCGTCGAAATATTCTTCGCGGTAATTGGGGTTGCGCACAAAGGTGATTTTGGACGACCTGCGCCATTCGCTCAGCTTGAATGGGCCAGTGCCCACGGGGTGTTCCATGATGCGGTCGCCGTAGGTTTCGACCACTTCACGCGCGACGATGCCCAAGATGCCGGGGTCGGTCAATGCCTCCATGAAACGGGGCCGAACCTCCCCGAGCTTGAACTGGACCGTGTATTTGTCCAGGGCGCGCAATCCCTCGATCTCACGGTCGTAATCGAACTTGCCCGTTTTGGTGGCTTGGTCTCGCAACTCTTCCATGCCAAGGATTTTTTCCTCCCGCAAACCGCTCACGCTGGGGCTTTTGTTTTTGGGGTCAAAAATGCGCTTGTAGGTGTAGACCACATCGCTGGCCACCAGTTCACGCTTTTTGCCCTTGAATGCGGCGTCGTCAGAAAAATACACACCCGGTTTGAGTTTGACGGTGTAGGTCTTGAAATCGGCTGACACCTCGGGCATGCCTGCGGCCAAGTTGGGCCGAATGACCAGGGGCCGGGCCAAGTAGTCGTAGGTGTAGAGCGCATCGAACATGTTGGCGGTGAGGATCCGCGAGTACAAGTCCGAGAGCTGCGCTGGGTCAAACCCTGTTTCAGCTGCCGCGAAGGCATAACGGAAAACTTTTTCATTGGGTTGGCTGGTTTGGGCATGGCTTGTGATGCAAGCGACACCACAGACAAATGCCAGGGCAGGGGTAATGAGTCGGGAGAACATCAAGGCAAACACTTAGAAAAATGAACAACTTTAGAGCAAATAATAGTGCCTCACCGGTTTGAATCGGTCAATCGAGCACTTTCCCGACCATGCTGAATTTTCTAGTCAGACGCATCTTGCAGATGATTCCTACTTTGTTGGGCGTCATGCTGTTGGTATTCCTTCTTTTTCATTATTTTGGCGGTGACCCTGCCGAAATATTGGCGGGCATGAACGCCTCTCAAGAACAGATTGACTCCATCCGTAAGCAGTTGGGGCTGGACCTGCCCCTGTGGCAACAGATGTGGCAATTCATGCTCAAAGTTGCCACATTTGACTGGGGCAACAGCTGGGCGACCAACGAGTCGGTGGCCAAAATATTCCAGACGCGGCTGCCTGCGACCTTGACGGTGATGACGCCGATTTTGGTGATCGAAGTGCTGCTGGGCACTTTGGCGGGTCTGGCCGTGGCCTATGTGCGTGGCACATTGACTGACAAGGCGGTCATGGTCATTTGCACGATGGCCATGTCCATCAGTTTTCTGGTCTATGTCATTTTTGGCCAGTACCTGTTTGCCTTTGTGCTGGGCTGGTTCCCGGTGCAGGGCTGGAGCAACAGCGTGTGGACCAACTTGAGCGTGTACGCGCCTTTGCCTGTTTTGCTGGCGGTCATCGTCAGCCTGGGACCCCACACCCGGCTGTACCGCAGCTTTTTCCTGGATGAAATCAACCAGGACTATGTGCGCACTGCACGGTCCAAAGGGCTGTCAGAAGAGGCCGTGCTATTCAAGCATGTGCTGCCCAACGCTTTGATTCCGATCCTGACCAATGTGGGGACGCAATTGCCCAGCATCTTCATTGGTTCATTCCTCATCGAAGTGTTTTTCTCTATCCCCGGTTTGGGGCGCGAGGTCTACACCGCGGTCAACCGAAGCGACTACCCGGTCATTCAGGCGGCCACCATTTATCTGGCGGCGCTCACCATGGTCATCAACTTGTTGACCGATGTCCTTTACCAGTGGGTTGACCCCCGCGTGAAACTCAAATGAGCGCCGTCATGGTTTCCAATCGTCGTTCCAATTCGCTCTGGGCCCAAGTGGTCGAGCGTTTCCGCAGCGACAAGACCGGCATGGGATCTTTGTTGGTGGTGGGACTTTTTTTTGCACTGGTGCTGTCTGCGCAGTTCGGCTGGGTGGGCAACGACTGGCAAGAAGAAATCGGCAAGCCATTTGCTCCCCCGAATGTTGTCGGTGCAAAAGCCGATGTCAAAGCCGAGCAGGTGGCACAAGCCCCTGTGAGGCAGTTGGACATGTCGGACATCGACCCTTTGGCGCCTTACTACGACAAGTGGCAGCAAAAGACCTCGGGTGTGACCATTCCCAATCAGATCAAACAAGACACCTTGCCTTGGGGCGGTGACCGCATTGGCCGGGACGTGATGAAAAAAGCGATCAAAGGCGCGCAAATTTCCATTCTGGTGGGATTGACCGCAGCCTTGATGGCCACGCTGATCGGCACGGTCTTGGGGGCTGTTGGCGGCTATTTTGGTGGTGCGATCGATGACACCTTGGAATGGATTTACAACGTCTTCAACGCCATCCCCTATGTGCTGCTGATTTTTGCATTGGCGGCGGTGTTCAAGTCCGGGCCTCTGGCCAAGGTGTTCTCCAACGGCATCATGAACGTCGTCGTGATCTTGAGCTTGGTGGGTTGGACGGGCATCTACCGACTGGTGCGGGCCGAATACATCAAGCACCGCTCACGCGACTATGTGCGTGCGGCAGAGGCCATTGGCGCGAGCCATTTTTCGCGCCTGTTTGTGCACATCTTGCCCAACGTCAGCCATGTGATTCTGGTTCAGCTGAGCTTGCATGTGGTGGGCTTCATCAAGGCCGAAGTGATCTTGTCTTTCCTCGGCTTGGGGGTGTCGATCGACATGGTCAGCTGGGGCACGATGCTCTCGGAGTCTCAGACCGAGCTGATTTTGGGCATTTGGTGGCAGTTTGTGGCGGCCACCAGCATGATGGCCATCTTTGTCACCGCTTTTGCCATGTTCACCGATGCCTTGCGCGATGCGCTGGACCCCAAGATCCGCTGAAGGCTTTTGATATGACCGCAACACTTCAAGTCAAAAATCTCAAAGTTTCGTTCGACATGGGGCGCGCTGGTGTTCAGCATGCCCTGCACGGCGTCAGTTTTTCTGTGCCAGAGCAGCGCACGCTGGCGCTGGTCGGTGAGTCGGGCAGTGGCAAGAGCGTCAGTGCCCTGAGCATTTCCCGCTTGTTGCCCGACAACGCGGTGATCGATCCAGCCAGCCAGATCATCAGTGGGGGTGTCGATCTGCTCCAACTTTCCGACGCCGAACTGCGCAAACTGCGCGGCAAGGAGATCACCACTGTTTTCCAGGACCCGATGAGTTCGCTCAATCCGGTCAAGACCATCGGCCATCAAATTGCCGAAGTGTTGATGCTGCATCTGGGCTTGAGCCCCAAGCAGGCTTGGGAGCAGACCAAGGCGGTGCTCGACGAAGTCGGCATCCCAGATCCAGCCAACCGCATCAACGCCTATCCGCACGAGTTGTCCGGCGGTCAGCAGCAGCGTGTGATGATTGCGATTGCCATCGCTTGCCAACCCCGCTTGCTGATTGCAGATGAGCCTACGACTGCGCTCGACGTGACGGTGCAGCGCCAGATCATCGAACTGTTGGTGCGCTTGCAAGACAAACACAAGATGAGCATGCTCTTCATCAGCCACGATCTGGGTTTGGTGGCCGAGTTGGCACACGAAGTCGTGGTCATGCGCCACGGCGAAGTTCGCGAAGCAGGCTCGGTGTCTGAAATTTTCAATCACCCCCAGGATGCTTATACGCAAGCGCTGCTGGCTTGCCGTCCTCGCCTGAACCAGGCTTACGACCGTTTGCCAGTCATTGAAGACTTCATGAACCCTGCGGGCCGCACGCTGACGCCCAAGGCCCCGGCAGTGACTGGCGGCGAGGTGCTGTTGACGGTGGACAGCCTGGCCAAAGACTATGTCATCAAGACGGGCTTGTTGTCGCGCAAGACCGTGCATGCCGTGCAGGATGCAAGTTTTTCATTGCGCCGGGGCGAGACCTTGGGCGTAGTGGGTGAATCCGGTTCCGGCAAATCCACTTTGGGTTTGATGCTCGCGCAATTGCTGCAAGTCACGCGCGGCGTCGTCACCCTGGAAGGACACCCCTTGACCGGGCAAAGTGCGGCGCAAATTCGTGCCATGCGCAAAAAAGTCCAGATCATTTTCCAGAACCCTTATGCCAGTTTGAATCCTCGCTTCACGGTCGGGCGGATTCTGGAAGAACCACTGAAGATTCACGGCCTGGGCGGTGATGAAGCCGGCAGGCAAGCCCTGGTGCTGGAATGGCTCGAGCGCGTGGGCCTGGGGGCCAATGCGTTGAACAAATACCCACACGAATTCTCAGGCGGACAACGGCAACGCATTTCGATTGCCCGCAGCTTGATTCTTCAGCCCGAGATCGTGGTGTGCGATGAATCGGTGAGTGCCCTCGATGTGAGCGTGCAGGCCACCATCCTGAATCTGCTCAAGGACTTGCAAAAAGAGTTTTCTCTGGCCTACCTCTTCATTTCGCACGATCTGGACGTGGTGCGCTTCATGTCCGATCAGATGATCGTCATGAAGCAGGGCGACATTGTGGAGCGGGGCGCAGCCGCAGACATTTACGCCAATCCGCAGCACCCCTACACCCAGGAGTTGTTGGGTGCCATCCCCAAAGGGTGGACACCAGAGCGCGCTGCTGCGCTGGCTTGAGCTTGGGCCCAATGGGTCCGGGTGGCCTCAGCCCACAGGCGAACTCGGCAGCACGCGCAGGTGCCTCAAACGGGTCAAGCCCAAGCCCACAACCGCCGTGAGCATGGCCCCCACGCCCGCCAGCAACAGGGGCGTCGACATCGCGGTGTGCTCGCCCAGCCAGCCTCCGAGCAAAGCACCTGGCCCAGCGGGCAACAAGATCAGCCAACGCATGGTGGTGGTCATGCGGCCCAGCATGGGCGAGGGCGTGACCGATTGCCTGATCGCCAGAAAATTGATGAACAGCAATGTGGCGCCCGCAGCAAATCCCATCAGCATCAAAGCAAAGCCAACGGTGGCCGGAATCTGCTCTTTAAACAGCGCCAATTGAATCCAGCCCAAGCCGGTCAGGCCAACGCCCAGCAACAAGGCGGGTCCCGGGCCAATGGCCTTGGACAGTCGAGCGCCAGTCAGCCCCACGGCAATCGAGCCCACACCCAAAGCCACATAGCTCATCGACAGGTGCTCTTCGCTCATGCCCAGCTCGCGTATGGCGTAGATCACTTGAATCGACATGGCCATCTGAGCGAAAAATTGCCAAGCACCAACCACCAGCGCGCTGTGAATCAGCAGGGGCTGACTGCGCACAAAGGCCAGGCCTGCCTGGAGTTGGCCCCAGAAATGGGTGTGCTCAGAGTGCGTGAGTTTTTCCTGGATACGCAGTCCCTTGAGCATGAGTGCTGAGCAAAGCACCAAAAAGCAGTCGACCAGCAAAGTCAATGGCCCGCCCAAAAGCTTGATCAAAAGGCCCGCAATACCGGGACCAATGACCTCTGCGCTTGAAGCTGCAATGGCGTTTTGTGCATGGGCTTTGACCAGTTGATCACGACCCACCAATTGGGTGAGCACGATTTGCGATGCCGATCCTGCCACCGTGTAAACCACGCCAGCGCCAATGCCCACCACATAGAGCCAGCCCATGCTCAACATATCGAGTTTCCAGGCGATCGGCACCGACACCAGCATGGCGGCCATCAGCAGTTCGCCCGCAATGTAAACCGGCAGCTTGCGGATGCGGTCCAGATAGACGCCCGCAGGCAATGACAGGATCGCAAAAGGCAGCAACTCCATGGCACCCAACAGACCCATTTGGGTGGGGCTGGCATGCAGCAAGACCACCGCAGTCAATGGCAGCACGATCATGGTGAGCTGAGCCCCCAGATTGCTCAGAAGGATCGAGCCCCAAAGGCGTGCGTAGCCCGGGATAAGAAACAGGCTGTCAGACGGGATGTTCATGCGATCTGTTGAACTGTCTTGAAGATTCAAACGTAAAAAAGCCCCAAGCCATTGGGCTTGGGGCTTTGTTCTGGCGGAGCAGGCGGGATTCGAACCCGCGGTGGGCTATGAACCCACACACGCTTTCCAGGCGTGCGACTTAAACCACTCATCCACCGCTCCGAAGCAGGGAATTGTAGCTTAAACTTCGCGCCTGTTTCTCCATTTTCGGGGCCTGTCCGGTCTGCTCAGCATGAAATTTCGTTTCCCCATTGTCATCATCGACGAAGACTACCGATCCGAAAACACATCGGGTCTGGGCATCCGTGCTTTGGCCGATGCCATCACCAGCGAGGGGTTTGAGGTCTTGGGTGTGACCAGCTACGGCGACCTGTCGCAGTTCGCCCAGCAGCAAAGCCGCGCCAGTGCATTCATCTTGTCAATTGACGACGAAGAGTTCACGCCCGGCCCGGACCTGGACCCTGCCGTCATCAACTTGCGGGCCTTCATCGACGAGGTGCGCCGCAAGAACGCCGATGTGCCGATCTACATCTACGGCGAAACGAAGACCAGCCAGCATTTGCCCAATGACATCTTGCGCGAGCTGCATGGTTTTATCCACATGTACGAAGACACGCCCGAGTTCATGGCGCGTCACATCATCCGCGAGGCCAAAAGCTACCTCGAAGGGCTGCAGCCCCCATTTTTCAAGGCGCTGCTCGATTACGCCGAAGACGGTTCGTACTCTTGGCATTGCCCTGGTCACTCGGGTGGCGTGGCCTTTTTGAAAAGCCCAGTGGGCCAGATGTACCACCAGTTTTATGGTGAGAACATGCTGCGCGCCGACGTGTGCAATGCCGTTGAAGAACTTGGCCAACTGCTCGACCACAACGGTGCGATTGGCGAGAGCGAGCGCAACGCCGCGCGCATTTTCAACGCGGACCATTGCTTTTTCGTCACCAACGGCACCAGCACCTCCAACAAAATCGTTTGGCACCATACCGTGGCGCCAGGTGATGTGGTGGTGGTGGACCGCAACTGCCACAAGTCCATCTTGCACGCCATCATCATGACCGGTGCCGTGCCGGTGTTCATGAAGCCCACGCGCAACCACTTTGGCATCATCGG
>CAIJQQ010000057.1 GCA_903822825.1 uncultured Burkholderiales bacterium | reverse complement strand
TGCCTGGTTTGGGCGGTGCCAATGGCGTGGCCATTCTCTTGCCACTCACCTTTGGCATGTCCCCCACTTCTGCCATCATCATGTTGTCTTGCATCTACTGGGGTGCCTTGTTTGGCGGGGCCATCACATCCATCCTTTTCAATATTCCAGGAGAGCCTTGGTCGGTGGCCACCACGTTTGATGGCTACCCAATGGCTCAAAAGGGCAAGGCAGCTCAGGCTCTAACCGCGGCCTTCACGTCGTCCTTTGTGGGCGCTTTGGTGGCCGTGCTCATGGTGACATTTTTGGCGCCTGTGGTGGTTAAATTTGCGCTGAACTTTGGGCCGCCTGAGTTCTTTGCAGTTCAGTTGCTGACTTTTGCAAGTTTCATTGGCATGAGCAAAGAGCCACCCGTCAAAACCTTGATGGCCATGATGCTGGGTTTTGCTTTGGCTGCGGTGGGCTTAGACAGCGTCACCGGCACATTGCGCATGACCTATGGCCAAGAAAGTTTGCTGCAAGGCTTTGACTTTCTGGTTGCAGTCATTGGCCTTTTTGGCATTGGTGAAATTTTGCTCACCATGGAGGAGGGCTTGGCCTTTAAGGGACAGAAAGGGCGAATCAGCCTCAGAGACGTTCTCGACACCTGGAAAGAACTGCCCAAATACTGGGCCACCTCCTTGCGCGCTTGCTTGATTGGCTGCTGGATGGGCATTACCCCGGGCGGTGCAACACCGGCTTCGTTCATGAGTTATGGCATGGCCAAACGCATCTCCAAACATCCTGAGGATTTCGGCAAGGGTGCACTGGAGGGGGTGATTGCCCCTGAAACTGCGGCCCATGCTGCTGGCACCAGCGCTTTGTTGCCCATGTTGACCCTGGGTATTCCTGGCTCGCCCACCGCTGCCGTTTTGCTGGGTGGATTGTTGATATGGGGGCTGCAGCCCGGCCCCTTGTTGTTCACAGAACAAAAAGACTTTGTTTGGGGCCTGATCGCCTCGATGTACTTGGGCAACATTGTGGGCTTGATCGTGGTCTTGACCACTGTGCCTTGGTGGGCGGCTATATTGAGGATTCCGTTTTCTATCATCGCGCCTGTCATTGTGGTGATTTGCGCTGTAGGTGCCTACACGGTTCACAACCATTTGCTCGATGTGGCCTTGATGGTTGTCTTCGGCTTGGTGGGCTATGCCTTCAAAAAGCTCAAATACCCCTTGGCTCCTTTGGTCTTGGCCCTCGTTTTGGGGGACATGGCCGAAAGCAGTTTCAGACAGTCCATGCTCATTTCCAAAGGCAGTTTGGACATTTTTGTCAGCACGCCTTTGGCCGGCTCCATCACTGCCCTGGCGCTGATCATGCTTTTCTGGCCCGTGCTGGGTCTCTTGAAAAAGCTCAGTCGAGGCTGAGTCCCTTGCCTTTTCTTAACACACTTTGCTCGAGCAAACGCGTCAAAGCGTAAACCGAGTCGAGTGTGGGCGTGGGCATGTTGCAAATATGGCCCAGCTCAATCACGCTGCCCAAGAGCGCCTCTAATTCCAAAGCTTTGCCGTGTTCAATGTCTTGCAGCATGGATGTTTTGTGGGCGCCCACGGCTTGGGCGCCTGCAATCCGTTTGTCGATGCTGATTTTGAACTGAACGCCCAGTTTTTCGCCCACGGTTTGGGCTTCCGTCATCATGCGTGAGGCCAAATTGCGCGTGAGGTCAAAATTGCAAATGTCTTCGAGCGTGGCGTGCGTCAGGGCGGACACCGGGTTGAATGTGAGGTTGCCCCAAAGCTTGACCCACAGCTCACTGCGGATGTCGGTAGACACAGGGGTCTTGAATCCTGCCGCAATCATGGCTTGCGCCAAAGCCGTCACACGTTCGGATTTTTCGCCACTGGGCTCGCCCAAGGTAAAGCGGTTGCCTTCAATGAGTTTGACCACACCCGGAGCGACTAATTCAGCGGCGGGGTAGACCACCGCGCCGATCACCCGCTCTGGGCCGATGTGTTGCCATTGAGCGCCACCCGGATCAATGGAAGTCAATTGGCGGTTTTGGTACTCGCCCACCAAGTTATAAAAGTACCACCAAGGCACCCCGTTTTGAAGGGTCACGACGGCTGTACGGTCATGGCACAGCCGACCAATTTGTTCGGCAACAGGGCTGACCTGGTGCGACTTCATGGTTAAAAAAACATAGTCGTGCGGCCTTGCTTCATCGATGGTGCAGGCTTTGACATGAGGAGCGTGCAAAGATGTGCCGTCTTCTAAAGTGAGCGTCATGCCATTGGCTTGAATGGCTTTGAGATTTTCACCGCGCGCAATGAAAGTGACGTTGCAACCCGACAAGGCCAACTTGACACCGAGGTAACCCCCAATGGCGCCAGCGCCCACAATGGCAATGTTCAAACTCATGCTGACGCTTTCATGGTGTTGGAAAGGGTGCCAATGCCATCAATGGTGACTTCGACAAGCGCATCATTTTGCCAAGGCATGGCCCCAAGGGATGTGCCGCAAGAAATGATATCGCCAGGCTCCAAAGTCATGCCTCTGGAGAGCTTGGCGACCAATTCTTGGGGTGAAAAAAACATGTCACTTACAGGGTAATTTTGGCGCTCTCGTCCGTTGACTTTGGCGGTCACGATCACCTGGGTGCAATCCAAGTCGGTTTCTATCCAAGGACCGAAAGGGGTAAAGCCATCAAAATTTTTAGCACGGGTCCATTGCTCAAAGCTGGTGTCTGACCGCAGTAACTCCACGGCCGTGACATCGTTGACGCAGGTGTAGCCAAAAATATACTGCGCGGCTTCTTCAAGTGGTATGTCGCGTCCGCGTCGACCAATCACAATGCCCAGCTCGGCTTCGTAAACCACCCGGCCCACATCAAGTTGGGGCCGAACCACCGCTTGAAGGTGGTGTGAATAGGAGTTGGGTGATTTGAGAAAGTAAAGTGGCTCTGAAGGGGCGCTCCAGCCATTCTTTTCTGCAGCCGTTTTGAAATTGTTCCAAAGTGCCAAAAATTTGGTGGGATGGCATGGCGCCAAAATCTCGACTTCCGACACACTCAGGCAGTCGCCTGTGGGTTGCGGATTTTCAAACAAAGGGCCTTGATGAACATGGATGGTTTCACCAACCAATCGACCCATGCCAACATGGCCTTGGTGAGAGTAACGCAGCCACTTCATGCGGGTCTCCTGCCAGCGAATTGATTTTTTTTTTGAAAAGGTGTCTGCAATGCCACCGGACCCTCATCCTGAACCGGGGGTTCAGGTGGGCGAGGGCAGACTGACGTTGGGTTCATCTGACGCGAGATGATCACGCTCACCAGCCAATGTACCAAGCCCGAGCTCTAAGAGCATTGGTTCAAGGAAATATAAAGCCCGGCACGCATCGCAGACGAAGTCTATTGTAGGCTCAACCCTGCGCTGGTGCAGACCACTCAGAGCAGTTGGCCGTCTTGTTTGAGCGTCTGGTCAAGTCGGTTGAGCAGTTGGGCCAGCCGCTCATGGTCGAGGGTGTCGTCTGCGCTGGTGGCGGCTGTGGCCGCAGGCGCAGCGGCGGTGGCTTCGCCTTGGTCAAAAGCCAGGTTCAATGCGGCCAATACCGCAATGCGGTCGCGCGCTTTGATCTTGCCTGCATCGCGGATCTTGCACATGGCCATGTCGACTTTGCCCACGGCGGCTTGCAGTTTGGCTTCGCCGCCCTCGGGGCAGCCCAGCAAATAACTCTGGCCCATGATCTGGACTTCAATTTGATTGACGCTCATTAGGAAGCCTCAGGCGAAGCGGGTGCTGTTGCAGTGGGCAGGCGCTCGATCAAGGCATCGACCCGCGCGCGGGCCGCAGACAGCCGGGATTTGAGCTGATCACGCTCGTGGCTGAGGTTTTGCACTTGCAGCGCCAGCAAAGCGTTGGTGCGCTGCAATTCTTCGTGACGAAGCAGCAGGTGCTCCACGCGTTCGGCGATCTGGTCGATGAGGTCGGATGAGGCCATGGCAAACGTTGGCTGGTGGTGAGCGCACATTGTAGGGCCTGACCAAGGGCGGTTTGTAGGGTTGAAGACAGCTTGAACGTTAGAATTCAAAACAGTTGGTGCTCGCGAAGCCGGTTCACGGCCCGCAGTTCAACGGGAAGCAGGAGGGGCGGCCACCACGGCCCACCTAACCTGCGCTGCCCCCGCAACGGTAAGCAGACGAGTCCAGAACGCCAGTTGGGGCTCCGCTTTCATCTCAAACCACTGGTCGCCCTGAAACAGGCGGCCGGGAAGGTGATGGAGGTTGCATCTGCCAGCCCGGATACCGGCCAATCAGGTGACCTGTCGCAAGACCGGTCGTGAAGCCCATGCACTGTCGGGGAAGGCGGTGAGGGCGTTTGACTTGTTTGTTTCTCATGAAAATCCGTACCCTTCGTGCGCGCAACTTTGGCATGGCCTTGCCTGCGCTTTCTCTTTTGTCTTTGGCTTCTTGCGCCGCCATGGCACAGACTGCGCCTGTCCAGGTGGTGGTCACGGCCAGCCGCACTGAGCAAATCCTCACCGATGCCTTGCCCCACACCACGGTGCTGGGGCGAGAAGCGATTGAGCAGTCCCAACTGACCGATTTGTCCAGTTTGCTGGCCCGCGAGGCCGGCTTCCAGTTCACCCAGAGCGGGGGCCGTGGCAGCCAGTCCACGGTGTTCCTGCGCGGCGCGGCATCTTTGCAAGTGTTGGTGCTGGTCGATGGCATGCCCATGACCAAGCAGGACACCACAGGCGCGGTGAGCCTGGAGCACATCATGCTCGACCAGGTGGACCGCATCGAAATCGTGCGCGGCAACGTGTCGGCCATCCATGGCAGCGGCGCGGTGGGCGGCGTGATCCAGGTGTTCACGCGCCATGCTCAGTCGGGCCACACGGGCTACTTGACGGCTGCAACGGGTTCGCTGGGCACCTCGCGCGTGAATTTGGGCACCCAAGGCAAGCACGGCGACTTTGGCTATGCCGTGTCTCTAGGAACCTTGTCGACCCGGGGCATCAATGCCACCAACCTGTCGCAAACCACCAACGCCAACCCTGACGCCGACGGTTACCGCAATGACAGCCACAGCGTGCACCTGAGCTATGACCTCGGGACGGACCACAAAGTGGGTCTGCGTTCGACCCATTTCAATGGGCGTTTTGATTACGACGTGGCGGGCAGCTACGCCACACCGACCGATGTGCACAAGGGCAGCACACGCATCGACAACAACACCGTCTACTGGGCAGGCCAACTCAGCCCTGTCTGGTCAAGCCGACTGAATTATTCTGAGGCCACCGAGCGCAACACGACTGAAACGGTGGGGGGCTATTCTTTCACCACGCAGGCCGAGACACGCACCCGTTTGCTGTCTTGGACGCACCAGGTCAACTTGCCAGCCATGGTGCTGTCGGCTGGGGTGGACCATCAAACGCAGGGCATCGACGCAGGCACCGACGGCGTCACCGAGTTGAACCGCCAGCGCAGTGCCAACGCGGTGTATGCCGGGCTGGTCTACAACCGTGGAGCCCACAGCGCCCAGTTCAACCTGCGCCACGACAGCGTGCAAGGCTTGGCGTCCAAGGACTCGGTTTATCTGGGCTACGGCTACGCGCTCAACCCCCAATGGAAGCTGATCGCCAGCCATGCCACGGCCTTCAATGTGCCGCCACTGGGTTACCTGTACGACCCGTACAGCGGCAACCCTGCCTTGCGTCCCGAAACCGCCACCACCCACGAAGTGGGGGTGCAGTGGGCCAGTGGTCCGCACCGCTTGCGCTCGACCCTGTTTGACACGCGCACCAAGGATTTGTTGCTGTACGACATGAACACCTGGCAATTCAGCAACGTTAGCAGCGTCAAAAACCAGGGGCTGGAGACCAGCTACAGCGGCCGGATCAACGCCACGGACCTTAGCGCCAGCTTGACCCTGCAAGATCCGGTGAACGAAGCCACAGGTCAGCCACTGGTGCGCCGTGCCAAGACACTGGTCTCGGCATCGCTCTCGCAAGCCGTGGGCCTGCTGACACTGGGCGGCGCCGTGCGCTACACCGGGGCGCGGCCTGACCTGAGTGGCAACCCCGATTTGGCCAGTTTTGTGCTGCTCGACTTGACGGCGCGCTACGCCTTGACCCGCGACTGGACGCTGTTTGGCCGCATTGAGAACGCCACCGACAGCCACTACCAGACGGCTTATGGCTACAACCAGCTGCCCAGAACCACCACGGTGGGCCTGAGCTGGAAACTCAAACCTTGACCTGGCGCAGGACCTGAACATGCGCGACTTCTTGCCCCAACGCATCGTCTGTCTCACCGAGGAGACCACGGAGTGGCTTTACCTCTTGGGCCAGGAGCATCGCATCGTGGGCATCTCTGGGTACACGGTGCGCCCGCGCCGTGCCCGGGAAGAAAAGCCCAAAGTCAGTGCATTTTTGAGCGCCAAAATCGACAAGATCCTGGCGCTCAAACCCGACTGTGTGTTTGGCTTTTCGGATTTGCAGGCCGACATTGCAGCCTTGCTGGTGCGCGCTGGCGTGCAGGTCACCATCTTCAACCAACGCAGCGTCGATGAGATTTTTTCGATGCTCTACCAAGTTGCGGCCATGGTGGGGCAGGCCGAGCATGGCTTGCAAAGGCTGAACGCCATGCGCGGCGAGCTGGATGCCATCCGGCAACAAGCGGCCGGTTTCAAGCGTCGCCCCCGCGTGTACTTTGAGGAGTGGGACGAGCCCCACATCAGCGCCATCCGCTGGGTGTCGGATCTGGTCGGCATCGCCGGGGGCGACGATGTGTTCCCCGAGCTGGCAGTGCAGCCCATGGGCAAGGACCGCATCATTGCCGACAGCCAGACCATCATCGACCGCGCGCCCGACATCGTGATTGGCTCGTGGTGTGGCAAGAAGTTCCGCCCCGAAAAAGTCGCAGCCCGCCCCGGATGGCAAGACGTGCCTGCGGTGCGCCATGGGCAAATTTTTGAAATCAAGTCGGCAGACATTTTGCAGCCAGGTCCTGCGGCCTTGACCGATGGCGTGGCACAACTGCACCGCATCATGTGCCAATGGGAAGCCCAATATGCGTGACGCTTATCGATGCTGGGTGATGCTCTTGTGCGGGCTGGCCCTGCAGGCTCAGGCGATCACGGTGCAAGGCGATGGCTTGCAACCCATCGAAATCGATCAGGCGCCGCAACGCATTGTCAGCCTGTTGCCTTCTTTGACGGAAACCGTGTGTGCATTGGGGGCCTGCCAGCGGCTGGTGGGCCTGGACCGGTATTCCAATTGGCCAGCTTCCGTGCAGGGCCTGCCCCGTGTGGGCGGTGGGCTGGACCCGCAGATCGAAAGCATTGTGGCGCTCAAGCCGGACTTGGTGCTGGCGGCAGGCTCCACCCGAGGCGTTGACCGTTTGGAAGCCTTGGGCCTGAAAGTTTTGCGCCTGGAGCCCCGCACCCATGCCGATGTGCAGCGGGTGCTGCGCACGGTGGCACAAGCCTTGTTTTTGCCAGAGGCCGACAGTGCGCGCGTCTGGCGCGAGGTACAGGCAGGCGTGCAAGCTGCTGTGCAGTCGCTGGGTGCGCAGGCGCGGCAACAAAAAGTGTATTTCGAAGTTAGCCCTACGCCGCACGGGGCCAGCGCATCGTCCTTCATCGGCGAGACGCTCACGCGCATGGGCGTGGCCAACATCTTGCCTGCGGCCCTGGGCCCGTTCCCGCAGGTCAACCCCGAATTCGTTGTGCGTGCCCAGCCCGATGTGATCATGGTCGGAGACAGCAGCCGGGCCAGCATGGCGCAGCGCCCGGGCTGGTCTGGCCTGCGCGCCATGCAGGGCCAGCGGCTGTGTGTCTTCAGTGCCGATGACGCTGACACACTCGTGCGGGCGGGACCGCGCATGGCCGAAGGCGCACAGCGCATGGCCGCTTGCCTGAACCGGGCCGCTGGCCAGACTGCATCGACGGGAGCCGGGCGATGAACCACAGGTCTGACGCGAACCGCTGGGGTGCACTCTTGTTTCTGGTCGGCCTGGCGTCGGTGCTGCTGGGCACCATGGCGGGCAGCCAAGGTTGGCAATTGTGGTGGTCGGTGGGGCAAGACGCCGTGTCGCAGCAAATCGTGATGGACATCCGCCTGCCACGCAGCCTGGGCGCATGGCTGGGCGGCGCGCTGCTGGGTTTGGCTGGGGCGGTGGCTCAGGGTCTTTTTCGCAACCCGCTGGCCGACCCTTATTTGCTGGGCAGTGCCTCGGGCGCATCGCTCGGCGTGGGCACGTACCTGAGTCTTTTTGGTGGCAGTGCATGGGCCATGACCTGGTGGACAGGCTTGGGCCTGACTGGTGCGGCCTTTGTGGGCGCGTTGCTGGCCGTGTTACTGACTTTGCTGCTTGCGCGTGGCGTGCAGCAGACCCTGCGCCTGCTGTTGGCAGGCGTGGTGGTGGGCGTGGTGCTGGGGGCCGTCACGTCAATGGTGTCTTTGATGCAGCCGCAGGTGCTGCAGGCCATGCAGGGCTTCATGCTCGGCTCCACCGCTTTTGTGGGCTGGAGTGCTTGCGCCACCTTGGGCCTGGTGTTGATTTTCTGCCTGACCTTGGCTTGGGTGTTTGCCCGTGTGCTCGACGCCTTGACTCTGGGCGAAGCCACTGCGCAAAGCCTGGGCGTGCCGCTGCGCTTGGCACGTTTGGTGTTGGTGGGGGTGTTGTCGCTGGCCACGGGTGCGGCGGTAGCGCACATCGGTTTGGTGGCCTTTGTGGGCTTGGCTGCGCCGCACCTGGTGCGCTCGCTGGTGCGCACCACCCACGACCGCAGTTTGCTGCTGGCCGCCCTCATGGGCGGGGCCTTGTTGGCCTTGGCCGACGCATTGGCCCGCGTGCTGTTTGCACCGCAAGAGCTGCCCGTGGGCGTGCTGACAGCCGTGATGGGCGGCGGCTATTTGCTTTGGCGCGTGTACCGTGACTCGACCCTGGGCGGTGCGCGATGAAACCCGCCCTGCAAACCCAGCAACTGCAGGTGCAGCTGGGCGGCCGCATGGCCCTGAAAGGCGTGGACCTGCAGATCGCGGCGGGCCGATGGACCTGTGTGGTCGGCCCCAACGGGGCGGGTAAGTCCACTTTGCTCAAGGCGCTGGCGGGTTTGTTGCCGTTCAGCGGGCAAGTGCTTTGGCAAGGGCAGCCCTTGGATCGCCTGTCGGTTCGCGAGCGTGCCCTGCAGTTGTCCTGGTTGGGCCAATCTGAAACCACCACGCGCGACTTGCGCGTGTGGGACGTGGCCATGCTGGGGCGCCTGCCGCACCAAAGCTGGCTGGGCGCGCCCAACGAACAGGACGCGCAGATGGTCGAAGCCGCCCTCAAAGCCACCCAGGCTTGGGACTGGCGCGAACGCACCTTGGGCGAGTTGTCGGGGGGCGAGCGCCAGCGCGTGCTTTTGGCTCGGGCCATGGCAGGCAACGCCCCCGTGATGCTGATGGATGAGCCCCTGGCCAACCTGGACCCACCGCACCAAGTGGACTGGCTCGAACAAGTGCACTGTCTGATCGCACAAGGCACTACGGTGCTGAGCGTGCTGCACGAGATCGGCATGGCGCTGCACGCCGACGAGGTCATCGTCATGGATCAGGGGCAAGTCATCCACCATGGCGCCTGCAGCGACCCGCTCAGCCATGCGGCCATCGAGGCGGTGTTTGGCCACCGCATTCGCATCCATGCTTTGGACGACCAGTGGGTCGTTTTGCCCCGCACGGCCAACTGAATGTGACGCACAACCCACTGCTGGCCAGCCGCTGCGACCGCACCATCGAGGTCATTGATGGCTTGGTGCCTGGCTGAGGAAGTTGTGTAAACTTTATCGCATGGAACACAAAATCGTCGTTTACTCCAAGTCCGCCTGCCCGCAGTGCGAGTCCGCCAAGATGGTGCTCAAAACAAAATCTCTTGAATTTGAAGAAATCAAGATCGATGGCGAAGCCGAGCGGATGGCCTTTTACGAAAAATGCGGCCCCTCGGTGCGCCAGATGCCCCAGATTTTCATCAACGACCAACGCGTGGGTGGTTTGGCCGGTTTGCAAGCGGCGTTGGCGCAATTGGGCCTTTGACGCGGCCTGCTTGCTTGGGGAGAAATGGCCAGAGGTTGGGCCTGCGAGCCTGGCTTGATCGCGCCAACGAGCAAGTCTGGGGTTATTTCTTGTTTTTGGCGGCGGGTGCGGTCTTTCTGACCGGCGCTTTGCCCTTGTCGGCATCTTCCAGACACAGCAGCGTGTCGACATGGCCCATGAAGCGGTTCAGGTAGTCGGGCGAGATGTCGCGCATCCATCCCAATGAACGCAGCACCAGCATGTGGGAGTTGATGGGGCCTGCATTCACAGGCGCTTGCGCGATGGCTTGCTTGACTTGTTTTTGAACGCTGATTTGGTTCAGCTGTTTGCGAAACTGCTGGATGCGGGGATTCTCGGCGCGCCACACGCTGTTGATGGGCTGGCCCACGCTTTGTTCCTGCGCTTTGATCTCTTGAAGCAAAGCTGCCAACGGCGAAGCTTTGCTGTGCCCTTGATCGGTGGGGGTGGCTTGGGCAGCAGCATTGATGCGCTCGCCCATGCTGTCCAGGCTTCGCTGCAGTTTGCGGGTCAGCAGCGCTTGCGCCTTACCGGATTGTGCTTGGGTCCGCCCAGCCAGTGTCTCGATGTAATGCCAGCCCACCGCGTCAAAACGTGGGGCACCTGCGGCCCGCAGGGCGTCCAGTGTGACCAGCACGTCTTCGTTCATGGCTTGGGCGTGGCGGTGTTGGCCGCTTTGGGCACAGGGGCCATTTCGACGCGGCGGTTCTGGGCGCGAGCCTTTTCGTTGGTGTTGGCCACCAAGGGCTGCTCTTGGCCAAAGGCAGCCGCGAACAGCATCGAAGACGGCATGCCTTCTTCGATCAGTGTGCGCGTCACCGTCAGGGCCCGTTGGGCCGAAAGCTCCCAGTTGTCGGCGAACTGGCGGTTGCGGCTTTTGATGCTCTGGTCGTCTGTGAAGCCGCTGACCATCAGGATTTCTTCACGCGACTGCAGGTAGCTGCGCAGCGGCAGCACCAGGCTCTTGAGCAGTTGGCGGCCTTGGGGTTCGAGCTTGTCGGAGTTCAGCTCAAACAGCAGCTTGCCGCTGATGCCGATGCGGCCGTTGTTCAGGGTGATGCGGCCACTGGCAAGTGGAATGGCCAAGGCCTGCTCCAGCGAGAGGCGTTTTTGCTCTTCCATCTGGCGCTTTTGGACCTCGTCTTCGAGCTTGGAGGCCATCTCCAGCTGCGTGGCCATGACGCCCACCAGCAAGAGCACAAAGGCCCCCAGCAGACCGGTCATCAGGTCGGCAAACGAGATCCAGGTCGGTGCGGTGGACTCGACGTCGGCGTCGTGCTCGAGCATCAGGCCGTCCCTTCAGACTGGCGCTGTTGCAGGGCTTCGAGCACATCTTTTTGGCTGTGGATGCTCAGGTCGATGATCTCTCGGGCCTGGGCCACGTAGTAGGCCAGCTGTTCGTCGCTGCGCGTCATCGACTGGTTGATCGCCGCTTCGATGCGCTGCAGGTTGCCCATCAGCTTGTCGTTGGTGTCGCTGAACGAGCGCACCGCAAATGCAAAGGTCTCGCCCAGGCTGGCCACATCCACTGCGCTGGCGGTGACCTGCGCGGCGATGTCGCCCAGCTTGCCCGTCTCGGTGGCCACATGGTCGTGGAACTGGCTGCTGGCTTCGTTCAGCGTGAGTTGGCTCGACGTCACCAGCGTGTCGATCACGCCACGTTGTTCGGTGGACGCGTGGTTGATGGCATGGAGCAAGGTGCTGAGCGTGCCCAAGATGCGGGTGCGCTCTTCCAGCAGGGCGTTGTCACGGGCCACGCTGACCGAGATCTCCTGGCGCAGCTGGCCAATGACTTCGGCCGCCGCCTTGGGTGCTTCGGAGGCGGTTTCGATCAGGCGGGTGATCGGGTCTTCAAGTGCCGTGCCCAGCGTGGTCAGGTGGGTGGTCACCGCGTTTTGCAACTCGGCCAGGCGGGCCACGGCGGCGGCGCCGCGCTCGGTTTCCTGGTCGCGCAGGGCCGACAGTTCTTCGCGCAGCACAGCGGCCAGCTCCTGGGCGCGCTGCTGGTGCGTGGCAGCCCACTGCGCTTCGGAGGCGATGCGCTCGCGCATCAGCGCTTCGCTGCTGGCCATCAGGCGCGTGACTTCGGCCAAGGTTTGTGTGGCTTGGGTTTGGCTGTGAGCAGTGATGTCCTGCGCCGTGCGGGTCAGTGTGTCGCAAACCGCCTGCTGCTGTGCCAGCGTCTGTGCGCCCGTGCTTTGCCACTGACTGTGCAGTGCAGAGGCCGACTGCGCCAGCGACGCTTGCCAGGACTGCAGGCGCTGCTGGTCGGCGCTGCTTTGCTGGGCCAGCTGCTGCGCTTGTGCGGCGCTGACCTGCTCGACCAGGCCCTGGGCGCTGCGCTCGAATTGCTGGCTGAAGGCGTCCAGCGTCTGGCCAACGCGCTCGGTCATGCGGGTGCTGGCCAGTTCGTGGCGGCTGAGCGTTTCGGTGCTGGTCTGCGCAACGGCAGCAGCGGTGCTCGCCATCTGGGTGTTGAGTTCGCCCCATTGTTGCTGGGTGTTGAGCAAGAGGCGCTGGTTCATGCTTTGGGCCTGCTCGGCCAGCTGCGCCATGGTCGCTTGCACCACCGGGCGGATGCCGTCGCTGGCGGCCTGCATGCTTTGGTCCAGACTGGTGCGCAGCGACTGGTCCACCGACTGCGCGAGGCCTGTGTAGGCGTCGCGCACTTCCAGGTGGAAGCTTTGCTGGTGGGCCATCAGCTGGTCCCCGAACTGCTGACTGGTCTGGGCCATTTGCGCCATCATGGCTTGCAACTGGCTCACCACCTGTGGCAGAGCTTGCGACTGCTGCTGCAGGGCCTTGAGGGTTTCTTGCCGCTGATGGGCGAGCGAGAAGATGCGCAGGCTGCTGGCGATCTGGCCGTCCAGTTGTTGGGCCGCTTGTGCGCGTTCGCTTCGGGCCAGGCTGCTCATGAGGCCCAGCATGGCCGAGGTGGCGACACCTGCCACCGAGGTGCCAAACGCCAGCCCCAGACCCTTGATGGGTTCAGAGAACGCCGCTCGGATCCCTGCGATGTTGTTGCTGCCTTCGAGGGCGAACACCGCGCCGTTGAGCGTGACCACCATGCCCAAGAAGGTGCCCAGCATGCCCAGCATGACCAAGAGGCCCACCAGGTAAGGCGTCAGCGCCGGGGCGGGCAGGCCTGTGCGTTCACCCTCCACGCGCTGTCGCACCGGGTTTTGCAGCGAGGCAGGCACTTGGCTCAGCCACTCGCTCAGGCTCTCCAGAGCTTGCGGCAGCTGGGCCAGCGCTTGCGACAGCCCCTGGGTGGCTGTGCGGTATTGGCGTAACTCCAGTGCGCCAAAGACATAAACCGCGCCGATCAAGGCCGTCATCACCAGCACCAGAGCGTGGCTGCCCGCCACAGAGGCGGCGACCCACAGGACAGCCATTGCACCGAGCCCGAAGGCGGTTTCAAAGGAATAGCGTTTCATTGTTTTGTGGTTTTTGGGCGTGGAAGGCTTCGACCAAGCCGAGCGTGGGTTGCAAACGGGTGTCCAGCTCGGCCAGCAAGGCGGTGCGCATGGCTTGGCGGATGGGCATCAGCCAGGCCAGGGGTTGGACGGCTGATGGCAGTGCCTCATTGGGGGCGCTGTCCGTGGCCAGATCGGCTTGTTTTTTGAGGTGTTGTTTGAGGCCCTGGGCAAAGCGTTTTTCGAGCAAGCGTGAGACTTTGCCCAGCAACACGGCTTCGCGTTCGCTCAGGATGCTTTCAAAGGTGGCGTCGAGCGCGGCCAGCTGCTGCAGGGCCGTCGTGCTTTTGGCCAACTGGGCGCGCACTTGCGAGCGCAGGGTGCGCACCACGCTTTCCATCTGCCGCTGGTGCGCGGCCTGAAAGCGGCGGTACGGCTCGAAAGCTGTTTTGGGCTCGATGGGCTCGTTCAGTTCAGGCGGGGGCATGTCGATGCGCGTGAGCTCCGAGCCGGGCGGGGGGCCATGCAAGATGGATTGTTCGAGCGACGCCCGTACCTTGGTGACGTGCTGCCGCAAGCCGTCTGGCGTCAATGCGGGCGTGCGCGATGGCCCTGTGGCCTGGATCGGGGTGTCGGGGTTCAGCACCGCATGCAGGGCAATGGCTTGGCGAAAGTCCAACCAGTCGCCGAGCTTTTGACCCACATCCTCTGAAGTCGGGACGGCTTCGATCATCGCGTTCTCGTTCAGAAAACGCAGCAATCGGGAGTTGTGGGTGTTGGCACGCGGAAGGGCTCGCGTCATAGGCGGGATGGCTCGAATTCGAAAAGACTGTTCGCGACCCCCAATCAAGCGAGAAGCGCATGGGTTGGAGAGGAGGCGCTTCAGCGGAAGGCGGGGGTGAATTCTACCCGCCGGTCAACACCAGCCGAAGGTGGCGCAGAAAACCAAAGGGTTCTGATGCGAGGCGGTTAGATGTTTACCGGGGGGTTTTGGGCTTGAAGTCGCAAAATGCCGCCACGGCGCACTGCCCGCACTGAGGTTGGCGTGCCTGGCACACATAGCGCCCGTGCAGGATCAGCCAGTGGTGGGCGTCGACCAGGTACTTGGCCGGGATGCGCTTGAGCAGTTTGAGCTCCACCGCCAAAGGCGTTTTGCCCGGGGCCAGCCCCGTGCGGTTGCCCAGACGGAAGATGTGTGTGTCCACCGCCATCGTGGCTTCGCCAAAGGCCGAGTTCAGCACCACGTTGGCGGTTTTGCGGCCCACACCCGGCAGGGCTTCGAGTTCTTCGCGTGTGCGGGGCACCTGGCCGTCGTGTTGCTCGACCAAAATCCGGCAGGTTTCCAGAAGGTGTTTGGCTTTGCTGTGGTACAGGCCGATCGTCTTGATGTGACTCTCCAGACCTTTCAGGCTCAGGTCCAAAATCTTTTGCGGGGTGCCCGCCACCGGGAAAAGTTTGCGCGTGGCCTTGTTCACACCCACATCGGTGGCCTGGGCCGACAGCAACACGGCGGCCAACAGCTCAAAGACGCTCGTGTATTCCAGCTCGGTCACGGGCATGGGGTTGGCGGCTTGCAGGGTGGCAAAAAAAGATTCGATCTGTGCGGGCTTCATGGCGGTTTGAAGTAGGGATGTTGGCAAAATGGTGGAAATCAACACGGGAAGATACACCACCATGTCTTTGCAATTTGCCGATCGCCTGAACAACGTCGAAACCTCCGCCATCCGGGAGTTGTTCAAACTCCTGGGCAAGCCCGGCATCATCAGTTTTGCAGGCGGCTTTCCCGACAGCGCCATGTTCGACGTGGACGGCATCCGCGAAGCCAGCAATGCCGCGCTCAGCGAAGACCCTGGCGCAGCCCTGCAATATGGCGCGACCGAAGGTTTTGGCCCACTGCGCGAGCAACTGGCCCATTTCATGGTTCAAAAGGGCGCCAAGGAGGTGGCGGCCGACCAGCTGATCGTGACCACTGGCAGCCAGCAGGCGCTGGACCTGATCGGCAAAACCATGATCAGCCCCGGCGACAAGGTGATCGTCGAAGGCCCCACTTTCCTCGCCACCATCCAGTGCTTCCGTTTGTACGGGGCGGAACTCATCAGCGCCCCGGTGGATGGCCACGGCGTCAAGACCGACGAGCTGGAAAAACTGATCGCTGAGCACAAACCGAAGTTTGTGTATCTGATCCCCACCTTTGGCAACCCGAGCGGCGCCTTGCTCAGCGCCAAGCGCCGCAAACAGGTGCTGGAGATGGCCGTCAAACACCAAACCCTGATCGTCGAAGACGACCCTTATGGCGATTTGTATTTTGGCGAGGCACCACCACCCAGCTTGCTGGCCATGAGCAGCCAAGTGCCCGGTAGTCGTGAGTTGCTGGTGCACTGCGGGTCTCTCTCCAAAGTGCTGTCCCCAGGCCTGCGTGTGGGTTGGATGGTCGCGCCCGCCGAGCTGCTGGTCCGCTCCACCATGTGCAAACAATTCAGCGACGCGCACACCAGCACCTTTGCCCAGGCCACCGCGGCGCAATATTTGAAAGCCGGGCGCATGCCTGCCACGCTGGACAAAGTGCGCGCCGTCTATGCCCAGCGCGCTCAAACCATGGGCGATGCTTTGCGTCGCGAACTGGGCGATGCGATCGAGTTTGTGCAGCCTCAAGGCGGCTTGTTCGTCTGGGCCCGCCTCACGGGTGCGAGCGGCAAGGTCAATGACGGCAACGTGTTTGCCAAACGCGCCATCGACAATGGCGTGGCCTTTGTGCCGGGCACGCCGTTCTTCAGCGCCAACCCCGACCACGCCACCTTCCGCCTGAGCTTTGCCACCGTGGGTGAGGACAAGATCCTCGAGGGCGTCACTCGCCTGGCCAAGGCGCTGAATTGAGCTTGTTTTGTGTAGGTGCGGCGCCCCCGCAGCGATGAGCCTTCGCAATCCACAGGCCATCGCCCCGAGGGCGGGGCTCCTACAAAACTGCCTGTACCCCTCCAACTTCAGGATTTGGCCATGAATTCCAACACCACAGACATTTGCATCGACGTCAACGGTACCGAGGTTTGGCTGAAAGGGCAGGGTGACGAGGTCATCCTCATGCTGCACGGCTGGCCCGACACACGTTCCTTGTGGGACGGTACCGTGGCCGCACTGCAAGACCGCGCCAACTGCGCCCGCCTCACGCTGCCCGGCTTTGAATCAGGCCCTGCGGCGACCAGCCTTGATGACATGTGCCAGCTGCTGCGCCAGGTGGTAGACCGCATCAGCCCTGACCAGCCTGTGACGCTGATGCTGCACGACTGGGGCTGTATCTTTGGCTATCAATTCGCCATGCGCCACGCCGAGCGGGTGGCCCGCGTGGTGGCGGTGGACGTGGGCGACCACAACTCGGGAGCCTTGTTGCGCAGCTGGGGCGTCAAGGAGAAACTCTCTGTGATGGGCTACCAGGTCTGGCTGGCCTTGGCCTGGAAAATCGGCGGCAGTCTGGGCACCCGCATGACCCGCGCCATGGCGCGCTGGCTGCGTTGCCCGACCGACCCGGCCACCATCACCCACAAGATGAATTACCCCTATGCCATGCAGTGGTTCGGCACGGCGGGCGGCTTCATGCAGGCGGCGCAAATCAACTTGCCCATGCCGCTCTTGTTTGTCTACGGCGAGCGCAAACCTTTCATGTTCCATTCGGCGAAATGGTTGGAAAAAGTGGCTTCCACCACCGGCAGCGCGGTGCATGGCTTGCCTTGCGGGCACTGGGTCATGATTTCACGGCCAGAAGCATTCCATGCGCGGGTGCGGGCTTGGCTTTGGGCCGAGTTGTGAAACGAGGCGCAAGGCGTGAAATGAGGGCACAAGCATGAAACCCGACGACTTGATGAAGCTGGTCACCACGCCCATGCCCTTTGGCAAGCACAAAGGCATGCTGATCGCCGACTTGCCCGGCAACTACCTCAACTGGTTTGCCCGCGAGGGTTTTCCAAAAACAGAAATCGGACAGCTGCTCCGATTGATGCAAGAGATCGACCACAACGGGCTGAGTGATCTCCTGAAACCTCTGCGCCGCTGAGGCCCCCAGTAGGAGCGACGCCCTAGTCGCGAAAGACCGCTCGCGGTCCACAAGCCATCGCCCCGAGGGCGGGGCTCCCACACTCAAAGGGTCAGGGCTTCACGACTTCCAGCAACCGGTCCAGCCCGCCTTCATGGATGGCGACCATCGCCTGCTCACGCACCTTGGGCTTGGCGTGGTAAGCCACTGACAAACCCGCCGCGCCCATCATGGGCAAATCGTTCGCGCCGTCGCCCATGGCGATGCATTGATGCGGCTCGATGCCCATCAACGAGGCCATTTCCAGCACCGTTCTGCGCTTTTCGGCCCCGTCACAAATGTCGCCCCAGCTTTGCATGACCAGGCCGCCCGTGAGTTCGCCATCCACAATCTCCAGTTGGTTTGAACGAGCGAAGTCGATGTTCAGGCGCTCTTTCACGCGGTTGGCAAAGAAGGTGAAACCACCTGAGACCAGCAGCACTTTCATGCCTGCTTTTTGGCAAGCCGCAATCAGCTCGGCCGCACCGGGGTTGATTTTCAGGCGCTCGGTGTAAACGCGTTCCATGTCGGCCAGCGTCACGCCCTTGAGCAAAGCCAAACGGCGGCGCAGGCTTTCTTTGAAGTCGGTGATCTCGCCGCGCATGGCCGCTTCCGTGATGGCCGCCACCTCGGCCTTGCGGCCCACGGCGGCGGCGATCTCGTCGATGCACTCGATGCTGATGAGCGTGGAGTCCATGTCAAACGCGATCAGCTTGAACTGGGACAAAGACAGGGGGGCGGTGAAGCCTTGGATGGCGAGGCCGGGGGCAAACTCGGTGGGATCGGAGTTGGTGGAGGAGGTGGCGGTGGTCATGGGTCAGGATTATCAAAGATCGTTGAAAGGACTCAGCCAGGGACTGTTTCGGGTTTTGGCTGCCCCAATGAGCGAAGCACATCCCGCACCATCTGCGCCCGCGCCTTGGGGTCGGGCAATTCACGCTCGATGCGGATTTTGTCGTTGCCCGCCAGCTTGATGTGTTTGTTCTTCTGGATGAGGCCAATGATGGCCATCGGGTCCACGGGTGGGTTGGGTTTGAAGGTGATTTGGATGACGCCCGGGGCGGCGTCGACCTTGATGACGCCATAGGGCTGGGTCAGCACACGCAGGCGGTGCACGTCCACCAGGGTCTGCGCTTGCGGGGGCAGTTTGCCAAAGCGGTCCACCAGTTCTTCGAGCAGGGAGTCGATCTGGTCGCTGGTTTTGGCGGTGGCCAGCTTTTTGTAAAAACTCAGGCGCAGGTGCACATCGCCGCAGTAGTCGTTGGGCAGCAGTGCGGGGGCGTGCAGGTTGATGTCGGTGGTGACCGACAGGGGGCTCAGCAAGTCGGGTTCTTTGCCTGCTTTCAAGCTCCGCACTGCTTCGGACAGCATTTCGTTGTAGAGCTGAAAACCCACTTCGAGCATGTTGCCGCTCTGGTTTTCGCCCAGCACCTCACCCGCACCGCGAATTTCCAGGTCGTGCATGGCCAGGTAAAAGCCGCTGCCCAGTTCTTCCATTTGCTGGATGGCGTCGAGCCGCTGGGCAGCTTGTTTGGTCAGGCCTTCGATCTCGGGCACCATCAAATACGCATAGGCTTGGTGGTGCGAGCGGCCCACGCGTCCGCGCAACTGGTGCAGCTGGGCCAGGCCAAACTTGTCTGCGCGAGAGATCACGATGGTGTTGGCCGTGGGCACGTCGATGCCGGTCTCGATGATGGTCGAGCACAGCAAGATGTTGTAGCGCTGGGCCACAAAGTCGCGCATGACGCGCTCGAGTTCGCGCTCGGGCATTTGGCCATGGGCCACGGCAATGCGTGCTTCGGGCAGGATTTCTTCGAGTTTTTGTCTGCGGTTTTCAATCGTATCGACTTCGTTGTGCAAAAAATAGCACTGCCCGCCGCGCTTGAGTTCGCGCAGCACCGCCTCGCGGATCACACCCGTGCCTTCGTTGCGCACAAAGGTCTTGATGGCCAGACGGCGCTGGGGCGCGGTGGCGATCACACTCAAATCGCGCAGACCCTCCAACGCCATGCCCATGGTGCGCGGGATGGGCGTGGCCGTGAGCGTGAGCACATCGACTTCGGCCCGCAGGCCTTTCATGGCCTCTTTGTGTCGTACCCCAAAGCGGTGCTCTTCGTCGATGATCAAAAGGCCCAGGTCATGGAATTTGGTCGATTCGCTCAGCAGCATGTGCGTGCCCACCACGATGTCCACCGTGCCGTCGGCGATGCCCTTGAGGGCAGCGGTGACTTCTTTGCCCGACCGAAACCGCGAGACCTCGGCCACTTTGACGGGCCATTTGGCAAAGCGGTCTTTGAGCGTTTGGTAGTGCTGCTCGGCCAGCAGCGTGGTGGGGGCCAAAATGGCCACTTGCTTGCCACCCGTGACGGCCACAAAGGCGGCGCGCAGCGCCACTTCGGTTTTGCCAAAGCCTACATCGCCACAGACCAAGCGGTCCATGGGGCGGGGGCTGATCATGTCTTGAATGACGCAGTGGATGGCCGCCTTTTGGTCGGCGGTTTCTTCAAAACCAAAGTCATTGGCAAAGGTTTCGTAGTCTTGCGGGCTGTAACGGAAAGGGTGGCCCTCGCGCGCGGCGCGGCGAGCGTAGATGTTGAGCAACTCGGCGGCGGCGTCGCGCACCTGCTCGGCGGCGCGCCGTTTGGCCTTTTCCCATTGACCAGAGCCCAATTTGTGGAGCGGCGCTTCGTCGGCGCTCACGCCCGTGTAGCGGCCAATCAGTTGCAATTGGCTCACCGGCACATACAGGGTGACATCGCCCGCGTACTCGAGGTGCAAAAACTCTTGCAGGGCGGGCGAGCCGTCTTCGTTTTTCTGGCCCATGTCCATGTTGATCAGGCCCCGGTAACGGCCGATGCCATGCTGGCTGTGCACCACCGGGTCGCCCACGTTCAGCTCACTCAGGTCTTTGATCAGTGCTTCAACGTCACTGACTTGCTCCTGCTTTTTTCTGCGACGGGTGGTGGGGCCAGCGGCGACGAGTTCGGTTTCGGTGACCAGGTCAATGCCGTGTTCGAACCAGTGAAAACCGCTGACCAAAGCCGCCGTGGCCATGCCGACTTTTTCGTCGCTGGCCAAAAACTCTTGCAAGTTGTCAAACACCGGGGGCGTGAGCCCGCTGGAACGCACGAAGTCGAGCAGGCTTTCACGTCGGCCATCGCTTTCGGCCAGGATCAGCACGCGGGTTTTGCCGCTGTGGATGTGGGCTTGCAGCCGGGCCAGCGGGTCTTCAGCACCGCGCACCACCGTCAGCTCGGGCAGGGGCTGGGCGAGGGTGTTGTCGGCTGCATCGGCCGTGCCGGTTCGCAGTGCCAACTGGGCGTGGCCGTTGGTCAGGGTGTAGAACTGCTCGGCGCTCAAAAACAGCGCATCGGGCGACAGCACAGGCCGCTCGGGGTCGCCTTGCACCAATCGGTAACGGTCGCGGGTGTCTTGCCAAAAGCGCTGGAAGGCGGGTTCCAGATCACCATGCAGTACCACGGTGGCGGCATCGGCCTGGCCAGCGCCCAGGTAGTCAAACACGGTGGCGGTTTCTTCAAAGAACAGCGGCAGGTAGTACTCGATGCCCGCCGTGGCCACGCCGTTGCCCATGTCTTTGTAAATTCGGCTTTTGGTTGGGTCACCCTCCAGCAGCTCCCGCCAGCGGCTCCTGAACCGCGCTCGGGCCGCCTCGTCCATTGGGAACTCGCGCCCAGGCAGCAGCCGCACTTCCGGCACGGGGTAGAGGCTGCGCTGGCTGTCGGGGTCGAAGGTGCGGATGCTGTCGATTTCGTCGTCGAACAAATCCACCCGGTACGGCACCAGCGATCCCATGGGGAAGAGGTCGATCAAGCCGCCGCGCACCGCGTATTCGCCGGGGCTGACCACTTGGCTCACATGCGAGTAACCCGCCAGCGTGAGCTGGGCCTTGAGCTGGGCTTCGTCCAGCTTTTGTTTGACCTTGAATTCGAAGGTGTAGCCCGCCAGAAAAGACGGCGGAGCGAGGCGGTACAGCGCGGTGGTGGCGGGCACCAGCACCACGTCGGCGCTCTCGGGGTTGTTACGCTGCTTGATGCGCCAGAGGGTGGCCAGCCTTTCAGAGATCAAGTCCTGGTGCGGCGAAAACGTGTCGTAGGGCAGTGTTTCCCAATCCGGGAACATGACACAGCGCAAACCGGGTGCAAAAAACACCAGCTCATCCATCAGCCTCTGGGCGTCGGCGGCGTCGGCTGTGACGATGGCGGTGAGCTTGCCCGCTTTTTTCTCGCGCTCGGCCAGTTGGGCCAGCAGCACGGCATCGGCCGATCCGGCGGGGAGAGGCACAGTGAAACGTTTACCGAGGATGAGCGAGGGCAGGTTCATGGCACAAAAAGCAAAAACACCCCCCGCCGACAAGGGAGGGGGGTGCGAGGATTCGACACTGCTAGGATTTTAGGGCTTGCGCCATGGACTTGCATGGCGGCTTGCTTTGTGGGGTCACTTTGTTGGGCACCGTTGCGCTGGCGGCGCCCATCTAGAATCACCTGCAATGACGCAGTTCCACGCTTTGATCCCCTGTGCCGGTAAGGGCAGCCGCGCAGGCACCACCCAGCCCAAGCAGTACCAAGAGCTGGCAGGGCAGTCTATGGTCATGCACACGGTGCAGGCTTTGGCGCAAGTGCCCAAGCTGGGCAGTGGCTGGCTGGTGCTTTCGCCGCAAGACGACCATGTGTGGCCCAAACTGGGTTGGCCTGAACGCTTCAGGCGGGTCACCTGCGGTGGCGAGAGCCGCGCCCAGAGCGTGTTCAATGGCCTGAAGGCCATGATGGCTGCAGGCCTGGACGGGCAAGACTGGGTGCTGGTGCACGACGCGGCGCGTTGCCTGGTCGCGCCCGAATCGGTGATCCGCCTGATCGACGCTTGCCAGAATGACGCCGTGGGCGGCTTGCTGGCCCTGCCTTTGCCCGACACGCTCAAAAGCGAGGAGGGGGGTCGGGTGCTGGGCACAGTCCCGCGCGAGCACAAATGGCTGGCGCAAACGCCGCAAATGTTTCGCTTGCAGCTGCTGCACGATGCGTTGGCCGATGTGGCGGGCAGTGGCTTTGCTGGCATCACCGACGAGGCCAGCGCCATCGAGCGGATGGGTTTACGTCCTCGCTTGGTCGAAGGCACGGCGCAAAATTTCAAAGTCACTTACCCGGCAGATTTCGCATTGGCCGAAGCCATCCTCAGGAGCAGAGCATGAATTTCCGCATCGGTGAAGGCTGGGACGTGCACGCCTTGGTGCCGGGCCGCAAACTGATTTTGGGTGGTGTGGAGATCCCCCACACCACGGGCCTGCTGGGCCATTCGGACGCCGATGTGCTGCTGCACGCCATCACCGATGCGGTGCTGGGCGCGGCCGGGCTGGGCGACATTGGGCGGCATTTTCCGGACACGGACCCGCAGTTCAAGGGGTCGGATTCATCGGTGTTGCTGGCCGAGGCCATGCGCCGGGTGCGAGAGCAGGGCTGGGAATTGGTGAACGTGGATTGCACCATCGTGGCCCAAGCCCCCAAGTTGGCCCCGCACATGGCAGCGATCAGCGCCTCGGTGGCCCAAGCGCTGGGCGTGCTGTCCGATCAGGTCAACGTCAAAGCCAAGACGTCGGAAAAATTGGGCCCCGTGGGCATGGGCCAGAGCATGGAGGCGCGTGCTGTGGCCTTGCTCAGCAAGGCTTGAGCGGCAGGCTGGCAGCCGTCACTGCGCCAGTTTGAATTTCATAAGTGCCTTGAGCCCGCCGCCACTTTGATTGGCCACTGCAAACGTGCCGCCCATGCGTTGAACGGCCCGCTCCACGATCGCCAATCCCAGGCCCGAACCGTTGGCCGAGGTGCGCGCTTCGTCGCCTCTGAAAAAGGGTTTTGTCAAATGCTGTAAGGCTTGTTCGGGCACGCCGGGCCCATGGTCGCTCAGTTGCATCAGGACGGCCCCATCCTCTGCCCGCGCTTGAATGTGCACATGCGCAATGCCATCGGCTGGGCTTTGGCCATAGCGCCGCGCGTTTTCAAGCAGGTTCGAGATCACCCGGCTCAACTCCACGGCGTCGGCCAAAACCTGCAGGTCTTCGGGCAGATCGACCTCGATCTTCATGCGCGATTGGCTCTTGAAAGGCGTGATGCAGCGGCTGACCACCGCTGCAAGCAACACCGGGGTCAGCTCGGTGTGGTCGGGGCGGGCGTAATCGAGGAACTTGTCAATGATGTCGTCGAGCTGTGCAATGTCGGCGGCCATGGCTTCTTGCGCGGTGGTGTCAGGCACGCTCAGTTCGGTCTCCAGACGCAGGCGTGCCAGCGGGGTGCGCAGGTCGTGGGAGATGCCGGCCAGCATCAAGCGGCGCTCCTGTTCCACTTTGGCCAGCCTTTCGGACATGCGGTTGAATCCAATATTGACTTCGCGGATTTCTCGCGGGTTGACTGCTTCGTCAAGAGGTCGTGCCGGGAATTGACCCTCACGCACCTGCGAGGCGGCCAGCGACAGCATTTTGAGAGGGCGGTTGATCAGCCTGGCCAGCAAGGCAGCGCCTGTCATCGACAGCGCCATGGCCAGGCCCAGCCAGACCAGCCAAGTGCTGTTGTCCATGGGGCGCAACCGCTCGGGGTCCATTTGCAACCAGTAACTGTCGCGCTCGATCTGAAAGCCGACCCACAAGCCGGTTTCCTGGTTCACGCTGGAGGCCACCACCGTGCCGGGGCCCAGGCGTTCTTCGAGAGCATCGGCCAGCCGTGTTTCAAGGGCGCTGTCGCCAAAGGGGCGAATTAGGTCACCAGGCTCGCGGATGACAAGCTTGACGTCTTCTTCATCTGCCAGATCTTTGAGCAGTGCAACGCGTGCAATGGCGTCTGTGTGGATCAGGGCGCTGCGCGTGAGGTTGACCACGGTGGCAATTTGGTGCGCGTTGCGCAGGATGCGGGGCTCGTATTCTTGCGTGCGAAACAGTTGCAGCCAAGCCACCGTGCTGCCCAAAATCAAGAGGCTCATCAAGATGAAAGTGCGCCAAAACAAACTTAAGCCACGTCGGGGCTGAGTGTCTGATCTGTCCTGACGAGAGTCGTTCATCCGGTGGCCCCAAGCGGCATCAGGTCGAGCCGTCCGGAACAAACACATAGCCTACACCCCACACCGTCTGGATGATGCGAGGGTGGGCCACGTCGACTTCGATCATTTTTCGCAGGCGCGAGACCTGCACGTCCAAGCTGCGGTCAAAGGGCTCAAAGTCCCGGCCACGGGCCAGCTGGGCGAGTTTGTCGCGGCTCAGGGCTTGGCGAGGGTGACGTGCCAAGGCCTTGAGCATGGCAAATTCACCACTCGTCAAGGCGATGTCTTGACCGTTTTTGTGCAGCGAGCGGGCGCCCAGATCGAACACAAAGTCACCGAAGGTGATGACTTCTTGCTCTGCACTGGGGGCACCCGGAGACTCGGTGACGGGGCGGCGGCGCAGCACTGCCTGGATGCGCGCCAGCAACTCGCGGGGGTTGAAGGGCTTGCCCAAGTAGTCGTCTGCGCCGATTTCCAGTCCGGTGATGCGGTCGGTGTCTTCACCTTTGGCCGTGAGCATGATGATCGGCGTGCGAACCCCTTCGCTGCGCAGGCGCTTGCAGATGCTCAGACCGTCCTCTCCCGGCAACATGACGTCGAGAACCAGCAAATCGATGGTTTCGCGCTGCATGATTTTTTGCAGGGCCCTTGCATCTTCGGCCAGCAAGACGTCGTAGCCTTCTTGCGACAGGTAGCGCCTGAGCAGATCACGGATGCGGGTGTCGTCATCGACAACGACGATTTTGTCCAAACGGGATGCGGGTGAAGTCATCGGCAGACCTGCAGTTGGGTAAAGACCAAAGCTTACTGCGCTGCCCAGCCACCGTCCATGTTCCAGGCCACACCACGCACGTTGACAGCGGCAGGCGAGCAGAAGAACACGGCCAGGGCGCCCAGCTCTTCAGGGGTGGTGAATTGCATGGAGGGCTCTTTCTCACCGAGCAGCAGTTTTTTGGCTTCCTCGTTGGACAGACCCATGGCTTGGGCTTTGGCGTCGACCTGTTTTTGCACCAGAGGGGTCAGCACCCAACCCGGGCAGATGGCGTTGCAGGTGATGTCCGAAGTGGCGTTTTCGAGTGCGGTGACTTTGGTCAGGCCAACGATGCCGTGCTTGGCAGCCACATAGGCGGATTTTTCGGCAGAGGCGACCAGGCCGTGGACCGAGGCCACGTTGATGATGCGGCCCCAGTTGGCCTCTTTCATGGCAGGCAGCGCCAAGCGCGTGGCGTGGAATGCACTGGTCAGGTTGATCGCGATGATGGCGTCCCAGCGCTCGACGGGGAAGTCTTCGATGCGCGCGACATGCTGTATGCCGGCGTTGTTGACCAGGATGTCGACGCGGCCAAAGGTGTCGGCGGCGAATTTCATCATCGCTTCAATTTCAGGGGCCTTGCTCATGTCTGCGCCGTGGTAAGCCACCTTCACACCCAGCGCAGAGATCTCTGCTTTGGGGCCTTCGACATCGCCAAAACCGTTGAGCACAATGTTGGCGCCTTGCTGGGCCAGCGCCTTGGCGATGCCCAAACCAATACCGCTGGTGGAGCCTGTGACGAGAGCCGTTTTACCTTTGAGCATGATTCTTACTCCGAATGAATTACGATGTTGAAACCCATTATGACCCGTTCAAAAGTCCGTCCTTGCGGGCGTGAACCGACGGCAGTTTCCGATTGTGAGCCAGACATGTTGCAGCCCCGCCTTGAATTCGTGAATTGCCCTCATCACCAAGGCCAGCACCGCATGGCTTACTGGGCTTGGGGTGACCCCAGAGCCGCGCATGTGGTGGTTTGTGCCCACGGCCTGACCCGCCAGGGGCGCGACTTTGACCGGCTGGCCCGCGCCTTGGTGGACTGCGCGGCTGGGCACCTGCGGGTGGTGTGTCCTGATGTGGCCGGGCGCGGCCAGAGCGAATGGCTGCCCTCCGGGGCCATGTACCAAATCCCACAATACGCCTCGGACATGCTGGCTTTGTTGGCCCAGTTGCACACCGCAGCACCGATTGCTCAGCTTGACTGGGTGGGCACCAGCATGGGCGGGCTGATCGGCATGGTCCTGGCCGGGCAAGCCGGCTTGCCCTTGCCGCTGCCTTTGAGGCGACTGGTGCTCAACGATGTGGGCCCGTCCATCGGCTGGGGGGCGGTTCAAAAAATGCAGCAGTACGCAGGCCGTTATGGCCGTTATGCGGACTTGTCGGAAGCAGCCGCGGCCATGCGTGCCCTGTCTTTGGGTTTTGGCCCGGTGCCTGCCGATGTGTGGCTGGAGATGTCGTCGCACATGGTTCGCCATCTGCCTGAGGGCGGTGTGACTTTGCATTACGACCCAGCGATTGGCGAGCCGGTTCGGGCCTTGACAGCCGAAATGGCGCAGGCTGGCGAGGCTGTTTTGTGGAGCGTGTACGACCAAATCCAGGCACAGGTCTTGGTGATTCGTGGACAGGACTCGGACTTGTTTTTGCCCGAGACCGCACAGGCCATGACCGAGCGCGGCCCCCGGGCCCAACTGGTCGAGTGGGCGGGCATTGGACACGCGCCGACCTTGACCACGCCCGAGCAAATCGACGTTCTGGCAGAGTTCTTGCTGAAGTGACCGCACCATGGTGATATCCAACACGTCACATCCCCAAAATGGGTCACGCCCACCAGGGGCGCTCTTGCCGCCCGTGCTGCAAGCCACGTCAGAGTTGCCTGTCGGTGTGGATGTGCTGCAACGTGCACGCGCATTTGCGCAGCCGCTGATCGACAATGAGTTGCTAGACACGGCCGAAAATGTCTGGACGCACGCGCAGTCTTCGGCTGCCATCCTGGCCGACATCGGCGGTTCGGTCGACATGCAGGCTGCCACCTACCTTGTCTATGCCTGCCCGCACCTGAACAAACCTGAAGAGGTGTTGACCAAGGCCTTTGGGGCGAACCTTGCTCAACTGGCCATGCAGACCAACCAGCTGGTGCATTTGCAGCGCGTGTCGCGCGCGGCCGCAAATACCGCCCCGCTGGGGGCAGACCCCAAGCTGCAAACTGAAAATGTGCGCAAGATGCTGCTGGCCTTCAGCCGCGACCTGCGCGTGGTGATGCTGCGCTTGGCCTCGCGCTTGCAGACCCTGCGCCATTTCGCAGCCAGCAAATTGCCTGTGTCTCAGGCACTCGCTGACGAGTCGCTGCATGTGTTTGCCCCCCTTGCCAACCGGCTCGGCATTTGGCAGATCAAATGGGAGATGGAAGACCTGTCTTTCCGCTTTCTGGAGCCAGACACTTACAAGCAAATTGCCAGATTGCTGGACGAAAAACGCTTGGAACGCGAGTCCTACATGGCCGCGATCAGCCTGCGCCTGCAGACCGAGCTGTTGGCCCAAGGCGTGCGTGCGCAGGTGCAAGGTCGCCCCAAACACATTTACAGCATCGTCAAAAAGATGCGTGGCAAATCCCTGCCCTTCGAGCGCGTGTTTGACATTCGGGCCTTGAGGGTGGTGGTGCCTGAGGTGGTGGACTGCTACCAAGCCCTGAGTTGGGTGCACGAGCACTTCACGCCCATCACCGAAGAGTTTGACGACTACATTGCCAAGCCCAAAACCAATGGCTACCAGTCGCTGCACACGGTGGTGCGCGATGTGGATGGCCGACCGATCGAAATCCAGATCCGCACTCAGGCCATGCACGAGCATGCCGAGATCGGCGTGTCGGCGCATTGGGCCTACAAAGAAGCGGGCGCCAAAGGCTATGCGGGTGTCAGCGCCACCAAAGCTTACGACGCCAAGATCGCGGTGCTGCGTCAGCTGCTCGCCTGGGAGCGCGATTTGTCGGGGGCAGGGCAGGACAAAGGCCTGTTTGACGACCGCATCTATGTACTCACACCCGATGCCGCCATCGTCGAGCTGCCGCAAGGGGCCACGCCCATCGATTTTGCCTACGCCCTGCACACCAATTTGGGTCACCGCTGCCGAGGTGCCAAGGTCGACGGGGCCATGGTGCCCCTCAACACGCCCTTGGCCAACGGTCAGACGGTGGAAGTCACCGCCATCAAGGAGGGCGGGCCGTCTCGCGATTGGCTGAATCTGGAGCTGGGCTTTTTGGTCAGTTCGCGGGCGCGGGCCAAGGTGCGTGCATGGTTCAACGCCCAGGTCAGCAGCGAAAACATTTCGAGAGGCCGTGAAGCCGTCGAAAAACTCCTGCAGCGCGAAGGCCGCACTGCCATGCGTCTGGAGGACCTTGCTGCCCAGCTCGGTTTCAAGTCGGCCGATGGCTTGTTTGAAGTGGTGGGCAAAGACGAATATTCGCTTCGCAACATCGAAGTGCTGCTCAACCCGCCAGAACCTGCGCTCACGCCCGACGAGATCGTGCTGCAACGCAAGTCGCGGGGCAGCCGCAACCCCCAGTCACCCTCGGGCGTGCTGGTGGTGGGAGTGGACTCGTTGCTCACGCAGTTGTCGCGTTGCTGCAAACCCGCGCCGCCCGACGTGATCAGCGGCTTTGTGACTCGGGGCAAGGGGGTGAGCATCCACCGCCAGGACTGCAGCAACTTCCGTGAGTTGAACTTGCGCAACCCCGAGCGCGTGATCGATGTGCGCTGGGGTGAACGCAAACCCGGCCCCGACGCCGCGGTGTACCCGGTGGACGTGGCCATCGAAGCCGTAGACCGCCAAGGTTTGCTGCGCGACATCTCTGAAGTGTTCTCCAAAGAAAAAATGAACGTGATCGGCGTGCAGACGCAATCGATCAAAGGCATGGCCTGGATGACCTTCACGGTGGAAATTTCGGATTCGGCCATGCTCACCCGCGTGCTGGGCAGCGTGAAAAGCCTCAAGGGCGTTCGCAATGCCAGAAGACGCTAGTTTTGCTGCTACAATTTAAGGCTTAGGCGCGTAGCTCAGTTGGTTAGAGCACCACCTTGACATGGTGGGGGTCGCTAGTTCGAATCTAGTCGCGCCTACCAAACATGAACCCCGGCACAAAGCAATTTGTGCCGGGTTTTTGCGTTTTTTTGACCATTGAACTGCCGTTCAACTTGACTGTCGCTTTCATGACTTTAGAGTCGCTGTTTGCGGCATACCCTAGTAGTTGAATTTTCAGATCAATTCAGGAGAGTATTGTGCAACTGAACATCAACGGTCAACGCCACGAGGTGGACGCGGAATCGGACATGCCCCTTTTGTGGGTTTTGCGTGAGCAGTTGGGCATGACCGGCACCAAATTCGGTTGCGGCATCGCCCAGTGTGGTGCCTGCACCGTCCACATCGATGGGCAGCCAGTGCGCTCTTGCTCCTATCCAGCCAGCGCAGCCAAAGGTCAGCGCATCACCACCATCGAAGGCCTGTCCAAGGACGGCAGCCACCCTCTGCAAAAAGCCTGGATCGAGCTGGATGTGCCTCAATGCGGTTATTGCCAGTCGGGCCAGATCATGGCCGCAGCCTCTTTGCTCAAACGCAAACCCAAGCCGACCGACAAGGACATCGATGAGGCCATGACCAACATCTGCCGTTGCGGCGCTTACCAGCGCATCCGCGCTGCCATCCACTTGGCGGCCAAAACAGGCAAAGAGGTCGGATCCGTCATTCACATGGTCGATGCCGGCACTGCCGGATCTGCCAAGCAAGCTTGAGGAGACGCAACATGAACACCAACTCCCCTGTACTTTCCCGCCGCAATTTCATCATCGGCGCTGCCGCTGCCGGAGGCGGCCTCTCGGTGGGCTTTCACATGCCGTTGGGTGCGCAAACCGTTGCGGGTGCTGCCGAACCCGAGGTCAACGCCTGGGTCGTGGTGCGTCCTGACGAGTCGTGCGTGATACGCATTGCCAGGGCCGAAATGGGCCAAGGCACCCACACGGGCCTGGCCCAACTGGTGGCCGAAGAACTCGAATGCGATTGGAGCAAAGTCGTTTTGCAACCCATCACTGCTGGCCAAAACCTGGCGCGCAAGCGGGTTTGGCGCAACATGGCCACCGGGGGCAGCCGAGGCATCCGTGATTCCCACGACTATGTGCGCCAAGGCGGCGCTGCCGCCCGCATGGTGTTGCTGCAGGCCGCCGCCAACCAGTGGCAAGTGCCCGTGGCCGAATTGCGCGTGGACAAAGGTGTGGTGCAGCATGCCGCCAGTGGCCGATCCACCACCTATGGCAAGCTGGCCGACGCCGCGGCCAAGCTGCCCGCACCCGATGTGAAGTCGATCACCCTTAAAAATCCGCGCGACTGGAAGCTGGCGGGCAAACCCTTGAAGCGGCTGGACACGGCTCCCAAGGTCACTGGCCAACAAAAATACGCGATCGACGTGGAGCTGCCCGGCATGCTGATCGCAGCCATCAAGGCCAGCCCGGTGTTCGGCGGCAAGCTGGTCAGCTTCGACGCCAGCAAAGTGCTGGGCCTGCGTGGCATCAAATCGGTCGTCAAAGTCGACGATGAATCTGTGGCAGTGATCGCAGATTCTTTCTGGCGAGCCAAACAAGCGCTTGAGAAGCTGCCCATCGTTTGGGATGAAGCAGGCAATGGCCAGGTCTCCAGTGCGTCGATTGCGGCCCATCTGACAGAGGGCCTGACGTCCACACAAAACGTGTTTGCCGACCGCGATGTGGGCGATGCGCCAGCTGCTATCGCCAAAGCGGCCCGCAAGGTCGAGGCGGTGTACAGCACGCCCTTTGTGGCCCACGCCTGCATGGAGCCAATGAACTGCACCGTGCGCATCACGGCTGACCGCGCCGAGGCTTGGGTGGCCACTCAGAACGCCGAGGCCGCCTTGGCCGTTTTGTCCACTGTGGCGGGTTTACCGCTTGAAAAATGCGAGGTCTACAACCCGACGCTGGGCGGTGGCTTTGGCCGCCGTGGTGGCTCGCAGGACTATGTTCGCCAGGCAGCACTCATTGGCAAACAGTTCGTTGGCACCCCGATCAAGATGGTCTGGACGCGCGAAGAAGACATGATGCACGACATGTTCCGACCCATTGGCTTGTGCAAACTCTCTGCGGGCCTTGACGACAAGGGCCAGCTGGTGGGTTTGCAGCTGCGCGTGTCGGGGCAATCGATCAACGCTTTTGCCGCACCGCACAACATCCAGAACGGCAAGGACCGCCGCCAATTGCAGGGCTACTACGAAGAGCCTGGCGACGCCCAGCTGGGTTACACCGTGCCCAATATGCGTGTGGAATACGCCATGCGCAACACCCATGTGCCCGTGGGCCCATGGCGCGGCGTCAATACCAACCAGAACGGCATTTACATCGAATGTTTCATGGACGAAGTGGCCCGCGCTGCTGGCAAGGACCCGCTGGAGTTTCGACGCACATTGCTCACCCAGCACCCCAAGCACCTGGCGGTGCTCAACGCGGCCGCTGACAAGGCCGGCTGGAACAAACCCTTGCCCGCTGGGCGCCACCGCGGCATCGCGCAGTTCATGGGTTACGGCAGCTATACCGCAGCCGTGGCTGAAGTCTCTGTCAAGGACGGCAAGGTCAAGGTGCATCGCTTGGTGCTCTCGACCAACTGCGGTCACGCTGTGAACACCCAGCAGATCGCCGCGCAGGTCGAAGGCTCGGTGGCCTACGCTTTTGACTCGCTGCAAAGCCAGTCGAGCGTCAAGGACGGCCGCATTGTGGACAACAACTTCCACCTGTACCCGATCGCTCGACTGGCACAAATGCCGCACATCGAGACGGTGATCGCGCCCACATTTGATTTCTGGGGCGGGGTGGGCGAACCCACCATTTGCGTGGTGGCTCCCGCCATCATGAACGCGATTCATGCGGCCACGGGCAAGCCTGTGCGCAATCTGCCCCTCAAGAATGAAGGCCTTGAGATCGTCTGATCGCCCGCATGCCAGCCGTCTTTCGTGCAGGCGTGCAGGGCAGGGCGCTGGCCTGGCCTTGTGGGCGGCGCAGCTGCTTGCAGCGCCTGCAGCCAGCCAAGGCTTGCCCACACCCTTGACGGCGTTGGCCGGAGATCCGGTGCAGGGTCTGCGAATTGCACAGGGCCGCGAAGCACAATGTGCGCTGTGCCACGCGCTGCCGGGCAGCACCGTGCGCCAAGGCAACATTGGCCCTGGCTTGCAAGGCGTGGCCAAGCGCTTGACCCCCGCCATGCTGCGTTTGCGCTTGGTGGATTCACGGCAAATCAACCCTGACAGCCTGATGCCCTCGTACCACAGCATCGCAGGGCTGCAGCAGGTGGGTAAAGCCTGGGCGGGCCAGCCTGTGTTGGCCGCGCAAGACATCGAGGACGTGTTGGCTTATTTGCTGACCTTGAATTGACACTATGAAACCTAGACATGAGCCCCAAAGACGCGCGCTGCTGACCGGACTGATCGGTGCGGTGGTGGTGCCGGGCGTGGGTGCGCAGCCGAACGCGCAAGGGGCCGAACTGTCAGCGCAGGCTTGGATCGACCAACTCACGCAAGGTCAGTCGGTGCGCGAGGGCCGTGTGGAGCTCACGCTGCCCCGGTTGGCAGACAACGGTTTGTCGGTGCCCTTGCAGGTGCGCATGCCCAGCCCGATGACGGCGCAAGAGCATGTGCGCCAAATATGCCTGGTCTCCATGCGCAACCCAAGGCCCTTGATGGCCCGGTTTGAGCTGGGGCCGCATTCAGGACGAGCCGAGGTGGCCACGCGTGTGCGCCTGAATGGCTCACAGCAGGTGGTGGCGCTGGTGCAAATGTCAGATCTGACCTGGTGGTCGGCGACCACCGAAGTGGAAGTTACCGAATCTGCTTGCCTGGACGCCTCTTGACATGCTGGCCCGTGTACAGATCCCCCCCAGCGTTGGTCGTGGCGAGGTGTTCGAAATCCGCGTGCTGCTGCAGCATCCTATGGAGACCGGTTACCGCTTTGACGTGCTGGGCTCGGCCGTGCCCAAGAACGTGATCCACACCCTCACCGTCGATTACGCCGGGCAGCGCATCTTCAAAGCCGAGATGAGCACCGGCATTTCGGCCAACCCTTTTTTGTCGTTTTACACACGGGCTACCGAGAGTGCAGATTTGCTGCTGGCTTGGGCCGACGACAAAGGTCATCGGGGGCAGCTCGCAGTGCCCGTGGTGGTGGTGGCGTGAAGCGCTGGGTGCTGGTTTGCAGTTTGGCGCTGGTCAGCTTGGGGGCGTCAGCGCAGCCCGCTCACCGTGGCATTGCTCTGACCGACCTCAAGTCCGGCACTGCCTTCATGAGCGCTGACCTGCGAACCTTGCAGACCGACGATGGGCTCAACCCGGCCAGCCTGTGGTGGTTGCAGGGAGAACGCCTGTGGCATCAGCCTGCGCCTGACGCTCCCGCTTGCGCCAACTGCCACGGCGAAGCCTCCGGGCGCATGGCGGGGGTGGCGGCGCGTTACCCGCGTGTGACGCAAAGCGGTGTTGCGCTGAATCTGGAGGCGCAGATCAACCAATGCCGAACCCGGCACCAAAAGTCACCGGCCTGGGCCTATGAGTCTGAAGCCTTGCTGGCAATGACGGCGTGGCTGGCCAAGGCATCACGGGGCGAATTGCAGGAGGACGCGCGTGAGGCCAAGTCGCAGCTGAGCCATACCGCTTCTTGGCAGCGGGGCCAGGCGCAGTACTACCAGCGCATCGGGCAGATGAACTTGGCCTGCGCGCATTGCCATGAACAAAACTGGGGACGCCGTTTGGGCGGCGAGACTTTGAGCCAAGGGCATCCGGTGGCTTATCCGGCATACCGTCTGGAGTGGCAGGGGGTGGGATCTTTGCACCGCCGCTTGCGGGCTTGCTTTTCAGGGGTTCGCGCCGAACCACCCGCTTTTGCGTCGCAGGCCCTGATGGATCTGGAAGTTTTTCTGGCCTGGCGCGCAAGCCCACTGCCTCTGGAGGCACCGGGCGTGCGTCGCTGAGCCCGGCATTCAGGCAGAGGGAGTGGGTGCAGGATTGTTTTTGAGCTGAGCTACGAGCTTGCCCATGCTGCCCGTGGAGATCAAGTGGGCGTATATCAGGCCCATCCAGCCACGCTCGTGGAACTTTTGCAGCGTTTCAAGCGGTAATTGACGGAACTTTTTTTCGTCCACGATGCGAAAGTCGGTCAGGTTCTGTATTTGGCCATCGTGCAGTGTGATGCTGGCTTGTTGGTCCACGAGCAGGTCTGCCTCTTCAAGAGATTCACAAAACTCGCGGGTTTGCTGCAACTGGATGTGGAAATTCTTGCAGAACTCCAGACCCTGCTGGGTCACATCGGAGGCTTCTTTCTTGTCATCAAACAAGCCCAGGCCCTTGTCTCTGTTCAAAGCGGCAGCGTCCATGTCAATGCACAAAGTCAAGTCTTCTGAACCTGGTGCTTCGGAAAAGATGAAGGGGTAGCGTCGAACGTAAGCGGGGATGTAGGTCTCGGCAGCCCACTCTCCTTTGTTGTTTACATACGCGTTGTGGTTGGACTCAATACCAAGAACGACCAAGGGCAGAGCCACTTCACCCGTTGAGAACACGATCACGTAGTCCCGGCAAGTTGCACCAAACTCCTCGATAACAAGAGGCACTGAGTTGGTCTGGCTGGCAAAACCAAAGCCCACTTCGAAATTGAGTTTGAGTCCCTCGTGCAATTGTGGGGTGAGTTGCTGAGGATTTTTGTACAGCAGGGGCGTGGAATGGGTGGTCATTTGGCGTTAATTTAAAAAAAGTAAAAATCAAGAGCGCGCTGATTTTATTCAAATTGTATTCAAACCATACCTTGGTGACGCATCAGTGCGTCCAGCGTGGGCTCGCGGCCACGGAAGGCCTTGAACGACTCCAGCGCAGGGCGACTGCCCCCGGCTTCGAGGATTTCCTTGCGGTAGCGTCGAGCGGTTTCAATGCTGGGCGTGCCGTCCTCGGCAGCGCTTTCCTCGAACGCAGCATAAGCGTCGGCCGAGAGCACTTCGGCCCATTTGTAGCTGTAATAGCCCGCAGCGTAGCCACCTGCAAAGATGTGGCTGAAGGTATGCGCCATGCGGTTGAAGGCGGGCGCTTGCAAGACAGACACTTCTTGTCTCACAGCTTGCAGCAGGGGCATGAAGTCTTGGCTCGGGTCGTGCTCGGCGTGCAATCGCATGTCAAACAGAGCGAACTCGATCTGGCGCAGTGTTTGCAAGCCGCTCTGGAAGTTCTTTGCGGCAAGCATCTTGTCAAACAGTGCGCGCGGCAGCGGCTCGCCCGTGTCCACATGCTGTGTCATGTGGCGCAGCACCGACCATTCCCAGCAGAAGTTTTCCATGAATTGGCTGGGCAGTTCGACCGCATCCCACTCGACACCGCTGATGCCTGAAACGTCGCGTTCGTTCACCTGTGTGAGCATGTGGTGCAGGCCGTGGCCAAATTCATGGAAGAGGGTGGTCACGTCGTCGTGGGTGAGCAGTGGCGGTTTGCCATTCACGCCCTCGGCGAAGTTACACACCAAGTGCGCCACGGGCGTTTGCAGCACGCCCGAGTCGGGACGCATCCAGCGTCCACGCACGTCGTCCATCCAGGCGCCGCCGCGCTTGCCTGCGCGTGCAGGCGGGTCAAGGTAGAACTGCCCTACCAACTGGCTGTCACGCTCGATGCGGTAAAACGCAACGGCTGGGTGCCAGACGGGGGCTGTGTCTTCGCGGATACTGACTTCAAACAACGTCTCAATGATCTTGAACAGGCCGGCAAGCACCTTGGGGGCAGTGAAGAACTGCTTGATTTCGTGCTCGCTGAAGCTGTAGCGCGATTCCTTGAGCTTTTCGCTCACATAACCCACATCCCAGGCGTTCAAGGGGCCCGACAGGCCCAGTCGTTGTCTCGCAAACTCGTGCAGGTCAGCCATGTCTTTTTCGGCAAAAGGGCGGGCCTTGGCAGCCAAATCGCGTAAAAATCCAATGACTTTTTCAGGCGACTCGGCCATTTTGGGCACCACCGACATTTGGGCAAAGTTGTCGAAACCCAAGAGCTTGGCTTCTTCCTGCCGCAGGGCCAGGATCTCACCCATCAGGGCGGTGTTGTCGTACTTCACTGCATCGCCTTCAGCCTGGTCAGATGCGCGGGTGGTGTAGGCCTTGTAGAGTTTTTCCCGCAGGGCGCTGTTGTCGGCGAACTGCATCACGGGCAGGTAGCAGGGCATTTTGAGCGTCAGTTTGACTTGGCCCGTGTGACCGTCTTTTTCGGCAGCGGCCAGGCCCGTGTCGATCACATCCTGCGGCACGCCAGCGAGTTCTGCAGGCACCACATAAATCGCAAAACTGTCGGTGGCGTCCAGCGCGTTTTCACTGAACTTTTGCGTGACTTCAGCTTGCTGCTCCTGAATGGCCGCATAGCGGGTTTTCGCTTCCCCTTGCAGTTCAGCCCCGCCCAGCACGAAGTTGCGCAAGGCGTTGCGCAGGGCTTGCTGCTGAGCGGACCCCAGAGCAGCAGCATCAATGGCTTTGTATTTGGCGTACAGCTGCTCGTTGCTGCCCAAGCGGGTCCAGAACTCGGTCACACGGGGAAGAGCAGCGTTGTAGGCCGCGCGCAGTTCAGGTGTATCAGCCACGCTGTTGAGGTGGCTCACAGCCCCCCAAGCACAAGCCAATCGCTCGGTGGCGGTGTCCAGTGTGGATGCAATCGCTTTCCATTCGGCCGGAAAGTCTGCCTCAGTGACGGTCTTCAGGGCTAGTTCAGCGTGCGCCAGCAAGCTGTCCATCGCAGGGGCAATATCGTCAGGTGTGATGCGGTCAAAGACAGGCAAGCCGGAGGTGTCGAGCAGGGGATTGTTCATGGCCATGTGATCTGTTTCCAAAACGATTAACTGTTGGCGCGTTCTGCCGCCTCAAGGGTGTTGACCAGCAGCATGGTGATGGTCATGGGGCCCACGCCACCGGGCACGGGGGTGATGAAGCCTGCAACTTCTTTCACGCCAGCAAAGTCCACGTCGCCGCAGAGTTTGCCTTCGTCATTGCGGTTCATGCCCACGTCCAGCACCACGGCGCCGGGCTTGACCATGTCGGCGGTCAGCACATCACGCTTGCCCACGGCGGCCACGATAACGTCGGCCTGCAGCGTCAGAGTTTTCAGATTTTGGGTGCGCGAGTGGCAAATGGTCACAGTGGCGTCCTTGTGCAGCAGCATGAGCGCCATGGGTTTGCCCACAATGTTGCTGCGGCCGATCACCACCGCATGCTTGCCACGCAGCTCATAACCAATGCTTTCGAGCATCTTCATGCAGCCGTAAGGTGTGCAGGGCCAAAAGCCGGGCATGCCAGTCATCAGCGCGCCAGCGCTGGCGATGTGAAAGCCGTCCACATCTTTGGCTGGGCTGATGGCCTCGGTCACCTTTTGCGCGTCGATGTGGGCAGGCAAAGGCAGCTGCACCAGAATGCCGTGGATGGCCGGGTCGTTGTTGAGGGCTTGGACTCGGGCCAACAGTTCGGACTCGGTCATTTCGGCGTCGTATTTTTCGAGCACCGAATGCAGGCCGCCGTCTTGACAGGCTTTGACTTTGTTGCGCACATACACCTGGCTGGCCGGGTTGTCACCCACCAGCACCACGGCCAGGCCCGGTGTGATGCCCTTGGCCTTGAGGGCCAGAGCACGGACAGCCACTTCAGTGCGCAGCTGTTTGGAGAGGGCAATGCCATCGATGAGTTGGGCGGTCATGGTGCGTTCGTCGGTGAAATTCAATGGAGAAATGAAAAACGCCCGTCAGGCACGGGCGTTTCGGGTTTGGCAACGTGGTTCAAGCCTTGGTTGCGTTTTGTCCCAGCGCGATCTTGAGCAGGTCGGCCACGGTGTTGGCGTTGAGCTTTTCCATGATGTTGGCGCGGTGCGCTTCCACCGTTTTGATGCTGATGCCCAAATCATCGGCAATTTGTTTGTTCAGCCGGCCTGCCACGATGCGCTCCAGGACTTGCGCTTCGCGACCTGTGAGTTTGGACAGCAATGCGTCTCGGCTTGCCGCTTGTTGGTAGCCCGCAAATGCATCACGGGCCTCTTCAAGCATGCGTTCGACCAAACTCAGCAATTCATCTTCTTTGAACGGCTTCTGTATGAAATCCATCGCGCCTTTTTTCATGGTGTTCACCGCCATGGGCACGTCTCCGTGACCGGTGATGAACACGATGGGCAAAGGTGATTTGCGTTCGATCAATCGGTTTTGCAACTCCAAACCAGTCATTCCACCCATGCGGATGTCGGCGATCAAACAGGCGACTTCGCGGGGGTCGTAGCGACTGATGAACGACTCGGCAGAATCGTAGCAGCGTACGCGGTAATCTTTGCCTTCAAGCAGCCATTGCAGCGAGTCGCGAACGGCTTCGTCGTCATCGACCACATAAACAGTGCCTTTTTTCGGTATCAAACTCATTCGGCTGCTCCGCTGGTTTTATCGGTTGGCAAAGTGTTTGTCACGGGCAGCCAAAATGAAAACCGGCAACCACAGACCCCTTCGGCATTGTAGAGGTTCTCGGCAGCGATCCTGCCCTGGTGCGACTCGATGATGGAGCGGCACAAATTCAGGCCAATGCCCATGCCTTCCACCTTGGTCGAGAAAAACGCTTCGTAAACGCGGTCAATCGCCTCCGGTGGCAGGCCTTGCCCCGTGTCCGAGACAGAAAACTCGACCGCCTGCTGGCCTTCGACTTGCCGGGGTACTACGCGCAATTCCACATGGCGTTGTTCTGGAGGTCGCTCGGCATTGTCGATGGATTCGGCCGCGTTCTTCATCAGGTTGATCAAAACCTGTTCGATCAAGATCGGATCCACCAGCAGCAAGGGCAGGCGAGCGGCCACGTAATGGGACAGACGCACATGCCGCCTGCGCAACTCAATGTCTGCCAGTTCCAGGGATTCGTTGACGATGCTGGCTACGTCCGATGGGGTTCGATTGGGCTCACTGCGTTTGACGAAGCTTCTGATGCGCTGAATGATCTGTCCCGCACGTTGTGCCTGGTGGGCAGTTTTGTCCAAAGCGCCCAGCAAATCACTTTCCTTGATTTGTTGACTCTTGATGCGAGAGATCATGCCTGTGCAGTAATTGCTGATGGCAGTCAGGGGTTGGTTCAGCTCGTGCGCCACGCTCGACGCCATCTCGCCCATGGTGATCAGCCGACTGGCCGACTGGGCGCGCTCAGCCTGCAGTGCCGCCAGCTCCTCGGCTTGACGGCGGGGTGTGATGTCCGTGGCAATGACCATTTGGGCCAGGCGCCCATCGGCCCAGTTGATGTAGCGAGAACGCACCTCCAGCCATTTGCCCAACTCGGAGACATAGATTTCTGCGTTTTCAGAAGCAGCCACTGTGAGCGACTCGGTGGGCAAGCCCGCCAAGACGTCCACATCGCCTAAAGCCGCCTCGCTTTCGTAATAGGCACCAGCTTGCTCGACCAACCGAAGGTGCCCCTCCGTGTTTTGCGCAAACCACTGGCGGTACAGCTTGTTGGCAAACAGCAACTCCTTGCTCCCCAAGGGTGCGACGGACACCGATGCATCCAACGCTTCCAGCACGATGGTGAAGCGTTCATAAGAGCTGGCCAACTGTTCTCGAATGCGGTTGGGCTCTGTGATGTCGGTCATGGAGGTCATCCACCCGGCTTGCTGGCCTTGGGCGTCAATCAGTGGCGAAACATACATCCGTGCATCAAAAATGCTCCCACTTTTGCGCTTGACCCTGACTTGAAATCCTGCCGGTGTGTGGCGGCCTGCAATCTCGTCGTCCAGCCGCGCTGTGAGTGCTTCGATGTCTTTTTCAGGCCAATACGGGAAGGGGGCAACTGCACCTACCAGCTCAGACTCGTTCCAACCCGTCATCTCGCAAAAAGCTGGATTGACATAGGTGATTCGGCCGTTGATGTCCAAGGCCCGCATTCCCGTCAGCATGGAGTTTTCCATGGCTCGGCGAAAGTTGGTTTCGGCCACCAAGGCTTTTTGAGCTTGAATTCTCCTGCGTGTGTGACGCCAATTGGCGATCAGCATCCAAGCGGTCATAGCGCTCAGAACGCTCACCAACCAAAACAGCCCGCTGCCCACCAAGCCTTGTGAGGTTCGCCAAGCTTGGGCCTTCAAGATCAGGCCATTGCCCACAGGCGACACGGGCACTTCGTATTCATTGTCATCGGGTGAGACCATGGGCAACATGGACAAAAAGCGGGTGCGCTTTGGGATCGTTTGCCCAGCCAGCAGTTCTCCTTCGCTGTTGGTGAGTGATATGGCGTATTTGGCCGAAATTTCTGTGGGCACCCCGTAGCGCAGCAGACCTTCCATGGAGTATTCCGCCAAAAGAACACCGTTGAATTTACCTTTTTCATTGTTCAGCGGTGTCAGAAGTTGGAGCAAGCTCCCACTGTTTTCTTTGGAGTCAAGCTGGCCATAAATTGGCTGCATCAGGTCGCGCGCCAAGCTGTAGTAGGTCTCTGTTTGCCCTATGGCCAATGTCCTTCCAGGCAACAACCGGTCACTGCGCAGGATGCTCGACACGCTTTGGTTGGCCATGATCTTTCTGCGCTCGTCCACCCAACTCAGAGACTGGTACTCAGGGTATTGCTGTACCAATGCTTCTGCTCGGGATGGAAACTGCTCGATTTTCAGGTCTTTGTTGGAGATGTCACGTGCCAAACGCATCACCTGCTCTTGACGCTCGATCAAGCGAAGACGCAGTCTCTGTTGTGCGTATTCAACATCCCTTTTGACGGCCTCTTGTTCTCGTTCGGTTTCTTCTGCGCGCAAATACCAAAATGCAGTGGCAATGGCCGCCAAAAAGAGGATCACAGCGGCCACCGGGGTCAAATTGGCATAGCGGTCTTGGCGGTTGGGTGATTGTTTGTTCCACCAAGCCAACCACCAAGCCCAAGGGCCTGGTTTCTTGCTGGCCAAGGCTTTGATTTGAGATTGCATAGGTGTGAGTTTAGGTGAGATGCCCGGTGAAGGATTCAATTTGAAATCCATCAAATTTCACAATACAAAAACATGAAGCATCATTTGAAATATCGAGCAATTTGTGAGAAACTAGAAAACATTATTCAGCCACGAACAACAAAGGAGACTTCGAATGACCACTGTCAATCCGAATCAGCCAGCCCAAGATCTGGACTCTCAGGAAACGCGCGAATGGATGGACGCCCTGTCCTCCGTGATTGGAAAAGAAGGCGGCGAACGTGCCCATTTTCTCTTAGAGAAGTTGCTTGAACATGCCCGCCAACACAGCATTGACATGCCGTTTTCGGCCACCACGGGCTACGTCAACACCATCGAGCCGCAAGAAGAAGAACGCGCGCCCGGCAACCTGGAAATTGAAGAGCGCCTGCGTGCCTACATGCGCTGGAATGCCATGGCCATGGTCGTCAAGGCCAACCGCCACAACCCCGAAGACGGCGGTGATTTGGGCGGCCACATTGGCTCCTTCGCCTCTTTGGCGAGCTTGTTTGGCGCGGGTTTCAACCATTTCTGGCACGCTGAGAGCGCTGAACCTGGCAAAGAACACGGCGGCGACTGCCTCTACATCCAAGGTCACGTATCACCTGGCGTTTATGCCCGCGCCTACCTCGAAGGCCGCTTGACCGAAGAGCAGTTGCTCAACTTCCGCCAAGAGGTGGACGGCAAAGGTTTGTCCAGCTACCCACACCCCAAGTTGATGCCCGAGTTCTGGCAGTTCCCCACGGTGTCAATGGGCCTGGGCCCATTGATGGCGATCTACCAAGCCCGCTTTTTGAAATACCTGCACGCCCGTGGCATTGCCAACACCGAAAACCGCAAGGTCTGGGTGTTCTGCGGCGACGGCGAAATGGACGAAGTCGAATCCTTGGGCGCCATCGGTTTGGCCGCCCGCGAGAACCTGGACAACCTGGTCTTCGTGGTCAACTGCAACTTGCAGCGCCTGGACGGTCCGGTGCGTGGCAACGGCAAGATCGTGCAAGAGCTCGAAGGCGAGTTCCGTGGCTCCGGCTGGAACGTCATCAAGCTGCTCTGGGGCTCCGGTTGGGACCCTCTGCTGGCCCGCGACAAAGAAGGCGCGCTCAAGAAGATCATGATGGAAACGCTGGACGGCGATTACCAGGCCATGAAAGCCAACGACGGTGCCTATGTGCGCAAGCATTTCTTTGGCCGCGACCCGCGCACCCTGGAAATGGTGTCCAAGATGTCCGACGAAGAGATCTTTGACCTGCGCCGTGGTGGGCACGACTCCAAAAAAGTCTATGCCGCATTCCACAAAGCGGTGAACCACACAGGCCAGCCCACGGTGCTGCTGATCAAGACCGTCAAGGGCTTTGGCATGGGCAAAGCCGGTGAGGGCAAGAACAACGTGCACCAGACCAAGAAGCTGTCGGACGAGGACATCAAAGCCTTCCGCGACCGCTTCAACATCCCGGTGCCAGACAGTGAGCTGCCCAAGATCCCGTTTTACAAGCCTGCGGACGACACCCCTGAAATGAAGTACCTGCACGAGCGCCGAAAGGCCTTGGGCGGCTATTTGCCTCACCGCCGCACGAAAGCCGATGAAAGCTTCACCGTGCCCTCATTGGAGATCTTCAAATCGGTCATGGAACCTACAGCCGAAGGCCGTGAAATCTCGACCACACAAGCCTATGTGCGCTTCTTGACCCAGCTGCTGCGCGACCAGGCCTTGGGCCCACGCGTGGTGCCGATTTTGGTGGACGAAGCCCGTACTTTTGGCATGGAAGGTTTGTTCCGTCAGATCGGTATTTACAACCCCGCTGGTCAGCAGTACACCCCGGTCGACAAAGACCAAGTCATGTACTACAAAGAAGACAAAGCTGGCCAGATCCTGCAAGAAGGCATCAACGAAGCCGGTGGTATGTCGAGCTGGATTGCTGCAGCGACCAGTTACAGCACATCCAACCGGATCATGATCCCGTTCTATGTTTACTACTCCATGTTCGGCTTCCAGCGGATTGGCGACCTGGCTTGGGCTGCGGGCGACATGCAAGCCCGTGGTTTCTTGCTGGGCGGCACCTCGGGTCGCACCACGCTCAACGGCGAAGGACTGCAGCACGAAGACGGTCACAGCCACATCATGGCGGGCACCATCCCGAACTGCGTCTCGTATGACCCCACTTTTGCACACGAAGTCGGTGTCATCCTGCACCACGGCTTGAAACGCATGGTTGAGAAGCAAGACAACGTCTTCTACTACCTGACCTTGCTCAACGAAAACTACGCGATGCCAGGTCTGACGCCCGGCACCGAAGAACAGATCATCAAGGGCATGTACCTGTGCAAGCCCGGTGCCGTGTCACCGAAGAGCGCATCCGCTGCTGCTGACAAACGGGTGCAACTGCTTGGCTCAGGCACCATCTTGCGCGAATCGATTGCGGCGCAAACCCTGCTGGCCGCCGACTGGGGCATTCAGGCCGACGTGTGGAGCTGCCCAAGCTTCAACGAGCTGACCCGCGATGGTCAGGACGCCGAGCGCTTCAACCTGTTGCACCCGATGGAAACACCTCGCGTGTCTTTTGTGGGCCAACAGCTGGCCAAGCACAGCGGCCCCGTGGTCGCATCGACCGACTACATGAAGGCCTATGCCGAGCAGATCCGTCCGTTCATACCCAAAAATGCAGATGGCACTGGCCGCACTTTCAAAGTGCTGGGCACCGACGGTTTTGGCCGCTCGGACTTTCGCAGCAAGTTGCGTGAACACTTCGAGGTCAACCGCCATTACATCGTGGTCGCGGCCCTCAAGGCCCTGAGCGAAGAGGGCAAAGTGCCGCTTGCGCAGGTGGCCGAGGCGATCAAAAAGTACGGCATCAATGTCGACAAGATCAACCCGCTCTACGCATAAATCCGGGAGACACACATGGCATTGGTAGAAGTACAAGTCCCGGACATCGGGGATTTTGATGAAGTCACCGTCATCGAGTTGATGGTCAAAGTGGGCGACACCGTGAAAGCCGAGCAGTCGCTGATCACCGTCGAGTCCGACAAAGCCTCGATGGAAATCCCGTCGAGCAAGGCGGGCGTCGTCAAAGAAATGCGCGTGGCCCTGGGCGACAAGGTCAAGCAAGGCTCCATCGTGTTGGTGTTGGAAGCCGCTGGTGCGGCCGCAGCTCCTGCGCCTGCCGCTGCAGTGGCTGCACCCGCCCCCGCCGCTCCCGTGGCTGCTGCGCCTGTTGCTGCGGCATCTGGCCCCGTGCAAGTGTTTGTGCCCGACATTGGCGACTTCAAAGACGTGGTGGTCATCGAAGTCATGGTCAAGCCTGGCGACACCATCAAGGTCGAGCAATCGCTGATCACCGTGGAGTCCGACAAAGCCTCGATGGAAATCCCGTCCTCAGCGGCTGGCGTGCTCAAAGAACTCAAAGTCAAAGTCGGCGACACCGTCAACATCGGCGACCTGCTGGCCGTGCTGGAAGGCATTGCTGCTGTGGCTGCGCCAGTGGTGACAGTGGCTGCAGCAGTGGCGGCTCCTGTGGCTTCGGCCCCGGCGACCGCACAAGCCCCTGTGGCCGCAGTTGCCGCTGCGGTGGCAGCACCAGCGCACGCACCCGGCGGCACCACGGTGGGCTTGCCCCACGCGTCGCCCTCGGTGCGCAAATTCGCCCGCGAACTGGGCGTGCCGCTCGACGAAGTCAAAGGCTCCGGCCTCAAAGGCCGCATCACGGCGAACGACATTCAAGCCTTCACCAAAGCCGTCATGTCGGGTACTGCGCAAACCAAGGCGCAAGCGGCCAAAGCCCCTGCGGCCTCGGGCGGTGGTGGTTCGGAGCTGGGACTCATCCCATGGCCCAAGGTCGACTTTGCCAAGTTCGGCCCGATCGAGCGCAAAGAGATGGGCCGCATCAAGAAGATCAGCGGTGCCAACTTGCTTCGCAACGCCATCATGATTCCGGCGGTCACCAACCACGACGATGCCGACATCACTGACCTCGAAGCCTTCCGCGTCTCGACCAACAAAGAGAACGAAAAGTCGGGTGTCAAAGTCACGATGCTGGCCTTCTTGATCAAGGCCTGCGTGGCCGCACTCAAGAAATACCCCGAGTTCAACAGCTCGCTCGACGGCGATGCCATCGTCTACAAAAACTACTGGCACATCGGCTTTGCCGCTGACACGCCCAATGGTTTGATGGTGCCCGTCATCCGCGATTGCGACAAAAAAGGCGTGCTGCAAATCAGCCAAGAAATGGGCGAGCTGGCCAAGAAAGCCCGTGACGGCAAACTCGGCCCCGCAGAAATGAGCGGCGCGACCTTCACCATCTCCAGCCTTGGCGGCATTGGTGGCAAGTACTTCACGCCCATCATCAACGCGCCCGAGGTGGCCATCCTCGGTGTGTGCAAGAGCACCATGGAACCCGTGTGGAACGGCAAAGAATTTGTGCCGCGATTGATGCTGCCTCTTTCTTTGACATGGGACCACCGCGTGATCGACGGCGCCGCAGCGGCACGCTTCAACGCGTTCCTGGGTCAAATCCTCAGCGACTTCCGTCGCGTGTTGCTCTAAGGACTCGGTATGGCACTGATTGATATCCAAGTCCCCGACATTGGCGACTTCGACGAAGTCACCGTGATCGAGCTGATGGTCAAGGTGGGCGATACCGTCAAACCTGACCAAAGTCTGATCACTGTGGAGAGCGACAAGGCTTCCATGGAAATTCCTTGCAGCCACGGTGGTGTGGTCAAGGAACTCAAGGTCAAGCTCGGCGACAAGGTCAAGCAAGGCTCGGTGGTGTTGGTGCTGGAAGGCGAGGGTGCTGCGGCGGCCCAAGCCGTTGCGCCTGCTGCAGCTGTCGCTCCCGTGGCATCCGCTGCTGCACCCGTTGCAACTGCCCCCGCACCTGTGGCCTCCAGCTTCGGCGGCTCGGCCGACGTCGAGTGCGATGTACTCGTGTTGGGCGGTGGCCCTGGCGGTTACTCGGCTGCGTTCCGTGCGGCTGACCTGGGCTTGAACGTGGTCATTGTTGAGCGCTACGCCACCTTGGGTGGCGTGTGTTTGAACGTGGGGTGCATCCCCTCTAAAGCCCTTTTGCATGTGGCCGCAGTGATGGACGAAGTGGCCCACATGGCTGACCTCGGTGTGGACTTCGGCAAGCCCGTCGTCAACATCGACAAGCTGCGCGGCCACAAAGAAAAAGTCATTGGCAAACTCACTGGCGGCTTGGCCGCCATGGCCAAGATGCGCAAGGTCACCACCGTGCGCGGCTTGGGCCAATTCGTAGGGGCAAACCACCTCGAAGTGTCGGAGACCACGGGCACTGCACAAGAACAAAACGGCAGTAAAAAAGTGATCGCGTTCAAGCGCGCCATCATTGCTGCAGGCTCGCAAGCTGTGCGTTTGCCTTTCATGCCCCATGATCCCCGCGTGGTCGACAGCACCGGCGCTTTGGAACTCAAAGAGGTGCCCAAGCGCATGCTGATTTTGGGCGGCGGCATCATCGGCCTGGAAATGGGCACCGTCTACAGCACGCTGGGCGCACGCCTGGATGTGGTGGAAATGATGGACGGCCTCATGCAAGGCGCTGACCGCGACTTGGTGAAAATTTGGCAAAAGATGAACGCCAAGCGCTTTGACAACATCATGCTCAAGACCAAGACCGTGTCCGCACGCGCCTTGCCCGAAGGCATTGAGGTGACGTTCGAGAGCGCTGAACCGGGTGGCACGCCCCCCGCGCCGCAGGTGTACGACCTGGTGTTGCAAGCCGTGGGCCGCACACCCAACGGCAAAAAAATCGCCGCTGAAAAAGCAGGCGTGTCTGTGACCGACCGCGGCTTCATCAACGTCGACATCCAGATGCGCACCAACGTGCCGCACATCTTCGCCATTGGCGACATCGTGGGCCAGCCCATGCTGGCGCACAAAGCGGTGCACGAAGCTCATGTGGCGGCTGAGGTGATTGCGGGTGAACTGCAAGGCAACAAAGAGCTGGCAGCCGCTGCGTTCAATGCCCGCGTCATCCCCAGCGTGGCCTACACCGACCCCGAAGTGGCCTGGGTGGGCTTGACCGAAGACCAAGCCAAAGCGCAAGGCATCAAGGTGAAAAAGGGCTTGTTCCCTTGGACGGCTTCTGGCCGCGCCATTGCCAACGGCCGCGACGAAGGCGTGACCAAACTGCTGTTTGACGATTCACCCGAGGCCCACGGCCACGGCAAGATCTTGGGCGGCGGCATGGTGGGCACGCACGCGGGCGACATGATTGGCGAGATCGCATTGGCCATCGAAATGGGCGCAGACGCTGTGGACATCGGCAAGACTATTCATCCGCACCCCACGCTGGGTGAAAGCATTGGCATGGCGGCGGAGGTGGCGCATGGCAGTTGTACGGACTTGCCACCTAGCAAGAAGTAAACGCTTCGCGCTGCAAATAAAGAAGCCGCCAACCTGAAAGGGTTGGCGGCTTTTTAGCTTGAGCAGGCATCGCATGGTTTTTTGCGTACAGATGCCTAATGCATCGCCCTGATTCGAACTGCTCCCAGAGGGTGGACGGTTGTCTGTCACTTGATCTTCGCAATGTACTTGCTTCGCTTGCGCCTTAGCCCGTCAATGCCTTGCAGGCTGTAATGCCTCACCTAGGTGTGAACCTTCCTTTTTGACACTGTCCAATGCAAGGCCATCAGCTTCGCGCCTCCTTCACCAGCCAAAAGTCTCTGCCAGTTTGAGCTTGAAACTTGCTTGGCAGTTACGCACAGCCACCTTGAAGCTTGTCCAGCTTCTGTTGGGGCATTTCAAATGCAGGGTGTTTCACTTTCCCTTGGAATCGTGGAATCGAAAAAAATTTTTCCAAGTAGTTATTTGTGATCGATAAAAATCTATTTTTTAGGTTAAATTGTTTATTCAGATCGTTGATTGACTCTTTAGGAATGATTTATGAACAAAAGAAGTTACAAAACCGTATTTTCTAAACGCTTGGGCACGTTGGTTGCCACAGGAGAACATGCCACCAGCCAGGGCAAAGCTTCTGGCGCATCAGTTGGCACTTTTGATGGCTCAGGCGCCTCAGTTCAAGCCAATATTTACGGCGTAGCTCGATACGTGGGTCTGCTCACAGCGTCTTGCGCCGTGGTCAGCATGACATGGGCAGCACCTGCGGGCAATGCGTTACCTTCAGGTGGCCAGGTTGTGCAAGGTGCAGCCGCCATCACCCAGTCCGGTGCCGTCATGAGCATCACCCAGAGCACCTCCAAAGCGG